>DAIMFR010000047.1:0-38811 GCA_036724445.1 Rubrivivax sp. | reverse complement strand
CAGGCCCTGCGCTTCTTCCAGCGGGTTCAGGTCTTCGCGCTGGATGTTCTCGATCAGCGCCATCACCGCGGCCGCTTCGTCGGGCACGTCCTTGACCAGCACCGGCACGTCGTCCAGCCCGGCCAGCCTGGCGGCGCGCACGCGGCGCTCGCCGGCAATGATCTCGTAGTCGTTGCCGCTGCCTGCCAATGGGCGCACCAGCACCGGCTGCATCACGCCCTGGCTCTTGATGCTTTCCGCCAGCTCGTACAGCGAGCCTTCGTCCATGCGCGTGCGCGGCTGGTAGCGGCCGGCATGCAGCTGGGTCAGCCGCAGCGTGCTCGGCGCTGCGGGGGCAGCCGCCGCATCGCTGACCTTGGGGCCGAGCAGCGCCTCGAGGCCCAGGCCCAGGCCCTTGGGTTTCTTCGTGACCATGGGCGAATTGTCGGCCATTGCCGCACACAGCCCCGGCGCCTGACGTATGCTGCACGACAGCAATCTCGGACCAGCGGAGCAGCGGATGGCGTACCAGGTTTTTGTAGACGGCCAGGAAGGCACGACCGGGCTGCGCATCCACGAGTACCTGGCACAGCGCAGCGATGTCGAGCTGCTGCGCATCGACCCGGAGCGCCGCAAGGACGCTGCCGAGCGTGCCCGCCTGTTGAACGCCGCCGACGTGGCCTTTCTGTGCCTGCCCGACGATGCGGCGCGGGAGGCTGCCGCGCTGGTGACCAACCCGCGCACCTGCCTGATCGACGCCAGCACCGCGCACCGCACGGCACCGGGCTGGGTGTTCGGCCTGCCCGAGCTGGCGCCGGGGCAGCGCGACGCGTTGCGCGCGGCCAAGCGCATCGCCAATCCCGGCTGCCACGCGAGTGCCTTCATCCTGCTGCTGCGCCCGCTGGTCGACGCGGGCATCGTGCCGGCGGCGCTGCCGGTCTCGGCCAGTTCGATCACCGGCTACTCGGGCGGCGGCAAGAAGATGATCGAGCAGTACCAGCGCGGCGACGACCCGCGGCTGGCCGCGCCGCGCCCCTATGCACTGACGCTGAAGCACAAGCACCTGCCGGAGATGCAGGTCCATGGACGGCTGCAGGGTCCGCCGCTGTTCATGCCGGTGGTCGGCAACTTCTACAAAGGCCTGGCGGTGACGGTGCCGTTGTCCTTCGGCCAACTGGCCGCCGGAACCGACGGCAAGGCGATCCAGCACGCCTTTGCCCAGCGCTACGAAGGCGAGCGCTTCATCCGCGTGATGCCGCTGTCCGACCCGGCCACGCTGGATGCGGGGGGCTTCTTCGACGTGATGGGAGCCAACGGCAGCAATCGCGTCGACATCTTCGTCTTTGCCGATGACCGCCAGGCGCTGCTGATGGCCCGGCTGGACAACCTGGGCAAGGGCGCCAGCGGCGCCGCGGTGCAGTCGATGAACGTGCACCTGGGCGTGGACGAAGGGCTGGGGCTGGATCTGTAACTGCGTCAGTCGCCGGCGCTCGGCAACGCGCGGTAGTGACAGCTGTAGGCGCCGGCGAAGCCGAGCCGCTGATACACGGCACGTACCGCCACGTTGTCGGCATCCACTTGCGGGTAAGCCGCGCGCGCCCTGCGCATGGGCTCGTGCCGGCAGCTCGCTGCAGAGCTGGCATGACAGCCCGCGGCCGCGCGCCCGGGGCACGGTGAAAACGTCGTAGAGCCCGACCAGTTCAGCCTCCAGCGCATATTGGGCCCCCGCGACGATCCGCCCGTCGGCGTCGCGCAGCACGCGGGCGGCATGGGGCACCGCGCTGTGACGCAGGCGGTCGGCATGCGCTTACCGACCCTCGGGAGGTGTATCTCGAGTTTCACCCACGATGTGAGCGTACGCTTCTTGAGCGAGCCGTTCGAGTCGCAGACCATCAGGCCACGCCGACACGCTGTTTGCGGACAGGGCTATACAGACCATCACGCGCGTGTCCTCGAAGCGCTGGTGAGCGCGCTGCGCCAGCCAGTCGTCCAGCCCCTGCGGCTGACAGAATGGCGTGATGCGCGACAGCATCCGCCGCCTTTCCGAGCGATACAGCGCCTGACACGACGCCAGCTTCTCCGGCAGCGGCAGCATCCCGGCTGCCACCGCGTTGATGCCGCGCGCGCTTGGCCTTGCCGGGCGAGAAGCGCAGCAGCCAGCCGTCCAGCCAACGCTGCTGCGGCGGTGCGCCGGCATTCAGCCCGGCATCCTCGATGCGCGACAGCCGTGCGGCAGGCAGCCGCCGGTCGATACTCACATCGAGGCGACGCGGCGCACCAACTCTTGCGCGAAGGCGATGAAAGCCTGTGCGCCCTTCGCCGCCGGGTCGAAGACCACGCCCGGCTGGCCGTAGCTCGGCGCTTCGGCCAGGCGTACGTTGCGCGGAATCACCGTGTCGAAGACCTTGTCGCCGAAGTGCGACTTCAACTGCTCGCTGACCTGGCTCTGCAGGGTGATGCGCGGGTCGTACATCACGCGCAGGATGCCGATGACCTGCAGATCGCGGTTCAGGTTGGCATGGACTTGCTTGATGGTGTTGACCAGGTCGGACAGCCCTTCCAGCGCGAAGTACTCGCACTGCATCGGCACGATTACGCCGTGCGCACTGCACAGGCCGTTGAGCGTCAGCAGGCTCAAGGATGGCGGGCAGTCGATCAGCACGAAGTCGTATTCGCCCGCCACCGGCTGCAGCGCGGCGCGCAGGCGCTGGTTGCGCCGTTCCAGGGTCACCAGCTCGACCTCGGCACCGGCCAGTTCGCGGTTGGCGCCGAGCACGTCGTAGCCGCCCTTGTCTGAACGCACGCGCGCATCGGCCACCGCCGCGGCTTCGAGCAGCACGTCGTAGACCGACGCTGCCAGCGCGCGCTTGTCGATGCCCGATCCCATCGTCGCATTGCCCTGCGGGTCCAGATCCACCAGCAGCACGCGCTGCCCGGCCTGCGCCAGGCCGGCGGCGAGGTTGACGGCGGTGGTGGTCTTGCCGACCCCGCCCTTCTGGTTTGCCACACAGAACACACGCGCCATGATCGGTTGCAGTCTTGCGGTCGGTGCCTCACCGCCCACGCCAGCCGGCGAGGCAGGATGCGAAGTTGCGGAAGCGTCAGGGCCTTTCGTCAGCCGCGGCGAGTGGGCCGAAGCGCAAGGCGCCACCCCACCGAGGCTGCGCTGCGACGAGCCACGCGGTGGCTGAGGTTAACCCAGAAATCTGGTCACCTAGTGCAGTGTTCCACGCTGTGCGGCACTTAAGAAAACCGATGGATTTGTCGTCCTGGCTAGGCGCAAACCGCAGTGATACCCGTAGGTATCACGAGGATTCGCAACGACGCCAGGGCGGCAAAGACGCGGTTTTATGTGCTGCATAGCGTGAAACACTGCACTAGAGCCGGTGGGGCGCCCGTCTTCGGCCCAGGAGCCTGTCGGGCTCGGGATCGGGCCCGACAGGCTCCCGGCACACCGCTCGCTTCACGCCGGACGCATCCATATCAAGCAGCGCTGCGCATCCAGGCCAGGCACCTGCAATGGTTCCACGTGAAACACGACGACGCCCGGGGACAGGGCAGCGATCTCGTCGTCGGGCAGCTTGCCCTTCATCGCAAGCCAGACCCCACCGGGTGCCAGCTGCCCGCGCGTCAAGCGGGTGAATTCCGCCAGCGACGCGAAGGCACGCGATACCACGACATCGGCCGGCGGCAGACGCAGCGTTTCCACGCGCGCATGCTCGGCATGCAGATTCCTCAGGCCCAGCTCGACAGCGGCTTGCCGGATGAACGCCGCCTTCTTCGCCACCGCGTCGACGCAGCAAACCGGCCAACCCGGCCGCATCACCGCCAGGACCACGCCCGGCAGCCCGCCGCCGCTGCCGACGTCGAGCACGCGGGCCGCAGCACCATGCAGTTGCCGGTCCAGCGGCGACACGATCGCCAGACAGTCCAGCAGATGCTGCGACACCATCTGCAGCGGCTCGCGTACCGCGCTGAGGTTGTAGGCGCGGTTCCACTTCTGCAGCAGCGCCAGATAGTCGAGCAGCAAGCCCTGCTGCGCGTCGGACACCTTCAGCCTCAGTGCCTCGATGCCCTGTCGCAGACGGTCCGCGAGGTGTTCGCTGCCCAGCGGAGCGGCGGCGCTCATCGGGTCGGCCGCGCCGCTCAGGCGGCGTCCGGCAAGGGCGGCACCGCCGGCGCAGCCGCCACCGCCGCCAGCCGCTTCTTCTTCAGATGCACCAGCAGCAGCGAAATCGCCGCCGGCGTCACGCCGGAGAGTCGCGACGCCGCCCCGAGGGTCTGCGGCCTGTGACGTGCCAGCTTCTGGCGCACCTCGAAGGACAGCGCGCTCACCTGGCCGTAATCGATGTCGTCGGGCAGCGGCAGATCTTCGAGACGCTGTGCCCGAGCCACGTCCTCGCTCTGCTTGGAGATATAGCCGGCGTACTTGGTCGACGTCTCCACCTGCTCGATCACCGCGTCGGCCAGCCGCTCGCCCCATTGCGCCGCCAATGTTTCACGTGAAACCATCGGCTCGATGCCGGCCGCCTGCGCCACTGCCGCCAACGCATCGAAGCCGACACCCGGTCGCCGCAGCAATTCCAGCAGGCTGTATTCATGGTCCAGCGCCTTGCCGATCAGCCGCTCGGCATCTGCGGCAGGCAGCAAGCGCGGGTTCACCCAGCTGCTGTTCAGTCTCTGCATCTGCTGGGCGATGGCTTCGCGCTTGCGCTCGAAAGCCGCCCAGCGCAGGTCATCCACCAGCCCCAACCCGCGGCCCAGTTCGGTCAGGCGCAGGTCGGCGTTGTCCTCGCGCAGCTGCAGCCGGTATTCGGCGCGGCTGGTGAACATGCGGTAGGGCTCGGTCACGCCCTTGTTCACCAGGTCGTCGGCCAGCACGCCCAGATAGGCCAGGTCGCGGCGCAAATGCAGCGGCTCGCGGCGCTGCAGCTGCAGCGCCGCGTTGACACCGGCGTACAGACCCTGCGCCGCCGCCTCCTCGTAGCCGGTGGTGCCGTTGATCTGCCCGGCGAAGAACAGGCCGCGGATCGAGCGTGTCTCGAAGCTCGGCAGCAGCTCGCGCGGGTCGAAGTAGTCGTATTCGATTGCGTAGCCGGGACGCAGGATGTCGGCGTTCTCCAGCCCGGCCATCGAGCGCACCGCGGCGATCTGGATGTCGAAAGGCAGCGAGGTGGAGATGCCGTTCGGGTAGATCTCGTGCGTGTCCAGCCCTTCGGGTTCCAGGAAGATCTGGTGCGCATTCTTGTCGGCGAAGCGGTTGACCTTGTCCTCGATGCTCGGGCAGTAGCGCGGGCCGGTGCCTTCGATGACGCCGGTGAACATCGGGCTGCGGTCGAAGCCCGAGCGGATGATGTCGTGCGTGCGCTCGTTGGTATGCGTGATCCAGCACGGCAGCTGGCGCGGATGCTGCGCCGCATCACCGATGAAGCTGAACACCGGCACCGGGTCGCTGTCGCCGTGTTGCGCGGCCAGCCGCGAGAAATCGATCGAGCGCCCGTCCAGCCGCGGCGGCGTGCCGGTCTTCAAGCGGCCCTGCGGCAGTTTCAGCTCCTTCAGCCGCGCCGACAGCGTCGCCGCCGCCGGGTCGCCGGCGCGGCCGGCGCTGTAGTTCTGCAGCCCCACGTGCACCCGTCCGTCGAGGAAGGTGCCCGCGGTGAGCACCACCGCGCGGGCACGGAAGCGAACGCCGACTTGCGTCACGACGCCGGCCACCTGCTCGCCTTCGACGATCACGTCATCCACCGCCTGCTGGAACAGCCACAGCTTCGGCTGCGTCTCCAGCCGCCGGCGGATCGCCGCGCGGTACAGCACGCGGTCGGCCTGGGCGCGCGTGGCGCGCACCGCCGGCCCCTTGCTGGAATTGAGGATGCGGAACTGGATGCCGGCCTCGTCGGTGGCCGCAGCCATCGCACCGCCCAGCGCGTCGATCTCCTTGACCAGATGACCCTTGCCGATGCCGCCGATCGACGGGTTGCAGCTCATCTGCCCCAGCGTCTCCAGGCTGTGCGTCAGCAACAGCGTGCGGCAGCCCATGCGCGCGGCGGCCAGCGCCGCCTCGGTGCCGGCATGGCCGCCGCCGACGACGATCAGGTCGAACTCGCGCGGGTAGAACACCAATGAGCCTTCCAACGGCAAGGGCCGCGAGGCGCGGCCGGAAGGCCCGAATTTTAGGCTTCGCGCTCAGCGTTCGCCGGATGGCCGACGCTGCGCAGATCCTGCGCCACGCGCCCGGCGTGCAGCGCCACCACGCGGCTGGCGCTGGCGATGGTCTCCGGCCGGTGCGCGACGATCACGCGCGTCAGCGCCAGCTGCCGCACCGCCTGGTTGACCAGACGCTCGCCCTCGACGTCGAGCGCGCTGGTGGCCTCGTCCAGCAGTAGGATCTTCGGCCGCTTGTACAGCGCGCGCGCCAGCAGGATGCGCTGCTTCTGCCCGCCCGACAGGCTCGAGCCCATGTCGCCGATCAGCGTGTGGTAGCCCATCGGCATGGCCTCGATCTCGTCGTGCACCGAGGCCACGCGCGCGCAGTGCACCACCCAGTCCATGTCGGGCTGCAGATCGAAGAAACTGATGTTGTCGGAGATCGAGCCCGAGAACAGCGGCTCGTCCTGCATCACCACGCCGACCATGTCGCGCCAGGCGCGCAGCCCCAGCTGCGCCAGCGGCACGCCGCCGATCAGCATCTCGCCGGACTGCGGCGCGTGGATGCCGAGGATCAACTTCAGCAGCGTGGTCTTGCCGCAGCCCGACGGGCCGACCACGGCCACCGACTCGCCCGGCTCGACGCGCAGGCTGACGCCGGACAGCACCTCGGGCTCGGCATCCGAATAGGCGAAGCTCACCTCGCGCAGTTCGATCACCGGAATGCCGGCGATCTTGCGCGCATGGCTGGCAGCCTCTTCCTGCTCGGGCGCGGTCAGCACGATGTCGGCCAGCCGCTCGCCCTGCAGGCGCAGCATCTTCAGCTCCACCACCTTGTCGATCAGGCCGCTGACACGCGTCGCGAACTGCTCCTTGTAGGCCATGAACGCGAACAGCATGCCGACGGAGAACTTCTGGTCCAGCACCAGCAGCGCGCCGATCCACACCACCGCCACGCGCTCCAGGCCGAACAGCAGCCGATGCAATACGGCGAACAGCAGGTCCAGCTTGCGCGTGGCCAGGTCGGCATTCATCGTGTCCACCACCAGGCTGGTGAAGCGCGACTGCCGGTCGGCCTGCGCATTAAACAGCTTGATCGCCTGCACGCCGCGCAGCGATTCGAGGAAGTGGCTGGACTTCTTCGATTCGTGCACCAGCGCCTCTTCGGTGGCGTCGCGCAGCGGCTTGAAGAAGGCCCAGCGCAGCAGCGCATAAGCCGCCACCGCACCCAGCACCACCGCCGTCAGCGTGCCGCTGTAGACGAACATCATCGCCAGCGTCAGCACCACCAGCAGGCCGTCGAGCACGGCTTCGATGAAGCTGGTGGTCAGGGTCTTCTGGATCTCGTGCACCGCCGAGAAGCGCGACCAGATGTCGCCGATGTGGCGCTTCTCGAACCACTCCACCGGCAGCCGCATCAGGTGCGCGAAGACGTTGGCCAGCCACTGCAGGTTCAAGGTGGCCGACAGCACCAGCACCGCCCACGAGCGGATCGCCGCCGTGCCGGCCTGGATCAGCACCAGCAGGCCGAAGCCGATGCCCAGCGTGGCCAGCAGGTCGCGGTCGGCGCTGACCAGCACGTCGTCCACCACCCACTGCATCAGGAAGGGGCTGAGCAGCATGAAGGCTTCCAGCGCCAGCGCCAGCACGAAGATCTGCGCCAGCGAGCGCCTCAGCCCGGTGATGCGCCCGAGCATCTGCCGTGGCGAGACATGCTGCTTCTCGACCCGCGGCTCGAAGTCGGCTGCCGGCGTCAGCTCCAGCACCACGCCGGTGAAGTGGCGCGACACCTGCTCCAGCTTCAGCCGCCGCAGCCCGTGCGCCGGGTCGTGGATCGTCGCCACGCCGCGGCTCACCCCCACCAGCACCACGAAGTGGTTCATGTCCCAGTGCAGGATGCAGGGGTGATCGAGCTGGCCCAGGTCTTCGATCTCGGCGCGCAACGCCCGCGCGTGCAGCTTCAAGTCCTCGGCCATGCGCACGAGGTCGAGCAGGTTCACGCCCTTCAGCGACAGCGAGAAGCGCTGGCGCAGCGTCGGCAGGTCCGAGCGCAGGCCGTGCGCCGCCGCCACCATCGCCAGGCAGGCCAGGCCGCATTCGGCGCCTTCGGTCTGCAGGATCACCGGCACGCGGCTGGCGCCGAAGCCCAGGCGCAGCCCGCCCCAGCGGCCGAAGCGGCTGTTCATCGAAGCGTCTCCACTTTCGCATCTTTCACGTGAATGCGAACGCACGCTTTCATATTCTGTTCGTCAATCCCAGGACCGGGGCGAACAACCACTCGATCAGTCGGCGCCGCTCCAGCAGCACGTCGGCCTCCATGCGCATGCCGGCCACCAACGGCTGCGTGGTACCGAAGGCACGCAACTCGGGCGAGCCCATGGCCACGGTGATGCGGAACATCGGCTCGGCCGGCCCGTCGCCCGCGCTCGCCGGACCGGACAGCGGCAATCCGGCCAGCTCGGGCGCCGCCAGCGGCGTGCGCGACACCTGCAGCACATGGCCGGTCTGGTGGCCGAACTTCTGATACGGGAAGGCCTCGAAACGCAGCTTCACCTCCTGGTTCGGCCGCACGAAACCGACCGCGCCCGAAGGCGCGAACAGGTGCGCCTGCAGCTTCGCTCCGGCCGGCACCAGCGTGGCCAGCGCCGAGGCCGGCGACACGCTCTGCCCTGCTTCGGCCAGCACCGCGCTGACCGTGCCGTCCTGTGGTGCGCGCACGACGATCTGGCGCACGGCGTCCTGTTCGGCGGCTTCGCGCGCCAGCGCCGCCAGGTCGCGTTCGATCGCCCCCTGGCGCGACCTCAACTGTGTCGGCAGGCTGCGCCGTTCGCCTTCGAGCACGGCGCGGTCGCGCGCCAGCGCAGCGCCCTGCCGCTGCAGCGCCTGCGCTTGCGCCTGCAGGCCGATCACCTCCTCCTTCTTGGTCTGCACCTGGGCCGGCGAGATGAACTGGTCGCGGCTCAGCGACTCCAGCCGCTCCAGCGACTGCTGAGCCAGAGCCAGGCGCTGGCGGTGCAGCGCCGCCTCAGCCTCGATCTGCTGCTGCTCGCGCTTCATCTCGTCGAGCCGGCGCTGCAGCGACAGCATCTCGCCTTCGGCCAGCTGCGCCTGCTGGCGCGCGGCCTCCTCCAGGCTGCGCTTGCGTTCTTCGAGGCTGCGCTGCACGCGCGCCTGCGCGTCGCTGCTCAGCGTGCTGCTTTCCAGCGCCAGCACGAACATCAATTCGCCCGAGCGCACCGCCTGGCCTTCCTGCACGTGCCGCTCGAGCACGCGCCCCTGTACCGGCGGCACGAGCCGGATCACGCCCAGGTCGGGCACCAGCACGCCGCCGATGCGCGCCTTGCGCGTGTATTCGCCGAAGAACAACAGGCCGAGCACCAGCACCAGCACGCACAGCACGGCGGCGGTCAGCAGGCTCAGCGACAGCGGCCGCACCAGCTGAACCTGGCCGAGCCAGTTCTGGCGCTGCGCCTCGGCGACTTCAGGCCTGAAGAGTGAGCCCATCGCTCAGGCACGGGCAAAAAAAAAGCGGACCGGACAAGCCGGCCCGTGGGCGTCACGGCGGGCCATGGCGGCCAACCATAACGCCAATCGACCTAGAGGCACATCACCAAGTACCCCTAGGCGTCATGATCTGCGCCTTGGCGGCGGATTACATCGGCTTCCAGCCGCCGCGCGGCAGGCCGCCGGACACCTTCTTCAGTTCTTCCAGGTCCAGCTCGACCGGGCCGGTCTTGTTCGGCTGCTTCTTTTGCACAACGACGTCGACGGCAGTCTTGTTCTTCTTGGGGCTCACTGCTTTTTTCATGAGGACTCCTTCTGATTCGGCCTGTGCGTTCGTTGGCGCACAGGCACATTGCACCAGCGTCCGCGCGGAAAGGACACTGTCAGCTCTTACAGGTTGAGCCTGCAAACCACAACGTCCCGCAACGCCGATCCGGCAAGCGGCGTCAATGGATCAGCCCGAGGCGCAGCGCCTTCAGCACCGCCGCGTGCTTGCTGACGCAGCCGAGCTTGTGCATCGCGTTGTTGACGTGCAGCACCGCGGTGCGCTCGCTGATGCCGAGGATCGCACCGACCTCCCAGGCCGTCTTGCCTTCCATCGTCCAGTGCAGCGCCTCGAGCTCGCGCGGCGTCAGCAGCGGCTTCTCCGGCTGCAGCTGCGCGGGCAACAGCAGCCGCAACGCCGCTTCCTGCGCATGCACCGCGAACAGTTGCAGGTCGGCGACGACGCGCTGCAGCTCCGCCGCATCCGCTGGCAGCGGCTGGTCGCGGTCCACGCCGAGCACGAAGTGCCGTCCTTCCGGCAGATGCAGCGCCATCGCGATGCCGGTGTTGTAGCCGAAGCGCGCCTGCTCTTCCCACAGTTCGCCCATGCCTTGCCCGGTGTAGGTCTGCTGGTCCCAGATGATCGGCACGCTTTGCCGACGCAGATGCTGCATCACCGGGTCGCGGCGCATGATGCCGGAGTCGCGAAAGGCATCCGAATATGCTTCCGGCGTATTGTCGACACTGATGAATTCGGTGCCCGCCGCACCGCGGTCGAGCACGGTGATCGCTGCCACGGTATCGAAACCCAAGGTATGCGCGAAGCGCACGATCTCCTCGCGCAACTCGTCACGATCCTTGGCCTTCAGCACCGAAGAGTAGCCGCCGGGCAACATCAGAATTCCCCGATCGCTGCGGCGCGGCGACGCGGCAGTCGCGGCAACCGGCCCTGACAGGATTTACAGCTTTCAACCCTCGGGCCGATGCGGAAACATACCGGCATGTTCAGCACCCCGAGTCCTCCGACACCAAACACATGACTCCTACCACACCTTGGTCCATTCGAGCGTGGCCTCCGCTATTGTGGCAGGCCGGCCGCGAATCGCAATTGCGCTTCCATCACCTCAGCACACGCATCACGATGCCCGGCGACAGCATGTCACGCACTTCAGGCCAGACGATCTGGGGAGGCCGCTCCGACGCAGGAGAAGCCGGCGTGGCCTGGGACTGGGTGCAGGTGTGCGGCGAGGTGGTGGCCATGGCCGACCCGATGTCGGTGGTCACCAATCTGCGCCTGATCGGCGAAGAAGGCGAAGTGCTGACCGCGCTGGAATCGGCGCGCTTCCTCAACGAGATCGTGCACGCGCTGCCATGGCAGAGCGAAGTGCAGCGCGCAATCCAGGTCGGCCACTGAACCAGGCCGCGGCTCAGCGCAGCGCGGCGTGACGCAGCGTGCGCGCGACGAAGCCCAGGCACAGCACGGTCAGCCCCGCGCACACCGCCAGCGGCAGCAGCAGTTCCCAGCCCGCCATCGGCTCGCCCTCGAGCACGCGGCCCATCAGCGCGACCTGAGCCAGCCCCGGCACTGCCAGCTGCCACGCGGCCTCGCGCTGCCGGTCGAACATCGTCAGCAGCGGCAGCAGCGAGACCAGCAGCACCAGCGCCGTCGCACTGGCCTGCGCTTCCTTGACGCTGCGGCAGCGGATGGCGATGGCCATCAGCAGCGCCGCCAGCGCCGCGGCCAGCGGCAGCAGCAGGCCCAGGAACACCACGCCCTCGCGCCAGCCGAAGCGGAACATCGCCGCCAGCGTCTCGCTGCGCAGCAGCCACTGGCCGGGCAGGAAGCTGGCGCAGCTGAGCAGCGCGATCAGCATCGCCACGGTCGCCACCGCCGCCCATTTGCCCAGCACCAGCGCCAGCGGCGGCACCGGGTTGATCAGCAGCGGCTCGAGCGAGCCGCGTTCGCGCTCGCCGGCCGTCGTATCCAGCGCCGCGTGCAGCGCGCCGTACAGCACCGCCATCAACAGGAAGAACGGCACCAGCGTGGCCCATTGCGCGGCACGCGCGGCCGGGCTGGCCAGATCGCGCTCGTCGAGCTCGATCGCCTGCAGCGACGCTGGCGCCACGCCGCGCCAGGCCAGGCGCAGCGTCGCCTGCTCCTGCGAAAAGCCCTGCAGCAGCCGCGCCACGCGCGCCGCCGACGCGGAGGCGCGCGCATTGGCCGAGCTGCTCACCAGCTCGACGCGCGGCGCCTCGCCCGCCGCCAGCTCGGCCTCGAAGTCCGCGCCGACGATCAGCAGCGGCTCGCCGGCGCGGTTGCGCTGCAGCCGGCTCTCGTGGTCGGGAAGCGCCGGCCGGATGCGCCAGGTCTGCCGCTGCAGATAGTTGCGCAGCGTCGGCGCATGCTCGATGCCGGCGACGACGATCTCCCGCGCCTCGGCGCGCTGCTCCAGATCGGCCACCAGCGTGGACATCAGCACCAGCACCAGCGGGCCGACGGCCACCGCGCTGAGCAGGATCGTCAGCAGCGTGCGCCGGTCGCGCAGCGCGTCGAGCAGCTCCTTGCGCAGCACGGTCCAGGCGGCGGCCATCATGCCGTTCCTTGCGCCACGGCGCCGCCGCCGAAGGCCAGCCGCACGAAGCAGCGCTCGAAATCCTCGTCGCCGGTCTGCGCGCACAGCGAGGCCACCGTGCCTTCGGCCACCGCGCGGCCGTGCGCCATCACCAGCACGCGGTCGCACAGGCGTTGCACCTCCTGCATCAGGTGCGTGGAAAAGACGATGCATTTGTGCTGCTCGTCGCGCAGCCGGCACAGCGCGTCGCGCAGCGCGCGCGTGGCCTGCACGTCCAGCCCGTTGGTCGGCTCGTCGAGGATGATGTTGTGCGGGTCGTGCACCAGCGCGCGCGCCAGCGCGGTCTTCATGCGCTCGCCCTGGCTGAAGCCCTCGGTGCGCCGCTCCAGCAAGGGCTCCATCTGCAGCGTGCGCGCCAGGCTTTGTACGCGCGCCTGCGCCGCCGGCTCGCTCATGCCGTGCAGCCGGCCGTAGTAGACGATGTTCTCGCGCGCCGTCAGCCGCGGATACAGGCCGCGCGCGTCGCTGAGCACGCCGATGCGCGCCAGCGCCGCCGCGCGATCGGTGGACACGTCGATGCCGTCGACGCGCACCTGCCCGGCGTCGGGCTGCAGCAGCCCGGCGACGATACGCAGCAGCGTCGTCTTACCGGCGCCGTTGGGGCCGAGCAGGCCGCTGATGCGGCCGTCGTCGGCGCGCCAGCTGAGGCCATCCACCGCCTGCACGACACGCTTCATGCGCCCGCGGCCCTGCACGAAGCGCCGCTGCACGCCGCGCAGCTCGATCACGGCGCAGCTCCCGCGCCAGGCGGCACGAAGGCCGGCGGGCGTGGCACGTCGCGCGCGCAACCGGTGTCGAGCGCCAGTGCCGCCGCGTCGTCCGCGGCATCGACGAAGCGATAGACCAGTTCGCGCACACAGGGCAGCGCCAGCAGGCCGTGGCCGGCGTTGGGGACGACTTCATGCCGCGCCTTCGCGCCCAGCGCACGGGCCACGCGCTCGCCATGCCGCGGCGGCGTCGCCGGGTCGATGCCGCCGGACAGCAGCAGCGTCGCCACCGGTGCCGGCGGCAGCTGACGGAAGGCCTCGTCGACTTGGCCGCGCGGCCAGTCCCGGCACAGCTGCTGATACAGCGGCGCGAGTCCGCGGCCGAAATCCGGCGCCGGCGCCGGTGCTGTCCATTGCGCGGCGCTCGGCATGTCCTCGCTGCAGACCACCGAAAAGTGCATGCCCTGCGCCAGCGCCTGCACCGCGTGGCGGCCGCGCGGCGCCGCTACGCTGGCCAGCCCGACCAGCGGCGCGAAGCGGCCCTGCACCGCCTCGTCCAGCGCCGCAGGCAAGACCGACGCGGTGGCCGGCGCGTACAACGCCGAGCGCACCAGACCGAGCAGCATGTCGCGGGTCATGGTCAGCGTTTCCATACGCCCGCTGGCCGGATGCGGCAGCGCCAGCTCGCGCGGCATCGAGGCCAGCACTGCCGCCCAGTGTTCACGCAGCCGCGCATGCCGCGCGCGGCACGCAGCTTCGGCCTCGCAGCTGCGCAGCAGCGCATCGAAGGCCGCCTGCGCATCGGGCGCCGAGGCCCACGGCAGCGCCATGTCCGGCGGCGCGACGCCGTCGAGCACCGCGCGCCGCACCCGCTGCGGGTAGCGGCGCATGTATTCGAGCACCACGCGCGTGCCGTAGGACGCGCCGACCAGGTTCAGCCGCGGTGCACCCAGCGCCTCGCGCACCGCTTCCAGGTCCATCGCGGCGATGGCCGTGGTGTAGTGGCGCAGGTCGCCGTGCGGCAGCGCCTGCAACCCGGCCAGGCAGGTGCGGGCGCGCTGCAGCTGGCGCACCGGATCGATGGCCTCGGCCAGCGGCAGCGTCGCGGCGTCTTGGGGACAGGGCAGCGCCGCGCTGCGGCCGGTGCCGCGCTGGTCGACGAGCACGATGTCGCGACGGTTGCCGAAGCGCGCCAGCATCGCGCCGACCGGGCCGGCCAGCGCGATCGCGCTCTGCCCCGGCCCGCCGGCGACGAACCACAGCGCATCGGGCTTGGGCTGCCGCGCCAGCGCCGGCAGCACCGCGAAATGCACGTCGATGCGCACGCCGCGCTCGTCGGCCGGATCGAGCGCGCGCGACACCGAGCCGCACAGCGCCTCGTGCGCCACGCCGTGCAGCCGGCACGGCTGCAGCGCCGGCGGGGCGGCCTGCGCCAGCGGCGCCCAAAGCAGCAGCCAGCCGGCCAGCAGCCCGCCGCATCGGCGCCGCATCAGGCCAGCAGCCGCTGCAATTCGCCGCTGTCCAGCAGGCGCGCCAGGTCGTCCGCGCCGCCGACCAGCGCGCCCTTGACGAAGACCATCGGCAAGGTCGGCCAGCCGGTCCACATCTTCAATGCCAGACGGCGGCGCCAGTCGCTGAAGTAGCTGCCGTAGGACAGGTAGTGATAGGGCACGCCGGCTGCGTCCAGCAGGCGGCGCGCCTTGCGCGGAAAGGGGTTCTGCGCCATGCCCACGATGACCACCGCATGCTGCTGCACCGCCGCCTGCACTTCATGCAGCAGCGCGGCCTGGTAGCTGGCCACGCGCTCGCGAATGGCCGGATGGATCTGCGATCGGTCGAGTACGCTGCGCGACATGGGTTCCTCCGGCACGTAGGTTACCCCAGCGCACACGGCGGCCGGAAGCGGCCGCCAGCGCTGCGGCGGCCTTTGGCTTAGGATTCCCGGCCCCTTGACCTACCCCTGTTCGCGGAGAACCAGATGAAGCTCTATTACAGCCCCGGCGCCTGTTCGCTCAGCGTGCACATCGTGCTGCACGAAGCCGGCCTGCCGTTCACGCCGGTGCTCGCCAGCACCAAGACGCACAAGCTGCCGGACGGCACCGACTACTACACCATCAACCCCAAGGGCTACGTGCCCGTGCTCGAGCTGGACGATGGCCAGCGCCTCAGCGAATGCCAGGTCCTCGTGCAGTACCTGGGCGACCGCGTGCCGGAGAAGAAGCTCGCCGCGCCCTGGGGTTCGATGGAGCGCTACCGGCAGATGGAGTGGCTCAGCTTCATCAGCAGCGAGTTGCACAAGGGCTTCGGCATGTTCTTCAACCCCGCGATGCCGGAGGACTTCAAGGACCCGATGCGCGCCCGGCTGGCGGGCCGGCTGCAATGGGTGAACCAGCAGCTCGAGGGCAGGCAATACCTGATGGGCGACGGCTTCACGGTGCCCGACGCCTATCTGTTCACCGTGGTCAATTGGAACAAGTACGTCAACGCCGACGCCGCCGGCTTGAACCATCTCGACGCCTACATGGCGCGCATGGCGGCACGTCCGGCGGTGCAGGCGGCGATGAAAGCCGAAGGCCTGATCAAGTAGAAGTAGGGCCGGCGATGCGGGCCGCCTGGCGCGCCGTGCTGCTGGCCGCGCTCGGCGGCATGGCATTGCCGGCGGCGCCCGCATCCGAACGCGAGCCGGCGGATGCGACCGGCAGCCTGCTGCGCGGCCAGCCGCCGCCGGCCGGCCGCTACGACGCGGTGCTGTGCGTCAGCGTCGGCGCGGCGCCGGCCGATTGCGGTCCAGTCAGCGCCGACATCGGCGGCGCCGGGCAGGCGCTGGTGCGCGTCAGCGACATCGCCTACCGGCTCGAGCGCAGCGGCGAGCAACTGGGCGTGTCGCTGTTCCACGGCACGATGCAGGTCGACGGCTTCTTTGCGCCTTACCAATGGAGCGGCCAGCGCCTGCAGTTCAGCGACCCGGACAAGCCCACGCGCTACGAGCTGACGCTGGGGACGCGGCGCTTCGACGCGCCTTGAAGCTTCAGGCCAGCTGCGCCGCGGCCAGCAGTTCGCGCGTATAGGCCTCGCGCGGCGCGTCGAACAACGCCAGCGCCTCGCCCTGCTCGACCACACCGCCGTCCTTCATCACCAGCACGCGGTGCGCCATCGCGCGCACCACGGCCAGGTCGTGGCTGATGAACAGGTAGCTCAGCCGATAGCGCGCCTGCAGCTCGGCCAGCAGCCGCAGCACCTGCTGCTGCACCGACACGTCCAGCGCCGAAGTCGGCTCGTCCAGCACCAGCACCTCGGGGCGCAGCACCACCGCGCGCGCGATGGCGATGCGCTGGCGCTGGCCGCCGGAAAACTCGTGCGGATAGCGCTGCAGCACCTGCGCGACGCCGCTGCGCCCGCTCAGCCCCACCTCGTCGAGCATCTGCAGCACCAGGGCGTCGCGCTCGGCAGCCGACAGCTCGCTGCGGTGCAACGCCAGGCCTTCGCCGACGATCTGGCCCACCGTCAGCCGCGGGCTCAGCGACGCGAACGGATCCTGGAACACCACCTGCATGCGCTTGCGCATCGCGCGCAGCGCGTCGCGGCCGGCGTCGTCGATGCGCTGCGCATCCAGCCGCACCTCGCCGGCCGCGATGTCCTGCAGCGCCAGCAGCGCCATCGCCAGCGTGGTCTTGCCCGAGCCCGATTCGCCGACGATGCCCAGCGTCTCGCCGCGCCTGAGCTGCAGCGTGGCGTCGCGCACGGCGATGAAATGGCGCTTGCGGAACCAGCCGTCGGCCATAGGGAAGCTGACCTGCACGCCGCGCGCGTCCAGCAGCGGCGCCGCATCGTCCGGCACCGGCTGCACCACGCGCTGCGGCCGGCTGGCCAGCAGGCGCTGCGTGTACGAGTGCTGCGGCTGTGCGAAGACCTCGGCGGTGTTGCCGGTCTCGACGAGGCGGCCGCGCTCCATCACGCCGACGCGGTGCGTGAAGCGGCGCACCAGGTTCAGGTCGTGCGTGATGAACAGCAGCGCCATGCCCATCTCGCGCTGCAGTTCGTCCAGCAGCGCCAGGATCTGCGCCTGGATCGTCACGTCCAGCGCGGTGGTCGGCTCGTCGCAGATCAGCAATTGCGGCTTGCAGGCCAGTGCCATCGCGATCATCGCGCGCTGGCGCTGGCCGCCGGACAGCTGGTGCGGCCAGGCATCGACCTTGACCTGCGGGTCGGGGATGCCGGTACGCGTCAGCAGCTCGACGGCGCGGGCGCGCGCCGCGTTCGGGCGCAGCGCCTCGTGCAGCTCCAGCACCTCGGCGATCTGGTTGCCGACCGTGTACAGCGGGTTCAGCGCGGTCATCGGCTCCTGGAAGATCATGCCGATGCGCGCGCCGCGGATGCCGCGCATCTGGCGTTCGCTCTTGGTAGTCAGTTCTTCGCCGTCGAAGCGGATCGAGCCGGAGGTCGCCGCCGCGTCCACCAGCCGCAGCACCGACAGCGCGGTGATGGACTTGCCCGAACCCGATTCGCCGACCAGCGCGAACTTCTCGCCCGCGGCGACGCTGAACGACACCTGGTCGACGACGGTGCTGGCGCCGAAGCGCACGCTCAAGCCGTCGATCTGCAGCAGATGGGAAGCAGCGCTCATGGCCATGGAACACTTCACCGCAGAGGCGCAGAGGACGCAGAGGGGCGCAGAGAGTTCGCCACGCGACGTATCCCCTGCCGCAGCGTCGTCGCATTGAAGTTGATGATCAAGCCCGCTTGCAGCCCGGTCAGCCGGAGATAGGTCAGCAATTGAGCCCGATGGACTTCCTCGATCGCAACCACGGACTTCACCTCGACGATCACGACTTTGGCAACAAGAAGGTCGAGCCGCAGATCGGCTTCCAGCGCCACGCCCTTGTAGACCACTGGGACCACGACCTGCGCCAATACGGCCAGGTTGCGCAAGGCAAGCTCATGCTGCAAAGCGCGCAGGTAGACGGACTCGAGCAGCCCAGGCCCAAGCAGACGATGCACTTCGATGGCAGCGCCGATGATCGCCTCGGTGGTTTCCCTCTGCGGAAACTCCGCGTCCTCTGCGTCTCTGCAGTGAAGGCTGTTCGTCTTCATGACTTTCGGGTGTCGAAAGCATCGCGCAGCGCGTCGCCGATGAAGGTCAGCGCCAGCATCGTCAACACCAGCACAACGAAGGTGGGGAAGATGATCCACCACGCATCGAGGTTGTTCTTGCCCTGGCGCAGCAGGTCGCCGAGCGAGGGCACGGTGGCCGGCACGCCCAGGCCCAGGAAGTCCAGCGAGGTCAGCGCGACGATCGCGCCGCTCATGCGGAAGGGCAGGAAGGTGATCACCGGCGTCATGCTGTTCGGCAGCACGTGGCGCCAGATGATCTGGCGATTGCTCAGGCCCAGCGCGCGCGCCGCCTTGACGAATTCCAGGCTGCGGTTGCGCAGGAACTCGGCGCGCACGTAGTCCGACAGGCCCATCCAGCCCCACAGCGACAGCAGCACCAGCAGCAGCAGCAGCGAGGGCTCGAAGATCGACGCGAAGATGATCAGCAGGTACAGCTCCGGCACAGCGCCCCAGATCTCGATCAGCCGCTGCAGCACCAGGTCCGTGCGTCCGCCGAAATAACCCTGCAGCGCGCCGGCCGCGATGCCCATCGCCGTGCCCGCCAGCGTCAGCGCGAAGGCGAACCAGATGCTGACGCGGAAGCCGTACAGCAGCCGCGCCACCATGTCCTGCCCCAGGCTGTCGGTGCCCAGCCAGTGCAGCCGGCTCGGCGGCGCCGGGCTCGGCTCGGCCTCGAAGGGGTTGCTGGTGCGCGGGCCGTAGCGGTTCAGCGTGAACACCGCCCAGTTGCCGGGTTTGGAGAACTGCTCGGCAATCAGCGGATCGGACCAGTCGGTGGGCGTCTCGAAATCGCCGCCGAAGGTGGTTTCAGGATGGTTCTTGAACAGCGGGAAGAAGAGCTGCCCGTCGTAGCGCGCCACCAGCGGCCGGTCGTTGCTGACCAGCTCGGCGAAGGTGGCCAGCACCAGCGCGACGACGAAGCACCACAGCGACACGGTGCCGATGCGGTTGCGCTTGAAGCGCGCCCAGGCGCGCTGGTTCGGCGACATCGGCTTCGGCGCGGCGACCTCGACCGCCGGCGCGGGCAACACGGCGCTCATCAGGCCTCCCGCCCGGCCGCCCGAAGGGGGGCCTGCGCCCCCTTGGGAGGCCGCGAACGAAGCGAGCTCGGGGGCTTCATTTACCGACCGCCCCGAACTGCACGCGCGGGTCGACCGCGACGTACAGCAGGTCCGACACCAGCTTGACCACCAGCCCGATCAGCGTGAACAGGTACAGCGAGCCCAGCACCACCGGATAGTCGCGCCGCACCACCGATTCGAAGGACAGCAACCCCAATCCGTCGAGCGAGAACAGCGTCTCGATCAGCACCGAGCCGGCGAAGAAGGCGCCGACGAAGGCCGCCGGAAAGCCGGTGACCAGCGGGATCAGCGCGTTGCGGAAGATGTGCTTGTACAGCACCGCCTGCTGCGACAACCCCTTGGCGCGCGCCACCAGCACGTACTGCTTGCGCGTCTCCTCGACGAAGGTGTTCTTGGTCAGCATCGTGGTCACCGCGAAGCTGCTGATCACCAGGCAGATCAGCGGCAGCGTCAGGTGCCAGAAGTAGTCGAGGATGCGTGCCGGCCAGCTCAGCTCCTCCCAGTTGTCGCTGGTCAATCCGCGCAGCGGGAACCATTCGAAGAAGCTGCCGCCGGCAAAGAGCACGATCAGGAAGATGCCGAGCACGAAGCCGGGGATCGCATAGCCGATCAGCACCACCAGCGAGGTCATGACGTCGAAGCGCGAGCCCTCGCGCACCGCCTTGGCCACGCCCAGCGGCACCGAGATCAGGTAGCTGATCAGGAAGGTCCACAGCCCCAGGCTGATCGACACCGGCAGCTTCTCCTTGATCAGCTGCCACACGTCCTTGTTCTGCAGGAAGCTGCGCCCGAGGTCGAAGCGCAGGAAGCTGCCCAGCATCTCGAAATAGCGCACGTGGGCCGGCTTGTCGAAACCGTAGAGCTTCTTCAGTTCCTCGATCTGCTTGGCATCGCTGTCGCGCCCGGCCTTGTAGGCACCGCCGCCTTCGCCCTGGCCGGCGCGCGCCTCGGCCATGAGCTGCTCGACCGGCCCGCCGGGCACGAACTGGATGACGACAAAGGTGATGGTCAGCGCGCCCAGCAGCGTGGGCACCATCAGGGCAATGCGCTTCAGGATGTAGAACAGCATCAGCCGGATCTTCTCAGCGTTTGGCCGGATCCTTGATCCACCAGGTCTCCAGCGGCCAGGCCGGGAAACCCGAGGCGGTATCGATGGTGAAGTAGCGCGGGCGGCGCTCGGGCATGCCGAACTTGTCCCAGTACGAAGCCTTCTGGTCCGAAGCGTACAGGTCGGGCACCTGCCAGTGGCTCCACATGATCACGCGGTCGAGCGCGCGCGCCGCGTCGCGCAATTCGTCCAGCGTCTTCGCCTCAGAGATCAGCTTGATCAGGTGGTCGGCGGCGCGGCTCTTGACGCCACGGAAGTTGTTGTCGCCCTTCTCGTCGGCCGCCTTGCTGCCGAAGGTGCTGAGCAGCCCGGTAGCGTCGGGCAAGGTGAAGTCGCCGCCCGCAATGGCGATCATGTCGAAGTCGTACTCCTCCAGCCGGCGGCGGTAGAGCGCGAAATCGACGTTGCGCTCGCGCATGTGGATGCCGAGCTTCTCCAGGTTGGCCTGCCAGTCGGTCATGCGGCCGGGCTCGCCCGGGCTCAGGTACTCGAACTCGAAGGCCTCGCCCTTGGCGTTGCGCAGCTTGCCGTCGGGCGCGAGCTTCCAGCCGGCCTGCGCCAGCAACTCGCGTGCCTTCAACAGGTTCTGGCGCAGCCGCTTCGGGTCGCGGCCGGTGGTCGGCGCGCGGTAGGCCGGTCCGAAGACTTCGGGCGGCAGTTCGGCGCGGAAGGGCTCCAGCAGCTTCAGCTCGCCCGGCGACGGCAGCCCCTGCGCGGCGAACTCGGAGTTGTTGAACTGGCTTTCGGCGCGCTTGTACAGCCCCAGCCGGTTGATGGTGTCGAAGTCGTAGCTGTAGTCCAGCGCCTCGCGCACGCGGATGTCCTGGAACAGCGGCCGGCGCAGGTTCAGCAGGTAGGCCTGCAGGCCCTGGCCGACCGAGGTCTCGAACAAATCCTTCTTGATGCGCCCGTCGTCCCACTTCACGCCCTTGTGCTGGCGCACCCAGGCGCGGCCGGAGTATTCCTTGTAGATGTCGAACTCGCCGGCCTTGAAGGCCTCGCGCGCCACCGCCTGGTCGCTGTAATAGCGGTAGACGACGCGATCCCAGTTGAACATGCCGCGGCGCACGCCCAGGTCGCGCGCCCAGTAGTCCGGATTGCGCCTGAACTCCAACCGGCGCCCGGAATCGGCCTTGCCGATCGTGTACGGACCGCTGGTAAGCGGGTACTCGCTGACGATCTCGTCGAAGCGCTTCGGCTGCCCGTCCGGCCCCAGTGCCCACTTGCGCGAGAACACCGCCAGGCCGCCTACCGTGAACAGCGTGTCGTTGGTGCGCTCGCGCAGCTCGAAGCGCACGGTGCGCTCGTCGAGCACCACGATGCGTTCCACGCCGGCCAGAGCGGCGCGCAAGCCCGGCGCGGCGTACTTGCCCGACATCGATTCGAAGCTGTACTTCACGTCCTCGGCCGTGACCGCGTCGCCGTTGCTGAAGCGCGCCTTCGGGTTCAGCCTGAAGCTGATCGAGGACTTGTCCGGCGCCACCGCGATGGCCTCGGCCAGCAGGCCGTACATGGTCTGCAGTTCGTCGCTGCCCAGCACGGTCAGCGCCTCGAACATGAAGATGCCCAGGCCCGTCGGCGAGTTGCCCTTGACCGTGAACGGATTGAACTTGTCGAAGCTGGAACGCCGGTCCGGGTTGCGCAGGTTGATCGTGCCGCCCTTGGGCGCGTCGGGGTTGACGTAGTCGAAGTGCGTGAAGCCTGGTGGGTATTTCGGCTGCCCGAAGGCAGCGTAAGCGTGCGTCCAACCAGGAGCAGAGATCGGAGCCTGTGCTGCCAGCGCCGCCGAAGCGGGCTGCCCCTGCGCCGACGCCACCGCCAGGCTCAGCAGCCACAGCGCCACGCCGTACAGAAACCTCGGCCGAACAGGGGGCAGCATCGACATGGCGCGCATGCTACGCAATGAGCAGTGCTTGGCATGCGGGCCGCACGCAAAGTTCTACGATGCAGCCACCCCCGTAGGCGTCGCGCGTTCACGAACGTGCCGGCTTCGAGCCCATCATGAAAACGCGCCCCATAGGGCGCGTCGGGCAGTTCAATGGTCAACGATCCAGTCAAGCGCGCAAACGACGCCGACGCGCCCATACCCCCAAGACCCCAAACGAGGCTATCGCCAGCAAGTAGGTTTCGGGTTCGGGAACCGGCACCAGGACCGCCGGGTATTTGATGCCGTCGTTCTGGCTGCACGCCACGGCGGGATGAGTGCTCTTGTAGTGACCGTAGCTTTCACCAGCAGTAGGATCGGCGCCCGTCCTGTAACTGCAACTCGTCAGGAAAGCATAGTCACCTTCGGGCGCGCTGCTGGAGAACAGGCTGAAGTCATTCGTCGTATTTGCATTGAAATTCAGCCAATATGCTGCAGCATCGTAGCCCGCGACCTTTGCAAAGCTCGCATTGGTAAATTCCGGGAACAGAAATCCACCTTGGACGGCCCGCAAATTCTTTTCCGTGCCGTTCACGTCCACGTACATACGAAGTGTCAGCTGCCCATTCCCGCCAGCAAATACGTTGTAGGAATCATCGTAGGACAAGGAAACCTGGTTTGACGAATTGGCAAGCTCATACAGAGTCACGTCTGCAGACTGTATGCTCAACTTATTCATGCAGCCCGTCGTCAGATTGGTAACCCACTGGCTGCTGGAGATCGTTGCAAGGCAATCGTCTTTGATCTCGAAATCGACGGTTCCACTCCACCCAAGATCCATGAGCGACGCGCCATAGGCCGGATCCCATCTCTTCTTCGAGATGATCGCTTGCGCCGAAGAAACCCAACCCAGGGCACCGACCACGACGACCGCTGCACCCAGTCCGCGCATTCCCGGAGACAGATAGCTCATCACCCCCTCCTTCGCCGACTCAGCGATCGAGCTTCAGTCTAGTCCGCCACAGCGGCAAACAAAAGGGCCTCGGTTGACGCCAACCCCCTCACTCAGGGGGGTGCCAAGACGCATTTCGGCATCGTCCTTCGCCCCAGGTGCCTTTCAGCTCGAGTACGCAGGCGCGGACAGGCTGAGTCGCACGGCATCATCCGCCTCGAGCTGGTCCCAGCCGATGCGCCATGCGGCGGCGTAGACATCTTCAGCCAGGCTCTCGCGCAGCGTGTCCAAGTGGGACTGCCAGCGCACTTCGGCACGTGGCGCGCGAGCCAGATTCAAGCGTTGCCTCACTTTCGAAGACAACGCAGACACCTGCACCGCCCGGGGCGCCTCCCCCTCGCGGTGCATCAGCAGCGCAAAGTCCTCCAGGCAGCCCAGTGTTTCGTCCCACATCTCGAAAGACCGGAATGCGTCAACCGCCTCGCCAAGGGCACAGCGCGCCTGCACGAGCGCGTCCCGCGCGAGATCGATCTTCCCCAGCCACCAGCGTGCATTGGCTTCGCCCCTCCTGTCGGCCGCTCTCGTGCACACCTCGAGCGACAAAGACAGACGCGCCGAGGCCGCGCTGTAGTCCTGCACGTCGAACGCGCACTTGCCCAGCATCAACTGACACTCGCCTTCGAGTTCCGGGTTCTCGATTGCCTGCGCCAGTGCCAGCGACTGCTGAGAGCAGCTCGCGGCCTGCCGGTCGTCCCCAAGGTGATGCGCAATCTGGCCCATATGAAGCAGCGAGATGCCCTCGTCAGCACGGTCGCCGAGTTCCCTGAAGATCTTCAGGGCCTCCTGCTCTGCCGCGCTGGCACCACTCACATCACCACCACGCAAGCGCGCCGCCGAGAGCGTCGACAGCGTGGCGGCAATGTCGTAGGCGTTGCCCAAGCCGCGGCGCAACGCCAGGCAGGACTCGAGCATCCCGCAAGCCTGCGCGTAGTCGCTTTGCGCCTCGGCCAGTCCCGCGCCGACATACAGCGCGTGCGCTTTCGCCAACGTGGACGCGTCGATTTCCGGCAACTGCAGCGCCGCCCTGACCAGACTGCGTCCTTCGGACGCATAGCCGCGCAAGGTCCAGAAACCCAGCAGCGCGACGCAGAACTTCACAGCGATCACCGGGTCCACGCCCCCGGCCATCGCCAGTCTGACGGCACTGCGGATGTTGTCCAGTTCGTCCTCCACCCGCCTGATCCAGGTGCCTTGCTCGGCTCTGCCCACCGCATCGCAGGCATCCTTGGCCATCTCGAAAAAGAACTCGCAGTGGCGTGCCGCATTGGCCGCCGCTTGGGCGGAATCCTGCCGCAGCTTCTCGCCCGCATAGTCGCGGATCGTCTCCAGCATGCGATAGCGCGAGCCGTCCGCACGCTCCTCCAGCATCGCGAACGACTTTTCCACCAGCGAGCCCAGCAGGTCCAGCACCTCGAAATCCTCGATCGGCTCGAAGCCGCAGACCCGCTCGGCCGCCTCCAGGCCGAAGCCGCCGACGAACACCGCCAGCCGGCGCAGCATCAGCTGCTCGTTGTCGTTCAGCAGCTCGTAGCTCCAGTCGACCAGCGCGCGCAGCGTCTGCTGCCGCTGCTGCAGCACCCGGCTGCCGCCGGTCAGCAGCTTGTAGCGGTCGGTCAGCCGCTTGTTGATGTCGGCCACGCTCATCGCGCGCATGCGCGCCGCCGCCAGCTCCAGCGCCAGCGGAATGCCTTCGAGCCGCGCCACCAGCTCGGCCACCGCCGGCGCCTCGCGCTCGTCGAGTTCGAAAGCCGGCTTGTGCGAGCGCGAGCGCTCGACGAACAGCTGCACCGCTGGCGTGGCCTGCAGCACCTGCAGGCTCGCGTCGCGCTCGGGCACCGGCAGCGGCAGGATCGGGTAGGTCTGCTCGCCCGGCACGTGCAGCGGCTCGCGGCTGGAAGCGATGATGCGCACCTGCGGCGCGCCCCTGACGATGGCGTGCGCCAGGTCGGCCGACGGCTTGATCAGGTGCTCGCAGTTGTCCAGGATCAGCAGCGTGCGCTTGCTTTTCAAGTGCGCGCCCAGCGTGGCCAGCAGCGGCCGCCCCGGCTCCTCGGCCACGTCCAGCACGCGGGCGGTCTCGGCCGCGACCAACGCACCGTCGCTCAGCGGGGACAGATCGATGAACCACACGCCGTCCGGGTACAGGTGCATCTGCTCGACCGCCACCTGCAGCGACAGCCGCGTCTTGCCCAGGCCGCCCATGCCCAGCAGCGTGATCAGCCGCGCCTGCCCGAGCAAGTCCTCGACCTCGCCGATCTCGCGCTCGCGGCCGATGAACGACGTGCCCTGATGCGGCAGGTTGTTGGGGATCTCGCGTACCGGCATCCACCAGTCGCCGGCCTTGACGACGCGGAACACCTTGTCGCTGTCCGGCGGCGCGGCGAAGCGCGCATCGGCTTCGCCGACCTCGAACAGCTCGATCGGATCGGCAAGCCCCTTGATCTGCCAATGGCCGTGCGATTGCAGCTGCAGCGTGGTCTTGCCCAGGTCTGCGCGAGCCTCGGGCGTCAGCAGCGTCTGGCCGCCGCGCGCCAGCGACATCACGCGCGCCGCGGTCGGCTTGGCCAGGCCGTCCACCTCCAGCGGCTTGGCGCCGCGCGCCACGTCCTCAGCGCTGTTCTCGCGCAGGATCACCGGCCCGACATGCAGGCCGGCGCGCGCCTTCAGCGGCACGGGCAGCGCCGCCAGTGCGCGGTGGTAGTGCAGCGCATAGTCGACCGCGTCGGCGGCATGGTCGAACAGCAGCAGCATGCCGTCGGTCTTGTCGATCTCGCGCCCGCGCCAGCGCGGCAGCAGGTCGCGCGCCGCGCGGTCGTGCGCGGCCCAGGTGTCAGCCATCGCCTGGTCGCCGATCGCCTCGGACAACCGGGTGCTGTCCACCACGTCGGTCAGCAGCAGCGCACGGAAGTCAGCCATCGCGTCCCTGGTGAGCCGGTTCGCCGTCGACGGCGTGCGAATCCGGCGGTCCGCCGCGGCCGGGCCGGCCGCCGCAGGCCGGCAATGCTACGCGTGCGCGCCGGGCCGCGTCTGCGCGTCTTCGTCCGCCGCAGCGAGCGGCACGGCGCGGGCCAGCGCCCTCCAAAGGCCGAAGCTCATGCGGCGAGCGCAATTCAACGGCATGCAACGGGGTGTTCACGCACGCCGCACCCGCGGCCGCGCCGCCGGTGTCACGATGCAGCCATGAACACTTCCGCATCCGTTTCCATCGTCACCCGGCCGCGCGGCGTCGAGCGCGTCATCGCCGGCCAGGCCACCAGCGACGGCGCCGGCGTCAAGCTCACGCGCGTGCTGACGCAGAACCTGCAGCGCCGGCTCGACCCCTTCCTGATGCTCGATGCCTTCGGCACCGACAACCCCGGCGACTACATCGGCGGCTTCCCCGACCACCCGCACCGCGGCTTCGAGACCGTCACCTACATGCTCGACGGCCGCATGCGCCACCGCGATTCGGCCGGCCACGAAGGCCTGCTCGCCAGCGGCGGCGTGCAGTGGATGACCGCCGGCCGCGGCGTGATCCACAGCGAGATGCCCGAGCAGGAAGCCGGCCGCATGGAAGGCTTCCAGCTGTGGCTGAACCTGCCGGCCCAGGACAAGATGTGCGCGCCCTGGTACCGCGACATCCCGTCGGAGCAGATCCCCGAGGCGCGCGCGCCCGAGGGCGTGAGGGTGCGCATCATCGCCGGCCGCAGCCACGGCGTGGACGGCGCGATGCAGCGCGACGCGACGCAGCCGCTCTACCTGGACCTGGAGTTGCCGGCCGGCGCGGCCTTCGAGCAGCCGCTGCCCGAAAGCCACAACGCCTTCGTCTACGTCTACCGCGGCGAGTTGACGGTGGCCGGGCAAGCGGTGCCCCGGCAGCGCATGGCGATCCTGGCCAACACCGCCGGCAGCGACGGCGTGCGCCTGCAGGGCGGTCCGCAGGGGGCGCGCGCGCTGCTCATCGCCGGGCAGCCGCTGAACGAGCCGATCGCCCAGTACGGCCCGTTCGTGATGAACAGCAACGAGCAGATCTTCCAGGCCGTCGAGGACTATCGCGCCGGCCGGCTGGCCTGATCGCGGGACCTACTCGATGACCTGCACGCCCTTCCAGAAGGCCACGCGGTCCTTGATCTGCGCCGCCGCTTCGCTGGGCTCGGGGTAGTACCAGACGGCGTCGGGGTTCATCTCGCCGTTGACCAGCAGGCTGTAGTAGTGCGCCTGGCCCTTCCAGGCGCAACTGCTGCGGTGGTTGCTGAAGCTGGTGTATTCGCGCTTCAGGCTCGTTTGCGGAAAGTAGTGGTTGCCCTCGACCACCACCGTGTCGCCGCTCTCGGCCACGACCACGCCGTTCCACACTGCCTTCATCGCGCATCTCCCCGGACGCGGCAAGGCGCCGCAGCCCGAGCTTAGCCGCAGCGGCGGGCATCAATTGCGCGGCGGCGACGCGCCCTGCGTCTGCCAGTCCAGCCACCAGCCCAGCGGCAGCTCGTTGGCCACGCGCTCCGGCGTCAGGTGCTCGGTCACCTGCAGCCCGGCATGCAGCTCGTGGCTGGAATCGAACCAGCCGCAGCCGAGCAGCACGCCGTCGAGCTGCGCCTCGCTGGGCTCGCCGCAGGCGTTGACCCAGTCGGGCGCGGGGCGGCGCGTGCGCGTCGGCTGCGGCACACGCCGCCACGGCAGGGTTTGCAGGCATCGCGGCAGCTTCATGGGGCTCTCCTCGCGGGCAGGTCCGATGGCACCATGCTCCCGCGCCGCGCTCCGGCCCTCAATCGCCCGGAGGGCGGGCACGGCGGGGGCCCCCGTTCGGGGGATCAGGCCGCGGGCTTCGGCCGCATCGTGCGGCTGTCCTCGCGCGGCGCGCTCGGGCTGGCGCCGCACGGCATCACCTTCAACATGGTGTCGCCCGGGCCGGTGCACAGCGGCATGTTCCACGGCGCGATCCCGGCCGGCGGCCCGAAGGTCGCACAGATCGCCGCGAGCATCCCGGTCAAGCGCCCGGGCCAGCCGGCCGGCGTCGCGCATGCGCTGCGCTTCTTCTGCGCCGAGCAAGCCGGTTTCGTCAGCGGCCAGGTGCTGTACGTCTGCGGCGGGACCAGCGTGGGCAGCCTGCCGCTGCCGTCTTCGACGCCGACAAATACCCGCGCCGGCGCGTCGACGGGGCCATCGCGCAGGACGACGCCGCGGCGCTCAGCAGTCCGCGAGCGCGAAGCCCTCGGCCAGCGCCGCTGCCGCCAGGCGCTGGTCGCAGCCGGCCAGCGCGCGCGCAAGGCCGCGGCTGCGCAGGAAGACCATCGCCGCCAGGTGCAGCGCATCTAGTGCAGTGTTCCACGCTATGCAGCACATAAAACCGCGTCTTTGCCGCCCTGGCGTCGTTGCAAATCCTCGTGATACCTACGGGTATCACTGCGGTTTGCGCCTAGCCAGGACGACAAATCCATCGGTTTTCTCGAGTGCCGCACAGCGTGGAACACTGCACTAGCGTGCGTACCGGCTGTGTCGATCGTGCAAAAGGCAGCCATGCCCGGCCCAGCACCTCGGCAGACATCTCGATCAGGTTGGCGCGGTCCACCAGCTGGCGTGCGGCAGCGCCGTGCGGCGACGCGGCAGCGCGCGCATGCACGCGATGGAAGACCTCGTACTCCAGCAGGCGGCTGGCCACGAAGGTCTGCGGCCAGAAGGCGCCGGGCGGCGAACGGTCTCCGGCAAAGATTCGCGCCAGCACCGCCGGCGTGTCCAGCTGGATCAACGTTCCGCCCGGCTGTCTTCGAGCTCGCGCAGCACGCCTTCGATGCCGGCGGCGGGCTTGCGGCGCCGCAGCCTTGGCTCGGGCGACACCTTGGCCGGCGCCAGAAGGCCTTGCCGCAGCAGATCGCCCAGCAGACCTTCGGCCCCGGCACAGCAGTGCAGACGGGCAGGGCATACTTTGAAGCCGCCCTACGGACCCACGGAGCACCCGATGACATTCAAGGCCCTGCTGATCGAAAAAGACGATGCCGGCTACCGCGCCGGCATCAAGACACTGGACGACGACAAGCTGCCCGAAGGCGAGGTCACGGTGCGCGTCGACTACTCCACCATCAACTACAAGGACGGCTTGGCCATCACCGGCAAGTCGCCGGTGGTGCGCAAGTTCCCGCTGGTGGCCGGCATCGACTTCGCCGGCACGGTCGAGTCCAGCAGCCATGCCGCCTGGAAGGCCGGCGACAAGGTGGTGCTCAACGGCTGGGGCGCCGGCGAAACACATTCCGGTGGGCTGGCACAACGCGCCCGCGTGCGCGGCGACTGGCTGGTGGCGCTGCCGGCCGGCCTGACGACGCGCCAGGCGATGGCCATCGGCACCGCCGGCTACACCGCCATGCTGTGCGTGATGGCACTGCAAGGCCACGGCCTGAAGCCCGACGGCGGCGACATCCTGGTCACCGGCGCCAACGGCGGCGTCGGCAGCGTGGCCGTCGCGCTGCTGTCGCGGCTGGGCTACCGCGTCGTCGCCTCCACCGGCCGCCTCAACGAGGCCGAGGCCTTGAAGGCGCTGGGCGCGGCCGAAGTCATCGACCGCGCCGAGCTGTCCGCACCGGGCAAGCCGCTGGGCAAGGAGCGCTGGGCCGGCGTGGTCGATGCGGTGGGCAGCCACACGCTGGCCAATGCCTGCGCCGGCACCAAGTACCGCGGCGCGGTCGCGGCCTGCGGCCTGGCGCAGGGCATGGACTTCCCCGCCAGCGTCGCGCCCTTCATCCTGCGCGGCGTCACGCTCTACGGCATCGACAGCGTGATGGCGCCGAAGGCGCTGCGCGATCAGGCCTGGGCGCGGCTGGCGCAGGACCTGGACCTGGCCAAGCTCGACAGCCTGGTGCACGAGATCCCGCTGGCCGGCGCCATCGCCGCCGGCAGCGACATCCTGGCCGGCAAGATCCGCGGCCGGCTGGTGGTCGACGTCAACGCCTGAGCATGGCGGCGCTGCAAAGCATCGCCCCGGCCGGCGGCCCGCCGGCCAAGGGGCCCTACAGCCCGGCGATCCGCGCCGGCAAGCTGCTGTTCGTCTCGGGCCAGATTGCGGTCGCGGCCGACGGCAGCTCGCTCGCCGGCGCCGACCTGGCGGCGCAGACGCGCCAGTGCCTGGCCAACCTGCGCGCGGTGCTCGAAGCCGGCGGCGCCACGCTGCCGCAGGTGGCCAAGGTCACGGTCTACATGGCCGAGCCGGACGGCTGGGCCGTGTTCAACCCGATCTATGCCGAGTTCTTCGGCGCCCACCAGCCGGCGCGGGCGATCGTGCCGGTGGCCGCCTTCCCAGGCGGCTTCAAGGTCGAGGTCGACGCGATCGCGGTGCTGGGCTGATCACCTGCCCAGCGGGCTGACGCCGAACAGCCAGGCGTGCGCCCAGAAGGCGAACAGCGCCCAGACGAGCACGCCGGCGGCCACCGCAATCAGCGTGCCGGCCAGCGTGCCCGGCGGGTAGACGGTGCCGGCGGCACGGTCGCGCCGGCGCGCCGCACGGAAGTCCAGCACCGCCCACACCAGGAAGCTGCCGAACAGCAGCAGGTCGGCCAGCGTGTGGTTGGCCAGCAGGTGCGCGAAGGCCCAGAGCTTCACGCCCAGCAGCATCGGGTGGTGCAGCCGGCTCTTGATGCCGTTGCGCGGCACGTAGGCCGCCACCAGCAGGATGAAGCTGAACAGCATCAGCAGCGACGCCAGGTGCCGTGCCCACAGCTGCGGCGCCCACAGCGCCACCGGCTGCTGGCGCGCCAGGCCGTAGCCCCAGACGATCAGCGCGAAGCCGGCGATCGAGACCAGCGAGTACAGGCCCTTCCACGGGCCTTCGCCGCGGCGCGCAATCTGCGCCGTGCGCCAGCCGTCGGCGAAGATGCGCACCGAATGCGTGCCGAGGAAGAGGATCAGACCGAGGATCAAGACGAACATGGAGCGGCCCAACATGCCAGTGGAGGCATGCATTCTCGCCCGGCACGGCGCCGCGTTATGCTGCCGCCCGCCACGACCACCGCGACAAGCCGCCGCACGCCCGATGTCCGCCAGCCCCGCCCCCGACGCCGCGCCCAAGCGCACGATCCGCCGCTACTGGGAGGACTTCGCCGTCGGCTCGGTACATGAGTCCGGCGCGATGCCGGTCACGCGCGAAGCCACGCTGGCCTTCGCGCGCGAATTCGATCCGCAGCCCTTCCACCTCGACGACGAGGCCGCGGCCGCGTCGCTGTTCGGCCGGCTCGCGGCCAGCGGCTGGCACACCGGCGCAATGGCGATGCGCATGATGTGCGACGGCTACCTGCTGGAAAGCGCCAGCCTCGGCTCGCCCGGCATCGACCAGCTGCGCTGGTTGAAGCCGGTGTTCCCCGGCGACACCCTGAGCCTGCGCATGACCGTGCTGGCGGCGCGGCCGATGGCCAGCCGCCCCGGCGTCGGCCTGGTGCAGTCGCGCTGGGAAGTCTTCAACCAGCAGCGCGAGACCGTGCTGACGATGGAAGGCTGGAACATGTACCGCATGCGCGGCAGCGCCGCGCCGGCCTGACGCCTCGACCTGTGCGGGCGGACTACTTGTAGCCGACGCGGTCCAGCATCTGCTGCACCTGCGCCTGGTTCGCGCCGGCCTGCGCGATCGGCAGCGAATCGACCTTGAAGCTGCCCATCGCCTCCAGCGCCGGGTTCTTCACCTTCACCGCCGCCACCGCCGGCCATTCGTTGTTGCCGTCGGCGAAATAGACCTGGGCCTCGTCGCCGGCCAGGTACTCGAGGAACTTCAGGGCCTCGGCGCGGTTCTTCGCGTGCTTGGCCATCGCGCCGCCGGCGATGTTGACGTGCGTGCCCCAGCTGTCCTGGTTGGGGAACACGAAGCCGATCTTCGACACCGTCTCCACGTCCTCGGGCTTGGTCGAGCGCATCAGCCGCGCCAGGTAGTAGCTGTTGGTCAGCGCGATCGCGCATTCGCCCGAGGCCACCGCCTTGATCTGGTCGGTGTCGCCGCCCTTCGGTGGGCGCGCCATGTTGTCGACCACGCCCTTCAGCCAGGCTTCGGTGGCCTGCGGCCCCAGGTGCTGCAGCATCGCGCCGAACAGCGTCAGGTTGTAGGGGTGCGAGCCGGAGCGCGTGCACACCTTGCCCTTGTTCTTCGGGTCGGCCAGCTCCTGGTAGGTGTCGGCGTCGGCGCGCTGCACCGCCGCCTTGTTGTAGACGATCAGACGCGCGCGCGTCGAGAAGCCGAACCATTGCGGCCCGCTGCCGTCGGTGTGGCCGCGCAGGTGCGCGGGAATGCGCTGCTGCAGCAGCGCGGAATTCACCGGCTGGAACAGGCCCTCGGCCTCGGCCTTGGTCAGCCGCGCCGCGTCCACCAGCAGCACCACGTCGGCCGGGCTGGCCGCGCCCTCGGCCTTCAAGCGCGCGATGACGCCGGCGTCGTCGGCATCGATGCGGTTGATCCTGATGCCGGTGGCCTTGGTGAAGTCGGCGTACAGCGCCTCGTCGGTCTGGTAGTGGCGCGCGGAGTACAGGTTCAGCGCCTTGTCCTGCGCTGCGGCAGCCAATGCGGTGCCGGCCAGCAATGCAGCGGCGAGCGCCCGCAGCGGGGTGGGGGGAAAGGCCATGCGGACGACTCCGGTGTCTGTGAAGCGTCTCATTCTATAGCCAATACGAACGATTCCCATTACATGATTACATGAACGTGCGATGCGCCCGGTCCAGTCGGCCGCATACGGATCGGCGCCTGTCGATGGCTGCGGCGCGGGCGTTCATCGCCAACCCGCACGGCAGTCAAGCCGCGACGCCGCGTGCCGCGGCGCTGCGCCCGCACTACGCCTGGTATGCCAGCAGCACCACGTCGGCGGCCTGCTGCCGCAGTGGGATCAGCGCCTGATACGCCGGCGACTTGAACCACGCATCGACCGCCGCGGCGCTCGGGAAGCGGATGACGACGATGTCGGCATGCGGGTTCTCGCCGCTGAGCACAGCCACCTGCTGGCCGCGAAACACCAGTTCCGCGCCCCACGGCGCGAGCGTCGACGGCACCCGGGCGCGGTAGCGTGCCCACAGCGCAGCGTCCTTCACCGTGATCTGACCGACAACGTAGGCATGACTCATGAGGCGGTTCTAGGCGCTCGGCAACGGTGGCGGCGCAGCCCGCATCTTGCCACCGCGGCGGCGGCAACGGCCTCAGATCAGCGCATCGGCCTTCAGCAGCGTCTCCAGGCATTGCTCGCGGATGCCGTAGAAATCCTTGACTTCCTGCAGTTGCGCGAGCAGCGGCGCGCGCTCGCGCGGCCGCTCGCGCTTGACTGCCAGCACCATCTTGTTCTTCGCCGTGTGTTCCAGCGACACGAACTCGAACACCTGCGTGTCGTAGCCGCAGGCGTCGAGCAGCAGCGCGCGCAGGCCGTCGGTCAGCATCTCGGCCTCCTGCCCCAGGTGCACGCCGTGGCGCAGGATCGGCCGCAACGGATGCGGCTGCAGCAGCTGCGGGCGCAGCTGCTTGTGGCAGCAGGGCGCGCAGCAGATGATCGCTGCGCCGCCGCGGATGCCGAAGTGCATCGCATGATCGGTGGCGGTGTCGCAGGCATGCAGCGCGATCATCAGGTCCATCGGCCGCGGCGCGAAGCCGGCGACGTCGCCCTGCTCGAACTGCAGTCCCTGCAGCCCGAGCCGCTCGACGATGCCGTTGCACAGCTCGACCATGTCGGGGCGCAGTTCGACGCCGGTGACGCGCGCGCCGCGGCCCAGCGCATGGCGCAGATGGTCGTGCAGCGCGAATGTCAGGTAGCCCTTGCCCGAGCCGAAGTCCAGCACTTCGAGCCGCTGTTGCGCCGCCAGCGGCGAGGCCGCCAGCGCGGCGTCGATGACCTCGAGGAACTTGTTGATCTGCTTCCACTTGCGCGCCATCGCCGGCACCAGCCGCTGCTGCGCGCCGGTGACGCCCAGCGCGGCCAGGAAGGGCCGCTCCAGGCTCAGCAGGCGTTGCTTGTCGCGGTTGTGCGCCGCGCCCGGCACCGCTGCCGCCTCGCGCGGCCCGCTGCGCAGGCTGGCGCGGCCCTTGCGGCTGTAGGCCAGCTGCAGCTCCTGCCGCGGCGTGTGCAGGTGCGCGTTGGCGAAGCCGGCGCCGATCAGCGCGCGCAGTTGCTGCAACCCTGCCGCCAGCGGCCAGTTGCGCGTTTCGTCGCGCCGCTCGTGGCTGTAGACGAAGCTCAGCTGCGGCTCGCCGCGCAGCTCGATGGCGCGCACCGTCACGCGCTTCAACCCGGGCTCGGGCCCGCGGAAGCCGGCGAGCAGCAGCCGCTCGAAGCGCCCGTCGCGCAGTGCCGCCTCGCAAGCGGCAACGAAGCGCTCCACGACGGCCCGGTTTGCGGCAGCGGTGCCGGAGTTCATGGCCGCGATGGTGCCAGACGCCGTGCCGCGGCACGCTGCCGACGCCGCCCGGTCTTCAGGCCGGTGATCTGAACAGCGATTCTTCGCACGTTCCCCCGGTCTGCCGGATATCGCAGCGGATCTGCCAGGGACCGCAAAGCCTGCAGCGCGAATGCCGGCGGGGGCTGGGAGGCCTCGCCGCCGAGGCGCAGCAGCCGACGCCTCGCCCACCCATGCGGCGGCCGCAACAAACACATGACAGGAGACAAGGCACGTACGCCACCGGCGCACGCCGGCAGCGTGCCATCGGTTCCTGCGGCGGCTCGCGCCACCATGTTGAATGCTCCGCCCCCCGCAGGCGACGGCCACACGTGCAGCGGCGACAGCGCGCGCGCCTGGATGCGCCGCACCCACGCACCCGTGCAGCCGCAGAAGACGGCGAGCCGCGCGAGCCGCGCGTCTGCAGTCTGCGCACGCCGTCCTCCACTGAACCCGCCGGCAACTCCGGCTCCGCCACCGGCGCCGCGCACCCGTCTGCCCACACCCGCGCTCCCTGAAGAAAGGAGACTTCCATGGCCGTGTTCAACCTGAGCGGCTTCGCCGACCACGAACAGGTGGTCTTCGCCAGCGACTACAGGAGCGGACTGAAGGCGGTCATCGCCATCCACGATTCCAACCTGGGCCCTGCGCTCGGCGGTTGCCGCATGTGGCCCTATGCCCGCGAGGGCATGTGGCCCTATGCCAGCGAGGAAGAGGCCATCCGCGACGTGTTGCGCCTGTCGCGCGGCATGACCTGCAAGTCGGCGATGGCCGAGCTCGGCGGCGGCAAGCCGGTGATCATCGGCAACCCGCGCACCCAGAAGACGCCCGAGCTGCTGGCCGCGCTCGCCCGCGCGCTGGAGCGGCTGAACGGCCGCTGCATCGCCGCCGAGGATTCGGGCACCAGCGTACACGACATGAAGTACGTGGCGCAGTTCACCAGGCATGTCGCCGGCCCAGCCGACAAGCCTTCGGACCGCGGCACGCGCAGCGGCGACCCCTCTGCGGCCACTGCCTACGGCACCTTCATCGGTGTCAAGGCTGCGGTGCAGCAGCGCCTCGGCCGCGACTCGCTCGACGGCCTGGATGTCGTCGTGTTCGCGCCCTGCGCGCTCGGCGCCGTCCTCAACGACAGCACCATTGCGCAGTTGAAGGCCAAGGTCGTTGCCGGTGCGTCCAACAACCAGCTGGCCGAGCCGCGCCGCGGTGTCGAACTGATGCAGCGCGGCATCCTGTACGCGCCCGACTACATCATCAACGCCGGCGGCATCATCGACGTGCATCACGAGCGCATCGGCTTCGACCGTGCGGCGCCGCTCGAGCACATCGAACGCATCCGCGACAACCTGATGGAGGTCTTCGCGCGCCGCCGGGGAAGAGCGCCCGACCGGCGAAGTGGCCGACACGACCGCCGAGGAGCGCTTCAAACGCTGAGCTGAGAGCGCCCCCAGGCCTGCCTTGCCGGCCGCCCCCCACGGGGGTATGAGCAAAGTGGCGGAGCCACATTTGCTCATGAATGCCCCCAGGCCGGCCTTGCCGGCCGCCCCCCGCGGGGGTATGAGCAAAGTGGCGGAGCCACATTTGCTCATGAATGCCCCCAGGCCGGCCTTGCCGGTCGCCCCCCGCGGGGGTATGAGCAAAGTGGCGGAGCCACATTTGCTCATGATCCGACCGGCGGTTTCGTCCCTGTAATCTATTGACCCGCTCCCGGGTTATGCTGGCTCCCGCAGGTTCCTGGTTCACTCGGTTCGTAGAGGCGCTGGCCGTTGCACCGAACGTCCCGCCTCCAGCAGTCGAAGTAGGCATGCCAGTCACCCATCACCCGCCGCGCGAATTCGTCCGCGCGGGCTTGCCGCCCGCGGCTCGCGCCGCGGGGCGCGCCGCTCGGACGCTGGTCCTGGAAGCGATGGCAGGCAGCGGTGCCGGGCACGCAGCCGGCGATGCTCGTGCGCGCACGTCACCGGCCCGGGCACCGGGCTCGGCTGCACGCTTGGCCGGCCGCCCTGTTCGGCCGCGTCCCCGGCGCCGCGCCTCAGGCCGGCTTTCCCGGCACGGCTGTCATGCTTGCTCAGCTTGCTCAACCCGCTGCCGCGGCAGCTCGATGCGCATTTCTTTGGTCCACAGCAACTCGCCGGTCTTGCCCGGCCCTCGGAGGTTCTCATGAGTATTTCGTTCCGCCGGCATGCAGTCGCTGCCGCACTGGGTCTGGCCGGCGCGGCCTTCCTTGTTCCCGCACAGGCGCAGATCAAGTTCGCGATGGTGATTCCGACCACCGGCCCGGTGACGCAGTATGGAGACATGATCAAGGAAGGCGCGATGACCGCGGTCGAAATGGCCAACACCGCCGGCGGCATCAACGGCAAGCAGATCGAACTGGTCGCGATCGACGATGCCTGCGAGCCCAAGCAGGGGCCGGTGGCGGCCAACCGCGTCGTGAACTCCAAGATCGGCTACGTGATCGGGCCGGTGTGCTCCGGCGCTTCGATTGCCGCTGCGCCGATCTACAACAACGAAGGCGTGGTCGCCGTGACGCCCTCGGCGACCGCACCGGCGCTGACCGACGGCAAGAACTTCCACTTCATCTTCCGCACCATCGGCCGCGACGACCAGCAGGGGCCGGCGGCGGCGAAGTTCATCGCCGAGCGCATCAAGCCCAAGAAGGTGGCGATCCTGCACGACAAGCAGTCGTACGGCCAGGGCATCGCCGCCTCGGTGCGCGACGGCCTGAAGAAGGCCGGCATCGACGTGGTGCTGTTCGAAGGCATCAACGCCGGCGACAGCGACTATTCGGCGGTCATCACCAAGCTCAAGGCCGCCGGCGTCGACTTCGTCTATTACGGCGGCTACCACCCCGAGATGGGCCTGCTGCTGCGCCAGGCCGCCGAGCAGGGGCTGAAGGTGCGCATGATGGGCCCTGAAGGCGTGGGCAACCCCGAGGTCAACGCCATCGCCGGCCCCGCGGTCGAGGGCATGCTGGTGACGCTGCCGGCGGACTTCTCGGCCGACCCGAAGAACGCTGCCGTGGTGGCGGCCTTCAAGGACAAGAAGCGCAACCCGTCGGGCGCGTTCCAGCTGACCGCGTTTGCCGCCGCGCAGGCGCTGATCCACAGCATCAAGGCCGCAGGCGACAACCCGGCCAAGGTGGCGGACTACATGCACAAGAACACCATCGACACCGTGCTGGGGCCCATCTCGTGGAACAAGCAGGGCGACCTCAACAGCTTCGATTTCCAGGTGTTCGAGTGGCACAAGGACGGCAGCCGGACGCCCGCCGCCAAGTAGCCCGCTGAGGCCGGCCTTGCTGGTGCGCCGCCCGCAGCGTACCAGCAAGGGCCGGGGCTGTCGCGGGTCGCGCCGGATGGCGGCAGCGCGGCGGCCGCGGCGGCCTGCAACAGCCGCAGCGGTGTGCGCGGGTCCCGTTCGATGGAGGGGTGGCAGGCATGTCTGACTTCTGGCCTCAATTGGCGCAACAGCTCTTCAACGGCTTGTCGCTGGGCGCGATCTACGCGCTGATCGCGATCGGCTACACGATGGTGTACGGCATCATCGGCATGATCAACTTCGCGCACGGCGAGATCTACATGATCGGCGCCTACACCGGCCTGGTCGCCCTGTCGGCCATCGGCGTGCAGTCCGCCCTGCCGATCTGGCTCGTCGTCGCGCTGATGCTGGCGGTCGCCATGGCGGTGTGCGGCGTCTACGGCTTCGCGGTCGAGCAGGTGGCCTACAAACCGCTGCGCGGCAGCCCGCGGCTGGTGGCGCTGATCTCGGCCATCGGCATGTCGATCTTCCTGCAGAACTGGGTGGCGCTGGGTCAGGGTGCGCGCGACATGGCGGTGCCCACGCTGATCCCCGGCGCCCTGCGCTTCGGCGGCACGGACGGAGGCTTCGAGGTCTTCGTGCCCTATGCGCGCATCTTGATCATCGCGGTGACCGTGGTGCTGATGGTCCTGCTCACGCTGTACATCCGCAATTCACGCATGGGCCGCGCGTCGCGCGCCTGCTCGCAGGACATGCACATGGCCAACCTGCTGGGCATCGACACCA
>DAIMFR010000046.1:0-39118 GCA_036724445.1 Rubrivivax sp. | reverse complement strand
CGTCGACCGCGAGATGAGCGCGATCCGCGACGCCGGCAAGGTCAAGGCGCGCGAGCGCATCGCCGTGCTCGCGGCATTGAACCTGGCCTACCAGCTCGCCGACCGCACGCAGCGTCCCCAGTCCGCCGCGGCGCCGGCGCCTGCAACGCCGGGCGCGGCCGCCGATGAGCCTGCGCTGGACGCGCTGATCCAGCGCATCGACGCCGCGCTGGGCGACGATGGCCGGCTGCTGTGAAATCGGCTGCACCTCGGCAGGCTTCCCGGCCCTAGAATGGGCCCGTCCGTCGCGTTCGCGGGAGTCTTATATTTCCTTGAACCGATGCTCGTCGAGCAAGGGCTTGGAACATCGCCTGGCTGGTGTGATCGTCTCGCGTCAGATGAACCCGAAGCCTTGCTGACCTCGCCCACCTGAACTTCCCAAAGGGTTCAGGAATGCGGCTCCAGGTTCGCGGCGGACACCCACACCGCAGTTGCCGCCGATGCCCCGCTACTGGTTGATGAAGAGCGAGCCCGACGAGGCCTCGATCGACGATCTCGAAGCCGCCCCTGGCCAGGTGCTGCCGTGGACCGGCGTGCGCAACTACCAGGCGCGCAACTTCATGCGCGACGACATGCGCGCCGGCGACGGCGTGCTGTTCTATCACTCGTCGTGTGCCGAGCCCGGCGTCGCCGGGCTGGCGCGCATCGTCGGCGCACCCTGCGCCGACGAAACGCAATTCGACGCCGCCAGCGGCTACTACGACCCGAAGGCCACGCCTGACAAGCCGCGCTGGGTGCAGATCGACGTCGCGCTGGTGCGCAAGACGCGGCTGCTGCCGCTGCGCGAGATGCGCGGCGTGCCCGAACTCGCGTCGATGCGCGTGCTGGCGCCCGGCAACCGGCTGTCGATCACGCCGGTGACGCCCGAGGAGTGGCGCGCGGTGGGCCGGCTGCTGGCGCGCTGATGCCGCTCGAGCCCCGGCTCGCGGCAGAGCTCGCCGCACTGGGCCTGTGCACCGGTTTCCTCGCCGGCCTGCTGGGCATCGGCGGCGGCATGATCCAAGTGCCGTTCCTGACCTTCATCCTGACGCAAAAGGGCGCGCCCGCCGGCATGGCCATCAAGATGGCCATCGCCACGTCCATGGCGACCATCGTCTTCACCTCGCTGTCCAGCGTGCGCGCCCACCATCGGCGCGGCGCGGTGCGCTGGGACTTGGTGCGCGGTATCGCGCCGGGCATCGTCGCCGGCGGGCTGCTGGCCGGCGCCGGCGTGTTCGCGCTGGTCAAGGGGCCCCAGCTGGCCTTCGTGTTCACGCTGTTCCTCGGCTTCTCGGCGCTGCAGATGCTGCGCAACCGCCAGCCGCGACCGAGCCGGCAGATGCCCGGCCGATTCGGCCAGTCGGCGCTGGGCGGCGGCATCGGCCTGCTGTCCGGCCTGCTCGGCGCCGGCGGCGCGTTCATCGCCGCGCCGTTCATGACCTGGTGCAACGTGCCGATGCACCAGGTGGTGGCCACCAGCGCAGCGCTCGGCTTCCCGGTGGCGCTGGCCAGCACCGCCGGCTACCTGGTCAGCGGCTGGCAGCTGGACCGCGCGCTGCCGGGCGCCTTCGGCTACCTGTACCTGCCGGCCTTGCTGATCGTCTCGCTGGCCAGCGTCCTCGTCGCGCCGCTGGGTGCGCGCGCCGCGCATGCCACCGACGTCGCGCGGCTCAAGCGCTGCTTCGCGCTGGTACTGTTCTGCCTGGCCGGCTACATGCTGTACCGCGGCCTGCGCGCCTAGTTCTCGAAGCGGATGCTGGCCAGCGTCAGGTGATTGCCGCCGCGGCGCCGCGCCTCGGCCAGCGCGCCTTCGCAAGCCATCAGCAGCTCCTGCTGCGAGGCGGCAGTGTGCGGGAAGCTGGCCACGCCCATCGATACGCTGAAGCCCAGCTCCTGGCCGTTGAGCACGACGATCTGCGTCGCGCACTGGCGCCGCAGGCCCTCCATGCGCGCATGCGCGGTGGCCAGCCCGACGCCCGACAGCAGCACGCCGAACAGGCGCTCGTCGAGCCGGCACGACGCGTCCATCGCACGCGTGTTGCCGCGCAGCAGCCGCCCCATGGCCTCGAAGATGCGCGCCTGCGCCGCCGCGCCCAGCTCGCGCACGCGCTCGGTGAAGGGATCGATCTCGATCAGCACCAGCGCGAACTCGCGGTGCTCGCGCGTGGACAGATCCACCTCGCGCTTCAGCTGGTCCTCGAAGTGCGGCCGCGTGTACAGGCCAGTGGCGCCGTCGCGCAGACTCTGGTCGGCGAGCTCCAGGCGCAGCTTCTCGTTGGCGCGCTGCTGCTCCTCCAGCTGTTCGAGCGCCGCGCGAAGCTGCGCGTCCTTCTGCCGTTGCGGGGCCTGGTCGGTCCAGATGCTGCACAGCCAGCGCCGGCCGTCCTGGCCGGCGTCGATGACCAGGCGCAGCACCGCGTAGTCATGGCGCTGCCCCGTCCATTCGAAGCGGTGTTCGCTGGCCAGCGGCTGCCCCTGCGCCAGCGCCGACTGCTCGGCAGCACGCCAAGCGGTGGCCAGCGCCGGGTCGACCAACTCCGCATCGCCATGGCCGCGGACCTGTGCCGCGGGCCGCGCGAGGAAACGCGCCATCGCCTCGTTGACGTAGGCATAGCGTCCGGTGGCCGCGTCCTTGATCGACAGCATCGCGCCTTGCCGCGCCAGCCAGGTGTCGAACAGCGCGGCGAGCACCGGGCCGAATTCGCGCTCGATGGCATCGGCGCGTGCGGGCTCGCTCGGCGAGGACATCAGCGGCATGGGATTGGACAAGGAGGACAAGGAGGACAAGGCGGCCAGCGGTCGACAGGAGTGCGATCTTGGTGGCTGCGGTACGGCAGATCAAGCAACGCAGTCACGGTTCCCTAGTTTGAATGAGCGCGCCATGGTAGTCGGCCGCGCGGCGCCGCCGGGTCCGGCACTGCGGCACGGCCTCGCCGGGCGCGCCGCGCAAGTGCCGCACGACAGGCAACCTTGGTTCGGCCTGCGCTTCGGGGTAGAATCGCAGGCTTTTCGCACTGGGCCGCGGGTTTGCGGTCCGGCACGGACACTCCTGCAAAGACTGCAAGAACCCACGAGGATTCATGACCACGATTCGCGTCAAAGAAAACGAGCCCTTCGACGTCGCACTGCGCCGCTTCAAGCGCACCATCGAAAAGATCGGCCTGCTGACCGAGCTTCGCGCGCGCGAGTTCTACGAGAAGCCGACCTCCGAGCGCAAGCGCAAGAAGGCCGCGGCGGTGAAGCGCCACTACAAGCGCGTGCGCAGCATGCAGCTGCCCAAGAAGCTGTTCTGAAAGGCCTCAGCGGCTGAGCGGCGTCCGGCCGTTACCGACCGAGCCCGCTGGCGCGAGCCGCCGCGGGCTCGTTCGTTTCTCGAGGAGGGCGAAGTGAGCCTCAAAGATCGCATCACCGAAGACATGAAGGCCGCAATGCGCGCCAAGGACGCCGAGCGGCTGTCGACGATCCGCATGCTGCTGGCGGCATGCAAGCAGCGCGAGGTGGACGAACGCATCGAGCTCGACGACGCCGCGGTCATCGGCCTGGTCGACAAGCTGATCAAGCAGCGCAGGGATTCGATCGCCGCCTTCACGCAAGGCGGACGCAGCGACCTCGCGGCCAAGGAAAGTGCCGAGATCCAGGTCCTCGAGGCCTACCTGCCGCAGCGCCTGGGCAGCGAGGAGATCGCGCGCGAGGTCGCCGCGATGGTCGCCGAACTCGGCGCCAAGGGGCCCGGCGACATGGGCCGGGTGATGGCGCTGGCCAAGTCCCGGCTGGGTGCAAAGGCCGAAATGGCCCTGGTATCCGCCGCCGTCAAGCAATCGCTGAGCCGCTGAGGACCCGCCATGGACGCGTCGCTTCCGATTCGCGCCATTGCGCCGGATGTCTGCGTGGCACCGCAACTCGATCCGGCGGCGATGGCCGAACTCGCCCGGCTCGGTTTCCGCAGCGTGGTCAATAACCGGCCTGACTACGAAGGCGGCCCCGAGCAGCCCGACAACGCCTCGATCGAGGCTGCGGCGCGGGCCGCGGGGCTGCAGTACCGGCACCTGCCGGTCAACGGTGCGTACCAGTCGCCGCAGGAGATCGCCGCGTTCGCCACGCTGTGCAGGGAGTTGCCGCGGCCGATGCTGCTGTTCTGCCGCTCCGGTGCGCGCTCGACCAAGCTGTACCAGGCCGCCCAGGCGCTGGGCTGAGCCAAGCGCCGCCGCGCGGCTGCCAGGCACTCGCGGCTCAGCTGCCCGCGAGCTTCATGCGCGAGATCAACACCGAAGCGCAGGACCTGCTGCCCAGCGTGTAGACATCGGCGCCGACCGCAGCGAGGTCCTGGAACATCTGCTTCAGGTTGCCGGCGATGGTGATCTCGTGCACCGGAAAGGCGATGCGCCCGTCCTCGACCCAGAAGCCCGCCGCGCCACGCGAATAGTCGCCGGTGACGTAGTTGACGCCCTGTCCCATCAGCTCGGTGACGAACAGGCCGCGCCCCAGCTTGCGCAGCATCGCGTCCAGGTCGTCGCCGGGCGCGGTGAGGCGGCTCTTCAGTGTCAGGTTCTGCGCGCCGCCGGCATGCCCGGTGGTGCGCAAGCCGAGCTTGCGCGCCGAATAGCTCGACAGGAAGTAGCTCTGCACGACACCCTGCTCGACCACTTTGCGCGAACTCGTGCGCACGCCTTCGTCGTCGAAGGGCGCGCTGCCCTTGCCGCGCGGCACGTGCGGATCTTCGTCGACGTCGACATGCTCCGGCAGGATGCGCTGGCCCAGGCTGTCGAGCAGGAAGCTCGCCTTGCGGTACAGCGAGCCGCCGCTGGTGGCCTGCACGTAGGCGCCGAGCAGGCCGCTGGCCATCGGCGCCTCGAAAAGCACCGGCACCTCGCAGGTGGCCACCTTGCGCGACTTCAGCCGCGACAGCGCGCGCTCGGCCGCGTAGCGCCCGACGGCCTCGGGCGACGCCAGTTCGCGCGCGTCGCGCATCGAGCTGTACCAGGCGTCGCGCTGCATGCCCGCGCCCTTGCCGGCGATCGGCGATACCGACAGGTAGTGCCGCGAACTCGCATAACCGCCGCGAAATCCGCGCGTATTGCCGGCCCAGAAATGCGACTGCTGCGCCGACACGCCGGCGCCTTCGGAATTGGTGATGCGGCGGTCGGTGGCCATCGCCGCGTCCTCGCAGCGCTTGGCCAGCTCGGCCGCTTGCTGCGCGTCGATGCCCCACGGGAAGAACAGCTGCAGGTCGCGCGCGGCCTCGGCCGGCGTGGCCAGGTCCTCGGCGTCGGGCAGCCCGGCCACCGGATCCTCGGCAGTGAAGCGCGCGATGTCGTAGGCCGCGCGCACCGTCTGCTTCAGCGCCTCGGGCGAGAAGTCCGAACTGCTGGCGTTGCCGCGGCGCTGGCCGAGGTAGATGCTGACGCCCAGCGATTTGTCGCGGTTGCGCTCGACGTTCTCCAGCTCGCCCTTGCGCACCGACACCGACAGCCCGGCGCCTTCGGAGACCTCGACGCTGGCGTCGCTGGCGCCGATGCCGCGCGCCATCGCGAGGCAGTCGTCGACGATCTGCTGGAACTGCTCGCGCGGATAAGAAAAGCCATGCTCGGCGCGGGAACGCGTCATCGTTGTCCTGGGAAACTGGGGGTCGAGGCGGGCACTATGATACCCAGCGTCCTTGCCCGCGCCCCCGCTTCGCCCGCTTCGTCACGCCCCGCCGACCACCGCCGCATGCGCCGTGCCTATACCACTAGCTCCGTCGAACCCGGGCCCGCCGACGCGCTGCCAGGCAGCGCCGATGCGCCGAGCAAGACGCGGCTGAAGCAGCAATCGCACGATCTGCAGAAGCTCGGCCTGGCGCTGGCCGGGCTGCCCGACGCGCGCCTGGCGAGCCTGGCGCTGCCCGAACGGCTGCTCGACGCGCTGCTGCAATACCGCCAGACGCGCAGCCACGAAGGCCGGCGGCGCCAGCTGCAATACGTGGGCAAGCTGATGCGCGAGGTCGATCCGGGCCCGCTGCGCGAAGCGGTGGCTGAAGCGCAACTCGGCTCGGCGCGCGACACGCTTTTGCTGCACGAGGCCGAACGCTGGCGCGACGCGCTGCTCGCCGGCGACGAGGCGCTGACGCGCTGGCTGAGCGAACATGCCGGCTGCGACGCGCAGCGCCTGCGCAGCCTGGTGCGTGCGGCGCGCCGCGAAGCCGCGCTGCCACCCGAGCAGCGCAGTCCGCGCAGCCACCGCGAGCTGTTCCAGTTCATCCGTCCGTGGCTTGCGGAGGCTTGACCATGACCTCGTTCGACACCGTGCGCATCGGACTGGTATCGACCAGCGACCGCGCCGCCAGCGGCGTCTACGCCGACCAGGGCATCCCGGCGCTGCAGGACTGGCTGACGCGTGCGCTGCGCAATCCGATCGAGTGGCAGCCGCGGCTGATTCCCGACGACGAGGCGCGCATCCGCGTCTCGCTGTGCGAGCTGGTCGACGACGCACGTTGCGACCTGGTACTGACCACCGGCGGCACCGGCCCGGCGCCGCGCGACCTGACGCCCGAGGCGACGCTCGCGGTGGCGCACAAGCTGATGCCGGGCTTCGGCGAACAGATGCGCCAGATCAGCCTGGCCTTCGTGCCCACGGCGATCCTGTCGCGGCAGGTCGCCGTGATCCGCGGCCAGGCGCTGATCATCAACCTGCCCGGCCAGCCGAAGGCCATCGCCGAAACGCTGCAGGGCCTGCCGGACGCCGCGCCGCCGGTGCCCGGCATCTTCGCCGCGGTGCCCTATTGCATCGACCTGATCGGCGGGCCGTACCTGGAGACCGATGCGTCGGTGTGCAAGGCCTTCAGGCCCAAGAGCGCGATCCGTCCGCCGCGCGCCTGAGCCTGCCGCTGCGGCTGCTTAGCGGCTGCTGAAGCGGCTACTTGCGCGCCTCGAGCACGAGGTTGAAAGGCGTCTCGGTCGCGCGCCTGAAGCTGCCGAAGCCGGCCTCGGCAAAGACATGGCGCAGACGCCGCTCGCCGGCCTGCGCGCCCAGGCCCAGACCCACCTCCTGCGACAGCGAGTTCGGCGTGCAGATGCAGGTCGATGCCGCATAGAACATGCGCCCCACCGGATTCAGGTTCTGGTCGAGTTCGTCGTTGGCGAAGGGTTCGACCAGCAGCACGCTGCCGCCCGGCTTCAGCGCCTGGTGCGCACGCCTGGCCGCACCGACCGGATCGCCCATGGCGTGCAGGCAGTCGAAGCAGCACACCAGGTCGTAGTCGCTGCCGGGGAATTCGCGCGCCGTGGCGCAGCCGAACTCGGCGCGGTCCTGCACGCCGGCCGCGGCCGCGCGCTGGCGCGCCTGCTCGATCGACGGCAGGTGGAAATCGAAGCCGTGGAAATGCGACTTCGGATAGGCCTGGGCCATCACGATCGTCGACGCGCCATGGCCGCAGCCGATGTCGGCCACCTTGGCCCCGGCCTCCAGGCGCGGGACCACGCCATCGAGCGCCGGCAGCCAGCTGCTCACCAGGTTGGCCTTGCAGCCGGGGCGGAAGAAGCGCTCGGTGCCCGAGAACAGGCAGGGATGATGGTCAGCCCAGGACAGCGCGCCGTTGCCGCGCATCGCGGCGGCGAGCTTGTCCTTGTCCAGGTACATGCTGGACAGCACGCATTGCACGATCTCCATGCGGGCCTCCAGCAAGCGACAGCAGGGGCGACCCGCGGCGCGGACACTTGCGGCCCCGCGCATGCGGAGCGAATGATTGTTCCGCTGCGCTGCGCTGCGCCGGAGGTCAACGGCCCCCTGCAGAGCGGCATGGGATTGACAGCGCCGACGGCGCCTTCAGCGCACCAGCCGGTTCAGCTCTTCGGCGTCGAAACTCTCGGTGGTGTGCGCGTCCTGCGGCACGCATTCGGCCAGCGACAGCTCGCGCGCGCCGGCAGACAGCTTCTCGATCGCCCGCCACAGCAGCGCGATCTGGTGCTCCTGCGACGCGGTGCTGTCGATCAGCCCCTTCATTGCCAGCGACACCGGATCGTCGCCCTGCGTCACGCCGTAGGCCGAGAAGCCCATGCGCGCCGACGCCGCCTCGCGCGCCGCATCGGCCTTGGCCTCGATGATGCGCGCGGGGATGCCCACCGCGGTCGCGCCCGGCGGCACCGGCTTGAGCAGCACCGCGTTCGAGCCGACGCGCGCGCCGTCGCCGACGGTGAAGCCGCCCAGCACCTTGGCGCCGGCGCTGACGACGACGCCGCGGCCCAGCGTCGGATGGCGCTTCGTGCCCTTGTACAGCGTCGTGCCGCCCAGCGTCACGCCCTGGTAGATGGTGCAGTCGTCGCCGACCTCGGCGGTCTCGCCGATGACGATGCCCATGCCGTGGTCGATGAACACGCGGCGGCCCACCGTCGCGCCCGGATGGATCTCGATGCCGGTGAAAAAGCGCGCGCATTGCGAGATGAAGCGCCCGAGCCAGCGCCAGCCGTGTATCCAGCAGGCGTGCGCCCAGCGGTGCATGACCAGCGCGTGCAGCCCCGGATAGCAGCTCAGCACCTCCCAGGCCGAGCGTGCCGCGGGGTCGCGCTCGACGATGCAGGCGATGTCTTCACGCAGGCGGCTGAACATGGTGGAAATTCCGAAGGATCGGCCACAAAGTGTAAGCTGCGCGGCAGATTCACGTCGGCACCGGGCCGCCGTCCAAGCACCACGGAAAGCCCCATGATCAAGCGTCGTTCGACCCTGCTGCTCGGCGCCGCGGCGGCGCTGGCGCTGGCGCTGCTGGGCTGCGCGAGTACGCCGACGACGCTGGATGCGCAGTGGATCAACCCGCAATACGCCGGCAAGCACCGCATCAAGCAGCTGATGGTCATGTCCGCGGTGCGCGACTCGACCAACCGGCGCCTGTTCGAGGACCGCATGGTCGCGGCGCTGCAGGGCGTCGGCGTGCAGGCGCTGCAGTCCTACAAGTACCTGCCCGAAGAAGGGCCGGTCGGCGAGGAACGGCTGCGCGGCGTGCTGCAGCAGGCCGGCGTCACGCATGCGATGGTCACGCGCATCATCAGCGTGACGACGCAGGTCGACGTCTCGCCGGGCATGGTCATGGGCCCGGCCTGGGGGCCGGGTTGGGGCTGGGGCGGCGGCTGGGGGCCGGGCTGGGGCGGCTTCGCCGGCTATCAGAACGCGATGTGGGCGACCAGCATTCCGCCGCAGGTGACGACCTGGCAGAACGTGCATGCCGACACGCGCATCTTCGACGCCGGCGACGCCGCGGTGCTGTGGTCGGCCGCGACCACCACGGCCACCGGCTCCAGTTCGGTGACGCGCACGATCGAGCAGTTCGTGCAGCTGATCGTGGCCACGATGGTCAGCGACGGCGTCGTCTGAAGAGCCTGCGCACGAATCCGAGACATCCGCTCGGCCGCGCCGGCTTCATTCACAGGCTCTGATCTGAAGTGTGCTGTGAAGCGGCGCGTCAGCCGCGCCGTTCGACGGCACGCGCGATGCCGCGCAGGATGTGCACTTCCTCGTCGCTGAGCTGCGCGCGGTTGAGCAGCTGCTGCAGCCGCGGCAGCAGCTTCTTCGGCGCGGCGGGGTCCAGGTAGCCGATGCGCACCAGCACGCGCGCCCAGTGGTCCAGCGCGCCCTGCACCGCGCGCATGTCGGCGCGCACCGCCTCGGGCGTGCGCGGCCGCACCTCGAAGCCGCCCAGCGCCAGGCGCCATTCATAGGCGATCAGCTGCACCGCCTGCGCCAGGTTCAGCGAGCCGTAGCGCGCATCGGTGGGGATGCTCAGGCAGGCGTGGCAGCGGTAGACGTCGTCGTTGCCCAGGCCCACGCGCTCGGAGCCGAAGACGAAGGCCACGCGCTGCCCGCTCGCCGGCAGCGACGGCAGATGCGCACGCGGCGCGAAGGTCGGCGGGCCGAAGTCGCGCGGCGTCATCGCCGTCGCGCAGGCGTGCTGGATGCCGTCCAGCGCCTCATCCAGCGTGTCCACGACGCGTGCGCGCACCAGGATGTCGGCCGCGCCGCTGGCCATCGCCACCGTCTCCTCGCGGCACAGCACGTCGGCGAAACGCGGCCGCACCAGCACCAGCTCGGCGAAGCCCATGACCTTGATCGCGCGCGCCGCGGCGCCGACGTTGCCGCCATGGCTGGGCTGCATCAGCACGAAGCGGGTCGCGTCGGTGGGTGCGGCGGGTGCGGCGGGCTCGGGCATCGGCGGCTAAAATTCACGGCTGCCGCGGCATTCTCGCCGCACCGCTCTTTGCCACCGCTGCCGCCCCTGCTTTCGCCTCTTCGCCCCGCCGCCCCCCATGTCCCAATCCCTGCATCCCATGCTCAACATCGCCGTCAAGGCGGCGCGCGCGGCAGGCGCGATCATCAACCGCGCGGCGCTCGACGTCGACCTGCTGAAGGTCAGCGTCAAGAACCCCAACGACTTCGTCACCGAGGTCGACCATGCGTCGGAGCGGGTCATCATCGACACGCTGCTCGAGGCCTACCCGGGCCACGGCGTGCTGGCCGAGGAATCGGGGCGCACCCGCGGCGCGAAGCACAGCGACTACGTCTGGATCATCGACCCGCTGGACGGCACCACCAACTTCATCCATGGCCTGCCGACCTATGCGGTGTCGATCGCGCTCGCGCATCGCGGCCAGGTGCAGCAGGCCGTGGTCTACGACCCGGCGCGCAACGACCTGTTCTATGCCTCGAAGGGCCGCGGCGCCTACCTCAACGACCGGCGGCTGCGCGTCAGCCGGCGCACGCGCATGGCCGAAGCGCTGGTCGGCACCGGCTTTCCGTTCCGCAGGGGCGACAACTTCAAGCGCTACTTGAAGATCATCGAAGAGGTCATGCAGAACTGCGCCGGACTGCGCCGCCCCGGCGCCGCCGCGCTCGACCTGTGTTACGTCGCGGCCGGCTGGTACGACGGCTTCTTCGAGACCGGGCTGCAGCCGTGGGACGTGGCCGCGGGCTCGCTGCTGGTCAGCGAGGCCGGCGGGCTGGTCGGCAACTTCACCGGCGACGCCGACTTCCTGTACCAGCGCGAAGTAGTCGCCGGCAACCCGAAGATCTACGGGCATCTGGTGCAGCTGCTGGCGCCTCACACGCACGTCATCGCCGGCGCGGCAGCGGATGCCGAGACACCGGCGCCGGGGGCCACGCCCGAAGCCGCGCTGGCCGCCCAACTCGCCGCCCGACTCGCCACCGATACGCCGGCGCCCGAAGCGAAGGGCCCGGTGCGCGTGCGCAAAAGCGCCCCGTGAGAGCCTGTGAAGGATAGCCCTCAGGGCACCAGCACCGCGGCGCCGTCGAAGCGCCCGGCGCGCAGATCGGCCAGCGCCTGGTTGGCGTCGCGCAACGCATAACGCCGGGTATGCGTGACGATGCCCACCCGCGGCGCCAGCGCCAGAAAGTCGATGCCGTCCTGCCGCGTCAGGTTGGCCACCGACAGCAGCTGCCGCTCCTGCCACAGCAGGCGGTACGGGAACGACGGGATGTCGCTCATGTGGATGCCGGCGCAGACCACGCGCCCGCCCTTGCGCACCACTTGCAAGGCGGCCGGCACCAGCGCGCCGACCGCGGCGAAGAGGATCGCCGCGTCCAGCGGCTGCGGCGGCGCCTCGTCGGAGCCGCCGGCCCAGACCGCGCCGAGCCGGCGCGCGAAAGCCTGGCTGGCCGCGTCGCCCGGCCGCGTGAATGCATAGACCTCGCGCCCTTGCCAGCGCGCCACCTGCGCCAGGATGTGCGCCGCCGCGCCGAAGCCGTAGAGGCCGAGGCGGCGCCCGTCGCCGGCCAGCGTCAGCGCGCGCCAGCCGATCAGCCCGGCGCACAGCAGCGGCGCCAGCGCCTCGTCGCTGCCCTCGTCGCCCAGCGGGAAGGCGAAGCGCGCGTCGGCAACGACGGCGCTGGCGTATCCGCCGTCGCGCGTGCAGCCGTGGAACAGCGGCCGGTCGCACAGGTTCTCGCGGCCGCCGGCGCAATAGGCGCAGACGCCGCAGGTATGGCCCAGCCACGGCAACCCGACACGTTCGCCGAGCGCCAAGCCGTCGACGCCGGGACCGAGCGCGTCGATGCGGCCGACGACCTCGTGGCCGGGAATGATCGGCAGCGCGATGTCCGGCAGTTCGCCGTCGAGCACGTGCAGGTCGGTACGGCACACGCCGCAGGCGGCGACGCGCACGCGGATCTGCCCCGGGCCGGGCTGCCGCTCGGGCAGTTCGGTCCATTCCAGCGGCCCGCCGCTGCGCTTCAGCACCATCGCGTCCATGCCCTAGAGTCTGGCCTGTATCCGAGTGCCGATGCAAGCTCCCCAATCCACCGCCAAGGCCGCCGCATGGATGAGCGGCTGGCTGACGCTGATGCTGGTCATCGCCGTCGCCGGCCGCGAGGCCGCGCGCGAGCTCAGCGTGTTCCAGCTGATGGAGATGCGCTCGGTGATCGGCCTGGGGCTGCTGTGGCCGCTGGTGCGCGCGGCCGGCGGCGCGGCGTCGCTGAAGACCCAGCGGCTGCGCGAGCATGGGCTGCGCAACAGCGTGCACTACGCGGCGCAGTACGCCTGGTTCGCGGCGCTGACGCTGATCCCGCTGGCGCAGGTGGTGGCGATCGAGTTCACGATGCCGATCTGGATCATCGTGCTGGCCGCGGTGTTCCTCGGCGAGTGCATCACCGCGGGCAAGGTGCTGGCGGTGGCGCTGGGGCTGCTCGGCGTGGCGCTGATCGTGCGCCCCGGCACCTCGGGCCTGAGCCCGGGCCAGCTGGTGGCGCTGGGCGCGGCGCTGGGCTTCGCGGTGTCGGTGACGATGGTCAAGTCGCTGACGCGCACCGACAGCGCGACGACGATCATGTTCTGGATGCTGATCGTGCAGTCGCTGCTCGGGCTGGGGCCGGCGCTTTGGCTGTGGCGCTGGCCCTCGGCCACCGTCTGGGCCTGGGTGCTGCTGGTGGCCTTCTGCGGCACCTTCTCGCACTACTGCATGGCGCGTGCCATGCGCCATGCCGACGCCACCGTGGTGATGCCGATGGACTACCTGCGCGTGCCGCTGACCGCGCTGGCCGGCTGGCTGATCTATGCTGAGCGCATGGACCTGCTGACCGTCGCCGGCACCGCGCTGATCCTCGGCGGCAACCTGCTGAATCTGCGCGGCGCCGGACCGGCACCGCAAGCGCGCGCCAAGCCTCCTCCGCGGGACGGCTCGCCGCCGCGCGACGTGCTGGATTGAAGCCATCCGTCTTCGACTTGCCGCGATGAAGCCGCCTGCAATGACTGCCCGTGCGCTGTGCTGTGCTGCCGTCCTGGTCCTGCTCCTGGCCGGCTGCGGCGGCGGCGAGGTCGGCGGCACGGTGTCGGGGCTGGGCGCCGAGCGCAGCGTCACGCTGCTCAACAACGGCGGCGACGCGCTCGGCGTGCGACGCAACGGCAGTTTCACTTTTTCCACGGCGCTGGATGCAAACAGCGCCTATGCGGTGACGGTCGGCACGCAGCCGGCGGGTCAAAGCTGCAGCGTCGCCAACGGCAGCGGCAGCATCGATGCCGACGGCCGTTCAGTGGACAACGTCGAGGTCAGCTGCGCCTTCGCCGCCACGCTGCGCGGCACGGTCAGCGGCCTGCAGAGCGGCGTGGCGCTGACGCTGGGCAACGGCGGCGAACGCATCGCGGTCGCCGCCGACGGCGCCTTCGCCTTCGGCACGCTGCTGCCCGACGGCACGCGCTACGACGTGCAGGTGATCACGCAGCCGGCGCTGGGCAGCTGCAGCGTGCGCAACGGCAGCGGCGTGTTCTTTGCCGACAGCTTCACCGACATCGTCGTCAGCTGCGGCTGACACCTGCTCGCGTTCAACCAGGACAGCCGCTTCCGGCGCGTTGCGGTCATTCAGCTGACCGCTTTGCGCTCCAAGGACGGTGCGGGCCGAGGCTGGCGGGTGAGCGCATTCGCTCATGTCCCCCGACCGCGCCATGAATGGCGCGGTCTCCTCCTCTACTTCCCGAATGCGCTCACCCACCATCCTCGGCTTGGCGCCGCTGCGGCGCGGTCGAGGCCGCAAACACGACTGCCCCAGACCCCATGCTGCTTGCGGCGGGAACGCGGCTGTTCGGGCGCTGCGACAGCCACGGCGCTGCCAGCCGAGGATGGCGGGGAAGCGAATCCGGGAAGTAAAGGAGGAGCCCGGTCGACAGACCGGGCGGGGGACATGAGCGGATTCGCTTCCCCGCTGTCCTCGGCCCGCACGGAAATACGAACAGCCACGAGCAGCCGCTATGCGCCGCCAGCGGGCGCACGTCTTCCTACCTTCGATCGCGAATCCACATCACGCATCAGGGGTCGAGCCTATAGACCTCGGCAGCGCGGCGTTCCGCCGCGCTGTGGCCTTGCAGTGCTCGGTCCCATTCGCTGCCTTCGGCGCCGCGCGCGGCCACCAGACCGCTGGTCATCTGCACCGCTTCCTCGCTGCCGGCATCGAACTCGGCGACCTGCTCGCGCGTGTCCAGGAACAGCCGCGCCAGCATCGGCCCGCCGGCCGAGATGACCACCAGATAGCGCGCCGGCCGCCGGTGGTCGGTCTGCTGGTGGGCGCGCGGCGACTCGCTGCCGTAGTCCTGACTCATGCACGCGATCTTGCCATGCCGCGACTCCGGTTGCCGCGCGCCCGGGCTTCAGCCCCTCGCGGCCGACACCACCCAGGCCGAGCCGCCTAGGCTGACCTGCCCGTCGGCCGCGGCCAACGCGGCGAGCTCGCGTTCGACGCCCTGCAGGATCGCCGGCAGATGCCCGGGGCCTGCGTCGCGCACCAGCTGCGAGGTCGGGCCGACGCGCAGCGCGCTCTCGGCGGCGGCATGTGGCGTCGCGCCGAGCACGATCGGCGCATCCACGCGCTGCAGCTCGATGTCGGCGAAGCCGGCGCCGGCAAGGATGCCGCGCACGCGCTCGCCGTCGGCAAAGGCGAAGGGCCCCGGCGCCAGCCGGTCGGCCGGCGGCGGCGTGATGCCCAGCGCGCGGCGCGCCGCGACCAGCGGCGCCATCGCCCAGCCGTTGTCGCGCGGCGCGCGCCAGCAGACGAAGACGATGCGGCCACCCGGACGCAGCGCGGCGCGCAGGTGCGAAAACGCGGCCGGCGGATCGGCGAAGAACATCACGCCGAAGCGCGAATACAGCAGATCGGTTTGCGCCGGAAGCGCCGCGCTCGACGCATCGGCTTCGCTGAACGACAGCTGGCGCAGCCCGGCCGCGGCAGCGCGCTCGCGCGCCACCTGCAGCATCGGCTGCGAGACATCGACGCCGAGCACGCGGCCCGCCGCACCGACACGGCGCGCCAGCTCGATCGAGGTGTCGCCGCAGCCGCAGCCGATGTCGATCACGCGTTCGCCGGGCTCGACGCGTGCGCGCTGCAGCGCCGCTGCGCCGAAGCCGGCGGCGAGGGCTTCGATCTCGCGCCGCGCATCGGCCCAGCGTTGGCCCAGCGCGCCGTTCCATTCGGCGATCTGATCGGCGTTGTCCTTGCTCATCGGTCGGCTCCTTGCATGTGGCGGCAATTCTCGCGCGCCCGCTTGGCGTTCTCGAAGCGCCGGCTTGACCCTGCCCCCGCCTCGCAGGCGCCGCGAGGGCACACTGTGGTCCGATGCACATCCCCTTCGACAACAGCTACGCGCGCGAGCTGCCCGGCGCCTATGTTGCTTGGCAGCCGGCCCAGGTGCCGGCGCCGGCGCTGCTGTACCTGAACCGCGAACTGGCCGGCGAGCTCGGCCTCGATGCCGCGGCGCTGGACGGTGCCGCCGGTGCGGCGCTGTTCTCCGGCAACGCGCTGCCCGAAGGCGCGCAGCCGCTGGCGCAGGTCTATGCCGGCCACCAGTTCGGCGGCTTTTCGCCGCAGCTCGGCGACGGGCGCGCGCTGCTCATCGGCGAGGTCGTCGACCGCAACGGCCAGCGCCGCGACATCGCCTTCAAGGGCAGCGGGCGCACGCCCTTCTCGCGCGGCGGCGACGGCAAGGCCGCCGTCGGGCCGATGCTGCGCGAGGTGCTGATCGGCGAAGCGATGCACGCGCTGGGCATCCCGACGACACGCGCGCTGGCGGTCGCCGCCACCGGCGAGCCGGTGCTGCGCGAACACGCATTGCCCGGTGCGGTGCTGACGCGCGTCGCGGCCAGCCATCTGCGCGTCGGCACATTCCAGTACTTCGCCGCGCGCGGCCAGCTCGACGAACTGCGCCGGCTGGCCGACTATGCGATCGCGCGCCATGACCCAGGCCTGGCCGGCGCGCCGGACGCGGAGGTGGCGCTGCTGCGCGCGGTGGCGCAGCGCCAGGCGGCGCTGGTCGCCGCCTGGATGAACGTCGGCTTCATCCACGGCGTGATGAACACCGACAACATGACGATTTCCGGCGAGACCATCGACTACGGCCCCTGCGCCTTCCTCGAGGCCTACGACCCGGCCACGGTGTTCAGCAGCATCGACCACGGCGGGCGCTATGCCTACGGCAACCAGCCGCTGATCGCGCGCTGGAACCTGGCGCGCCTGGCCGAGGCGCTGTTGCCGCTGCTGGCCGACGCCGGCGACAGCGCCGCGGTGCAGCGCGCCGTGGCGCAGCTCACCGAGGTGATCGACGCCTTCCCGGCGTGGTACGCGCAGGCGCTGCTGCAGGGGCAGCGCGCCAAGCTCGGCCTGCGGCACGACCCGCAAGCCGACGACGGCGGCGACGCCGCGCTGGCCGAAGACTGGCTGGCCCTGCTGCAGCAGCACGGCGTCGACTTCACGCTCGCCTGGCGCCGGCTGGCCGACGCCGCGGCGGGTGAAGCCGCCCCGCTGCGCGCGCTGTTCAGCGCAGGCGCGGCGGTGACGCCGTGGCTGCAGCGCTGGCATGCGCGCTGCGCGGCCGAAGACGGCGGCACCGGTGCCGCGCCGGCGCGCGCCGCACGCATGCGTTCGCTCAGCCCGTGGATCATTCCGCGCCACCAGCGCGTCGAAGAAGCGCTGGACGCCGCCTCGGCGCAGGGCGACCTGCAGCCCTTCGAAGCGCTGCTGGCGGCGCTGCGCCGGCCCTACGACGAAGACCCGGCGCTGGCGCGTTATGCGCAGCCGGCGCCGGCGCAGCTCACCGCCGCCTACCGCACCTTCTGCGGCACCTGAAGGCCGCGGCCGACAATACACGCTGGGCGCGCGTGGGCGCTCCAAGGCGCTCATGGCGGAGCGCGATCAGCACAAAGCTTGCCTTATGAGCCAGTTCGACGACGACGTGCATCTGAGCCCGCTGGGCGCGCTGCCCGGCGAGTCCGGCAGCAGCGCGAGCTTTGCCGGCCAGGTGCAGCCGGCCTGGAACATCGGCGCCAACCCCAACGGCGGCTACCTGCTGGCGCTGGCGGCGCGCGCGCTGCAACAGTGCACGCCGCAGCAGCCCGACGCGCTGAGCATCAGCGTGCACTACCTGCGCCCCGGACTGGCCGGCCAACCCTGCCGCGTCGACACGCAGCTGCTGCGCCGCGGACGCAGCGTGAGCACACTGCGCGCGACGCTGCTGCAGCAAGGCAGCGCGCGGCTGGAACTGCTGGCGGCGATGGGCCGACTCGACGACGCCGCGCCGGTCCTGGCGCCGCCGCCGCCGCAGATGCCGCCGCCCGAGGCCTGCCCCTCGCGTTCGGCGCTGACGCAAGGCGTGGAGCTGCCGATCCTGCAGCGGCTGGACGTGCGGCTGCATCCGGACGATGCCCGGCCCGGCGCGGCCGGACGCGCGCAACTGCGCGGCTGGGCCTGCTTCACCGACGGCCGCGCGCCCGACGCGCTGGCCTGCCTGCTGCTGGCCGACGCCTTTCCGCCGGCGGTGTTCGGCCTGCTCGGCATGGTCGGCTGGGTGCCGACCATCGAGCTCACCGTGCATCTGCGCCGTCGTCCGGCGCGGGGCTGGATGCTCGGGCAGTTCTGGTCGCAGGACCTGAGCGGCGGCCGCGTCATCGAAGACGGCGCGCTGTGGGACAGCCGGGGCCGGCTGGTCGTGCAGTCGCGCCAGCTGGCGCTGCTGCGCCCGGCTTGAACCCAGCGGCCGCGCGAGTGCGAGTGCGAGTGCGAGTGCGAGTGCGAGTGCGAGTTCAAGTGCAAGCGTCAGCGGCGCTGACCGGCACGCTGGGCTATCTGGCGGCCTGCCTGCTGTTCGGGCTGAACCTGCCGCTGTCGGCGGCGCTGCTGCAGACCTTCGACCCGTTCTGGGTCTCGCCGCTGCGCTACGTGGTGGCGGCGGCGCTGCTCGGCGTGCTGCTGCTGGCTTCGGCCGGCGCGCGACAGTTGCGCACCCCGATCCCGCTGTGGCGCGTGGCCGTGCTCAGCTTCTACGTGGCGGCTTTCCTGGTGCTCTACAACCTGGGGCTGTACCGCACGCATCCGATGACCGTGGCCGCGGTCTCGGCCGGCTCGCCGGTGTACGTGGCGCTGGTGTCGCGGCTGATGACCGGCGCACGGCTCGAGCGCGGCTTCTGGGGCGCGACGGTGCTGACGCTGCTCGGCGCCGGCATCGCCATCTGGGGCCAGACGCGCGCCGGCATCGGCGCCCGGCGCGGCTCCGGCCACGCCTTCGGCCTCGGCGGCGGCGAGCTGCTGGTGGTGCTGGGCATCTGCAGCTGGACCGCCTATTCGATCCTCGCGCAGCGCTGGTTCGCGGCCGGCACGCCGCAACTGCGCCGCACTTTCCTGACCACCGCCGGCGCGCTGCCGTGGCTGCTGCTGGCCTGGGCGCTGGCGCGCGCCGTCGGCCTGGCCGGCGCGCCGAACCTGCAACCCGGGCCGCTGCCGCTGGCGCAGCTGCTGGTGGCGGCCGTGTTCTGCACCGGGCTGGCGACGGTGGCGTGGAACGTCGGCGTCAGCCGGCTGGGCATCCAGAGCGGCGGGCTGTGGCAGAACACCGTGCCGGTGTTCGCGGTGCTGCTGTCGATGCTGCTGTTCGACGTGCCGCCGCTGGCCGAGCAGGTGATCGGCGGCGCGGTGGTGCTGGCCGGCGTGCTCTACATGCAGTGGCAACGCTGGCGCAGCACCGCTGCCGGCCGAAGCCGAGCCTGAACAGCAGCAGCGGCGCGACGTCGGGCGGCGACCTCGCAGCGGCGCTCAGCCCAACCGCACCGGCTGGCCGGTGCTGGACAGCACCGCGCGCCACAGCTCGCCTTCGAGGTCCAGGCGCTTGCTGCCGCGCACGATCTCCGCCACCGGCACGTGCACGTACTGGCCGTTCAGGTAGCTGATGACCACCCCGGTCTTGCCGGCCATCGCCGCATGCACCGCATGGCGCGCCAGGCGGTCGCACAGCAGCGCGTCGTCGGTATCGGCCGGGCAGCCGCGGATCTGATAGCTCGGGTCGAAGTAGCGCATCGTCATCTCCACGCCGCGCGCCTGGAAGTGCGCGACCAGGCGCTCGCGCAGATGCAGCCCGATGTCCTGCAGCTTCAGGTTGCCCGAGGCATCGCGCTCGCCGCTGGCCGGCAGCAGCTCCTGCCCGGCGCCTTCGGCGACGACCACCACCGCATGCGGCTTGCGCTGCAGCCGGCGCTCCAGCGCGGCGAACAGGCCGCGCTCGCCGTCGAGCGCGAACGGCACTTCGGGCACCAGGCAGAAATTGACCTCCTGGCTGGCCACCGTGGCGGCGGCGGCGATGAAACCCGCGTGCCGGCCCATCAGCTTGACCAGCGACACGCCGTTGTCGACGCAGCGCGCCTCGGTGTGCGCGCTGCGCAGCACGCGCACCGCCTCGCCCACCGCGGTGCCGAAGCCGAAGGTGCGCGTGACGTAGCGCACGTCGTTGTCGATGGTCTTCGGAATGCCGACCACCGACAGCGCATAACCGCGCTCGCGCGCCTTGTCCAGCAGCGCCTGGCCGCCGCGCTGCGTGCCGTCGCCGCCGACGGTGAACAGCAGCTTCACGCGCTGCGCGATCAGGAAGTCCACCGCCACGTCCATGTCCACCGGCCCGCGCGAGGTGCCCAGCAGCGTGCCGCCTTCCTTGTGGATGTCCTCGACGACCTCGTCGCTGAGTTCCATCGGCGGCTTGCCGCGCTGCGGGTCGAGGCCGCGATAGCCGCCGCGGATGCCGAGCACCTCGGCGACGCCGTAGCTGCGCCGCAGCTCGCGCGTCACCGAGCGGATCACGTTGTTCAGCCCCGGACACAGCCCGCCGCAGGTGACCACCGCGGCACGCGTGTGTGCCGGATCGAAATACAGCCTGCGCCGCGGCCCGGCCTTCTCGAACAGCACCATGCCGCGCGGCGCGCGAGCGTCGGGCCACAGCGTGTCGGACGGCACCAGCTGCTCGTCGGGCGCGGCATAGGGCAGCGGCGAATCGTGGGCAGCGGCACCCAGCGAGGTCGGACGAAGGATATTCATGGCGTCGATGATGGCAAGGCTCCATCGCGACGATAACCGCGCCGGCCCGCCGATGCGCACCGCAGCGGCTGCGGCTGCGGCTGCGGCTGCGGCTGCGGCTGCGGCCGCGTCTTGGCGGCTGCCCGCGCCGCATGCGCTCCCCCGAACGCGCGGGCCTCGGGGCCGACCCGGATGGTCAGGCGCGCCGAAGCCGCATAGCCTGCATGCCGCCGCTGGTGATACCGCGGCGCTCCCCACCCAAAACAATCGGGCGAGCTGCCCGAAGGAGACGACATGCGTTTCACGAGCACGGCATCGGCTCTCGCAGCCAGCGCCACCCTGCTGGCCGGCTGCGGCGGCGGCGGCACCGACGACAGCGCCTCGGCCGAGCGCGCCGGCGCCCTTTCAGCGGCGCAGGGCAACTCTTCGATGCGCGTCAAGCTGAGCGTGCTGTCCAGCACGCCGGAGTACGTCTCCGGCGGCGACGCGCGCATCCACGTGCGCGCCGCGCCAGGGCTGCGCGACAAGCTCGTGCTGCTGCTCAACGGCAAGACCGTCAACGTGGCGATGAAAGAGGTCAGCGACGGACTCGAGGGCGTGATCAGCGGCCTCGCCAACGGCCGCAACACGCTCGAGGTACGGCACCGCAGCGGCAATTCGCGCGACACGATAGCGATCACCAACTGGCCGATCACCGGCCCGATGTTCACCGGGCCGCAGCAGACGCCCTTCGTCTGCACGACGATCCAGGGTGCGGTCAATCGCCAGCCGCTGGTCGACAGCGCCGTCGCGCCGGGCTACAAGGTCACCGGCGCGAATGGCAACATCATCGGCTACAGCCGCGACTGTTCGATCGACACCTTCGTCGCCTACTGGTATCGCGCGGCTTCCGGCGGCGCCCTGAAGGCCTTGCCTGCCGATGGATCGCGGCCGGCAGACATGGGACAGACCACGCTCGCCGACGGCCGCGTGGTCGACTTCGTCGTGCGGCGCGAGATCGGCTCGATCAACCGCTTCCTGTACAGCATCGCCATGCTCGCGCCGCTGCCGGCGAAGGACAGCACCGCCCAGGACGACACCAGCCTGTGGAACCACAAGCTGCTGTACTGGTTCCAGGGCGGCGTGGCCATCGGCCACTCGCAGGGCACGGTGCACGGCGGTTCGATGAACCCGGACATCCTGGGCCAGGGCTGGGCCATCGTGCACAGCAGCGGCAACAACACCGGCACGCACTACAACATGAACCTCGCCGGCGAGACGGCGATGATGACCAAGGAACGCTTCATCGAGCGCTACGGCGTGCCGCTGTACACGGTGGGCCTGGGCGGCTCGGGCGGTGCGATCCAGCAGTACCTGATCGCGCAGAACAACCCCGGCGTGCTCGACGGCCTGCTGCCGGTGCAGAGCTATCCGGACATGGTCACGCAGACCATTCACGTCGGCGACTGCGAGCTGCTCGAGTACTACATGGACGCCACCGACCGCATGAATGCGAAGTGGCGCGTCACCAAGAACCGCAGCTGGCTGGTGGGCTTCAACGCAGAGGATTCGGTGCCCGATCCGCTGGCCGCCACCAAGACCGCGCTCGGCTACAGCACCGCCCCCGGCTCCACCGAGTGCGTCAACGCCTGGCGGGGCCTGGCGCCGCTGGCGATGAACCCGTGGTATGGCCAGGCGCCCAACCAGGCGCTGTGGGAGCCGCAATCCGACATCGCCGCGATCCGCTGGACGCACTACGACGACCTGCGCAACGTCTACGGTATCGACGCCACCGGCGCGGCACGCGTCACCTGGGACAACGCCGGCGTGCAGTACGGGCTGCGCTCGCTGAACAAAGGCAACATCACGCCGGCCGAGTTCCTGCGCCTGAACTGGAACATCGGCGGCTGGAAGCATCCGAGCCAGATGGTGCAGGAAGGCGCACCGTTCCTGCCGCCGAACACGCCGGCGAACTTCGACCCGTGGAGCAGCCGCAACGCGAACCGTGCGCCGTCCGCAGGCGAGCCGGCGCCGCGCAGCCACGGCGACCCGATCGCCATGCGCGCCGCCTACACCAGCGGCCACGTGTTCAGCGGCAAGCTCGAGGTGCCGGCGATCGACCATCGCCAGTACATGGAGCGCGAACTGGACATGCACAACTCGCACCAGAGCTTCGCCTCGCGCCAGCGCGTGCTCGACCGCATGGGCAACAGCGACCACATGGTCGTGTGGTTCACCGACACCACGCCGGGCGTGCCCAAGGCCAGCCAGTCGCTGGAGGCGCTGGGCGTGATGGACCGCTGGCTGACGAACATGCGCCTGAACCCCGGCAAGGGCATCGCACGCAACAAGCCGGCCGAGGCCACCGACGCCTGCTACGACCTGAAGGGGCAGCTGATCCATCGCGGCCGCGACGCATGGAACGGCATCCTCGACCACGAGGCGGAGGGCGCGTGCACGCAGCGCTTCCCGCTGTACGGCACCTCGCGTACCGTGGCCGGCGCACCGATCGAAGGCGGCATCTACAACTGCGCACGCAAGCCGGTGAGCAAGGCGCTCGCTGACGGCACCTATGCGCCATGGGTGCCGGACGCCGCCGAGATCGCCCAGCTGAAGGCGATCTTCCCGGACGGTGTCTGCGATTACCGCAAGCCGGATCAGGCGCGCCCCAGCGGCCACCGCTGAGAACCCGCCGGGCCGGGCGCTGTCCGCCTGGCCCGGCGCTCAGCGCCCCAGCAGCTCGTCGCCGATGATGATCTTGTGCACCTCGGTCGTGCCGGCGCCGATCTCCAGCAGCTTGATGGCGCGGCACAGGCGGTTGATCTCGGACTCCCAGATGCAGCCGCTGCCGCCGTGGATCTGCACGGCCTCGTCCAGCACCTTGTTCATCGTGTTGGCCGCGTACATCACCGGCGCGGCGGTGATCTCGTGGATCTCGCCGCGGCCGCCGCCGCCCACTTCCAGGTGATTGGCGGCGCGCAGCGCCTGGTAGGTCATCACGCACGCCGATTCGGTCCAGACGTACATGTCGGCGATCGGCCGGCCGAACTGCCGGCGCGTGCGCGCGTATTCGATCGACAGCTCCAGCGCGCGCTCGCAGATGCCCAGGCACAGCGGCGCGGCCATCGCGCGCTCCAGGTCCAGCCCGTTCATCACCAGCTGCACGCCGCGGTCTTGCTCGCTGACCCGATTGGCCGCCGGCACGCGGCAGTCGTTGAACACCAGCTCGCCGGTGGGGCTGCCGCGAAAACCCGTCTTCGTCAGCTTCTGCGCCACCTGGAAGCCGGGGAAGTCTTTCTCGACCATGAAGGCCGAGATGCCCTTGGCGCCCCGCTCCTCGTTCGTCTTGGCGTAGACCAGCAGCACGCCGGCGACATCGTCTTCGACTGCGCGATGGCCTTCGGCGCGAATGCCTTGCTCGCCTGAAGCACGCGATGCGGCACGGCGCCCGGATGCCGCCGGGCGGCGCGCCGGCCTACGAGCGCGCGATGCCGGGCATCGCCTTCGACCATCCCGACGCGCAGGAAGGCTGCAACCTACGTTCCAGCAAAAGCGCCCGGCGCGCTTTGCCGGAAGCTGATCGCTCGCCGTCGCCCGAGGTCTTTCCATCCGCAGGGCGGCAACCCGCCTCGCCTAAGATCGCCGGTTCAATGAGCGCGGCCCTTTCTCCCCCTCCCCTGCCCGACCTGTCGGCGCACACGCCGATGATGGCGCAGTACCTGCGCATCAAGGCCGAGTTCCCCGACACGCTCGTCTTCTACCGGATGGGCGACTTCTACGAGCTGTTCTACGACGACGCGCGGCGCGCGCACCGGCTGCTGGACATCACGCTGACCACGCGCGGGCAGTCGGCCGGCGAGCCGGTGGTCATGGCCGGCGTGCCGGTGCATGCGGTCGAAGCCTATCTGGCGCGACTGATCAAGCTCGGCGAGGCGGTGGCCGTGGCCGAGCAGGTGGGCGACGTGGCCACCGCCAAAGGCCCGGTCGAGCGCAAGGTGACGCGCGTGGTCACGCCCGGCACCGTCACCGACAGCGCGCTGCTGGCCGAACGCGCCGACACGCTGCTGCTGGCGCTGCAGCAGCGCAAGGACCGCATCGGCCTGGCGTGGCTGGGCCTGGCCAGCGGCCGGCTCGGCCTGGGCGAATGCGCGCCAGCCGAACTGGCCTCGTGGCTGGCGCGGCTGGCGCCGGCCGAAGTGCTGTTCGACGGCCAGCCGCCGCCCGCGGCCGTGCAGGCGCAGGGCGCAGCGCTGACGCCGCGGCCGGCGTGGCAGTTCGACGCCGCGCTGGGGGTGCGCAAGCTGTGCGCGCAGCTGCAGGTGGCCTCGTTGGCCGGCTACGACGCGCAAGGCCTGAGCCTGGCGCACGCCGCCGCCGCCGCGCTGCTGAGCTTTGCCGAGCACACGCAGGGCCAGGCCTTGAGCCACGTGACGCGGCTGCAGGTCGAGCGCAGCGGCGAGCTGCTCGAGCTGCCGCCTGCCACGCACCGCAACCTGGAGCTGACGCGCACGCTGCGCGGCGAGGACGCGCCGACGCTGCTGTCGCTGCTCGACAGCTGCCGCAGCGGCATGGGCAGCCGCTGCCTGCGCCACTGGTTGGCGCATCCGCGGCGCGAGCGCACGCAGGCCACCCAGCGCCACGAGGCCATCGTGCAGCTGCTGGAGCACGGCTTCGCGCCGCTGCGCGACGCACTGCGCCAGGTCAGCGACGTGCAGCGCATCAGCGCGCGCATCGCGCTGCGCCAGGTGCGCCCGCGCGAGCTGGCCGGATTGCGCGACACGCTGCTGTCGCTGCCGGCACTGTGCACGACGGTGCCCGCCGGCAGCACGCTGCTGCAAACGCTGCAGCAGGCGCTGGCGCCGTCGCCCGACATCGCCGACGCGCTGCGCGCGGTCGCCGGCGAGCCGGCGGTGCTGCTGCGCGACGGCGGCGTCATCGCTGCAGGCGTCGATGCCGAGCTGGACGAGTTGCGCGCCATCAACCAGAACTGCGACGCCTTCCTGCTCGAGCTGGAACAGCGCGAACGCGCGCGCACGGCGATCGCCAACCTGCGCGTGCAGTTCAACAAGGTGCACGGCTTCTACATCGAAGTCACGGCCTCGAACCTGCCGCGCGTACCGGCCGACTACCAGCGGCGGCAGACGCTGAAGAACGCCGAACGCTTCATCACGCCGGAGCTGAAGGCCTTCGAGGACAAGGCGCTGTCGGCCAGTGAACGCGCATTGGCGCGCGAGAAGTGGCTGTACGAGCAGCTGCTCGACGCGCTGCAGCCGCACCTGGGCGAGCTGTCGGCGCTGGCCGAGGCGCTGGCCGCGCTGGACGCGCTGGCGGCGCTGGCCGAGCGCGCATCGACGCTGAATTGGTGCCGCCCGGAGTTCGTCGGCCACCCCTGCATCGACATCGATGCCGGCCGCCACCCGGTGGTGGAAATGCGGCTGCGCGAGACCGGCGCCGGCGAGTTCATCGCCAACCACTGCCGGCTCGACGCGCGCACGCGCATGCTGATCATCACCGGCCCGAACATGGGCGGCAAAAGCACCTTCATGCGCCAGGTGGCGCTGATCGTGCTGCTGGCGGCGATGGGCTCGTTCGTGCCGGCGCGCGCCTGCCGGCTCGGGCCCATCGACGCGATCCACACGCGCATCGGCGCCGCCGACGACCTGGCCAATGCACAGTCGACCTTCATGCTCGAGATGACCGAGGCCGCGGCCATCGTGCACGGCGCCACCGACTGCAGCCTGGTGCTGATGGACGAGATCGGCCGCGGCACCAGCACCTTCGACGGGCTGGCGTTGGCCTCGGCCATCGCCGGCCATCTGCACGACCGCAACCGCAGCTTCACGCTGTTCGCCACGCACTATTTCGAGCTGACCGACTTTCCGGGCAAGCACGCGCAGGCGCTCAACGTGCACGTGTCGGCGGTGGAAAGCGGCGAGCAGATCGTCTTCCTGCACGAGATCGAGGCCGGCCCGGCGAGCCGCAGCTACGGCGTGCAGGTGGCGCGGCTGGCCGGCATGCCGGCGTCGCTGGTGCGCCAGGCGCGGCACACGCTGGAGGCACTGGAAGCGCTGCAGCATGCCGGCGACGCGCAGGTCGATCTGTTCGCCGCGCCGCCGGCGCCGGCAGCGGCGCCGCAGACCGGGCTGCAGGCCGCGCTGGCGGCGATCGACCCCGACAGCCTCACGCCCAGGCAAGCGCTGGATGCGCTGTACCGGTTGAAGCACCTGAACCAAGAGCAACGCGCATGACCTGCTGTGTCGGCATCAAGCTGGACGCCGGGCTGGAACGCCGCCAGCATGTTCGGCGCCGCGCGCGTGCCGGGCAGCACGGTGCGCCGCGTCTACGAACAGGACGGCCCCTCGCTGAAGGCCGCGGGCATCGACTTCAATGCCGGCATGATCTTCGGCGGCCGGATCCGCGGCGAGGCGGCACGCTGCGAGCCGATGCGCAAGATCGCGCAGCCCAGGGAAATGATCCTCTGACGGGATCCGGGTGACCGCGGCTATGCGCCGGCAGCGACCGGCGCCGCCATCCCCAGCCGCTGCGGCGCCAGGTATTCCTGGCGGTAGATCTCGAAGGGCATCGTGTCGCCGGCCTCGATGCGCTGCTGCTCGAGCACCGAGTCGCGCGCCATGGCCGCGAAGCGCTGCTGCTGCGCATCGCTCCACGGCAGGCCGAGCAGCAGGCTGCGCGTCTGCAGCGACTGCGCGCGCGTGAAGCGCACGTAGGAGTTGTCGAAGTCGTCGGCCATCGCCGCCAGCACGCGCGCCGACGGCAGCTGCCCGGGCTGCGCCAGCACGCGCGACGCAGCCGTCCAGGCATCGCGGTAGCGCCGGCCGCCGAGCGCCACGTCCATCGCATTGGCCAGCAGTTCCATCTCGCCGACGATCTGCGCCGCCCACTCCGCCAGGCTCGCTTCGCCGCCGCCGCGCTCGAGCATCAGCCCGGGCTCGCGCCCGCGCGCGGCCGTGCGCTGCTGGTTGCGGCCCAGCGCGGCGATCTCCTCGGGCGTGTCGGGCGGGCTGTCGCTGAGCAGGCAGTGCAGCAGGAACAGGTCGATGAAGCGCATCGTGGCGGCTTCGATGCCCACCGGCACGAAGGGGTCGAGGTCCATGCAGCGCACCTCGACGTATTCGACGCCGCGCTCGCGCAGCGCGTGCAGCGGGCGCTCGCCGGGGAGAATCACGCGCTTGGGCCGGATCGTGCCGTAGAACTCGTTCTCGATCTGCAGCAGCGTGGTGGCCAGCTGGTTGTATTCGCCGCCCGGGTTGCGCAGGCCGATGGCCGCGTAAGCCGCATAGGGCTCGGTCAGCGCCTGCTGCAGCGACGCACCGTAGCTGTGCAGGCTGTTGTACGACACCGCCAGCGAGGCCTGCGCGTCGCTCTGGTAGCCCAGGCGCCCCATGCGCAGGCTGGTGGCATGCGGCAGGTACAGCGTGTGGCCCTGCAGCGTCTGCAGCCCGTGCTCGCGCCCGGCGACGAAGCTGTCGCACACGGCCGGCGACGCGCCGAACAGGTACAGCAGCAGGAAGCTGTGGCGGCGGAAGTTGCGGATCAGGCCGAAGTAGTCGTCGTTGTCCAGCCCGGGCAGCGACCAGTTGTAGTGGATGCCGGAAATGGTCTGCATGCGCCGGCCGTAGCGATAGCCCAGGCCCATGCGGTAGACGCTCTTGGCGCGCGCGACGTTGCTGCTGCCGTAGACGCCGATCGGGATGTTCTCGTCGGGCGGCAGCCCGCAGGGCATGCTGGCCACCCACAGCATCTCGCCGCCGGCGGCGGCGAGCGTGCGGTAGACGAACTGGTGCACCTGCGTCAGCTCGTCCAGACAGGCGTCGACGCCGGCATGCACGCCGGTGATCAGCTCGAGCTGCGATTCGCTGAAGTCGGTGGTGATGTGCGCATGCGTCAGCGCCGAGCCCAGCGCCGGCGGATGCGGCGTCGCGGCCAGCGAACCGTCGGCGCGCGAGCGCAGGCTCTCCTTCTCGATGCCGCGGCGCATGCCCTGCAGCGACGCGGTGGGCAGGGCCTGCAGGCGTGCCTTCAAAGATGCCATGTGGGCGGTTCCGTGTTGTACGAAGTGCGAACTTACCAGAGGCCCGCGGCGCGCGCTTGACGACTGACGCCGCTCACAGCCTCGGCAGCGCGATGTGGCGCGCGCCCGCGCGCTCGATGCGCACTGCGTGATCGAAGACCTCGACCAGCGCAGCATGCAATGCCGGGTCGTCGTGCGCGCCGCTGGCGACGATGCGCCCGGCGCGCATCACCACCACGCGGTCGGCCTGCAGCGCCAAGGGCAGGTCGTGCAGCACGCTGGCCACCGTGCCCTGCCGCGCGCGCTGCTGCATCAGCCGCACCACCGCCACCTGGTGCGGCGGGTCCAGGTGCGTGGTCGGCTCGTCGAGCAGCAGCACCGGCGCGCCGACGGCGAGCGCGCGCGCCAGCAGGCAGCGCTGGCGCTCGCCGCCGGACAGCTGCTGCAGCGATCGCCCGGCCCAGGCCGCGCATTCGGTGTCCTGCATCGCTTGCTCGACCGCACGCCGGTCCTCGGGCCCGGGCGTGCCGAACAGGCCGAGCTGCGGCACCCGGCCGAGCTCGACCAGTTCGCGCACCGTCAGGTCGCCAAGCGCCTGGCCCTGCTGCGCCAGCCAGGCGATGCGCAGCGCGCGCTCGCGCGCGCTCCATGCGTCCAGCGGCCGGCCCTGCAGCCGCACCTCGCCGCGCCGGCACGGCAGCAGCCCGGCCAGCGTGCGCAGCAGCGTCGACTTGCCGGCGCCGTTCGGCCCGACGATCGCCGTCCAGCCGGGCGGCAGTTCCAGCGACACGCCGTGCAGCACCGTCGTGCCGCCGAGCGCGACCTGCAGATCGGTGGCCCGCAGCGCCGTCATGCCTCGCGCTGCCGGTTCAGCAGCCACAGCAGGTAGACGCCGCCGAGCACCGCGGTCAGCACGCCGACCGGCAGTTCCTGCGGCGCGATCAGCGTGCGCGCCACGATGTCGGCGGCGAGCAGCAGCACCGCGCCGGCACCGGCGCTGGCCAGCAGCATGTGGCCGTGCGCGCCCGGCGCGATGCGCCGCACCAGATGCGGCGCGGCCAGCCCGACGAAGGCCACCAGCCCGGTCTGCGATACCGCCAACCCGGTGGCCGCGGCCAGCAGGCCCACCAGCAGCAGCTGCAGCCGCGGCAAGGCCAGGCCCAGGCTGCGCGCGCTGTCCTCGCCCAGCACCAGCGCATCGAGCACGCGCGCGAGGCGCCATGCCGGCGGCAGCGTCAGTGCGAGCCCCAGCGCGAGCAGCGCGCAGCTGCTCCAGCCGAGGAAGCCGGTGCTGCCGAGCATGAACACCTGACGGCCGCGCAGCGCCTCGGGCGCCGCGGTCGTCAGCAGGTCGCCGACGGCACTGAGCACCACGCCGACGACGACGCCGGCCAGCAGCAGCCGCAGCGTGTGCTGCGCGCCGCGCGCCAGCATCAGCGTCAGCAGCACGCCGAGCAGCGCGCCGGCGAAGGCCGCCGCCACCAGGCCGATACGCGACAGCGCGCCGGCCATCGGCCAGGCACCCTGCGCGCCCAGCGTGCCGGCGGCGAGCACCGCGACCACCGCGGTCGACGCGCCCGAGGCCGATCCGAGCAGGAAGGGGTCGGCCAGCGGGTTGCGGAACAAGCCTTGCGCCAGCGCACCGGCCAGGCCGAGCAAGGCGCCGGTCAGCCAGGCGCCCAGCGTGCGCGGCGCACGGATCCGGCCGACGATCAGCGCCGCGTCCGGCCCCTGCAGCAGCTGCCACAGGCCGGCGGGCGACCAGCCGTCGCCGCCGGCCGCGAGCCCGGCGAGCAGCAGCAGCGCGCTGGCCGCGGCCAGCGCAAGCAGCAGCCTGCCGCGCCGCGCCGCGCTCAACGCGGCTCCTTGTCCAGGTCGGCCAGGCAATCGGCCAGCTGCAGCGCCGCCTCGCCCATGCGCGGGCCGGGCCGCACCAGCACGTCGTAACGCGCGCTGTCGAAGGCGCAGACCTGCTTTTGCGCCAGCGCCGGCAATGCGGCCCAGCCGGGGCGGCCGGCCATGTCGCGCAGGTTGCGGTCCTCGGCGATGAGGATCTGCGGCTGCGCGCGCACCACGAACTCCGGGCTCAGCTTCGGGAAGGGCCCCAGCGCGGCCGGCACGATGTTGCGCAGCCCCAGGCGCTGCAGCGTCTGGCCGATGAAGGAATCGGGGCCGGCCGCATAGGGCGTGGGCTCGACCTCGAAATACACGCTGCGGCCGCGCAACGCCGCAGGTACGCGCGCCGCGGCTTCGGCCATCTGCTGCTCGATCGCAGCCCAGGCGGCCTGCGCGCGCGCGGGCTCGCCCAGCAGTTCGCCGAGCTGCTGCAGGTTGTGCCGCACGTCCTGGTGGCTGCGCGTGTGCAGCATCACCAGCTGCAGGCCCAGCGCCTGCAGCCGCTGCACGGCGCGGGCCGAAGGCGCGATCAGCACCAGCTCGGGTTTGAGCGCTGCGATGCGCTCCACCTGCGCATCGTCCAGGCCGCCCAGCTTGGGCAGCGCCACCACTTGCGGCGGCCAGTTGGAATAGCGGTCGGTGCCGACCAGGCGCGCGCAGGCGCCGAGTGCGCAGATGCTTTCGGTCAACCCCGGCACGAGGCTGACGATGCGCTGCGGCGGCGCGGCCGCCGCCGGCAGCAGCCATGCCGCGCAGAAGACAAAGAGAAGGCTGCGCCGCTTCAAAGCCCGCGTCCGTCGTAACGCAGCCCGAGCCAGAACTGCCGGCCCGCGTCCTGGTAGTCGCGCGCCGGCTGGTAGTCGCGGCCGGTGGCGTTCTGCAGCCGGGCCTCGATCTGCCAGAAGCGCTCGAAGCGCCAGCGTGCGTTCAGGTTCAGCAGCGCATAGGCCGGCAGCAGCACGCCGGCATCGGGGCGCTGGCTGACGCGCACGACCGTGCCGCCGAGCTGCCACGGACCCTCGTTCCAGTCGACGGCGAAGGTCTGCTGGTTGGCGGCACGCCGGTTCAGCGTCTGGTCGGTGTCGCGGTCCTTGGCGTTGAGCCAATCCAATGCCAGCGTGAACTGGAAGTTGCCCCACTGCTGCAGCCCTTGCAGCGTGATGCCCTGCAGCAGCGCGCGCGCGGTGTTGCCGGCGCAGCCGAACATGGTGCCGGCCGGGCATTGGCTCAAGTCCGGCTGGAAGCCGATCAGGTCGGACACCTTGTTGTAGTAGGCGGTAGCGGACACCGAGGTCATCGCGGCCTGATAGTTGAGTCCGGCCTCGATGCTGCGCGAGCGCTCGGGCCGCAGCGTGACCACGCCGAAGCCGGGGAAGTACAGGTCGTTGAAAGTGGGTGCGCGGAAGGCCGTGCCGGCGACGGCGCGCACCGACCAGTTCTCCGTGAGGTCCGTGCCCCAGCCGAGCTTGCCGGTGGTCTGGTTGTCGTACACCGAGTTGTGGTCCCAGCGCAGGTCGGCCTGCAGCTTCTGCGCGCCGAAGCGGCCGGTGTAGCCGACGATCAGGCCGGTATTGTCGCGCTCGGGCGCCTGGTAGTCGCTGCTGTGGATCGACTCGGTCAGCAGGTCCACCGCCGCCACCAGCTGGTGCTGCGCGCTCGGTGTCCAGGTGGTCTGCGCGGTGAACTGCCGGCGCGTGGTGTCGAAGCGGCTGACGAGGTTGGCGCCGGACTCCAGCTGATCGGTCTGGTACGACGCACGCAGCAGCGCCGCCCATTCGCTGGACAGCGTGCCCTGATAGTCCAGCGTCGTCAGCTGCGTCGTCAGGCGACTGCGGAAGTCCAGCGACGCATCGCAGACGAAGTTCGGCGGCGCACACTCGATGGAGTCGATCTGCGAACGCAGCTTGCTGGCGCTGTAGCTGAGACCGACGCGCTGCCCTTTCAGCCAGCTGTAGCCGCCGGCCAGCGATAGGCCATAGCGCGCGAAGCCGTCGTCGTCGGGGTTGAAGGCGCCGATCAGATCGCCGGGCAGCACGGCCGAGACGCCGTTGCTGGTCTCGCCGCTCAGGCTCAACGCGTAGTCGAAGCGCTGGTCGGAGCCGCTGAGCGCCGCATAGGCCTCGCCCGAGGCGTGATTGCCGCCGGCGATGTTGCCGCTGAGGTAGGGCGCACCGTCGCCGCGGCGCGTGACGATGTTGACCACGCCGCCGATCGCGTCGGCGCCATACAGGCTCGAGCCCGGCCCGCGCAGGATCTCGATGCGCTCGACCTGGGCCAGGCTGATCGCCGCGAGATCGGTCTGGCCCAGCGTCGCCGAGCCGATGCGCACGCCATCGATCAGCACCAGCGTGTTGCTGGCGGCGCTGCCGCGGATCATCACGCTGGAGGACTGTCCCGGGCCGCCGTTGCGCGAAAGCTGGATGCCGCCCTCGCGGCGCAGCAGGTCCTCCAGCGAATCGGCGCTGGTGGCGCGGATGCGGTCGCGCTCGATGACCACGACGTCGGCCACCATGCGGTCCAGCGCCGTCGGTGCGCGCGTGCCGACCACCTGCACCGCCGTGCCCGGCGTGGCTTGTGCCTGGGCCATCGCGCCCGAAGCAGAAAAGACAATGGCGCAGCCGAGCAGCGGCCGCGCAGGACGCAAAAGAAGATTGGAGAACACGCAGGAACCCTTCATCCGCACACCCCGTGCGGCCTTGTTTCAAGACACGGCCGGCGCCGCCTGCGGCGACGCCGGCTCCCCGTGCATCAGGCCGGTATCCGGGCTCGCGAGTGCCGGCTCCATGGGCTGAAGCCGAAGCGATCGACGCCTTCCCAGGTGGTGAGCCCACCCAGTGGCTGCGTTGCCGATCGCACCTCGCCTACCGTTGCGGGGGCAGCGCCGGAATGGCCGGGGACGATGGTCCCGGCGCACCGGCTTCCCGTTGAACCGCCGCCTCAGCGCGTGAGGCGGCAGGCACCTGGTGCAAGCGCGCAGGAGTCTAGCGCAGCGGGGGCGCCGGACCCCCGCCTCTATAATCGCGCTTTCACACCCGAGCCTCTTCCAAGGTGCGCCGCGGCACCGGGGCCAAGTGCAAGAGACATGACCAAGTACGTCTTCGTCACCGGCGGTGTGGTGTCCTCTCTCGGCAAGGGCATCGCTTCGGCCTCGCTGGCCGCGGTCCTCGAATCGCGCGGCCTCAAAGTCACCCTGATCAAGCTCGACCCGTACCTGAACGTCGACCCGGGCACGATGAGCCCGTTCCAGCACGGCGAGGTCTTCGTCACCGACGACGGCGCCGAGACCGACCTCGATCTCGGCCACTACGAGCGCTTCATCACCACGCGCATGAAGCGCGCCAACAACTTCACCACCGGCCAGATCTACAAGAGCGTGCTCGAGAAGGAGCGCCGCGGCGACTACCTGGGCAAGACGGTGCAGGTGATCCCGCACGTCACCAACGAGATCCAGGACTACGTGCGGCGCGGTGCGGGTTTCGGCAGCAACGAGGCGGTGGACGTGGCCATCGTCGAAGTCGGCGGCACGGTCGGCGACATCGAGTCGCTGCCCTTCCTCGAAGCCGCGCGGCAGATGAGCCTGAAGCTGGGGCCCAACCACAGCGCCTTCGTGCACCTGACCTACGTGCCGTGGATCGCCGCGGCCGGCGAGCTGAAGACCAAGCCGACGCAGCACACCGTGCAGAAGCTGCGCGAGATCGGCATCCAGCCCGACGTGCTGCTGTGCCGCGCCGACCGCGTGATCCCCGACGAGGAGCGCGAGAAGATCAGCCTGTTCACCAACGTGCAGCTGCACGGCGTGATCAGCATGTGGGACGTCGACACCATCTACAAGGTGCCGCGCATGCTTCACGAGCAGGGCCTGGACGAGATGATCTGCATGAAGCTGCAACTGCTGACCCGCCCGGCCGACCTGCGCCGCTGGGACCGGCTGGTGCACGAGGTCGAACATCCGGCGATGCAGCTGACGATCGCGATGTGCGGCAAGTACACCGACCTGTCGGACAGCTACAAGTCGCTGAACGAGGCGCTGCGCCACGCCGGCATCCAGAACCATGCGCGCGTCAACATCGAATACGTCGATTCCGAGACGCTGAACCAGGACAACATCGAGCAGCTGTCGCGCTTCGACGCGGTGCTGGTGCCGGGCGGCTTCGGCAAGCGCGGCGTCGAAGGCAAGATCTGCGCGGCGCGTTATGCGCGCGAGCACAGGATTCCCTACCTCGGCATCTGCCTGGGCATGCAGGTGGCGACGATCGAGGTCGCGCGCCACCTGGCGGGGCTGGAGGGCGCCAACTCCACCGAGTTCGATCCGGGAACAAAGCATCCGGTGATCGCGCTGATCGACGAATGGCAAGACCGCGACGGCTCGATCCAGAAGCGCGATGCCGGCTCCGACCTCGGCGGCACGATGCGCCTGGGCGCGCAAAGCTCCGACGTGCAGCGCGGCACGCTGGCCCACCAGATCTACGGCGACGTGGTCACCGAGCGCCACCGCCACCGCTACGAGGCCAACGCGCATTACCTCGACCGGCTGCGCCAGGCGGGGCTGGTGATCAGCGCGATCACGCAACGCGACAAGCTGACCGAGATCGTCGAGCTGCCGCGCGAGGTGCATCCGTGGTTCGTCGGCGTGCAGTTCCACCCCGAGTTCAAGTCCACGCCCTGGGACGGGCACCCGCTGTTCAACAGCTTCGTCAAGGCCGCGCTGGAGCATCAGGCGCAGGCGAAGAACAAGCTGAAGGCGGTGGCATGAACCTGTGTGGTTTCGAGGTCGGCCTGCACCGGCCCTTCTTCCTGATCGCCGGACCCTGCGTGGTCGAGAGCGAGGCGCTGCAGACCGAGGTCGCGGGGCGCTTGAAGGAGATGACCGCCGAGCTCGGCATCCCCTTCATCTTCAAGAGCAGCTACGACAAGGCCAACCGCTCCAGCGGCAGCAGCTTCCGCGGGCCGGGCATGGAACGCGGGCTCGAGATCCTGGCGCAGGTGAAACGCGACTTGCAGGTACCCGTGCTGACCGACGTGCACGCCGAGGCCGAGATCGGCGCCGTGGCCCAGGTGGTCGACGTGCTGCAGACGCCGGCCTTCCTGTGCCGGCAGACCGATTTCATCCGTGCGGTGGCGCAAAGCGGCAAGCCCGTGAACATCAAGAAGGGCCAGTTCCTCGCGCCCCACGACATGAAGAACGTGATCGACAAGGCGCGCGCCGCAGCGCAGGAAAAGGGGCTGCCCGAAGACAACTTCATGGCCTGCGAGCGCGGCGTCAGCTTCGGCTACAACAACCTGGTGTCCGACATGCGCAGCCTGGCGATCATGCGCGAGACCGGCGCGCCGGTGGTCTTCGACGCCACGCATTCGGTGCAGTTGCCCGGCGGCCAGGGCACCAGTTCCGGCGGCCAGCGCGAGTTCGTGCCGGTGCTGGCGCGCGCCGCGGTGGCGGCGGGCATCGCCGGCCTCTTCATGGAAACGCACCCCGATCCTGCCAAGGCGCTGAGCGACGGCCCGAACGCCGTGCCGCTGAAGCACATGCGCGCGCTGCTGGAGCAGCTGCTGGCGCTGGACCGCGTGGTCAAGACCCAGTCGCTGCTCGAAAACGACTTCGGCTGCTGAGGAGCCGCACCATGGCCGCTGCCTACCTGATCGTCGAATCGAACATCAGCGATCCGCAAAAGTTCAAGGCGTACATGGCGTCCGCGCCGGCCGTGGTGCGCGAGTTCGCCGGCGAGTACCTGGTGCGCGGCGGCCGCATGGCGGTGCTGGAAGGCGACTGGGCGCCCACCCGCTTGACGGTGCTGCGCTACCCCGACTTCGAGACCGCGCAGCAGATGTACGACAGCCCCGCCTACCGTGCCGTGCGCGAGCTGCGCGCCGGCACCACCGCCTGCTTCAACATGGTGCTGGTCGAAGGCGTCGCCGCGCCGGTCGTCTGAAACCCCGAATCCACAACTCCCGCCAAGGACATCCATGAGTGCCATCGTCGACATCGTCGGCCGCGAGATCCTCGACAGCCGGGGCAACCCCACCGTGGAGTGCGACGTGCTGCTGGAATCCGGCACCATGGGCCGCGCCGCCGTGCCTTCGGGCGCGTCCACCGGCTCGCGCGAAGCCATCGAGCTGCGCGACGGCGACAGCAGCCGCTACCTGGGAAAGGGCGTGCTCAAGGCGGTCGAGCACATCAACACCGAGATCAGCGAGGCCGTGCTCGGACTGGACGCGTCGGAGCAGGCCTTCCTGGACCGCACGCTGATCGACCTGGACGGCAGCGACAACAAGAGCCGCCTCGGCGCCAACGCCACGCTGGCGGTGAGCATGGCCGTGGCGCGCGCCGCGGCCGAAGAATCGGGGCTGCCGCTGTACCGCTACTTCGGCGGCATGGGCGGCATGCAGATGCCGGTACCGATGATGAACGTCATCAACGGCGGCGCGCATGCCAACAACAGCCTCGACCTGCAGGAATTCATGATCATCCCGCTGGGCGCGCCGAGCTTCCGCGAGGCGGTGCGCTACGGCGCCGAGGTGTTCCATGCGCTGAAGAAGATCATCGACGCCAAGGGCATGTCCACCAGCGTCGGCGACGAAGGCGGCTTCGCGCCCAGCGTGGCCAGCCACGAGGCGGCGATCCAGCTGATCCTCGAGGCCATCGACAAGGCCGGCTACACCGCCGGCACGCAGATCGCCCTCGGCCTGGACTGCGCCGCCAGCGAGTTCTACAAGGACGGGCAGTACGTGCTCGACGGCGAAGGCGGGCTCAAGCTGTCGGCGGCCGGCTGGACCGACATGCTTTCGACATGGGCCGACAAGTACCCGATCATCAGCATCGAAGACGGTATGGCCGAAAGCGACTGGGACGGCTGGAAGCACCTGTCCGAGCGCCTGGGCAGCAAGGTGCAGCTGGTCGGCGACGACCTGTTCGTCACCAACACGCGCATCCTGAAGGAAGGCATCGACAAGGGCGTGGCCAACTCGATCCTCATCAAGATCAACCAGATCGGCACGCTGACCGAGACCTTCGCCGCGATCGAGATGGCCAAGCGCGCCGGCTGGACCAACGTCATCAGCCACCGCAGCGGCGAGACCGAGGACTCGACCATCGCCGACATCGCCGTGGGCAGCAACGCCGGCCAGATCAAGACCGGCTCGATGAGCCGCAGCGACCGCATCGCCAAGTACAACCAGCTGCTGCGCATCGAAGAAGACCTGGGCGACGTCGCTGCGTACCCGGGCCGCGCGGCCTTCTACAACCTGCGCGGCTGAGCCCGGCCGGCCATGGGTTTGTCGACCACCGCCGCGCCGCGATGGCAGCGCCGCCGCGTCGGCGCCGCGGCGCTGGCGCTGCTGCTGGCCGGACTGGCGGGCTGCAACACCGCCCCGCCGGGCGTGGTGGACGACAGCCTGCTCAGCTTCGACCGCACCTTCAACGCGGCGCTCGGCGCCATTGCCGACCAGAAGATGACCGTCGGCGTGCAGGACCGGCGCAACGGCCTGATCGTCGGCACGCTCGACGGCGACACCATCACCTCGAGGCTCGCGCTGCAGCACGACGGCAGCATCCGCGTGCGCTTCGCCCAGGAGGGCGGCAACAACCCCGAGCTGCTGCAACACGTGGTCGCTGCGTACAACGCCCGCACGTCCAACCGGAGCATCCTGGGCGGCTTCGGGGACTCCGGCAACCAGACGGGGCCCGTCCCCTGCCCCAGCGGCCCGGCCTTCTGCAAGTGACGCGCAATGAAGTGCGCCGCTCGGGAACCCCGCACGCCATGAAGGCACTCTTGCGCCTGCCTGGGCCGCGCCGCATGTTGCTGGCGGCCTGCAACGCGCGCATGGGGCGCTGATGCGCTACGTGAGCGTCGTGCTGATCGCGCTGCTGGCACTGGTGCAGGCCGAGTTGTGGGCCGGCAAGGGCGGGCGCAGCCACGTGGTGCAGCTGCAGTCGCAGCTGCAGTCGCAGCTGCAGGCCAACGACGCCCTGCGCCAGCGCAACCAGCGCATGGCCGCCGAGGTCAACGACCTGAAGGAAGGCCTGGAGATGGTCGAGGAGAAGGCGCGCAGCGAGCTCGGCATGGTCAAGCCCGACGAGATCCTGGTGCAGCTCGGCGCGCGCCGCCCCTGACGGAGCCCCCCTCAGAGCACGCCCTGCGCCAGCATCGCGTCGGCCACCTTGACGAAGCCGGCGATGTTGGCGCCGTCCACGTAGCTGAGGCTGCCGTCCTCGCGCGTGCCGTGCTGCACGCAGGCGTCGTGGATGCTGTGCATGATCTCCTGCAGACGCGCATCCACCTCCTCGCGCGGCCAGCTGATGCGCATCGCGTTCTGGCTCATCTCCAGCCCCGAGGTGGCCACGCCGCCGGCATTGCTGGCCTTGCCCGGCGCGAACAGCACGCCGCGCTGCTCGAAGACCTTCATCGCCTCCAGCGTCGACGGCATGTTCGCGCCTTCGGCCACGCAGATCACGCCGTTGTCGGCCAGCCGGCGCGCGTCCTCGCCGTTGATCTCGTTCTGCGTCGCGCAGGGCAGCGCGATCTGCACCTTCACGCCCCACGGCGTGGCGCCCGGCAGGAAGCGCCCGCCGGCGCGCTCGGCATAGTCGCTGACGCGCCCGTACAGATGGTTCTTCACCTCCATCAGCTCGGCCAGCTTCTCGGTGCTGAAACCGTCCTCGTCGATGACCGTGCCGCTGGAGTCCGACACCGTCACCACCTTGGCGCCCAGCGCCATCGCCTTCTCGATCGCGTACTGCGCCACGTTGCCGGCGCCGGAAACCGACACGCGCATGCCGTCCAGCGAACGGCCCGTGCGCTGCAGCATCTGCTGCGCGAAATACACGGTGCCGTAGCCGGTGGCCTCGGGCCGGATCAGCGAGCCGCCGAAGGACAGGCCCTTGCCGGTGAACACGCAGTCGGCGCGGTTGCT
>DAIMFR010000045.1:0-39155 GCA_036724445.1 Rubrivivax sp. | reverse complement strand
CCTCCGCGCTGATCGCGCTCCGGTGCGGGCGCTTTGGAGCGGCCACGCGCGCTCACGGGTGAGGCTGAAGTGCTGGTTCAGCCCTGCTTCGACCAGCGGCGGCCCGTTGCCGACCGCACGGATCATCACTTTGCCGCTCATTCGATGCCCTCCGAGGCTGCAGATGGTGGATCGGCGTGCAAAGCTTGTACTACAGCGCCGGTGGCATCATGGCCCGAGCCGACCCGAACGGAGCAGACCGCGATGAGCCTGAACCTCGACGACTACGCAGCGCTCGGCGCCAGCGGCCTGAAGGTTTCGAAGCTGTGGCTGGGCACGATGATGTTCGGCGGCCGCACCGACGCTGCCGAGGCCGCGCGCATCGCCGCCGCCGCGCGCGAGGCCGGGCTCAACGCCATCGACACCGCCGACGTCTATGCCGGCGGCGAATCGGAGCGCATCACCGGCCGGCTGATCGCTGCCGAGCGCGCGCACTGGGTGCTGGCCACCAAGCTGGCCAATCCCACCGGCCCGGGCCCGAACGAGCGCGGCCTGTCGCGCCGCCACATGCTGGCCGCGGTCGACGCCAGCCTGCAACGACTGGGCACCGACTGGATCGACCTGCTGTACCTGCACCGCGACGACGAGAGCACGCCGCTGGAAGAAATCGCGGCCACGCTGGCGCAGTTGATCGCCGCCGGCAAGCTTCGCTACTACGGCGTGTCGAACTTCCGCGCCTGGCGCGTCGCGCAGCTGGTCGAGCTGTGCCGTGCGCTGAAGCTGCCGCAGCCGATCGCCAACCAGCCGCCGTACAACGCGATGTCGCGCCAGATCGAGGTGGAAGTGCTGCCGGCCTGCGCGCACTACGGCCTGGGCGTCGTCGCCTACAGCCCGCTGGCGCGCGGCGTGCTGAGCGGCAAGTACCTGCCCGACGCACCACCGCCCGAAGGCTCGCGCGCGGCGCGCAACGACCGCCGGCTGATGCAGACCGAATTCCGCCCCGAATCGATGCGGCTCGCGCAGCGCGTGCTGGCGCATGCGCGCTCACGCGGCCGCACGCCGGCCGCGCTGGCGCTGGGCTGGGTGTGGAACAACCGGCTGGTGCACGGCCTGATCGGCGGTCCGCGCACGCTGGCGCAATGGCAGGACTACCTGGACGCGCTGCGGCAGCCCTTCGACGCCGAGGACGAGGCCTTCTTCGCCGGCCTGGTGCCGGCCGGGCATGCGTCGACGCCGGGCTATACCGACGCGCAGTACCCGGTCGCGGGGCGCGTGCCGCGCAGCGCTTGATACAGTTCCCGGCTACAACGAAAGAGGAGCGAACGATGAGCAAGACCCCGGGGGTGACGCTGGCCGCACTGGCCGTCCTGGGACTCGCCGGCTGCGCGCCGGACCAGTTCAGCAACTACCGCGCGACCGGCTTCGACGCCTTCGTCGACCAGGCCAGCGTGGACTGCGCGCCGCTGCAGGTCGGGCCGCTGGTGATCACGCGCAGCTACGACCCGCCGAGCTATGCCACCGCGCAGTACGGCGTGTGGCTCGACCAGACCTCGAACCTGTACTACAAGCGCATCACGCCCGAGCTGTACCTGCAGAACATCGGCAACCTGTTCCCCGGCGAGCGCACGATGAAGGCCGCGCAATGCCTGGTCGCCAAGCTGCCGCCGCCGCAGCAGCGGCCGAGCGCGCCGCCGCCGCGCTGAGCGCTCAGAGGCCGAGAGTTTTTCCGCCGTGCCCGAAAGGCGCGCCAAAGGCGCCCCGATCTAGGCGCAAAGCACAGCCATAGCTCGGGCTATGGCGAGCATTTGCAACGACGAGCGGGGCGGCTTTGGCGTGCAAGGCGGGCATGGGGGAAAGACTCTCAGCCTCTCAGCGCACGCCGAGCTTGAAGCCGATCATCGCGCGCAGCTTGTTCGGCAGCACCGGCTTGATGAGCAGGTGGAAGTCGTGTTCGGCGGCTTCGTCCTCATGGCCGCCGATGGTGCTGCCGGTGATGACGATCGCCGGCAGGCTGCGGCCGGGCCAGTGGCTGCGCACGGCGGCCAAGGCCTCCAGCCCGGTGCGGCCCTGCGGCAGCCGGTAGTCCACCAGCAGCAGGTCGGGCGCCTGAGCCGGGCCGGCCGCCAGCCAGTCCTGCAGGCTGGCCACGGCATCGAAGTCGAGCACGCTCGCGCCCCAGGCCTTCAGCAGCACCACCAGGCCTTCGCGCACCGCAGCCTCGTCCTCGACCACCAGCAGCAGCCGGCCCTGCAGCGTCAGCCCCAGCGGCGCCTGCGGCCGCGCGGCCTGCGGCTCGAGCGCGCGCACCGCCCTGCCCGGCGGCAGCTCGAAGCTGAACACCGTGCCATGACCGACGCGCGAGCGCACCGAGATCGGCGCGTCCATCAGCGCCGCCAGGCGCGCGACGATCGCCAGCCCCAGCCCCAGCCCCTTGCGCTGGTGCGCCTGCAGCGGACGCTGGCTCTGCACCTGGTAGAACTCGTCGAAGATGCGCGGCAGGCTGGCCTCGGAGATGCCGATGCCGCTGTCCCAGACCTGCAGCAGCAGCTTGCCGCCGCGCGGGCGGCAGCTGACCAGCACGCCGCCGTCGTCGCAGTAGCGGATCGCGTTGCTGACCAGGTTGCGCAGGATGCGCTCCAGCAGCACCGGGTCGGCGTGCGCGACGTGGCGCGCGCCGCGCAAGCTCAAGGCCAGGCCCTTCTCGAAGGCCGTCGGCTCGAAATGCAGACGCAGGCGCGCGAACAGCTCGCGCATGGCCACCGGCGCCGGGTTGACGTCGACGCCGCCGGTGTCGATGCGCGTGATGTCCAGCAGCTCGCCGAACAGGCCTTCCAGCGCGTCCACCGACTCGTTGATGCTGTTGACCAGCGCCGCCACCTCGGGATCGTGCGCACGCTGGCGCAGCGCCTCGGCGAACAGCCCCATCGCGTGCAGCGGCTGGCGCAGGTCGTGGCTGGCGGCGGCGAAGAACTGCGTCTTCGCGCGGCTGGCGGCCTCCGCCGCACGGCGCGCGCCCTCGGAGATGGCCATCTCGTCGCGCAGCTGCCCCGCCAGCGTCTCGCTGTGCGCCTTGAGCCGGATCACCTGGTCGAGCGCGCTGCGCTGCACGCGGCCCATGACCAGCAGCGCGATGAACTGCAGCAGCAGGATGCCCGCCAGCTGCCAGTGCCAGGGCTGCGTGGTGTCGGTGGCGATGCGCAGAACAGCCGGCAGCAGCAGCAGGCAGACGAAGGCGATGTACAGCCGCTGCTGGGTGGCCAGCAGCTGCACCGAAGCCAGCCCGAGGCTGAAGATGACCAGCATCAGCGCGGTGCGGTGGTACGGCGTGCCCAGGTGCCAGAACAGCCACACCGCGACCGCCCAGCACGCGGCCTGCAGCAGCACCAGCGCCTTCCAGCTGCGCCGCCAGCGGTACAGCGTGGCGTCGTCGGCATCGGGGTTGCGGCGAAAGCGCAGGTAGTGCGCGAGCCGCACCGCCAGCAGCGCCGCGAGCACGCCGCTCCAGGCGAGCATCGGGCCGCGCGGCGCCAGCGGCCAGTACATCGCCACCATCAGGCTCCAGCCGATCAGGTAGCCGACCAGCGAGGCCGGCGTCTGCACGAACAGCGCACGAAGGTGGTCGAAGCTGCGCTGCGGCGGCGCGGGCTCCAAACGCGGCGACTCCGGCGTGGCCGCCGCCGGCGGTGCGGCGGGCTGCTGCGCCGCGACGGCCGGCGCGTTCATGGCCTGTCGGTGCCGGGGGCCTGGCGCGCGTTCTGCGCCGCCTGCTGCTGCATCTGGCTCACCGCCAGCACCGCCTGCGTGCGCGAGCTGACGCCCAGCGCGCGCAGCACCGCGGCCACGTGGTCCTTGACGGTCTCGACCGAAACGTTCAGTTCGCGTGCGATCAGCTTGTTCGGCTTGCCTTGCAGCAGCAGCGCGAGCACGTCGCTCTGGCGCGGCGTCAGGCCCACCGAGGCCAGCGACAGCGGCGCCTTCTGATACGGCGACCGGCTGCTGGACGCGCCCACCGGCCGCATCACGTCGGGCACGGTATCGCCTTCGAGCGGCGGCGCATCCAGGCCGAGCATCATCGGCGGCACGTACAGCCCGCCGGACATGACCATGCGCAGCGCCTCGAACAGCTGCTCGTTCGACGAGCGCTTGGGCACGAAGCCCATTGCGCCCAGGTCGATGGCGCGGATCACGTCGCTGGTGCGGTCGGAGGCCGAGACCACCACCACCGGCAGCGACGGATAGGCGGCGCGCAGCTCGGTCAGCAGCTCGAAGCCGTCGGCGTCGCCCAGCGCCAGGTCGAGCAGCACCAGGTCGAAATCGGCGTCCTGGCCCAGCGCCGCGCGCGCCTCGGCCGCGCTGCCGGCGCCGAGCACCGCGACGTCGTCGCCCAGCCCCTTGATCACCGTCTGCAGCGCCGACAGGATCAACGGATGGTCATCGACCAGCAGCACCTTCATCGCGCCCTCCCGGACCTTCGCTGATGACGGCCATGGTAGTGCAGCTTCGCAGCGGCACCCGTTTCAGGTTTCAGGTTTCATGTATAGCGGCGCGAGATCGACTCGGCGACGCAGGCCGGCTTGGGCGAGCCTTCGAGTTCGATCGTCGCCTCGACCGTGAGCTGCGCGCCGCCGGCGATGGGCCGGTATTCGCGCAGCACGAAGCGGCCGCGCACGCGGCCGCCGCTGGGCACCGGCGCGGTGAAGCGCACCTTGTTCAGTCCGTAGTTGACGCCCATGCGCACGTCGGCGATGTCGAAGGCGGCAGCGAACAGCTCCGGCAGCAGGCTCAGCGTCAGGAAGCCGTGCGCCACGGTCCTGCCGAACGGGCCCTGCGCCGCCTTGACCGGATCGACGTGGATCCACTGGTGGTCGCCGGTGGCCTCGGCGAACTGGTCGATGCGCTTCTGGTCGACCGTGATCCAGCCGCTGAGGCCGATTTCCTGGCCGAGCTGCGCCTGCAGTTGCTGCAACTTGTCGAAGTGTTTCATCGGATCCATTCCTTCAGCGGTGACCATTGTTCGAGATCGCGCTCGACGCGGCTCGGCGCCACGTCCCACAGCGTCAGGCCGCGCGCCGCCAGCTGCACGTAATTCTGCGTGTCGCGCAGCCAGGCGGCCACCGGCACGTTCAGCGTCGCCAGGTACTGGTGCAGCTGGTCGTTCGCAATCGTGTGCTCGCGCACGCGCATGGCCACCAGGCCGAGCTGGATCTCGCCCGCGCGCCGGTGCTCGCGCAGCGCGGCCAGGAAGGCATGCGTGGCCTGGATGTCGAACAGGCTGGGCTGCAGCGGGATCAGCAGCTTGTGCGCGATGCGCAGCACCGCGTCGAGCCGCTTGCCGTGCAGCCCGGCCGGCGTGTCGAGCACCACGTACGTGGTGCCTTTGGGCGGACGCGCGATGTCGTGGTGGTCGATCTCCCAGCCGCTGATCGCCGGCAGATGCGCCGGACGCATCGCCAGCCACTGGCGCGACGACTGCTGCCGGTCGACGTCGCCGAGCATCACCGCATGCCCCTCGCTGGCCAGTGCGCCGGCCAGGTTGGTGGCCAGCGTGCTCTTGCCGACTCCGCCCTTGGGGTTGGCGACCACGATCACGGACATGCGCATCTCCGAACAGGATGTGCGGCTATGGTAGCGACGCACCGCAGCGGCCGGCACCGGCGAATGGGCGCGGCGCTGCGCCATGACGCACGACACGAGCCGGCTGCAGACCAGCTCTGCTTGCCCGAAGCCCCGATCTGCGGCGGCAACACCCGGTTGTTGTCACGATCCGGTCACGCGGCGCGGCCTACACTGCCGGGCGTCAAAGCGCAGAACCGGCCGCACGATTGGGCGGAGGGCATCGCCCGAAGGGAACCCGTCACCCGGCGCAGAGAAGCCGTCGCCGCCCGCACGCCGGGCCGGTGTCCGGAAGGAAGCCCGCCGCCAACCCTGGCTGCGGGCTTTTCTTATGGCCGCGCGGCGGCGCTGCTCAGCATCACGCGCCCGACGGCGCGGACAGCGCCGCCGGGCCGCGGCCGCTGTGCAGCAGCTCGCGCATCAGCGATGCCTGCGCCGGCAGACAGACCGTGCTCAGGTCGTAGCGCTCGACCACGGTCCGGCGCGCGGCGGCGGCCAGCCGCTGCCTGAGTTCGGCGTCGTCGACCAGGCGGCACACCGTCTCGACCAGCGCCTTGCCGTCGAAGAAGTCGAACAGCAGCCCGTTGCGCCCGTGCTCGATGACCTCGCTGACCGGCGCGGTGGCCGACGCGGCGAGCGGCGCGCCGACGGCCATGGCCTCGAGCATCGACCACGACAGCACGAAGGGGTAGGTCAGGTAGACGTGCGCGCGGCTGAGCTGCAGCAGTCTGACGAAGGCGTCGTAGGGCAGCTTGCCGGTGAAGTGCACGCGGCCGAGGTCGAGGCGATCGCCGACTTCGGCGAGCAGCTTCTCGCGCCAGTGGGCCGCGTCGGCCGGGGACCGGCCGTAGCTCGGCTTGTCGACGCCGACGATCACGAACTGCGCCGCCGGCCGGCGCCGCATCAGCTCGGGCAGCGCGCGCATGAACACATGGAAGCCGCGATAGGGTTCGAGGCCGCGGCTGACGAAGCTCACGACCTCGTCCTGCGGCCCGAGCCGGCGTCCGTCGGCCAGGCTGAAGCGCGCCTGGGCATCGGGCGCCAGCCGGCGCGTGTCGATGCCGTCGTGGATCACGCTCAGCCGCTGCTGCATCTCGGCCGGATAGGTGCTGGCCTGCCAGCGTGTCGGCGACAGGCCCCAGTCGGCCGCGAAGCAGCTCGACTGCTGCGTCATGTTCCAGGTGCGGATGCGCAGCAGATCGTCCAGTTCCGCCGGGAACTCGGGGTCGAAGCCGACGTCAGCGCCGCTGCCGCGGTAGTAGTACTCGAAGTAGGCGAGGATGCGGCTCGCCGCGAAGATGTCGCGCAGGTACAGGCCCTCGCCCCAGGCGGCATGCACGCAGATCAGGTCGGGCACGAAGCCGCGCTGGCGCAGCTCCAGCGCCTTGCGCGCCACGGCCTGGCCGCGCAGCACCGCCGCCTCGACGTTGCGCAGGTACGGGTGCACGCCCTGCGTCGGCGCTCTCGCCACCGAGTAGGCCAGCCGCTCGATGCGCGGGGGCGGCGGCAGTCCGGCGAGATTGGCCTGTTCGCCGATCGCCACCACCTGCACGTCGTCGAGGGCGGCGAAGGCCGCGGCCAGATGCTTGAACTGGCCGGGGAAGTTCTGGTGGACGAACAGCAGCTTCATCGCGGAAGAAGCGCTCGCGCAGGCGGCGCGATGCCGCGGCGATTGTGCATGCGCGTGTCGATGCAACGGCCGCGCCCGAGGCAACGCCGGTGCAGGCGTTGCGCTTTCTGCATGGTCAGAGGAGTTTCGCCGCAACCTCCGTCGCCAGTCGACTCCGAGATTGTCAGCGTCCAAGACGGGTTTCTCGACGGACCCGAATCGAATTCGACCCCACTCCTGTGCCAGCGCCGGAATGCGCTTCGGCAATAGTTCATACGAAGTACGAGGAGCTGGCTCGGACCATCACAGCCCAAGCCCTAACATCCATTTCGGGGATCGAAGCGATTCGTCCGACAAAGCGAAACTGCAACTCAGCGGAGTACTCCCATGGCTACGATGTTTGCTGATCTGGCGTTCGACTATCGAAACCTGAATCTGAATCGCCTGATCGCTAACCAGACGGATTTCGAGTTTGCCGACAACGTCAACTACGCGTTCGGGGGCATCAGCTACCAGGATGTCGTTTACTTCGAGCACTACTCGGGCGGCTATGTCGGCACCTTCTTCGGCGGAACTGGCGTCAAGTTCACCAGCGACTATTCGAAGGTCACCGCTGGGACGGTCACGGGGTACTACGAAGAATACTGGAGCGGAACTGCGTGGCGATCGGGCTGGGCCGTACAGAACTTCACTTACAGCGCCGTGTCCTTGGCAGAGGCGGCGTATACCTCCAGCACCGCAGATGACTACGCGGCGATCGCCAGCATCCTGAGTGGCAACGACTCGATCAGCTTGTCACCGTATGCGGACATCATGCGAGGCTATGGCGGAAACGATCTGATCAACGGCAATTCGGGCAACGATCTGCTCTATGGCGATGCTGGCGCTGACACGCTGAACGGCGGCAGCGGCGCCGACACGATGCTCGGCGGCGCCGGCAACGACACCTACGTCGTGGACAACATAAGCGACCGCGTTTACGAGACGACCACGGTCGGCGGCACAGTCAACGCCGGCGGCATCGATACGGTGCGCTCCAGCGTGTCCTACACCCTCGGCAGCTTCGTCGAGAAGCTGGTGCTGACGGGTTCGAACGCGATCAACGGCAGCGGCAATTCGCTGGCCAACTCGATCACCGGCAACAGCGCCAACAACCTGCTGTCCGGCGGCAGCGGCAACGACACGCTCAGCGGTGGCGCCGGCAACGACACGCTGAACGGCGGCAGCGGCGCGGACACGATGCTCGGCGGTGCCGGCAACGACACCTACGTCGTCGACAACCGCGGCGACAAGGTCTACGAGACGACCACGGTCGGCGGCACGGTCAACGCCGGCGGCACCGATACGGTCCGCTCCAGCGTGTCCTACACCCTCGGCAGCTTCGTCGAGAAGCTGGTGCTGACGGGTTCGGGTGCGATCAACGGCGCTGGCAACACGCTGGCCAACACCATCACCGGCAACAGCGCCAACAACCTGCTGGCCGGCGGCAGCGGCAACGACACGCTCAGCGGTGGCGCGGGCAACGACACGCTGGTCGGCGGCAACGGCAACGACAGCCTGAGCGGCGGCACCGGCCTGGACGTCTTCCGCTTCAACACCGCGCTCAGCGCAACGAGCAATGTCGACCGCATCGTCGACTTCATCGTCGCCGACGACACGATCCAGCTCGACAACGCGGTGTTCAGCTCGCTGACCACGACCGGCTCGCTCGGGCCGGGCCAGCTGCGCGCTGGCGCCGGCGTCACCCGCGCGGCCGATGCCAACGACTTCGTGCTCTACAACGCCAGCACCGGCGCGCTGTACTACGACGCCGACGGCTCCGGTGCCGCGTCCGCGCCACTGCAGTTCGCCACGCTCGGCACCGGCCTGGCGCTGACGGCGGCGGACTTCTACGTCATCTGAGGGTTGCCGCGGAGCCGCACAATGGCCGCATGTTCCAACCCTCGCAACACGACGTGCGCGCGTTCTTCTGCGGCACCTGGCGCAAGCAGCGCGACGCGCTGCCGCTGACGCCGCTGGAAGCGCAGGCCGCGCACTGGATCGACGCGCATCCCGAGTACCACGCCACGCTGGCCGACGAAGCGGCCGCGCTGGCCGCGAGCTACCAGGTCGAGGACGCGCGCGAGAACCCCTTCCTGCATCTGGCGATGCACCTGTCGATCCTCGAGCAGACCGGCATCGACCAGCCCACCGGCATCCGCCAGGCGGTGCAGTTGCTGGCGGCGCGGCGCGGCTCGCTGCACGACGCGCACCACGAGGTCATGGAATGCCTGGGCCGGATGATCTGGGAGTCGCAGCGCAGCGGGCTGCCGCCCGACGGCGAGGCCTACATCGACTGCGTGCGGCGCCGCGCCACCGCCTGAGCCCGGCGCCTTCGCGCCCCGCAATCGACACCCAGCCCGCGCGGGCCGCTCAGGCCGCGGCGTAGCCCTCTTCGGCCAGCGCGCGGCGAAACTCGTCGCCGGCATGGGTCGACTCGATGCGCACCTGGTGCGTCTGCAGGTCGATCTGCAGCTTGGCCTGCGCATCCACCTGCTGCACCACCGAGGTGACGGTCTTGACGCAATGGCCGCAGGTCATCGTGGGCAGGGTCAGTTCGATCATGGCGTACTCCTTGCGGGGCGATTGTCCGGCATCGGATGCCGCTTCAGGCCGAAGACGCTCGTCTTGCCGCTGCCGCCGCGCGCCGCGCGCCGCCCTCAAGTCGGCCGCGGCGGCGCCGATGACTGTGCTGTCCCGCGCCATCGCCATCGGTGGCCGCCCAGAACCCTCGCCGCAGGAAAGCCATGCCCTTCTCGCAACTCGCCAGCGTCAAGCACCGCGTCGCCGTCGGCCGGCCCTTGCCCTTCAACGTCCGTAACGCAGATCACACGCTGTTACTGGCACGCGGGCAGGTGGTCGACACCTTCGACCAGATGGAGGCGCTGTTCACGCGCGGCGCGCTGGTCGACATCGCCGAGCTGCGCTCGCCCGAGGAGCAGATCCAGACGGCGGCGCCGGAACAGCTGCCGAAGCTGTGGCACCAGTGCATGGACCGCGTCGGCCAAACGCTGCAGAACTGCAGCCATGCGGGCTTCGGGCAAGCGCTGGACGAAGCCGGCGCGCCGGTGCAGGCGCTGATCGCGCGCGATTCGGACCTGGCGATCTTCCAGGTGCTGCGCCAGGACGGCAACCGCCACACGCAGTACGGCGTCAACCATTCGATCCATGCCGCGATCACCGCCTTCCTGGTGGCGCGCCGGCTGGGCTGGGACGACGCTGCGGTGCAGAAGGTCTTCAAGGTGGCGCTGACGATGAACGTGTCGATGCTCGAGCTGCAGGGCCAGCTGGCCGAGCAGGCGGCGCCGGTGACGGCCGAGCAGCGCGAAGCGATCCTGTCGCACCCGCAGCGCAGCGTGGCGATGCTCGAGCTGGCCGGCGTGAGCGACCGCGAATGGCTGGACGGCGTGGCCGACCATCACGTGGCCGCCGACGGCAGCGGCTACCCGGCCGGCCGGCGCGAGGTCAACGACCTGGCCGCGCTGGTGCGCCGCGCCGACATCTACACCGCCAAGCTGAGCCCGCGCACCACGCGCAGCGCGATGGCCGCCGACCGCGCCGGCCGCGCGATGTTCATGTACGACCCGGGCAACTCGATGACCGCCGCGCTGGTCAAGGAGTTCGGCGTCTATCCGCCGGGCTGCTTCGTCAAGCTGGTGTCGGGCGAGACGGCGGTGGTGGTCAAGCGCGGGCCGAGCGTGGTCACGCCGCTGGTGGCGGCATTGACCACGCCCAGCGGCGCGGCGCTCGCCGAGCCTCAGCCGCGCGACACCAGCAAGCGCGAAAACGCGATCGCCGGCGTCATCGGCGAGGGCGCGGTGGCGGTGCGGCCGGCGCCGGAGAAGCTGATGACGATGGCGTTGGCCTGAGGGCGCTGAGGGCGGCGCTCTTCCGCGGCCTCTGTCACCGCCCCGATCGCCGCCCTGTCGCCGCCCCTGTCGCCGCCCCCTGTCGCCGCCTATAGTGCGGCGCATGTCCACCGCCTACACCCCGCGCCGCGCCGCGCGCAGCGAATTCATCCGGCTGCGCGGCCTGCAGTATCACCTGCACGTCTGGGGCGATGCGTCGCTGGTGCGTCCGGACCGCCCGCCGCTGCTGCTGACGCACGGCTGGATGGACGTGGGCGCGTCCTTCCAGTTCACCGTCGACGCGCTGGCCGAAGAACGTCACGTGATCGCCGCCGACTGGCGCGGCTTCGGCCTGAGCGACTCCAACCCCGGCGACTGCTACTGGTTCGCCGACTACCTGGGCGACCTGGACGCGCTGATCGGCCAGCTGTCGCCCGACGCGCCGATCGACCTGGTCGGCCACAGCCTGGGCGGCAACGTCGTCATGAACTATGCCGGCGTGCGCCCCGAACGCATCCGCCGCCTCGTCAACCTGGAAGGCTTCGGCATGCCGCCGGCGCGGCCCGAGGATGCGCCGAAGCGGCTGCGCCAATGGCTGGACGAGCTGAAGCAGCCGCAGGCGCTGCGCGACTACGACAGCCTGGACGCGGTGGCCGCGCGGCTGATGAAGACCAACCCGCTGCTCGGCGCCGACAAGGCTGCGTGGCTGGCCGGGCACTGGTCGCGGCGCGGCGGGGACGGGCGCTGGCGCATCCTCGGCGACCCGGCGCACAAGCGCGTCAACCCGGTGCTGACGCGCGCCGAGGACGTCATCGCCACCTGGGGCCGCATCAGTGCGCCGCTGTTGTGGGTCGAGGGCGACGGCCGCGAGTTCGACGGCTGGTACGGCGGGCGCTACACGCGCGCGCAGTTCGAGCAGCGGTTGGCCGCGGTACCGTCGGTGCAGCGGCTGCGGGTCTCGCCGGCCGGCCACATGCTGCACCACGACCAGCCCGAGGCGCTGGCGCGCGCTCTGGAAGCCTTCCTGGACGGCGCTTGACGCGGCGGCGCCGCGCCGCGCCGCGGCGCATCACTCGACCTGTCACTCGGCCCGGTGCGCGCGCAGGCCCTGGCGCACCAGCAGCTCCCAGGCCTCCTCGGCCGTCTCGGCAAAACCGAAGAGCTGCAGGTGTTCGGGCGCGATCATGCCCTCGTCGACCAGCGCGCCGAAATCGATCACCCGCGTCCAGTAGGCCTGGTCGAAAAGCACGATCGGGATCGGCGGGCTCTTGCGCGTCTGCCGCAGCGTGACGATCTCGAACAGCTCGTCCAGCGTGCCGAAGCCGCCGGGGAAGATGGCCAGCGCGTTGGCGCGCATCGCCAGGTGCATCTTGCGCATCGCGAAGTAGTGGAAGCGAAAGGTCAGCTCCGGCGTCGTGTACGCGTTCGGGTGCTGCTCGTCGGGCAGCGTGATGTTGAAGCCGACGGTCGGCGCGCCGGCTTCGCGCGCGCCGCGGTTCGCCGCCTCCATGATGCCCGGGCCGCCGCCGGTGGCGATGACGTTGTCGCGCCAGCGGTGGTCGGGCGCCAGCGCACCGCCGCGCTCCGAGACGATGCGCCCGAACTCGCGCGCCGCCTGGTACCAGTCCAGGTGCCGCGCCTGGCGCGCGGCTGCCGCCGGCCCACGCGCCTCCTCCGGCGCCTTCCCTGCCTGCCGCAGCCCGGCCGCCTGCTCCGGCGACGGCACGCGCGCGCTGCCGAAGACGATCACCGTCGAGCGGATGCCCCAGTCGCGCAGCAGCAGGTCGGCCTTGGCGTATTCGAGCGCGAAGCGCAGCGCGCGCATCTCGTCGCGCAGCAGGAAGGCCGTGTCCTCGACCGGCAGCTGGTAGCTGCGCGACTTCATCTGCGGGCTGTTTTCCTGTTCGTCGGCCTGTGCCATCGGCATCCTCGCTGCGTGCATCCCGGCGCCGATCTTAGGCCGCGGCCGGACGCCATGAGAAAATCGCCGCCATGGACATCGAACGCATCAACCAGATCGGCACGCTGCTCGCCGACCTGAGCAGCCGCACCGAGCAGCTCCGGGGGTATCTTTGACTACGAACGCAAGGCCCTGAGGCTGAACGAAGTCAACGCCGCACTCGAGAACCCCGCCGTCTGGAACGACCCGAAGCGCGCCCAGGAACTGGGCCGCGAGAAGAAGTCGCTCGACACCGTGGTCGGCACCATCGACCACCTGAGCAGCGAACTCGCCGACAACACCGAGCTGTACGAGCTGTCGAAGTCCGAAGACGACTTCGACGCGCTGATGCACATCGAACAGTTCGCCGAGGGCTTGCGCGACACGGTAGAGCAGCTCGAGTTCCGGCGCATGTTCAGCCACGAAGCCGACCCGCTGAACTGCTTCATCGACATCCAGGCCGGCGCCGGCGGCACCGAGGCCATGGACTGGGCGCAGATGCTGCTGCGCCAGTACCTGCGCTACTGCGAGCGCAAGGGCTTCAAGGCCGAGGTGCTGGAAGAAACCGAAGGCGACGTCGCCGGCATCCGCAGCGCGACCATCAAGGTCGAGGGCGACTATGCCTACGGCCACCTGCGCACCGAAACCGGCGTGCACCGGCTGGTGCGCAAGAGCCCCTTCGACGCCTCGGGCGGACGTCATACCAGCTTCGCGTCGCTGTTCGTCTATCCGGAGATCGACGACTCGATCGAGATCGACATCAACCCCGCCGACGTGCGCGTCGACACCTTCCGCGCCAGCGGCGCCGGCGGCCAGCACATCAACAAGACCGACTCGGCGGTGCGCCTGACCCACGCACCCACCGGCATCGTCGTGCAGTGCCAGAACGACCGCAGCCAGCACCGCAACCGCGACGAGGCCTGGGCCATGCTGCGCAGCCGCCTGTACGAGCACGAGATGCAGAAGCAGCGGGCCGAGCAGCAGAAGCTCGAGGACAGCAAGACCGACGTCGGCTGGGGCCACCAGATCCGCAGCTACGTGCTCGACAACAGCCGCATCAAGGACCTGCGCACCAACGTCGAGATCAACAACACGCAGAAGGTGCTGGACGGCGACCTCGACGCCTTCATCGAGGCCAGCCTGAAGCAGGGCCTGTAGCGCGGGCTATACTCTGGTGACACAAATCTCTTATCGGTGACACGGTGAAGTCGATCAGCGTGCGCGAGTTGCGCAGCGTCATGCCGCAGCTGAAGCAGACCCTGGCCCGGGAGCACGAGCTGCTGCTGGTATCCAACGGCGAGCCGGTGGCGCGCATCCTGCCGGTGCAGCGCAAGCGCCGGGTCGAGTCGCTGGCGGCACACCGCGCGCGCATGGCAGCGGTTGCCGTGCCCAGCGAAGTGCTGCTGCGCGAAGAACGCAGCCGGCGCTGAGGCAGCGTGAGCACCTACGTTGACACCAGTGCGCTGGTCAAGCGCTACGTGAACGAAGCGAACTCGCAGGCCTTCGACGACTTCGTCATCGCCGCCGACGATCAGTTCGTGCTGGTGCCGCTGACGCTGGTGGAAATGCAGTCGGTGCTGATGCGCCGGCTGCGCCAGCGCGATTTCGACCGCCGCTACCTGAAGCGGCTGCGCAGCCACTTCGACGACGACCTGCGCGCCGCGCTGTGGGTCGTGCAGCCCTTCCCGACCGAAGCCTTCAACCAGGCAGCGCGGCTGCTCGAGACGCTCGATGTCGCACTCGCCACGCCGGACGCGCTGCATGTCGCCTGCGCCACGGCGCTGGGCTGCACGGAGTTCGCCACCGCGGACCGCCAGCAGGCGCTGGCGGCGCAGCGCTGCGGCCTGTCCATCCACGACTTTTCAAACTGACCACCCATGCGAGAAGGCCCTGCCACCCTCGTGCGGCGCGAAGACTATGCGCCGCCGCCCTTCTGGATCCGCAGCATCGAGCTGAGCTTCGACCTCGACCCGGCCAAGACCATCGTCGGCAGCCGCATGCGCATCGAGCGCAACCCGGCCGCACCGCCGCAAGCGCTGCGCCTGCACGGCGAAGGGCTGACGCTGCTGCGCGTGCTGGCCGACGGCGAGAGCGTGTCCTTCCGTGAAGACGGCGGCCTGCTGGTCATCGACCAGCCGCCGGCCGCCGAGAGCTTCACGCTGGAGATCCGCAACACCTGCGCACCCGAGAAGAACACCGAACTGTCCGGCCTGTACACCAGCGGCGGCGGCTTCTACACGCAGTGCGAAGCCGAGGGCTTCCGCCGCATCACCTACTTCCTCGACCGGCCGGACGTGATGGCGGTCTACACGGTGCTGCTGCGCGCCGACAGGAAGAAGTACCCGGTGCTGCTGAGCAACGGCAACCTGATCGAACAGGGCGAGCTGGACCACGGACGCCACTTCGCCAAGTGGCAGGACCCGTTTCCGAAGCCCAGCTACCTGTTCGCGCTGGTCGCCGCCGACCTGGTGGCGCGCGAGCAGAAGATCCGCACGCGCGGCGGCAAGGAGCACCTGCTGCAGGTCTACGTCAAGCGCGCCGACCTGGGCAAGACCGAGCATGCGATGAACTCGCTGGTCGCCGCGGTGGCCTGGGACGAGGCGCGCTTCGGCCTGGCGCTGGACCTGGAGCGCTTCATGATCGTCGCCGTCGACGACTTCAACTTCGGCGCGATGGAGAACAAGGGCCTGAACCTGTTCAACACCAAGTACGTGCTGGCCAGCGCCGACAGCGCCACCGATAACGACTTCTTCGGCATCGAGAGCGTGGTCGCGCACGAGTACTTCCACAACTGGACCGGCAACCGCGTCACCTGCCGCGACTGGTTCCAGCTGTCGCTGAAGGAAGGGCTGACCGTCTTCCGCGACCAGGAGTTCTCGATGGACATGGCCGGCGGCGCCGGCACCGGAGCCCCTCCGGCGGTTTCGACCCGCGCCGTCCAGCGCATCGAGGACGTGCTGCAGCTGCGCACCCTGCAGTTCCCCGAAGACGCCGGCAGCATGGCGCACCCGGTGCGGCCCGAGGCCTACGCGGCGATCAACAACTTCTACACGCCCACCGTCTACGAAAAGGGTGCCGAAGTCGTGCGCATGATGCACACGCTGGTCGGCCGCGACGGCTTCGCCAAGGGGCTGAAGCTGTACTTCGAGCGCCACGACGGCCAGGCCGTGACCTGCGACGACTTCGCGCAGGCGGTCGCCGACGCCAACCCGGGCTCGCCGCTGGCGCAGCAGCTGGACAGCTTCAAGCAGTGGTACGCACGCGCCGGCACGCCGCGTCTGACTGCGCGCGGCCACTACGACGCCGAGGCGCAGCGCTACACGCTGAAGTTGTCGCAGGCGCTGGCGGCGCCGGCCGCTGCGGGCCGCGGCCAGGACGAAGGCGCGCCGCTGCTGATCCCGGTGGAGATGGCGCTGATCGGCCGCGACGGCCGGCCGCTGCCGCTGCGTCTGGCCGGCGAGACGGCGCCGCAGGGCACGCAGCGGCTGCTGGTGCTGGACCAGCCGCAGCGCGAATTCAGCTTCGTCGGCGTGCCGGCCGAGCCGGTGCCCTCGCTGCTGCGCGGCTTCTCGGCGCCGGTGGTGCTGGACGACGGCCTCGACGACGCGGCGCTCTTGACGCTGCTGGCGCACGACAGCGACCCCTTCAACCGCTGGGAAGCCGGCCAGCGCCTGAGCCTGCGCCGGCTGCTCGCCGCGCTGCACGGCGACGCCTTGCCGCTGCCCGACGAGACCTACGTGCAGGCCTTGCGCGGCGTGCTGCGCGAACCTTCGCTGGACCCGGCCTTCAAGGCCATGGTGCTGGCGCTGCCCGGCGAAGGCTATGTCGCCGAGCAGCTGGCGCGCGCCGACCCGCAGCGCATCCATGCGGTGCGCGAGCAGCTGCTCGACCACCTGGCCGAGCAGCTGCACGCCGACTGGGCCTGGGCCTGGGAACAGCACCAGGTGCGCGGCGGCTATGCGCCGGCGCGGGCGCAGGCCGGCCAGCGCTCGCTGGCGGCACGCGCGCTGGCCATGCTGTGCCGCCATGCGGCGCGCAGCGGCAACCCGGTGTGGCCGGGCCGCGCCTACCAGCAGGTCAAGGATGCCGGCAACATGAGCGAGCGGCTGGCGGCGTTGAACGCGCTGCTGCACGCCCGTGCGCCGCTGGCCGAGCCGGCGCTGGCGCACTTCCATGCCGCGGCGCACGGCAATGCCCTGGTGCTGGACAAATGGTTCGACGCGCAGGCACGCGCCAGCGAGGATCCGTCCACCGGCGCCGGAGCGGGCGCGGTGCTGGTGCGCGCCAAGGCGCTGCTGCAGCACCCCGACTTCTCGCTGCGCAACCCGAACCGCGTGCGTTCGCTGCTGGTGGCGCTGTGCCGCGACAACCCGGCCGCCTTCCATCGCGCCGATGGCTCGGGCTACGTGTTCTGGGCCGAGCGGCTGCTGGAGCTGGACGCCATCAACCCCAGCGTCGCCGGCCGCCTGGCGCGTGCGATGGACCGCTGGAGCCACCTGGCCGAACCCTACCGCAGCGGCGCACGCGAAGCCGTCGCGCGCGTCGCCGCGCGCAGCGAACTCAGCGCCGAGCTGCGCGAAATCGTCAACCGGGCCCTGGAAAGCACATGAAACGAGTCAGCCTGACGCAGTACTTGGTCGAGCAGCAGCGCGAGCACGGGCGCATCCCCGGGCAGCTGCGGCTGCTGATCGAGGTCGTGGCGCGGGCCTGCAAGCGCATTGCCATCGCCGTGAACAAGGGCGAGCTCGGCGGCGTGCTCGGCAGCGCCGAGACCGAGAACGTGCAGGGCGAGATGCAGAAGAAGCTGGACATCATCAGCAACGAAGTGCTGATCGAGGCCAACGAATGGGGCGGCCACCTGGCGGCAATGGCCAGCGAGGAGATGGACTCGATCCACGTCGTGCCCAACCGCTACCCGCAGGGCGAGTACCTGCTGATGTACGACCCGCTCGACGGCTCCAGCAACATCGACGTCAACGTCAGCATCGGCACCATCTTCTCGGTGCTGCGCAAGGTGGGCCACCACCACGGCGTCAGCGAGGACGACTTCCTGCAGCCCGGGCGCTTCCAGGCCGCGGCCGGCTACTGCGTCTACGGGCCGCAGACGCAGCTGGTGCTGACGGTGGGCAACGGCGTGGTCATGTTCACGCTGGACCGCGAGATGGGCTCGTGGGTGCTGACCGAAGCCGAGGTCAGGATCCCCGAGGACACCAGGGAATTCGCCATCAACATGTCGAACCTGCGCCACTGGGCGCCGCCGGTGCGCCGCTACATCGACGAATGCCTGGCCGGCAGCACCGGCCCGCGCGCCAAGGACTTCAACATGCGCTGGGTGGCGAGCATGGTCGCCGACGTGCACCGCATCCTGTGCCGCGGCGGCGTGTTCCTGTACCCGTGGGACGCGCGCGAGCCGGCCAAGGCCGGCAAGCTGCGGCTGATGTACGAGGCCAACCCGATGGCCTTCCTGGTCGAGCAGGCCGGCGGCGCCGCCACCAACGGCCGGCAGCGCATCATGGACCTGATGCCGACCAAGCTGCACGAGCGCGTCAGCGTGATCCTGGGCTCAAAGAACGAGGTCGAGCGCGCCACCGCCTACCATCTCGAGGCCGCGCCGGCGCCCTGAAGATGCGCCGCGGCGGCCGGCAGCCGCGCCGGTACCAGCGCCTTCATCAGCGCCTCTGTCAGCGCCGGTATTCGGCCTGCCACAAGCGCTCGAGCTCGGCCGCCAGCGGCGGCGGCGGCGCGCCGATCAGCGTGACGCGCGCCCCCTGCACGACGCGGCCGTAGACGCTGCGCGTGCCCGGCGCCCACAGCAGCACGAGGTTGTGCTCGCAGCAGTCGTGCGGCTTGCACACCGCCGCCAGTTCGTAGTCGGTGCCGGCCAGCTGCAGCGTGCGCACCGGCGACGCCGGCCCGGACAGTCTGGCCAGCCAGGATTCGCTTGCCAGCGGGCCGAGCGCGCGCAGGTAGGCCTGCTTGAAGGCGGGATCCTGCAGCAGGTCCCAGGGGTTGGGCGGCGCCGCCGGCACGCCCCCCGGTGCGGCGTTGCGGTTCGGGTCGCAGTGGCGGATGCGCTTGCCGTGCAAGGCAGCGGGCAGCGTCTGCATCACGCGCGGGTTGCCGTCGACGGTGACGTACAGCCCGCTCGCGTCGCGCGTGAAGACGAAGTCCATGCTCTCGCCGGGCGCCACTTCGCTGGTCAGTGCGGCCACCAGCCCGGTCGGACCGAAGGCGCCTGCCGGCGCGGGCCGGACCTTGCGTCCGGTGAGCAGCGCCCGGCCCTGGTCCTGCACGACCAGCGTGTCGCCCAGGAACTTCAGCTGCGGCAGCAGGTAGCTGCTGCAGTCGGGCGCGTAGACGCCGCCCAGGGTCTGCATCAGCTTCTGGTTGGTCTGCGCTGTGGCGCCTCCGCCCAGCGCCAGCAGCGCCAGCAACGCCAGCAACGCCGCAGCGCCGAGAAACCGGCCCTGCCGCCCACGCAGCTTGCACATCGTCTGCACCTTGGACTGCGCTCACGCCCCAGTGCCGGCGCGGCCTTGGCTTGCGCCCTGCTGCAGCACCTTGGCCACCGGCGCCGGCCGCAGCCGGTACGCATCGGGCATACCCGAGCCGAGCAGCGGCCGCAGATACAGCCGGAAGGCGTCGGTGACGTCGGTGCCGCTGTCGGCGATGAAGGCGTCGTCCATGACCCGCGTCTTGCCGGCCACGGCGTCCAGCGGCACCAGTTCGTAGTCGGCCGAATAGAAGCCGGTGCGCTTGATGGCCACCGAGCCGTCGCGATCGCCCCACATCGCGAACTGCACCGCCTTCTCGCCGACCTCGCGCGCCTCGCGCGCGTCGACGTCGGAGACGCAGCCGATGAAGCTGCGCTGCAGGTAGCCGAAGGTGTCGCCGCGCACGCGCTTGATGCCCAGTTTGGCCTTGATCTGCTCGCACAGCAGGTCGGCCAGCGCGCCGGTGCCCGACAGCTGCAGGTTGCCGTGCGCGTCGTGCTCCAGGCCCGTGGCCAGCTGCGCCAGCATCGGCCGCCCCGAGGCGTCGTGGATGCCTTCGGACACCGCCACCACGCAGCGGCCATGGCGCGCGTGCATGGCCTTGACGTCGGCCAGGAACTGGTCGAGCTCGAAGTCGCGCTCGGGCAGGTAGATCAGATGCGGGCCGTCGTCGGGGAACTTCTTGCCCAGCGCCGAAGCCGCCGTCAGGAAGCCCGCGTTGCGGCCCATGACCACCGCCACGTAGACGCCGGGCAGCGCGGCGTTGTCGAGATTGGCGCCGGCAAAGGCCTGGGCGACGAAGCGCGCCGCCGACGGGAAGCCCGGCGTGTGGTCGTTGCACACCAGGTCGTTGTCGATGGTCTTGGGGATGTGGATGCAGCGCAGCGGGTAGTTCGCCTGCGCCGCCTGTTCGTTGACGATGCGCACCGTGTCCGAGGAGTCGTTGCCGCCGATGTAGAAGAAGTGGGCGATGCCGTGCGCGCGCAGCACCTCGAAGATCTGCCGGCAGTACCGGATGTCGGGCTTGTCGCGCGTGGAGCCGAGCGCCGAACCCGGCGTGGCCGCCACCATCTCCAGGTTGTTGCTGGTCTCGCGCGTCAGGTCGATGAAGTTCTCGTCGACGATGCCGCGCACGCCGTGGTGTGCGCCGTAGATGCGGTCCACCACCTGCATGCGCCGCGCCTCGAGCACCACGCCGACCAGCGACTGGTTGATCACCGCAGTGGGGCCGCCGCCCTGCGCGACGAGGATCTTGGATGCGGACATCGTGCTCTCCGGTGGCTGGCGCGGCCATTGTGCCCGCGCCGGGCCGCTACAATGCGCGTCTTTCGCCGGTGTAGCTCAGTTGGTAGAGCAGCGCATTCGTAATGCGAAGGTCGACAGTTCGAGTCCGTCCTCCGGCACCAAAACACGAGGGTTAGCAGGTTAGGAACCGCTAACCCTCTTCTGTTTTTGGCGAACGATGTGGCGGCGGATGTAAGACGCTTTGGCGGGAACAGAAGGGTGCAAGCTTTCACCCTTCGTGCACCCCCCTCGCGCGCGCGGAAGCGCGGGCCCACCGGGCACTCGGCCTCGAGGATGCGGCGCACCCCCCTCGCGCGCGCGGAAGCGCGCCCCAGCTTCGATGCGCTCAATCTTGCGCAGGTACGGGGAACTGCTGCGGGTGCTGGCGAGGACGACACCGGCCGATGCCGGTGCGCAAGGCGGCCGCGGCAACGAGAACGCGCGCATCAATCCAGACTCGAGCAAACGCACCAGCGGCCACGGCTCGCCGGTTCGCGCCTGAAGCCATGCGCCGGCTTCGGCTGCGGTTGCCCATGCGGGCAGGTAGTCTGACATTTGGGTCAGGCGCGTGCAGGCGCCGCCTGCACGCGCATAGGCGCCGCCTTGAATCGTTCCTGGGCCTGCCACACGTCATAGGCGCTTTGCTCGGCAAGCCACAGGCGGGCTTCACCCCCGCGATTCACGCCTAACCACGCCTCTATGCGCAGCGCCATTTCAGGCGAGATCCCCGCGCGGCCATTCAGCACGCGCGACAGGGCCACGCGCGACACACCCAGCTGCGCGGCGGCCTGCGTCACAGTCAGCCCCAGCGCGGGCAGCACGTCATCGCGCAGCGTCAGGCCAGGGTGCGGGGGGTTGAACATGCGTGCCATCGTCGTCTCTCCGTTCTTCAGTGATAGTCCTGATAGTCCACCAGCACGGCATCGGTGCCGTCGAAGGCGAAGGTCATGCGCCAATTGCCGCTCACCCATACTGAGTAGTGCCCCTTAAGTTCGCGCCCCTTCAGTGGGTGAAGGCCCCAGCCCGGCAGGTTCATTCCCTGAGCGTTCGTAGTCTCGTTCAAGCGGCGCAGCATCGCGGCCAATCGCGGCGCATGGGCGGCCTGAATGCCTGCCGTGGTGCCCCTCTCGAAGAAGGCCCGCAGGCCTTTGTGCCGAAAGGTTCTTATCATGCGCCAGTGTATCGCGTAACGACACGAGATGCAAGTGACAGTCTTGTCCAACGAGGTATGAGCCTGGAGCCGGGCTCGCGTTTCCAACGACGTGTGAGCCTGGAAGGGGTGCTGGGAGGGGCGGTTGAGCGGCTGATGGGCAGCCTGCCGGCGCGGCGCGTCGATCATCGAATCGATGATGATCGACATGAACGAGGGACAGGTTCGCCTGGAGTTTTGGGCTACATGGCCCAGGCAATGCGCCATGAAGCCTTGCGCCGCTGCGCCGAGCTGCTTCGTCCGCTGCACCACGATCGCCAGCGACCGGCGCATCGCCGGCAGCGGCGTGCGCAACTCGACCAGCCAGCCCTCGCGCAGCGCGTGAGCCGCCGCATGGCGTGACAGGCAGCCGACGCCGAGCCCCGAGGCCACCGCGCGCTTGACCGCCTCGTTGCTGCCGAGTTCGAGCTCGACCTCGACGCGCCCGAGCTCGGCGGCGTGCCCGCGGTCGGACGCCTCGCGCGTGCCGGAGCCCGGCTCGCGCAGGATCCAGCTCGCGGCCTCGAGCTGCTTCAGCGTCGCGCGCCGCGCGGCGAGCGGTGTCCGGGCGCGGCGACGACGATCAGTTCGTCGCTGAGCCAGCGCCGCACGACGAAGTCCGGGTCGGTACGCGCACCTTCGATGAAGCCGAGGTCGACGCCGAAGTTCGCCGCCGCCTGCAGCACGTGGCGCGTGTTGGCGATCACCAGCCGCACCTGTCCGTGCGGATGCGCCGCCTTCCACTGCGAGACCAGCGGCGGCGGCAGGTATTCGCCGATGGTGAAGCTCGATGCGAGCCGCAGCGGCGCCGAGCGCGCCGCCGAGAACAGCGCCTCGATTTCCGCCGCCCGCTCGACCACCACCGCGGCGCGCGGCAGCAGCGCGCTGCCGATCTCGTTCAGCACCAGGCGCCGGCCGACGCGGTCGAAGAGTTGCACGCCAAGCCCCGCCTCGAGCTCCGCGAGCGCGGTGCTCGCCGCCGACTGCGAGCGCGCGACCTGCTCGGCCGCGGCATGGGTCGAGCCGGCACATGCATTCGCCGCGAAGACTTCGAGTTGGGGCAAGATCAGGTGCAGTCGCTGACCCATTTTTTTGATTATGAAGAACGAAATTATCCACTTTTTATGATCAGCGGCGGCGTCTAACATCGGCCCATGAAGATCCTCTCTTCCGCGCCGCTGCACGATCCGATCGCCTCGCCGCGCCCCGGCGCGCACAAGGAGATCAAGCACACCACCTGCTACATGTGCGCCTGCCGCTGCGGCATCCGCGTGCACCTCGAGGACGGCAAGCTGCGCTACATCGACGGCAACCCCGAGCACCCGCTGAACCAGGGCGTGATCTGCGCCAAGGGCTCGTCGGGCATCATGAAGCAGTACTCGCCGGCGCGGCTGACGCAGCCGCTGAAGCGCAAGCCGGGCAGCGAGCGCGGCGCCGGTGAGTTCGAGCCGATCTCGTGGGAGGAAGCTTTCACGACGCTCGAGCAGCGGCTGGCCGAGATCCGTGCCACCGACCCGAAGAAGTTCGCGCTGTACACCGGGCGCGACCAGATGCAGGCGCTGACGGGCCTGTTCGCACGCCAGTTCGGCACGCCGAACTACGCCGCGCACGGCGGCTTCTGCTCGGTGAACATGGCCGCCGGCATGATCTACACCATCGGCGGCTCGTTCTGGGAGTTCGGCGGCCCCGACCTCGACCGCGCCAAGCTGTTCGTGATGATCGGCACTGCCGAAGACCACCACAGCAACCCGCTGAAGATCGCGATCAGCAAATTCAAGCGCGCGGGCGGGCGCTTCGTGTCGATCAACCCGGTGCGCACCGGCTATTCGGCGATCGCCGACGAGTGGGTGCCGATCCGCCCCGGCACCGACGGGGCGCTGCTGTTGGCCTTCATCCACGAACTGATCCGCACCGGCCTGTACGACCGCGAGTTCCTGGTGCGTTATTCGAACGCCGGGCAGTTGATCCACGTCGACGAGGACCGCGACGACTTCGGGCTGCACGTGCGCGACGCGTCGGCGCCCGAGGTCAATGCGATGTACCCGCAGAACAAGCTGTGGTGGGACCGGCACACCAACCAGCCGGTGGCCACGCACCGCGAAGGCGCCGACCCCTTCCTGCTCGGCGAGTTCACGCTGCCGGACGGGGAGCCGAATGGGGCGCAGAAGGGGCGCAAGGTCAAGCCGGCCTTCGAGCTGCTGTCCGAACGGGTGCGCAGCTGCACGCCCGAATGGGCCGAGGGCATCACCGGCATCCCCGCGCAGACGATCCGCCGCCTGGCCCAAGAGATGGGCATCACCGCGCGCGACCAGAAGATCGAACTGCCGATCGCCTGGACCGACTGCTGGGGCAAGGAGCACGACATCGTCACCGGCAACCCGGTGGCGTTCCACGCCATGCGCGGCCTGGCCGCGCATTCGAACGGCTTCCAGACGATCCGCGCGCTGGCCGTCCTGATGAGCCTGCTGGGCACGATCGACCGCCCCGGAGGTTTCCGCCACAAGGCGCCGTTCCCGCGCGCCGTGCCGCCGAGCGCCAAGCCGCCGAGCAGCCCGGCGGCGATCAAGCCGAATACGCCGCTGGGCGGGCTGCCGCTGGGCTGGCCGGCGTCGCCCGACGACCTGTTCCTCGACGAGGCGGGTGGCCCGGTGCGCCTGGACAAGGGCTTCTCGTGGGAGCACCCGCTGTCGGTGCACGGGCTGATGCACAACGCCATCACCAACGCCTGGCGCGGCGACCCGTATCCGATCGACACGCTGTTGATCTTCATGGCCAACATGTCCTGGAACTCGACGATGAACGCGTCCGAGGTGCGCAGGATGCTCAACGACAAACGCGAGGACGGTGAATACAAGATTCCCTTCCTCGTCGTCTGCGACGCCTTCCAGTCGGAGATGACGGCCTTCGCCGATCTGGTGCTGCCCGACACCACCTACCTCGAGCGGCACGACGTGATGTCGATGCTCGACCGGCCGATCAGCGAGTTCGACGGCCCGGTCGACGCGGTGCGCGTGCCGGTGCTGCCGGTCAGCGGCGACTGCAAGCCCTTCCAGGAAGTGCTGATCGAGCTCGCCTCGCGGCTGAAGTTCCCGGCCTTCACGCGGCCCGACGGCGCGCGCAAGTTCCGCGACTACCCCGACTTCATCGTCAACTTCGAGACCGAGCCGGGCTCGGGCATCGGCTATCTGGCCGGCTGGCGCGGCGCCGACGGCAGCAAGTTCATGAAGGGCGAGCCGAACCCGCGCCAGTGGGAGATGTACGCGCAGCACAACTGCGTCTTCCACTACGAGCTGCCCAAGTCCTACCAGTACATGCGCAACTGGAACAAGGGCTACATGCAGTGGGCGCAGCGCACGCGGCTGCGCCGCTTCGCCGATCCGGTGCTGATCCAGCTGTGGAGCGAGGAGCTGCAGAGCTTCCGCTCCGCGGCGCAGGGCAAGCGCGCCGGCCGCCAGCCGCCCGAGCACCTGCGCGCGCGCATCGAGCGCTGGTTCGACCCGCTGCCGTTCTGGAGCCTGCCGCTCGAGGTGCAGGCCAGCGACCTGCAGAAGTACCCGCTGGCCGCGCTGACGCAGCGGCCGATGGCGATGTATCACTCGTGGGACTCGCAGAACGCCTGGCTGCGCCAGATCCACACCCACAACTACCTGTTCGTCAACCCGAAGACGGCGCGCGCCGCGGGCATCGCCGACGACGACTGGATCTGGGTCGAGTCGCGGTGGGGCAAGGTGCGCTGCCAGTGCCGCTTCAGCGAGGCGGTCGAACCCGGCACGGTGTGGACCTGGAACGCGATCGGCAAGGCGCAGGGTGCCTGGCAGCTGTCGAACGACGCCAACGAGTCGCGCCGCGGCTTCCTGCTGAACCACCTGATCTCCGAAGAACTGCCGCAACCCGGCGCCGCGCGCGGCGTGATCTCGAACAGCGACCCGGTCACCGGCCAGGCCGGCTGGTACGACGTGCGCGTGCGCATCTATCCTGCCGGCGCCGACGAGCCGAAGGAAAGCTGGCCGCAGTTCGCGCCGCTGCCCGACGCGCCCGGCGTATGGGGCAAGGCGCGGCGCAAGTGGCAGGCCTTCGTCGCCGGCCGCATCGAATCGGAAGGGAAGTCCGCATGACTCAGCTCGCATTGGTCATCGACCTCAACGTCTGCGTCGGCTGCCACGCCTGCGTGACCTCGTGCAAGGAGTGGAATACCTCCGGCGCGGCCGGCACGCTGTCCGACTTCAACCCCTACGATGCCGATCCGAACGGTACCTTCTTCAACCGCGTGCAGACCTTCGAGGTCGGCGAGTTCCCGAACACGCAGACGGTGCACTTCCCGAAGAGCTGCCTGCACTGCGAGGACCCGCCCTGCGTGCCGGTGTGCCCGACCGGCGCGTCGTACAAGCGCAAGGAGGACGGCATCGTCCTGGTCGACTACGACAAGTGCATCGGCTGCAAGTACTGCTCGTGGGCCTGCCCCTACGGCGTGCGCGAGATCGACGAGCAGCAGAAGGTGATGAAGAAGTGCACCTTGTGCGTCGACCGCATCAACGACACCAGCCTGTCCGAGCGCGACCGCCAGCCGGCCTGCGTGCTGGCCTGCCCGACCAGCGCGCGGCTGTTCGGCGATATCCACGACGAGGAGTCGGTGGTGTCGAAGGCGATCCGCGAGCGCGGCGGCTACGCGCTGATGCCCGAGTGGGGCACGCAGCCGGCCAACCACTATCTGCCGCGCCGCCGTACCGAGGCGCAGACGCAGGAGGACCAGCTGGTGCGCGCCGACAACCCGCTGAAGAAGGACGGCCGGCTGCCGATCCCGAAGCCGAGCGATCCGTCGCTCGAGGACGTGACTTCGTGGTGAGGGAGCCCGCACGATGAACCCCGCACTCTCGGTCGTCTTCTTCACCACGCTGGCCGGCGCCGGCCAGGGGCTGCTGCTGGCGCTGGTCGCCGCCGACTGGTCGACACGCCACGGCTGGGTCGCGGCGGCGGTCGACCCCGGTTTCGCCGCGCTCGGCGCGCTCATCGCCGCCGCGCTGGCCACGGTGGGGCTGGCGGCCAGCTTCCTGCATCTCGGCCGCCCCGAGCGCGCCTGGCGCGCCGCGACGCAGTGGCGCACCTCGTGGCTGTCGCGCGAGGTCATCGTGCTGCCCGGCTTCATCGCGCTGACGCTGGCCTTGGCGGCGGCGTACCTTGCCGGGCGCAGCGATTGGGCGCTGCCGATCGGGGGGCTCGCCGCGCTGGTGGCGCTGCTGCTCTTCCTCTGCACCGGCATGATCTACGCGTGCATGCGCTTCCTGCGCGAATGGGCGACGCCGCTGACCCCGCTGAACTTCACGCTGCTCGGCTGCGCCAACGGCCTGACGCTGGCCGCGGCGCTGGCGGCACTGCGCGCGCCAGCGCTGCTGCCCTTCTTTGCTGCCGGGGCCATCGCCTTCACGTTCGCCGGCCTGGCCGGACGCCTCGCCGCATGGCGGCGCAACGCGGCGCTGGCGCCGAAGTCGACGCTGCAGACCGCCATCGGCATCAAGCATCCGCGCATCGAGCAGAAGGCGCAGGGCTTCATGGGCGGCTCGTTCAACACGCGGGAGTTCTTCCACGGCCGCAGCGCCGGGACACTGCGGCTGCTGCGCGCGGCTGTGGGCGTGCTGGCCTTCGCCTTGCCGCTGCTGCTGCTGGCTTTCGCCGTGTTCGCATCCGCAACGCCGCCCGCCGCGCCGGCGCCGCTATTGGCTGCCGCCGCGCTGCTGCAATACTTCGGCCTGCTCGCCGAGCGTTGGTTGTTCTTTGCCGAAGCGAAGCACCCGCAGAACCTGTACTACCAGCGCATGTCGTGAACCGAAGCGTCGTCGCCGGAGAATCGCATGCGTGAACCGTCTTGGCGCCGCCAAGGCCAGGAGCCCGACTACCGCTTCTCGCTGGCCAACGAGCGCACCTTTCTCGCCTGGATCCGCACGGCGCTGGCGCTGCTTGCCGGCGGCGTGCTGCTCGAGCAGTTCGCGACGCGCCTCGAACCGCATTTCGTGCTGGTCGCGCTGGGCATCGCGCTGGCGGCGCTCGCAGCCGTCCTCAGCGCCGCGGCGTACCTGCGCTGGCGTGCCAACGAGATCGCCATGCGTCACGCGCGGCCGCTGCCGGTGACGCTGGTGATTCCGCTGCTCGCTGCAGGCGCGCTGCTCATCTGCGCCGTGATGGCGATCCTGCTGCTGCTGCAGTGAGCCTCACGCGCACCGGGCCGCGAGACGCCGGGCTGCAGGCCGAGCGCACCGCGCTGGCCTGGAATCGCACCGCGCTCGCTATCCTGGTCAATGCCCTGCTTGCCCTGCGCACCGCCTGGGCAAGCGGCGGCGCGCTCGTCTCGATGCTCGCGGCGGCGCTGCTGCTCGGCGCCTTGGCTGCCGCGGGCTGCGGATGGTGGCGCCGGCGTGTTCTTCTCAGCGCCGCGCCCACGATTGCGCCGCCGACGCCAGCCATCGCTGCGGTGGCGCTCGTCGCCTGGCTGGCGTGTCTGGCGGCGCTCGCCTCGCTGGCCGCGGCGCCCTGAATCGCAGCCCCATCGCGCCGGCCGCACGGGGGATCGCCTGATTCAGATCGACGCTCCGCTGCCGGCGCTGCCGATGGCCTACGCGGTCTGCGTGGTGCTCGCCGCCGGTGTGGTGCGCGGCTTCGCCGGCTTCGGCTTCTCGGCGATCTCGGTGGCCGGCCTGGCGCTCGTCGTGTCGCCGGCCCAGGTCGTGCCGCCGGTATTCGTGCTCGAGGTGCTGGCCAGCCTGAGCCTGCTGCGCGGCGCGCTGCGCGACGTCGACTGGCCGTGGCTGGGCTGGCTCGCGCTGGGCAATGCGATCGCCATCCCACTCGGCGTCGCGCTGCTCGCCTGGCTGCCGGAGACGCCGCTGCGGCTGCTGATCGGCGCGCTGCTGCTCACGGCCGCGGCGCTGCTGCGCGGCGGCGTGTCGATCGGGCTGGCCCCGAGCTCCGGCGCCAGGCTGGCGACGGGCCTGATCTCGGGGCTGGTGAACGGCGTCGCAGCGATCGGCGGCATCGCCGTCGCGGTGCTGCTCGCCGCGTCCCCGATGGCCGCAGCGGCGATGCGCGCGACGCTGATCGCGCTGTTCCTCTTCACCGACCTCTATGCGCTGGCCTGGGCCGCCATCTTGTCCTGGGGCAGCGGCGCGCCCGGAAACCTGGTCGGAACGGCCATGCTGCAGTGGACCGCCTGGCTGCTGGCCCCGATGCTCGCCGGCATTGCCATCGGACAGCGTGGCTTCGCCGGCGTGTCGCAGGCAGCGTTCCGTCGCCGCGTGCTCGAGCTGCTGATCGGCGTGTCGGCGCTGACGGCGGTGCGCGCCGTGGCCGACCTCGCCGGCTGATCGCGGCGCCCTGCCAACGCGGCCCCGAGCGTGCTGATTGCAGTCGCTTGGCCGCATCTTCCTCTTCAGCCTTGCTGAATATCCTGCGGCTGCGCGCCCAGCGAGTGGATCAGCGCCACCACCTCGGCCAAGGCCGCATCGAGTTCGGCCTCGTCGCTGCCGCGCATCACCAGCGTGGTGCCGAAGCGCTCCTGGCGCTGGAACGGATAGCTGCCGATATCGACCCGCGCAAAGCGATCCTGGACTTCGCCCAGGCCGCGGGCGATCTGGCCTTCGCTGACGAAGGCGGTGACGCTGCGCGAGCGCACGACGACGCCGCGCGCGAGCTTGCCGTCGAGCGAGGCGAGCATCTGCTGCATGATGCGCGGGATACCCGCCATCACGTAGACGTTGCCGATGCGAAAGCCCGGCGGCCCCAGCGGGTTGTCGATCAGCCCGGCGCCGCGCGGCACGCGCGCCATGCGCATGCGCGAGGCCATCACCTCCGGCGGCGACGGCCGGCGACGGAGCAGCTCGGCGATCTGCTCGTTGATCTCCAGCTCCACGCCGAAGGCCTTGGCCACGCAGTCGGCGGTGATGTCGTCGTGCGTCGGCCCGATGCCGCCGGTGGTGAACAGGTAGTCCCAGCGCGCGCGCAGCGCATTGACCGCGGCGACGATCTCGGCCTCGACATCGGGCACCACGCGCGCCTCGCGCAGCTGGATGCCGTAGCCGTTCAGCGTCTTCGCCAGATGCGCCAGGTTGGTGTCCTGCGTGCGGCCGGACAGGATTTCGTTGCCGATGATCAGCACGGCGGCGGTGACACGCGTCGATTCGCTCATGGGAACCCTCGTCAGGCGCAAAGGCCGCGATGCTACGCAATCACGCGGCGCGCCGGCACGGCCGCACCGATCACTGCAGCGCGCGCAGCGTCTGCACAAAGCGGTCGCGCGCCGGCTGGTCCACCGCGCTCTTCCAGGCGCAGTACACCGGCGACGGCAGCGCCGCGTCGGCCAGCGGCCGGAACACCGCGCCGGCCATGCCCGAGCGTTGCAGCGGCGCCGGCACCACCGCCACGCCCAGCCCCTGCGCCACCAGCGACACCACCGACAGCCAGTGGCGCACTTCGTGGCGCAGCAGCGGCTGAAAGCCGAAATCGGCGCACATGGCGACGATGCGCGCGTGGTAGTCGGGCGAGGCGCGGCGCGAGAACAGCACGAAGGGCTCGTCACGCAACGCCAGCAACGGCACCTTGCGCCGCTGCGCCAGCGGGTGCGTCGCCGGCAGGCAGCACAGGAACTGGTCCTCGTGCAGCAGTTCGGTGTGCACCGCGGCCGGCACCTGCGGCGTGTGCACGAAGCCCAGGTCGATCTCGTCGCGCATCAGCGCGTCGAGCTGCTCCTGCGAGTTCATCTCGACGAGCGCGACCTCGATGCGCGGCTGCTCGGCCTGAAAACGCGCCAGACCCTGCGGCAGGCCGCGAAACAGCACCGAGCCGACGAAGCCCACGCGCAGCCGGCCGACCAGACCGGCTCCGATCTCGTGCGCCAACAGCCGCGCCTCGTCGGCGCGCGCCAGCAACGCACGCGCCGCCTCGCGAAACGCCACGCCGGCGGCGGTCAGGCGCACGCCCTTGCTGTCGCGGTCGAAGAGCCGCGCGCCGACCGAGGCTTCGAGCTGCTGGATGTTCAGCGACAGCGGCGGCTGCGTGATGGACAGACGCTGGGCCGCGCGGCCGAAGTGCAGTTCGTCGGCCAGCACCAGGAAGTAACGCAGGTGACGGAACTCCACGATTTACAAATTATATCGACTCAGCCGAAATCGGTATTGGACAGATATGGCCCCCGGATCCAGACTTCGTGCCTCGACGAAGGAGGAGACTGTGATGACCACCAACCCGCCCCGCACCCCGGCGCTGAACCCCATCCCTGACCAGAAGGGCGTCAACCTCTACGACACGGATCCCTTCATCAAGGGGTTGCTCGAGGTCTACCTGCCGGCCGACCTGGTCAGGCACCTCGAGCCGCACCTCAGCCGCCTCGGCGGGCTGGCGGGCGGCCTGCTGGATGAACTGGCGACCATCGCCGACCGCAACCCGGCCCTGCTGGAGCACCGCGACCGCACCGGCGTGAACGCGCAGAAGATCGTCAAGCATCCGGCTTTCGTCGAGATGGAGAAATACGCCTTCGGCGAATTCGCCATGGCCGCGGTGTCTCACCGCGAGGACGTGCTGGGCTGGCAGGGCAAGATGCCGCCGATCGTCAAGTACGTGCTGTTCTTCCTGTTCGCGCAGGCCGAATTCGGTCTGTGCTGCCCGGTGTCGATGACCGACTCGCTCACCCGCACGCTGAAGAAGTACGGCGAGCCCGACCTGATCTCGCGCTACCTGCCCTCGCTCACCAGCCTCGACCTGGACACGCTGTCGCAAGGCGCCATGTTCATGACCGAGCAGGGCGCCGGTTCGGACATTTCGGCCACGGCCACGCTGGCCCGGCCCGACCCCGACCATCCGGGCCAGTGGCTGCTGAGCGGCGACAAGTGGTTCTGCTCCAACCCCGATGCGGCGCTGGCCATGGTGCTGGCGCGCGTGGAAGGCGATGCCGACGGCATGAAGGGCGTGTCGCTGTTCCTGCTGCCGCGCGACCTGGACGACGGCAGCCACAACCACTACCGCATCGTCCGCCTGAAGGACAAGATGGGCACGCGTTCGATGGCCAGCGGCGAGATCGAGATGAACGGCGCGCGCGCCTGGCTCATCGGCGAGCGCGGCCGCGGCTTCCCGCAGATGGCCGACATGGTCAACAACTCGCGCCTGTCCAACGGCGTGCGCTCGGCCGGACTGATGCGCCGCGCCGTCAGCGAGGCGCTGTTCATCGCGCGCAACCGCGTGGCCTTCGGCAAGCCGCTGGTCCAGCTGCCGCTGATGCGCAGGCAACTGCTCAAGCTGATCCTGCCCGCCGAGCAGGCGCGCACCATGATGTTCCAGACCGCCGACGCCCTGCGCAGGTCGGACAACGGCGAACCCGGCGCCTACGCGCTGATCCGCATCCTGACGCCGCTGATCAAGTTCCGCGCCACGCGCGACGCGCGCGACGTCACGGCTGACGCCATGGAAGTGCGCGGCGGCTGCGGCTACATCGAGGAGTGGTCCGACCCGCGCCTGGTGCGCGACGCGCACTTGGGCTCGGTCTGGGAAGGCACCAGCAACATCGTCGCGCTGGATGTCGTGCGTGCCATCCGCCGCGAAGGATCGCTGCCGGCGCTGAAGACGCACCTGGAGCGGCTGCTCGCCGAAAGCGGCGTCGATGCCGGCCTGCGCGAGGAATTCCAGCAGTGTCTGGATCGCGTATGCGTGCTGGCCGAGGCCGCCGCCGAAAAAGGCGCGGACACGCTCGCCCGCCGCGCGGGGACGGCGCTGTACAACATCACGACGGCCATTGCCATGGCCTGGGAAGCCAGCCGCATGCAGTCGCCCGAGCGCATGACGGTCGCCCGGCTGGTGCTGCGCCACCGCCTGCAACCGAGCGATCCGCTGAGCGACGACCGCTCCAGCGAAGCCGCGCAGGCCGAACAACTGCTGCTCGGCTGCTGAAGCCGGCGCACCGTCGCATCGACGGTTCAACAAAGCTCGTTCTGCCGCGAAGGTCCCGGCCTTCGCGGCGGCTCGGGCGTCCACATTTCACTTGGAGACAAGACATGAGCCTTCGCCGCCGCCACCTTTTCGCACTCACCGCCATGTGCGCGCTGGGCGCCGCCCCGTACACCATGGCGCAGAGCTTCCCGACCAAGCCGGTGACGATGGTCGTGCCCTTCGCGCCCGGCGGCCCCACCGACGCGATGGCGCGCACATTGGCCGCCGCGGTCAAGCTGGGCCAGCCGGTGATCGTCGAGAACAAGGCCGGCGCCGGCGGCAACCTCGGCGCCGAAGCGGTGGCGCGTGCCGACAAGGACGGCCACACGCTGCTCTTCGGCACCTCGGGCCCGCTGGCCATCAACGTCAGCCTGTACAAGAAGGTCGGCTACGACCCGCTGAAGAGCTTCGCACCGGTGATCCAGATCGGCCACCTGCCGAACGTGCTGGTCGTGCATCCGTCGGTCCCGGTGAACAACGTCAAGGAACTGGTCGCCTACGGCAAGGCCCATCCGGGCAAGCTCAGCTATGCCTCGTCGGGCAACGGCGCCTCGTCGCACCTGGCCGGCGTGCTGTTCAACAACCTGGCCGGTACCGACTTCGCGCACATTCCCTACAAGGGTACGGGGCCGGCGCTGAACGACCTGCTCGGCGGCCAGGTCTCGATGACCTTCACCGACGTGCTGACTGCGCTGCCGCACATCAAGTCGGGCAAGCTGCGCGCCATCGGCGTGACGACCCAGGAGCGCTCGCAGGTGCTGCCGGACGTGCCGACCATCGCCGAGCAGGGCTTCCCCGGCTACGACGTGTCCGTGTTCTTCGGCCTGGTGGTGCCTGCCGGCACGCCCAAGCCGGTGATCGACAAGCTGAACCAGGCTTTCGCCGAGGCGCTGAAGCAGCCCGAGGTACGCAAGACGCTGCAGGCGCAGGGGCTGGAGTTCGCACCCTCGACCTCGCCCGAGCAGCTGGCCGCCTTCATGCAGGCCGAGGTGCCGAAGTGGCGCGCCGTCGTCAAGAGTTCCGGCGCCGAAATCGATTGAGGCCACGGCCATGACCACGCCCCCGACCTCCACCGGCGCACTCGACGGCCTGCGCGTCGTCGACCTGTCGCGCATCCTCGGCGGGCCGCTGTGCGGCCAGATCCTCGGCGACCACGGTGCCGACGTGCTCAAGGTCGAGCCGCCGCAGGGCGACGACACGCGCGCCTGGGGCCCGCCGTTCACCGCTGACGGCGTCGCCTCGTACTACCTGGGGCTGAACCGCAACAAGCGGCTGATGCGCCTGGATCTGTCCAGCGAAGCGGGGCGCGTGGTGCTGCTCGGCCTGCTGGCCGACGCCGACGTGCTGATCGAGAACTTCAAGACCGGCACGCTGGAGAAGTGGGGTCTGGGCTACGACGCGCTGGCCGAACGCTTCCCGCGGCTGGTGCACGTGCGCGTCAGCGGCTTCGGCGCCGACGGGCCGCTCGGCGGCCTGCCCGGCTACGACGCGGCGCTGCAGGCTTTGTGCGGCATCATGAGCGTCAACGGCGAGGCCGGCGGTCCGCCGCTGCGCGTGGGCCTGCCGGTGGTCGACATGGTCACCGGGATGAATGCCGCGCTGGGCGTGATGCTGGCGCTGCAGGAGCGGCAGCGCAGCGGGCGCGGCCAGTTCGTCGAGGCGGCGCTGTACGACTCGGGGCTGTCGCTGCTGCACCCGCATGGCGCCAACTGGTTCCTCGACGGCCGCGAGCCCGAGCGCACCGGCAACGCGCATCCGAACATCTACCCCTACGACAGCTTCGCCACCGGCAGCGAGCCGATCTTCCTGGCCGTCGGCAACGACCGGCAGTTCGCGATCCTGTGCCGCCACCTCGGCGCGCCGGCGCTGGCCGAGGATGCGCGCTTCGCCAGTGCCGGCGCACGCTCGGTGAACCGTGAGGCACTGAAGCTCGAACTCGAGCGCTTGCTCGCGACGCACGACTGCAAGCCGCTCGCCGACGCACTGGTCCAGGCCGGCGTGCCCTGCGCGCCGGTGCTGTCGGTGCCGCAGGCGCTGCAGCATCCGCACACCGCGCACCGCGAGATGGTGGTCGAGCTGCCCGGCGGCTACCAAGGCATCGGCGCACCGATCAAGCTGAGCCGCACACCCGCCAGCTACCGCTTCGCGCCGCTGGCCGAAGGCGACCGTTTCCTGCCGCGCAGCGCGGCCAACGAGGAAAAGTCGTGATGGACAAGGCAAGCTTTCAATGGGACGACCCGCTGCTGCTGGACGCGCAGCTGAGCGGCGATGAACGTGCGGTGCGCGAAGCCGCGATGGCCTACTGCCAGGAGCGCCTGGCTCCGCGCGTGCTCGAGGCCTTCCGCCACGAGAAGACCGACCCGGCGATCTTCCGCGAGATGGGTGAACTGGGCCTGCTCGGCCCGACCATCCCCGAGACCTACGGCGGCGCCGGCCTGAACTACGTCTGCTACGGCCTGATCGCGCGCGAGGTCGAGCGCGTCGATTCCGGCTACCGCTCGATGATGAGCGTGCAGTCCTCGCTGGTGATGGTGCCGATCAACGCCTTCGGCAACGAGGCCACGAAGCAGAAGTACCTGCCGAAGCTGGCTTCCGGGGAGTGGATCGGCTGCTTCGGCCTGACCGAGCCCAACCACGGCTCGGACCCGGGCAGCATGGTGACGCGGGCCAAGAAGGTGCCGGGCGGCTATTCGCTCAGTGGCTCGAAGATGTGGATCAGCAACTCGCCGATCGCCGACGTGTTCGTGGTCTGGGCCAAGGACGACGGCGGGCAGATCCGCGGCTTCGTGCTCGACAAGGGCGCCAAGGGCCTGAGCGCGCCGGCCATCCACGGCAAGGTCGGCTTGCGCGCTTCCATCACCGGCGAGGTGGTGATGGACGAGGTGTTCTGTCCGGAGGAGAACGCTTTTCCCGAGGTCAGAGGCTTGAAGGGGCCGTTCACCTGCCTGAACTCAGCCCGCTACGGCATCGCCTGGGGTGCGCTCGGCGCGGCCGAGGATTGCTACACCCGCGCGCGCCAGTATGTGCTGGACCGCAAGCAGTTCGGCCGGCCGCTGGCGGCGAACCAGCTGGTGCAGAAGAAGCTGGCCGACATGCTCACCGACATCAGCCTGGGCCTGCAGGGCTGCCTGCGGCTGGGGCGCATGAAGGACGAGGGCTCGGCGGCCGTCGAAGTCACTTCCATCCTCAAGCGCAACTCCTGCGGCAAGGCGCTGGAGATCGCGCGCAGCGCGCGCGACATGATGGGCGGCAACGGCATCAGCGACGAGTTCGGCGTGGCCCGCCACCTGGTGAACCTCGAAGTCGTCAACACCTACGAGGGCACGCACGACATCCATGCGCTGATCCTCGGCCGCGCCATCACCGGCATGGCGGCTTTCAGCTGAGCCTTACCACTGCGTCGCCGGCTGCGTGCGCCGGCCGGTCCACTGCTCGATGGTCGCCGACAGCTGCGAGCTGCTGACCGGCTTGGTCATGAAGGCGTCCATGCCGGCGGCCAGGCAGCGTTCGCGGTCGCTGTCCAGCGCATCGGCGGTCAGCGCGATGATCGTGACGCGCTGGCGTCGGCGCTGGCGCCGGCCGTGGCGCTGCTCGTCGCGGCGGATGCGGCGCGTGGCCTCGCAGCCGTCCATCACCGGCATGTGGCAGTCCATGAACACCAGGTCGTAGCCGCCGTCGGCCACCGCGCGCCAGGCGGCGTCGCCGTCGGCGACGACGTCGACTTCGCAGCCCAGCAACTTCAGCATCTCCTCGATGACCATCTGGTTGACCAGATCGTCCTCGGCCACCAGCACCGACACCGCCGCCTCGCCGCCGCCCGGCTCGGCGGCGGCGGCCGCGACCTGCGCGTCGGCCAGCTTCCGCAGCTCGAGCTCGATCCAGAAATGCGAGCCCTCGCCGGCGCGGCTGCGCACCTGCACCTCGCCGCCCATCAGCGCCGCCAGTTCCTTGACGATGGCCAGCCCCAGGCCGCTGCCGCCGTGGCGGCGCGTGCTGGACGCATCGACCTGCGTGAACACGCCGAAGATCGAGTCGATATCCTGCTCGGCGATGCCGATGCCGGTGTCCTGCACGCCGATGCGCAGACGCACACGCTCGTCGTCCTCGTCCAGCACGTCCAGCGCGAGCCGCACCGTGCCGTGGTCGGTGAACTTCAGGCCGTTGTGCAGCAGGTTCAGCAGCAGCTGGCGCAGCCGCAGCGGATCGGCGTGCACCCGCGCCGGCAGGCGCGGCGAGAGGCTGCTTTCCAGCGTCACCGGCTTGCCGCGCGCCGCCATCTGCACCAGGTCCAGCGCCTCGGCCGCCAGCGCACGCAGGTCGACGCTGCGCGGCGTCAGCGCCAGGCGGCCGGCTTCGATGCGCGACAGGTCGAGCACGTCGTCGATCAGCGCCAGCAGCGCCGTCGCCGAGCGGTGCGCGGTGTGCACCCAGCGCTGCTGCGCCGGCGTCAGCTTTGTTGCGATCAGCAGCTCGGCGGCGCCGAGGATGCCGTTCATCGGCGTGCGGATCTCGTGGCTGGTGACGGCGAGGAACTGCGATTTCGCCAGGCTCGCCTGTTCGGCCTGCTGGCGCGCCTGTTCCAGCTCCAGCGTCTGTGCCTGCAGCGCCTGTGTCTTCTGCGCCTGGCTGTGCACCAGCGCGCGGGCGGCGTGGATCGCGCGGCGCGTACGCTCGCGCAACCGTTCGGTGACCAGCCCGGTCAGCGACAGGTACCAGGCCAGCAGGTACATCATCGCGGCCATGCCCAGCCGTTCGGTCCAGGTGGCGCGCGCCGGATCGATCTGCGCCATCAGCAGCGCATACCCCAGATAGGCCAGCGTCACGACGTGGCCGAAATACAGCGCGCGCTTGAAGCCGAAACCCGCCTGGTCGGCCACACGCACGAGCAGCAGGCAGGCCACCAGCAGCTGGCCGCCGCGCTCCAGGTACCACAGGTTCAGCAGCCACAGCGGCACGTCGAGGTGGAACAGCAGCAGGCTCAGGGCCTGGGCCGCGGTGCCGCCGCGGCGCAGCAGCAGCCAGGCCAGCAGCGCATAGCCGAGGTTCACCGCCACCAGCCACTGCAGCGGCGGCTGCGGGAACTGCGCATCGCCGCGCCAGTCGAGCAGCAGCGCGATCAGGCACAGCACGACGAAGCCCGCCGCGCGGATCGCCGGAATCTGCCGCGCATACAGGCGGCGCAGGTTGGCGGCCTTGCGCTGTGCGAGCAGCGTCTCGTCCAGCGTGAAGCCGGTGTCGGGTTCGTCGCTCGCCTGCGGTGGCTTCACGGGCTTCCAGTGCGCCGGAATGGGTCGCTCGATCTTCCGCGCGGCGCGCGGGCCGGGCAATCCCCAGGAGCGCAGCGCGCGGCGCGCCGCCAGCCGCGCCGCGTCAGACGCCGTGAAAGCGCGCGAACTGCGCGAGCCCGGCGCGCTCGACCGGGAAGCGGTTCACCGGATGCTCGGTGTTGGCATGCCCGATCGACATGCCGCAGAACAGCATGCGCTCGGCCGGCATGCCGATGAAGTCGCCCACCGTCCTCGGGTACGTCGACCAGGCTTCCTGCGGGCAGCTGTCGAGCCCTTCCTCGCGCAGCAGCAGCATCACCGACTGCAGGAACATGCCCAGATCCGACCATTGCGGCGGCCCCATGCGCCGGTCGATCGAGCAGAACAGCGCCATCGGCGCGCCGAAGAACTGGTAGTTGCGTGCGAACCACTGCAGCCGCTTGGCCTTGTCCTCGCGCGCAATGCCCATCGACGCATACATCGCCTCGCCGAGCTGGAAGCGGTAGTCGCGGTACGGCGCCCACAGCGAATGCGGATAGATGTCGTATTCCGGCGGCTCCGAGCGGTCGCCGGCCGCCACCTGCTGCAGCCGGCGCTGCATGATGGCCTTCAGTTCGTCCAGCCGTTCCCCGGCCACGACGTCGATGTGCCAGGGCTGCACGTTGCCGCCCGAAGGCGCGCGCGACGCGGCTTGCAGCACGCGGCGGATCAGCTCGCCGGACACCGGCGTAGGCAGGAAATCGCGCACCGAGCGCCGGCTGGCCAGGGCTTCGTAGACGGTCATGCAGCTTCTTTCGCGGGCGCGTCCCGCAGCGATGGGATTCGACGGCTCCGACCCGCCGGCCGGTGCGGCAGTGTAGCGAGGCGCCCGCGCCGACTCAGAGGGTGTAGCCGAAATGTTCTACCCCGCAAGTCTGGTCGCGAGGATACGC
>DAIMFR010000044.1:0-39978 GCA_036724445.1 Rubrivivax sp. | reverse complement strand
GCGCCGCCAGAGCTTTCATGCTCGGGGGCGAGCCGGCCGGATCATGAATGGTTAGTGCGAAATACCTAGTCACGGGCGATGCGGGCCTTCCATTCCGGGCATTTCACGCTGCCGCTGCCGCCGGGGCACAGCTTCCCGATGGCCAAGTACCGTCTGCTGCACGAGGCCGTGACGCGTGAGCTGCCGGCGATCCGCGTGCATGAGGCGCCGCCGGCCAGCGACGGCGAGTTGGCGCTGGTGCACACGCCGCTGTACGTGGCCGCGGTGGCCGACGGGCTGCTGTCGCCGGCGCAGCAGCGCGAGATCGGCTTTCCCTGGTCGCCGCGCCTGGCCGAGCGCGCGCGACGCTCGGTCGGCGCCACCATCGCCGCGGCGCGCAGCGCGCTGGCCGAAGGCCTGGCCGCCAACCTGGCCGGCGGTACGCACCATGCCTATCCGGACCGCGGCTCGGGCTACTGCGTGTTCAACGACGCGGCCGTCGCGGCACGGTTGATGCAGGCCGAGTGGCACCGCACGCAAAGCAGCCTGCTGCGTGTGCTGGTCATCGACCTGGACGTGCACCAGGGCAACGGCACCGCGGCCATCTTCCGCGACGACCCGACGGTGTTCACGCTGTCGGTGCACGCGGCCAGGAACTTCCCGGCGCGCAAGGAAGACGGCGATCTGGATGTCGAACTGCCGGACGGCTGCGGCGACGACGCCTACCTGGCGGCACTGGACGCGGCGTTGGCCGAAGCCTGGCGCCGCCACGGCGAGGCGCCGCCGCGGCTGGCCTTCTACGTCGCCGGCGCCGATCCGCACGAACACGACCGGCTGGGCCGGCTGAAGCTGAGCTTCGACGGTCTGGCCGAGCGCGACCGGCGCGTCTTCGACGCGCTGCGCCAGCGGCGCATTCCGGTGGCGGTGGCCATGGCCGGCGGCTACGGCCAGCCGCTGCACAGCACGGTGGCTGTGCACCAGCGCACGCTGGCCGAGGCGCTGCACAGCTGGCGGCTGTGGCAGAGCGGCGCCTGAACGATGGAACAATCGCGCCGATGTCAGCATCCGGCCTCTCGCATCCCCGCCCGCGCGTGCTGGTCGCGCGCCGCGTCTTCGACGAAGTCATCGAGCGCCTGGCGCAGCACTTCGAGCTGCGCCACAACCAGGCCGATGCGCTGTGGAGCCAGGACGAGCTGATCGCGCAGCTGCAGGGCTGCGACGGCGCCTTCGTCACCGGCACCGAAGCCGTCGACGCGCGGCTGCTGGCCGCCTGCCCGCGCTTGAGCGCGGTGTGTTCGATGGCGGTGGGCTACAACAACATCGACCTGGCCGCGTGCAGCGCACGCGGCGTGCTCGTCAGCAACGCGCCCGGCGTGCTCACCGAGACCACCGCCGACTTCGGCTTCGCGCTGATGATGGCCGCCGCACGGCGCATCGCCGAGAGCGAGCATTTCCTGCGCGCCGGCAAGTGGACGCGCTGGAGCCACGACATGTTCGCCGGCGCCGACGTGCACGGCGCGACGCTGGGCGTGCTCGGCATGGGGCGCATCGGCCAGGCGATCGCGCGCCGCGGCGCGCTCGGCTTCGGCATGCCGGTGATCTATCACAACCGCTCGCGGCTGGACACCGGCATCGAAGCGGCGCTCGGCGCGCGCTGGGTTGCCAAGGACGAGTTGCTGCGCCAGAGCGACCACTTGGTGCTGGTGCTGCCGTACAGCGCGCAGTCGCACCATGCGATCGGCCGCGCCGAGCTGGCGCTGATGAAGCCCTCGGCGACGCTGATCAACATCGCGCGCGGCGGCATCGTCGACGATGCGGCGCTGGCGCAGGCGCTGCGCGAGCGGCGCATCGCCGCCGCCGGGCTCGACGTGTTCGAAGGCGAGCCGGCGCTGCATGCCGATCTGCTGACGCTGCCGAACGTGGTGCTGACGCCGCACATTGCCAGCGCCAGCCTGCCGACGCGGCTGGCGATGGCCCAGCTGGCGGCGGACAACCTGATCGCCGCCCTCGGCGGCGGCGTGCCGCCGACGGCGCTGAACCCGCAGGTGCTGGGCCCGCGCGCCTGAGGCGGGGAGGCTGAACAGGCAGGGCTTCGCCCGCCAGCTTCACGCCTGGACCGCGGCGGCGGCGCTCGACAATCGGCGCATGGTGCGCCCCATCGTCCTGGCCGTGCTGACTTTTGCCGCCAACCTCGGCCTCGCCGCCTGCTCGGGGCCGCAGGTGCGCACGCTGGGCAACGGCGGCGGCCCGCCGGCCTTCGAGTTGCGCGGCAGCAGCCTGGCGGCGATCGAAGCCGAGGCCGCACGGCGCTGCGCGCGCGGCTACGAGCTGGTGCGGGTCGCCGAGCGCTACGCCCGCCCCGAGCCGGATGACAACGCGGCCACGCAATGGCTGCAGCAGGCGGGAGACTGGCTGTCGGGCATGCCCGGCAACGAGGCCCAGGCGACCATCGTCTGCCGCGCCTGAAGGCGCGCGCCGGCCGGGTCCGCCGGCCGTGCCTGAGACAATGCCGCGCATGGTCGAATGGCTGGTTCCAGTCTTGCTCGGGTCGTGCGTGCTGCTGCTGTGCGCGCTGCTGTGGCTGGCGCTGCGGCGCGGCGAGGCGCGCGCGCTGCAGGCGCTGCAGCAGGCCGCGCGGCAGGACAACGAGCGGCTCGAGCGCGAGCTGCGCGCCGAGGTGCAGGACAACGCGCGCGGCACGCGCCAGGAGCTGGCCGGCACGCTGTCGCTGTTCCAGCAGGCGCTGCTGGCGCAGGGCGGCGACGCCGCGCGCACGCAGAACGAACACATCGACGCCTTCCGCGCGCAGCTGGCCGCGATGCAGCAGCAGCTGAGCGACGCGCAGCAGGGCGCGGCGCACCGCCTCGCGCAGCAGAGCCAGGCGGCGCGCGACGCGCAGGACGCGGCGCTGAAGCGCCTGGCCGACAGCCTGGCCGAGCAGCTGCGCGCGCTGTCCGAAGCCAACGAGCGCCGGCTCGGCGAGGTGCGCTCCGCAGTCGAGACGCGTCTGGCCGCGCTGCAGGAGGGCAACGAGAAGAAGCTCGAGCAGATGCGCGCCACCGTCGACGAGAAGCTGCACGCCACGCTCGAGCAGCGCCTGAGCGAGAGCTTCAGGCAGGTGGCCGAGCGGCTGGAGGCGGTGCACCAGGGTCTGGGCGACATGCGCAACCTGGCGCGCGACGTCGGCTCGCTGAACCGCGTGCTGACCAACGTCAAGTCGCGCGGCGTGTTCGGCGAGGTGCAGCTGGCCGCGCTGCTCGAACAGGTATTTACGTCCGAGCAGTACGCGGCCAATGTCGAGACGGTGCCGGGCAGCGGCGCGCGCGTCGAGTTCGCGATCCGCCTGCCCGGGCAGCGCGACGACGGCCTGCCGCTGTGGCTGCCGATCGACGCCAAGTTTCCGCGCGAGGACTACGAGCGCCTGCTCGAGGCGCAGGAGCGCGCCGACGCGACGGCGCTGGAGGGCGCGGCCAAGGCCATCGAGGCGCGCCTGCGGCTCGAGGCGCGCACCATCCGCCAGAAGTACCTGGCGCCGCCGCACACCACCGACTTCGCGATCCTGTTCGTGCCCACCGAAGGTCTGTATGCCGAAGCCTTGCGCCGCCCCGGGCTGGTGCAGGCGCTGCAGCGCGAGCACAAGGTCATGCTCGCCGGGCCGACCACGCTGCTGGCCACGCTGAGCAGCCTGCAGATGGGCTTTCGCACGCTGGCGCTGGAGCGGCGCAGCGCCGAGGTCTGGGAGGTGCTGGGCGCGGTGAAGACCGAGTTCGGCAAGTTCGGCGAGGTGCTCAAGCGCACGCGCGAGAAGCTGAACCAGGCGGCCGACACGATCAGCGCGGCCGAGACGCGCACGCGGCAGATGGGGCGCGCGCTGAAGTCGGTCGAGGCGCTGCCCGAGGCGCGCACGCTGCAGCTGCTGCCCGGCGTGCCCGACGACGAAGCCGCGGCCGAGGCGCCGCGTGCCTGAGCCGCAGCAGGCGCAGCAGAACGAAGAGGCGCGCAGTACACGCTTCAGCCGCGTGCTGCTGGCGCTGATCCTCGGCCAGATCGGCCTGCATGCGACGATGGCCGGCGTGCGCATGGCCGCGCCGCTGCTGGCGCTGCGCGACGGCCACAGCGCCTGGAGCATCGGCGTACTGATGGCGCTGTATGCGGCCGCGCCGGTGCTGCTGTCGCTGCGCGCCGGACGCATGGCCGACCGCCACGGCTACCACCGGCCGGTACGCATCGCCATCGCGCTGTCGCTGCTCGGCGCGCTGACGGCGCTGGGCGCGACCTTCGCCGGCGCGGGGCCGCGCTTCGCGCTGCTCGGCGTGTCGGCGGCGCTGGTCGGCAGCGGCGCCAACCTGGGGCTGATCGTCATCCAGCGCGCCGCGGGCCAGGCGGTGCGCAGCAATGCCGAGCGCGTGCGCATGTTCAGCTGGCTGGGCGTCGCACCGTCGCTGTCCAACGTGATCGGCCCGGTGTCGGCGGGACTGATGATCGACGCCGCCGGCTTCCGCGCCGCCTTCGGCTTGATGCTGATGCTGCCGTTGCTGACGCTGTGGTGCACGCGGTTGATTCCGGCCGAGGCGGCGCCGGGGCGCGCCGCCGCGGACGTGGCGCGCAGTTCGTGGCCGCTGCTGGCCGCACCGGGGCTGAAGCGGCTGATGGTCGTCAACTGGGTGCTGTCGGCCTGCTGGGACGTGCACACGTTCGCGGTGCCGATCCTCGGCTTCGAGCGCGGGTTCAGCGCCACGACCATCGGGCTGATCCTCGGCACCTTCACGCTGTCGGTCAGCGGCGTGCGCTTGCTGATCCCGCTGTGGGCGCACCGCATCAGCGAGATCGCGCTGCTGCGCGCGGCGATGATCGGTACCGGCATCGTCTTCGGCCTGTATCCGCTGGCGCACGCGCCGTGGCTGATGGCGCTGTGCGCGGCGCTGCTCGGGCTGACGCTGGGTGCGGTGCAGCCGATGATCATGTCCATGCTGCACCAGCTGACGCCCGACCGCCGCTACGGCGAGGCCATCGGCATGCGCTCGATGGTCATGAACGCGTCGAGCACGGCGATGCCGCTGGTCTTCGGCGCCACCGGCGCGGCCATCGGCGCGGCCGCGCTGTTCTGGCTGGTCGGCGGCGCGGTGGCTTCGGGCTCGTGGGTGGCGCGCCGCCTGCCCGGCGGCGCGGCCTGAGGATCGGCTCAGAAGCGGATGCCGCCCGGCGCCGGCGGCGGCGCCTCCGGCGTCGCCGCTGCGGGTCGGCGCGCCGGCGCGTCCGGCGGGGCAGCCGGTGCCGGCGCCGCGCGTGCCGCCAGCGGCGTCGCCGGTGCCGCCTGCCAGCCCCTGGGCAGGCGCGACTCGCGCGGATAGCCGGCCAGGTCCAGGTACGACGCCCATTCGTCGTGCGACAGGCCGCGCAGCACCTGCGCCCCGACGGTCAGCGCCGGCACGGTGCGCGCGCCGCTCAGGCGCTCCAGTGCGGCGGCGTCGTCGTTGCTGGCGACCAGCTTTTCGGTGAAGGGCACACCACGCTGCAGCAGCAGCTGGCGCCCGGCGTCGCACGGCGTGCAGTCGGCGCTGCTGTACAGCGTCACCGGAAAGCGCTGGGCCAGCTGGCGCAGCTCCTGCGGCAGCGCGTCCTGCGGCGCCGGCGGCGCGGCGGCTTCGCGGCCGAGCGTGCTCACGCGTGCGCTGCCGTCGGTCGGCGGCCGGTCGGTATAGGTGATGCGGCCGTCGGGCCCGACGACCTTGTACTGGGCGGCCGCCGGCAGCGCCAGGCAGCCCGCGGCCAGCGCGGCAAGAGCCAGCGCGCGCTGGCGGCGGCGGCAACGGAAGGGAAGGAAAGGGCGATCGGTGTGCGGCATGGCCATCGGCGGGTCTGCGCTCAGGCGCATGCGCCGAACAGTACTGCAGGCCGGCCCAGCGCGGCGGCCGCCGGGCGACCCGTGCGCGCCGATGCGTGAAAAACTGTGCGTGAAGCGGCCGAAACCGCGTGGCGCTCAGCTCGCAACGCGTTCGGCGGCTTGCAGCGTGTTGACCAGCAGCATGGTGATGGTCATCGGCCCGACGCCGCCGGGCACCGGCGTGATCCAGCCCGCTGCCTCGCGCACGCCGTCGAAGTCCACGTCGCCGCACAGCTTGCCCTGGTCGTTGCGGTTCATGCCGACATCGATGACCACCGCACCCGGCTTGACCATGTCGGCGCGCAGCACGCCGCGTCGGCCGGCGGCGGCGACGACGATATCCGCGTGACGCGTGTGCGCCGCCAGGTCGGGCGTCGCGCTGTGGCACACGGTGACGGTGGCGTTGGCCTGCAGCAGCAGCAGCGCCATCGGCTTGCCCACGGTGTTGCTGCGGCCGATGACCACTGCATGCTTGCCGCGAATGTCGATGCCGGTGCTTTCGATCAGCCTCATGCAGCCGTAGGGCGTGGCCGGACGCAGGCCGGCACCGCCGGTCATCAGCGCGCCGGCGCTGTGCACCGAGAAGCCGTCGACGTCCTTCGCGGTGGCGATGCTTTCGATGACCTTGTGCGCATCGATGTGCCTGGGCAGCGGCATCTGCACCAGGATGCCGTGGATCGATGCATCGGCGTTGAGCGCGCGGATCCGGCCGAGCAGCTCGGACTCGGCCAGCGCCGACGGGTAGTGCTCGAACACCGAGTGCAGCCCGTGCTCGGCGCAGGCCTTGATCTTGTTGCGTACGTAGACGGCGGAGGCCGGGTCATCGCCGACGAGGATCACCGCCAAACCCGGTTTGCGGCCTTTCGCCGTCAATGCAGCCGCGCGCGCGCCGACCTCGGCCCGAATCGACTTCGACAGCGCAACGCCGTCGATGAGTTGCGCAGTCATGCTGGGTTTCGTCTCGTCAATCCGACTGGAGCCCGCTCTCGGAGGGGGCTCGGGGGAGCGCACGGAACAGCGTGCAGCGAAGATTGCCTTAGGCGCGTTGAGCGCCTAGGGCAATCTTCAGCAAGTCCGCGACCGTATTTGCGTTGAGCTTTTCCATGATGTTGGCGCGATGCGCCTCCACCGTCTTGATGCTGATCCCTAAGTCGTCGGCGATCTGCTTGTTCAGGCGGCCGGCGACGATGCGCTCCAGCACCTGCGCCTCGCGCGTCGTCAGCCGGCTCAGCAGCGCGTCGCGGCTGGCCTGCTCCTGGTGCTGCGAATAGGCGCTGCGCGCCTGTTCGAGCATGCGCTCGACCAGGCTCAACAGCTCTTCTTCCTTGAAGGGCTTCTCGATGAAATCCATCGCGCCCTTCTTCATCGTGCTCACCGCCATCGGCACGTCGCCGTGGCCGGTGATGAAGACCACCGGCAGCGGGCTGTTGCGCTCCACCAGACGGTCCTGCAGTTCCAAACCGCTCATGCCGTCCATGCGGATGTCGGCGATCAGGCAGGCCACTTCGCGCGGGTCGAAGCGCGCCAGGAACGACTCGGACGAATCGAAGCACTTGACGCGGTAGTCCTTGCCTTCGAGCAGCCATTGCAGCGAGTCGCGCACCGCCTCGTCGTCGTCGACGACATAGACGGTGCCCTTCTTGGGGATCAAGCTCATTCAGGACGCCACGGTGGGGTTCGGGTGGGATTCGCCTTGCGCTTGCGGCGGGCTCGCGGCCTCGCCGCGCTCGGCGACTTCGACAGGCAGGGTGAACGAGAAGCGGCACCCCGAAACGGTGTCGCCATTGTAGAGGTTCTGTGCACGCATCCGGCCGCGGTGCGACTCGACGATGCTGCGGCACAGCGACAGGCCGATGCCCAGGCCTTCGGCCTTGGTCGAGAAGAAGGCCTCGTACAGCCGGCTGATCATTTCTTCCTTCAGCCCCGGGCCCATGTCGGCGACGCTGAACTCGATGACGCCGCCTTCCTCCGGCGTATGGCGCGGCACGACGCGCAGCTCGATGTTGCGCCGTGCCGCCGGCATCTGCGCGCTGTCGATGGCCTCGGCCGAGTTCTTCAGCAGGTTCATCAGCACCTGCTCGATCAGGATCGGGTCCACTTCCAGCGGCGGCAGGCGCTGCGCGACGTAGGTGCGGATGGCGACGTTGCGCCGCCGCAGCTCGATGCCGGCGAGTTCGACCGCGTCCTCGACGATCTGCCGCGCATGCGCGCTCTGGCGCTGCGGCTCGCTCTTCTTCACGAAGGCGCGGATGCGGCGGATGACCTGCCCGGCGCGCTCGGCCTGGCGCGCGGTCTTGCGCAGCGCGGCCAGCAGGTCGGCCTTGGCGATCGAGTCGCCGTCGACGCGCGTGACCATGCCGTTGCAGTAGTTGGTGATCGCGGTCAGCGGCTGGTTCAGCTCGTGCGCCACCGAGCTGGCCATCTCGCCCATCGTCACCAGCCGGCTCGTGACCTGCGCGCGGTCGGCCTGCTGCGCGGCCTGCTCCTCGGCGCGCAGCCGGGCCGTGATGTCGGTGGCGATCAGCATCTGCGCCAGCCGGCCGTCGGTCCACTGCAGGTAGCGCGCGCGCACGTCGAACCATTTCTGCAGCGGCGCGACGAAGACCTCGCGCGGGTTCGAGCCGGTCTCCACCAGATCCTGCGCCGGCAGGCCGGACAGGCCGTCGGCCAGGTCTTCGGCATCGGGCAGCTCGGGCTGCGCCTGCGGATGGCCGGTGAGCAGCGCGTGCCCGTCCGCATCGGCGCCGAACCACAGCCGGTACGAGCGGTTGGCGAACAGCAGCTCGCCCTGCGGCACCGACAGCACCGACACCGACGCGTCCAGCCCTTCCAGCACCGTGGTGAAGCGCTCGTGCGAGGCCGACAGCTGGTCGCGGATGCGCTTGGCCTCGGTGATGTTGGTCATCGAGGTCATCCAGCCGGTCTGCTGGCCGCGCGGGTCGATCAGCGGCGAGACGTACATGCGCGCGTCGAACAGCGAGCCGTCCTTGCGCATCACGCGCACCTCGATGCCGCCGGCCGGACTGCGCCCGCTCAGCTCCTGCTGCAGCAGCCGCGCGTTCTCGTCGATGCGGTCGTGCGGCCAGTACGGGTAGGGCGGCAGCCGCCCGACCAGCGCCGCCTCGGAGAAGCCGGTCATCGCGCAGAACGCCGCGTTCACGTAGGTGATGCGGCCTTCGAGGTCCATCGCGCGCATGCCGGTGAGCATCGAGTTCTCCATCGCGCGGCGGAAGTTGGTCTCCTGCACCAGCGCGGCCTGGATCTGCGCGCGGCGGCGCAGGTGGCGCCAGCTGCCGAGCAGCGTCCACACCGTCAGCACCGACAGCGCCACGACCATCCAGAACAGCGTGTTGCTGATCAGGCCGATCGACGCGTGGTAGCCCTGGCCGCGCAGCAGCAGGCCGTCGCTCGTCGGCGCCAGCGGCAGCTCGTGCACCATCGGCGTCGAGTGGCCTTCGGGCTGCCCGGGCATCGGCGTCACCGTGCTGCCGAGCACGCGCTGCGCGTCGTCGATGACGCTCATCGAATGCCGCTTGGTGACGTCCAGCGGCACGTACAGCCGCAGCAGCGCTTCGACCGAGTATTCGACCATCAGGCTGCCGGCGAAGGCATTGCGCGCCGCCAGCGGCACCTGCAGCTGGAACACGGTGACTCCGAGGCTGTCGGTGAAGGCGCGCGAGTAGGCCGGCTGGCGCTGGTCGCGCGCCTGCGCGAAGGCCAGCTCGGGCGCGTTCTGCTGCTTCTCGTCCGGCAGCGACGGATCGCCGGCCTCGGACGCGCTCTCTTCGCGGTACAGCGTCGCCCAGCGCCCGGCCTTGCGCGTGCGGTCGCTGTTCAACCAGGCCACCTGCGTCACCGCCGGGCGTTCGCGCATGAAGCGCTGGGCCTGGCCGATGAAATCGTCGATGTCGGTCTCGCGCTGCGTCAGCCCGCTGGCCATGCGCACCAGTTGTTCCTGGTTCTCGAGCAGGTGCAGCCGCAGCTGCTGCTGCACGATTTCGGTGTCGCGCTTGAGCGACTCGGTCTCGCGTTCGACTTCCTCGTTGCGCAAGTACCAGAACGCGGAAATGATCGCGGCCAGGAACAGCAGCACCGAAGCCAGCGGCGCCAGCGTGACGAAGCGGTCCTGGCTGGCCGCCGGCTGATGCACCCACCAGCGGCCGAGCCAGCGGCGCACGCGCTGCCAGGAGGCGGCGAGCCACGTGCCGTTGGCAAACGTCGAAGGCATGCGCGGATTATCCTGGGCTGCAGCAGTGGACGGGATGGTCGATATTGTCACAATACAAAAAACAACCGCACTATTTGAAATACCGCTGGGACTATGCGACACTGCGCCGCGCTGCAAGAATGCCCCTTCAACGACAAGCCAGGAGACCCGCATGGCCGCTCTGCCCGAATCCGTTGCCCCTGCCGCCGCACAGGACATCGACGCTCTGGAAACCCGCGAGTGGCTGGACGCGCTGCGCGCCGTCATCGACGCCGAAGGCGGCGAGCGCGCGCACTTCCTGCTGGAGCAGCTGATCGAAGAAGCGCGGCAGCGCGGCATCGACATGCCGTTCTCGGCCACCACCGGCTACGTCAACACCATCGAGCCGGAGGACGAGGAGCGCAGTCCCGGCAACCTCGAGCTCGAGGGCCGGCTGCGCGCCTACATGCGCTGGAACGCGATGGCCGTCGTGGTCAAGGCCAACCGGCTGGATCCGGCCGACGGTGGCGACCTGGGCGGGCACATCGGCTCCTTCGCCTCGCTGGCGCACATGCTCGCCGCCGGCTTCAACCACTTCTGGCACGCAGAGAGTGCAGACCACGGCGGCGACCTGCTGTACATCCAGGGCCACAGCGCACCGGGCATCTATGCGCGCGCCTTCATGGAAGGCCGCATCAGCGAAGAGCAGATGCTGAACTTCCGCCAGGAGGTCGACGGCAAGGGCCTGTCCAGCTACCCGCATCCGAAGCTGATGCCCGAGTTCTGGCAGTTCCCGACGGTGTCGATGGGCCTGGGCCCGCTGATGTCCATCTACCAGGCGCGCTTCCTGAAGTACCTGCATGCGCGCGGCATTGCCGACACCGCCAAGCGCAAGGTCTGGGTCTTCCTCGGCGACGGCGAGATGGACGAACCCGAGTCGATGGGCGCGATCGGCCTGGCCGCACGCGAGAAGCTGGACAACCTGGTCTTCGTCATCAACTGCAACCTGCAGCGCCTGGACGGCCCGGTGCGCGGCAACGGCAAGATCGTGCAGGAGCTGGAAGGCAACTTCCGCGGCGCCGGCTGGAACGTCATCAAGCTGCTGTGGGGCAGCAACTGGGATCCGCTGTTGGCGCGCGACAAGGAAGGCGCGCTGCGCAAGCTGATGATGGACACGCTGGACGGCGACTACCAGGGCTACAAGGCCAACGACGGCGCCTTCGTGCGCAAGCACTTCTTCGGCCGCGACCCCCGGACGCTGGAGATGGTGGCGAAGATGAGCGACGCCGACATCTTCGCGCTGCGGCGCGGCGGCCACGACGCCGCCAAGGTCTACGCCGCCTTCCACGCGGCCAATGCGCACGAGGGCCAGCCGACCGTGCTGCTGATCAAGACGGTCAAGGGTTACGGCATGGGCCATGCCGGTGAAGGCAAGAACCCGGTGCACCAGACCAAGAAGCTGTCGGACGACGACATCCGCTACATGCGCGACCGCTTCAACATCCCGATCCCCGACAGCGAGCTGCCGAAGATCCCGTTCTACAAGCCGGCCGACGACACGCCGGAAATGAAGTACCTGCACGAGCGGCGCAAGGCGCTCGGCGGCTACCTGCCGCACCGCCGCACCAAGGCCGACGAGCACTTCACCGTGCCCTCGCTGGAGATCTTCAAGCCGGTGCTCGAAGCCACTGCCGAGGGCCGCGAGATCAGCACCACGCAGGCTTTCGTGCGCTTCCTGACACTGCTGCTGCGCGACAAGGCGCTGGGGCCGCGCCTGGTGCCGATCCTGGTCGACGAGGCGCGCACCTTCGGCATGGAAGGCCTGTTCCGCCAGATCGGCATCTACAACCCCGCAGGCCAGAAGTACACGCCGGTCGACCGCGACGAAGTGATGTACTACCGCGAGGACAAGGCCGGGCAGATCCTGCAGGAAGGCATCAACGAGGCCGGCGGCATGGCCAGCTGGATCGCCGCGGCCACCAGCTACAGCACCAACAACCGCATCATGGTGCCGTTCTACGTCTACTACTCGATGTTCGGCTTCCAGCGCTTCGGCGACCTGGCCTGGGCCGCCGGCGACATGCAGGCGCGCGGTTTCCTGCTCGGCGGCACCTCGGGGCGCACGACGCTGAACGGCGAGGGCCTGCAGCACGAGGACGGCCAAAGCCACATCTACGCCAGCGTGATCCCCAACTGCGTCAGCTACGACCCCACCTTCGCGCACGAGGTGGCGGTGATCCTGCACCATGGCCTGAAGCGCATGGTCGAGAAGCAGGACAACGTCTACTACTACCTGACGCTGCTGAACGAGAACTATGCGATGCCGGGGCTGGTGGCCGGCACCGAGGAGCAGATCCTCAAGGGCATGTACCTGCTCGAGCAGGGCAGCGGCGACAAAAAGACGCCGCGCGTCAACCTGCTGGGCAGCGGCACGATCCTGCGCGAGGCGATGGCGGCGCGCCAGCTGCTGGCCAGCGACTGGGGCGTGTCGGCCAACGTCTGGAGCTGCCCGAGCTTCAACGAACTGGCGCGCGACGGCCAGGACTGCGAGCGCTGGAACCTGCTGCATCCGACCGAGAAGCCGCGCGTGCCCTTCGTCGCGCAGCAGCTGGAGCCGCACCCGGGGCCGGTGGTGGCCTCCACCGACTACATCAAGAACTACGTGGACCAGATCCGCGCCTTCGTGCCCAAGGGGCGCGCCTATCGCGTGCTCGGCGCCGACGGCTTCGGCCGCAGCGACTTCCGAGCGAAGCTGCGCGAGCATTTCGAGATCAACCGCCACTACATCGCCGTCGCCGCGCTGAAGGCGCTGGCCGACGAAGGCGCGCTGCCGGCCGCGAAGGTGGCCGAGGCGATCAAGAAGTACAAGATCGACACCGAAAGCGTCAATCCGCTGCAGGCCTGAGCGCGACAACCCGCACGACAAGGAGACGAACATGGCGGTGGTGGAAGTCAAGGTTCCCGACATCGGCGACTTCAAGGAGGTCGAGGTCATCGAGCTGTTGGTCAAGGCAGGCGACAGCATCAAGGCCGAGCAGTCGCTGGTCACGGTGGAGAGCGACAAGGCGTCGATGGAGATCCCGTCCTCGCATGCCGGCGTGATCAAGGAGTTGAAGGTCAAGCTCGGCGACAAGGTCAGCGAAGGGAGTCTGCTGCTGCTGCTCGAAGCGGCGCAGGGGGCCGAGGCGCCCGCGCCTTCCCCCGCGCCCGCTGCGCCCGCGCCTGCGCCCGTGGCGGCTGCGGTGCCGGCGCCGGCTCCCGCACCGGCGCCTGCGAACGGTGGTCTGGTCGAGGTGGTCGTGCCGGACATCGGCAACTTCGCGGACGTGGCGGTGATCGAGCTGCTGGTCAAGCCCGGCGACACCATCGCCGTCGAGCAGAGCCTGATCACGGTGGAATCCGACAAGGCGTCGATGGAGATCCCGTCCTCGCATGCCGGTGTGCTGAAGGAGCTGAAGGTCAAGCTCGGCGACAAGGTGTCCGAGGGCTCGGCGATGGCGGTGCTGCAGGCCGCGGCCGGTGCCGCAGCGCCCGCGCCGGCCGCGGCACCCGCGGCGGCCCCAGCCGAAGCCCGCGCGCCGGCGCCCGCCGCGCCCAGCCCGGCCCCGGCCGCGGCGCATCAGCCGAGCGCACCGACCGCGGCGCTGCCGCATGCCTCGCCTTCGGTGCGCCGCTTCGCGCGCGAACTCGGCGTGCCGCTGGAGCAGGTCAAGGGCTCGGGGCCGAAGGGCCGCATCACGCAGGCCGACGTGCAGGGCTTCGTCAAGGGCGTGATGGCCGGCACGCAGGCCGCGCCGAAGGCCCCGGCGGCGGTGGCCGGCGGCGGCATCCCCGGCCTGCTGGCCTGGCCGCAGGTGGATTTCGCCAAGTTCGGCCCCATCGAGCGCAAGGATCTGCCGCGCATCAAGAAGATCAGCGGCGCCAACCTGCACCGCAACTGGGTGCTGATCCCGCACGTCACCAACAACGACGAGGCCGACATCACCGAGCTGGAAGGCTTGCGCGTGCAGTTGAACAAGGAGAACGAAAAGGCCGGCATCAAGCTGACGATGCTCGCCTTCGTCATCAAGGCCTGCGTCGCGGCGCTGAAGAAGTTCCCCGAGTTCAACGCCAGCCTGGACGGCGACGCGCTGGTCTACAAGAAGTACTTCCACATCGGCTTTGCCGCCGACACGCCCAACGGCCTGGTGGTGCCGGTGCTGAAGGACGCCGACAAGAAGGGCCTGCTGCAGATCGCGCAGGAGATGGCCGAGCTGTCGAAGAAGGCGCGCGACGGCAAGCTGGGGCCGGCCGACATGAGCGGCGGCTGCTTCTCGATCAGCTCGCTGGGCGGCATCGGCGGCACCACCTTTTCGCCGATCATCAACGCGCCGGAGGTGGCGATCCTCGGGCTGTCGAAGGGCTACCAGAAGCCGGTGTGGGACGGCAAGCAGTTCGTGCCCAGGCTGACACTGCCGCTGTCGCTGAGCTACGACCACCGCGTCATCGACGGTGCGTCCGCGGCGCGCTTCAACGCCTATCTGGGCCAGTTGCTGGCGGACTTCCGCCGCATCGTCCTTTGAGCCGGGAGACGCACGATGGCACTCATCGAAGTGAAGGTCCCGGACATCGGCGACTTCAAGGACGTTGCCGTGATCGAGCTGCTGGTCAAGCCGGGTGATGCGGTGCAGGCCGAGCAGAGCCTGATCACCGTGGAAAGCGACAAGGCGTCGATGGAGATTCCATCGTCGGCCGCCGGCACCGTCAAGGAGCTGAAGGTCGCGCTCGGCGACAAGGTCAACGAAGGCTCGCTCATCCTGATGCTGGAAGGCGAGGGCGCCGCCGCAGCCGCGGCGCCTGCAAGCCCGCCCGCATCCGCGCCCGCGGCGGCGCCCGCACCGGCCCCGGCGGCGGCCGCGCAAGCGCCGGCTGCGGCGAGCTATGCCGGCGGCGCCGACCTCGAATGCGACATGCTGGTGCTCGGCGCCGGCCCGGGCGGTTATTCGGCTGCCTTCCGCGCCGCCGATCTGGGCATGAAGACCGTGCTGGTCGAGCGTTACGCGACGCTCGGCGGCGTGTGCCTGAACGTCGGCTGCATCCCGAGCAAGGCGCTGCTGCACGTGGCCGCGGTGATGGACGAGGTCAAGCACTTCGCCGACCTGGGCGTCGAGTTCGCCGCACCGAAGGTCGATGCCGCCAAGCTGCTGGCGCACAAGAACAAGGTCGTCGCCAAGCTCACCGGCGGCCTGGGCGCGATGGCCAAGATGCGCAAGGTGGCGGTGGTGCGCGGCTGCGGCACCTTCGTCGACCCGCACCATGTGCAGGTCGAAGAAACCAGCGGCAATGCGCAGGACAAGACCGGCAAGTCGCAGACCATCCGTTTCAAGCACTGCATCATCGCGGCCGGCTCGCAGGCGGTGCGATTGCCCTTCCTGCCCGACGATCCGCGCATCGTCGACTCCACCGGCGCGCTGGAATTGCGCCAGCTGCCGAAGAAGATGCTGGTCGTCGGCGGCGGCATCATCGGCCTGGAGATGGGCACGGTGTATTCGACGCTGGGCGCGCGGCTCGACGTGGTCGAGATGATGGATTCGCTGATGCTCGGCGCCGACCGCGACCTCGTGAAGGTCTGGCAGAAGATGAACGCGCCGCGCTTCGACAACATCATGCTGAAGACCAAGACCGTCGGTGCCGAGGCGACCACCGAAGGCATCAAGGTCAAGTTCGAGGGCGCCGACGGCAAGGAAAGCGTTGGCCTGTACGACCTGGTGCTGCAGGCCGTGGGCCGCAGCCCCAACGGCAAGAAGATCGGCGCCGACAAAGCGGGCGTGGCGGTGACGGATCGCGGCTTCATCGACGTCGACATCCAGATGCGCACCAACGTGCCGCACATCTTCGCCATCGGCGACATCGTCGGCCAGCCGATGCTGGCGCACAAGGCCGTGCACGAGGCGCACGTGGCGGCCGAGGTCGCGGCCGGCCAGATCTCGGCCTTCGACGCGCGCGTGATCCCGAGCGTGGCCTATACCGACCCCGAGGTCGCCTGGGTCGGCCTGACCGAGGACGAAGCCAAAGCCAAGGGCATCGCGGTGAAGAAGGGCCTGTTCCCGTGGAGCGCGTCGGGCCGCGCCATCGCCAACGGCCGCGACGAGGGCTTCACCAAGCTGCTCTTCGATGCCGGTCCCGACGGGGGCCACCGCATCCTCGGCGGCGGCATCGTCGGCACGCACGCCGGCGACATGATCGGCGAGGTCGCGCTGGCCATCGAGATGGGCGCCGACGAAATCGACATCGGCAAGACCATCCATCCGCACCCGACGCTGGGCGAGAGCATCGGCATGGCGGCCGAAGTCGCGCACGGCAGTTGCACCGACCTGCCGCCGCAGCGCAAGTAGGCGTCCCCGGCATCGGCATCGCCTCGCGCGTGCGGCGTGCCGTTGGCACGCAATGCAGCGCGGCGCCATGAGGCCGGGCTCAAGTCGTGCCGGCGGCGGCCGAAATGGCTCGGCAGCCTGCGTCGAGCAGGCCAACCCATCTTGTGCACCGACCGCCGCGATCCTCCTCCCCCCGCGCCCGCTGCGCCGGGCACGGCATCGGCTGCCGGGGCGCTGTCGTGGTGACGCTGGCCCAACAGCTTTGGCAGCGGCTGACCGTGGACCTGGCGGCTGCGCGGGTGCGCCCCGCGTGCCGATTGCCCTTCGTCGCAAGGCTGGATGCGGCCTTGCAGGCCAACGCGCGCGGCTCGGGCCTGCTGCGGGTGCGGCTGCGCGGGTTGCCGGCGATGGACCGGCGCCTCGGCACGGCCGGTACCGAGCGCCTGCTGGCGGCGGTGGCGCAGGTGCTGCAGTCGTATCCGCGGCGCGTCAAGGGCGCGCTGGCCGGGCGGCTGGGCAGCAGCGACGCAGCGCTGTACCTGCCCGCCGCAGGGCTGTGCGAGGAAACGGCGCGTTCGCTGCTTCTGGCACTGCGCGCAGCGCTGGCTGCCGTCGATCCACTGGCCGAGCTGGCTATCGGCGCGGCCGAATTGCCGCCGCACTGCGGCGCGCCGATCGCGCTGGCCCGTTGCGCCGACGCATTGGCGCAGGCCGAAGGCGAGGGTGCGTTTGCGCTGGCGCTGGCCCCGCGCCTAGCCGATATCGGCCACGTGTAGCTGGAAGCGCCCGGCCTCGAGGTCGGCGAAATAACACTGCAGCGTCTCGCGCACCGTGCGGAAGGCGAGCTGCTCCCACGGGATTTCGTGCTCGCGGAACAGCTGCGCCTCGATGGTTTCCGGGCCCGGATCGAAGCGCGTGTCGAGCAGCCGGGCGCGATAGAACAGGTGTACCTGGCCGACGCGCGCCACGTTGAGCAGCGAGAACAGCTCCTGCAGCTCGATGCGCGCGCCGGCTTCCTCCTCGGTTTCGCGCACCGCGCCTTCGGCGGTGGTCTCGCCCAGTTCCATGAAACCGGCCGGCAGCGTCCACAGCCCGTAGCGCGGCTCGATGTTGCGGCGGCACAGCAGCAGCTGGTCGCCCCACACCGGCACTGTGCCGACCACGTTCAGCGGGTTCTCGTAGTGGATCTCGCCGCAGGCGCTGCACACCGCGCGCTCGCGGTTATCGCCGGCCGGCACGAGGTACTGCGTGGCGGCGCCGCACGAGCGGCAATGCTTGATGCGGTGCATGTCGAACATGCGGGGCAGTTTAGCCGGCGCCATGCATGGCATCATCGCCGGCGCCCGTGCATGCCGGCACCGCCAGGAAGGAAACGCCATGAGCCTCGTGCTGACCCCGCCCGCCCAGACCGTCGTGCCGGTGGCTGGCGGCGGCTCGTTTCCGGTGCACCGCATCTATTGCGTGGGCCGCAACTACGTCGAACATGCGAAGGAGATGGGCCACACCGGCCGCGAGCCGCCGTTCTTCTTCCTGAAGCCGGCCGATGCGGCGCTGCCGGTGGCCGAAGGGCAGACCGGCGAGATGGCCTACCCGAGCCGGACCGCGAACCTGCATCACGAGATCGAGCTGGTCGTGGCCATCGGCCGCGGCGGACGCGACATCGCGGCGGACCAGGCTTCGCAGCACGTCTGGGGTTATGCGATCGGCCTGGACATGACGCGCCGCGACCTGCAGAACGACATGAAGAAGCAGGGCCGGCCGTGGTGCATCGGCAAGGCCTTCGAGCAGAGCGCGCCGATCGGGCCGGTGCATCCGATCGCGCGCACCGGCGTGTTGAACCGGGGCGCGATCACGCTGGCGGTGAACGGCGTGCAAAAGCAGAAGGGCGACCTGTCCGAGCTGATCTGGAGCGTCGACGAGATCATCGCCCACCTCAGCGCCGCCTGGCTGCTGCAGCCCGGCGACCTGATCTACACCGGCACGCCGGCCGGCGTCGGCGCGGTGCAGCGCGGCGAGCTGATGGAAGCCGCGATCGAAGGCCTGGGCACGCTGCGCGTGGCGGTGCGTTGAGGAGAAAGCGCATGGAGCTGTACAACTACTTCCGTTCGTCGGCCTCGTACCGCGTGCGCATCGCGCTGGCGCTGAAGGGCCTGGACTACGACTACAAGGCCGTGCACCTGGTCAAGGGCGAACAGACCGCCGAGTCCTATGCCGCGGTATCGGCGTCGCGGCTGGTGCCGCTGCTGCGCGACGGCGAACATGCGGTGACGCAGTCGCTGGCGATCATCGAGTACCTCGACGAGAAGCATCCGCTGCCCGCCCTGCTGCCGGCCGATGCGCTGGGCCGCGCGCGCGTGCGCGCGATCGCGCTGGACATCGCCTGCGAGATCCACCCGCTGAACAACCTGCGCGTGCTGCGCTACCTGACGCAGTCGCTGAAGGTCAGCGGCGAGGACAAGGACCGCTGGTATCGCCACTGGGTCGAGAGCGGGCTCGAGGCGGTGGAGCGCCAGCTGGCGGCGATGCCGTCGCGCTATTGCCATGGCGATGCGCCGACGCTGGCCGACTGCACGCTGGTGCCGCAGATCTTCAACGCGCAGCGCTTCCAGTGCCGCACCGGCCATGTGCCGCAGGTGATGCGCGTGTTCGACGCCTGCATGAAGCTCGACGCCTTCGAGAAGACGCGTCCCGAAGCCTGCCCGGATGCCTTCTGATCCGCCGGCGCTGGCCGACGCCGAGCTGCTGCGGCCGCCCTGGCCTGCAGACGCGCGCGTCGGTGCGTTGATGAGCACGCGCACCGGCGGCGTCAGCGCTGGGCCCTGGCACAGCCTGAACCTGGGGCTGGCCGTCGGCGACGATGCTGCGGCGGTGGCAGAGAACCGGCGCCGCTTCGTGCAGCGCTTGGGCGCGCGGCCGGTGTGGCTGCACCAGGTGCACGGCTGCAGCGTGGTGCGCGCCACGCCGGCGCTGCTCGACGCGCCGCCGACGGCCGATGCCGCCTGGACCGACGAGCCCGGCATCGCCTGCGTCGTGCAGGTCGCCGACTGCCTGCCGCTGCTGCTGGCTGCGCCCGAGGGCCGCGCCGTGGCCGCGGCCCATGCCGGCTGGCGCGGCCTGGCCGGCGGCGTGGTCGAAGCCGCGCTCGCGGCGCTGTGCAGCGCCGCGCGCTGCGCGCCCGGCGAGGTGTGGGCGTGGCTCGGGCCGTGCATCGGTCCGCGGCGCTTCGAGGTCGGCGCCGACGTGCTGCGCGCCTTCGCGCAAACGCCCGAGGCGGCCGATGCACGGCGTTTCGTGCCGGCGCCGCCGGCGCACGGCACGCCGCGCTGGTGGGCCGATCTGCCGCAGCTGGCGCGCGATCGCCTGAAGCACGGCGGCGTGCAGCGCATCAGCGGCGGCGAGCACTGTACGGTCGAGCAGCGCTCGCGCTTCTTCTCGTACCGGCGCGACGGCGTCACCGGGCGCATGGCGGCAGCGGTATGGATCCGCCGCTGACGCAGCGAATGGCGGTCAGACTGCGCTAAGCTTGCGGCGCGACAATCGGCGGTTCAGAAGAACGACGCACAGCGCCCACTGCCAAGTGGCCGCCAAGGACTGCCAAGGAGACTGCGACGATGCCCGAGCCCAACACCTTCCTGCCGGACCTGGGGACCGAAGGCATCACCGCGGTGATGCACGAGGCGCTGCAGAGCGTGGCCGGCCTGAACCTGCCTGCCGCGGCGCTGAGCGAACTGCAGCGCGACTATGTCGAGGGCGTAACCGCGCTGTGGAACCAGGCACTGCAGGGGCTGCAGCAACCCGCGGCGCCGGCTGCCGCGCCCCCCGCGCTGCGCGACCGGCGCTTCGCCGCGGCGGCCTGGGCCGACAATCCGGCCACTTACTACAACGCCAGCATGTACCTGCTGAACGCGCGCGCGCTGATGCAGATGGCCGAAGCCGTCGAAGGCGATGCGAAGACACGCGCACGCATCCGCTTCGCGGTGCAGCAGTGGGTCGATGCGATGGCGCCGAGCAACTTCCTCGCGCTGAATCCCGAGGCGCAGCAGCTGGCGCTGAAGACCCGCGGCCAGAGCCTGGCGGCGGGCCTGCAGCAGCTGCTCGGCGATGCGCGCAAGGGCCATGTGTCGCAGACCGACGAAGAGGCTTTCGAGGTCGGCCGCAACGTGGCCACGACGCAAGGTGCGGTGGTCTACGAGAACGAGCTGTTCCAGCTGATCGAGTACCAGGCGCTCGGGTCCGAGATCTACGAGCGGCCGATGCTGATGGTGCCGCCGTGCATCAACAAGTTCTACATCATGGACCTGCAGGCGGAGAACTCGCTGATCCGCTACACCGTCGAGCAGGGGCACCGTACCTTCGTCGTCAGCTGGCGCAACCCCGATGCCTCGCTGGCAGACCGCACCTGGGACGACTACATCGAGAACGCCGCGATCCGCGCGATCGAGGTGGTGCAGGATCTGACTGGCGCCAAGTCCATCAACGCGCTCGGCTTCTGCGTCGGCGGCACGATCCTGGCCACGGCGCTGGCGGTGCTGGCGGCGCGCGGCCAGCAGCCGGCGCAGTCGGTGACGCTGCTGACCACGCTGCTCGACTTCCAGGAGACCGGCATACTCGACCTGTTCATCGACGAGGCCGGCGTGCAGTTGCGCGAGATGACCATCGGCGACAAGGCGCCCGGCGGCCCGCGGCTTCTGAAGGGTCAGGAACTGGCCACCACCTTCAGCTACCTGCGGCCCAATGAACTGGTGTGGAACTACGTCGTCGGCAACTACCTGAAGGGCGAGGCGCCGCCGGCCTTCGACCTGCTGTACTGGAATGGTGACGGCACCAACCTGCCGGGCCCGATGTACTGCTGGTACCTGCGCCACACCTATCTGCAGGACGAGCTGAAGCAGCCGGGCAAGCTGACGGTGTGCGGAGAGAAGCTGGACCTGGGCGCGATCAAGGCGCCGGTGTTCATCTACGCGTCGCGCGAGGACCATATCGTGCCGTGGAAGTCGGCTTATGCCTCGACGCGCGTGATGAGCGGCAAGAAGCGCTTCGTGCTCGGTGCCTCCGGGCACATTGCCGGCGTCATCAATCCACCGGCCAAGAAGAAGCGCAACTACTGGATCAACGAGGCGCTGCCGGCCGATGCCGACACATGGTTCGACGGCGCGACCGAGGTGCCCGGCAGCTGGTGGCCCGAATGGAGCGGCTGGCTGGCGCCGCTGTCGGGCGTGCAGGTCGCGGCGCCGAAGTCGCCGGGCAGCCGCAAGTACCCGGCCATCGAGCCGGCACCGGGCCGTTACGTGCGGCAGAAGGCCTGAACGAGCAGCGTCGGCGGCGACTTCAAGCAGGGGATTTCAGGGCGAACCCGGTTGACGCTGCCTGGCGGCTGGGTGAACCTCCTTTTCGACCAACCAAGGAGATGAGCATGGCAAAGAAAGTGGCATACGTGACTGGCGGCATGGGCGGCATCGGCACCTCGATCTGCCAGCGCCTGAGCAAGGAAGGCTTCAACGTCATCGCCGGCTGCGGGCCGACGCGCGACTGGCAGAAGTGGCTGGACGAGCAGAAGGCGCTGGGCTACACCTTCCATGCGTCGGCGGGCAACGTCGCCGACTGGGAGTCCACGGTCGCCGCGTTCAACAAGGCCACGGCGGAGCAGGGGCCGATCGACGTGCTGGTCAACAACGCCGGCATCACGCGCGACCGCATGTTCCTGAAGATGACGCGCGACGACTGGGACGCGGTCATCGACACCAACCTGAACAGCATGTTCAACGTCACCAAGCAGGTGGTGCCGGGCATGGTCGAGAAGGGCTGGGGCCGCATCATCCAGATCTCCTCGGTCAACGGCGAGAAGGGCCAGGCCGGCCAGACCAACTATTCGGCCGCCAAGGCCGGCATGCACGGCTTCACGATGGCGCTGGCGCAGGAGCTGGCCAACAAGGGCGTGACGGTCAATACCGTCAGCCCGGGCTACATCGGCACCGACATGGTCAAGGCGATCAAGCCCGAAGTGCTGGAAAAGATCGTCGCCGGCATTCCGGTCAAGCGCCTGGGCACGCCGGATGAAATCGGCTCGATCGTCGCCTGGCTGGCCGGTGACGACTCCGGCTTCACCACCGGCGCCGACTTCAGCTGCAACGGCGGGTTGCATATGGGTGGTTGAGGCGCGGCCTCGACCGATTGCCGCTCTGCGGATGGACAGGCCGGCCTTGCCGGCCTTTTCACGCGTCCCTTCAAAAGGCCATGTAGCGTCCGGGCCGGTGGTTGACGGCCAGCGCGAAGTTCATCGCTGCCGCGCCGAGTACCGACAGCGCCAGCCGCTTGGCATCGATCCACGGCCAAGACGCGAGCAGGATCGCCGAGTCGATGGCCATCTGCACGTGGCCGGCGCGCCAGCCGAAGCGCTCCTGCAGCCACAGTACCAGCACGTTCAGCCCGCCCAGGCTGGCGCGGTGGCGGAACAGGATGATGAAGCCGGCGCCGACCAGCAGCCCGCCGCCGACCGCGGCGAACCAGGGCGCCACCTGCTGCAGCCGCAGCCAGTGCGGCAAGGCCTCGGACAGCAGCGCCAGCAGCGTCACTGCGGCCAGGGTCTTCAGCGTGAAGCGCCGCCCCATGCGCCGCCACGCGAGGGCGTAGAACGGCAGGTTGATGACGAAGAACAGCGGCCCGAAGGCCGCGCCGGTGGCGTAGTGCGCCAGGAACGCGAGACCGACCGTGCCGCCGGTCATCAACCCGGCATGCTGGAACATCGCCAGCCCCAGGCCGACGAACAGCGTGCCGGTCAGCAGCGCCTGTGCGTCGTCGAACCACGAATGTCGTGGCCGGGCCGGCACGGCGGCATCGCCGTCGCCCATCAGTCGCCGCCGATGAAGAACTTGATCACGCCCTTGGCGACGTAGCCGAGCAGCCCGAAGCCCAGCGCCAGGAACAGCACGAAGGTGCCGAAGCGGCCGGCCTTCGATTCGCGCGCCAGCTGGAAGATGATGAACACCATGTAGAGCATGAACGCGCCGACGCCGAAGGTCAGCCCGAACTGCGCGATCTGGTCTTCGGTGAAGCCGAACATCAGGCGCTTTCCAGATCCGCCTGCGGCACCAGGTCGCGGTAGGCGTGCCAGCTGGCGTAGGACAGCCACGGCACGGCGACGATCAGCCCGAGCAGCGCGGTGCTCATGCCGATCAGCGTGATGCCCATCAGCAGCGCGCCCCACAGCGCCATCGGTCCGGGGCTTTGCAGCACCGCGCGCCAGCTGGTCAGCACCGCGGCGAGCACGCCGATGCGCTTGTCCAGCATCAGCGGAATGGCCACCACGCTGGAGGCATAGACCGGCGCCACCAGCACGCCGCCGAGCATCAACCAGCCCTCGAACAGCCACGAATGCTCGTCCAGCACGACCACACGCAGGAAATCGGCCGGGCCGCGCACCGGCTGCGGCGCGAAGGCGGTGATCAGCGACGCCGAGGTCAATACCCAGCAGGTCCCGGCGGCGGCGAGCAGCAGCCCGAACAGCACCAGCCGATGGTCGCGCGGCCGCCACGCCGCCAGCGCGGTGGCCAGCGTCGACTGGCGGCCTTGCTCGAGCGCGCGGCTGACCGCGTACAGCCCGGTGGCGGCGATCGGGCCGATCAGCAGGAAGCCGCTGAAGGCGCCGGCCAGCAGCCAGAAGTGGCGATGCGCCAGCAGCAGCAGCAACAGCCCGAAACCGGTGACGGCCACACCATGCGCCAGCGCCGGCAACGGCGTGCGCAACAGGTCATGCCAGCCGCGCCGCAGCCACAAGAAGGGCTGCGCATACCCGACCGGCGCGAGCCGGCAGCGGCGTGATTGCTCGAGGGCGGATTCGGCTGGCATCGCTTCGGTGAGGTCGTTGTGCGTGCGTCCGCTGCAGCGGCGGCCCGGCTATTGTCGCGGCTCGCGCGGCTCGCTCCGGTCATGCGCTCAGGTCATCGATCAGCCGGCGCGCGGCCTCGCGCATCGACTGCGGCCCCGCGTCGGCCAGCCGCAGCGGCATCGCCTGCCCGAGCGGCGGGTTGCCGTGGCGGAACGAGCGCTCGTACAAGGGATCGTAGTGCTGCCGCATCAGCGCGCTGAACACCTCGGCCCAGCACCCGCTGCGTGCCTGTGCCTGCCAGGCCTTGACCGTGTCGCGGCCGCGCAGCACGACCAGCCCGTCGAGCAGGCGGCAGAAGCCTTCGGCGTCCGCGGCGAAATGCCCGTAGTCTCGCAGCAGCAACTGCACGCGCTGCGCATCGTCCAGCTCGACGTGGATGCAACGGCCGTGTTCGCGCCACTGCTGCACCAGTGCCTCGGGCACGCGCAGCGCGCCGATCTTGCGGCTTTCGCCTTCGACGAACACCGGGCGCCGCGCGTCGAAGCCGCGCAGCGCCTGCCAGCACAGCGTGTCGAAGCGCTTCTGCCTGGGCTGCGGCGTGCCGGGCAGCGCGCCCAGCACCGAGCCGCGGTGGCCGGCCAATCCTTCGAGGTCGAGCGTCTGCGCGCCGGCGTCGGCCAGCGCGTGCAGCAGCCGCGTCTTGCCGCTGCCGGTGCGGCCGAACAGCACCTGCCAGCGATAGCGGCCGGGCAGCGTCGGCAGTTGCTCGCGCACCAGCGCGCGGAAGGCCTTGTAGCCGCCCTGCAGCTGCGCGGTGCGAAAACCGATCTGGCTCAGGAACCAGCCCAGGGCGCCGGAACGCTGGCCGCCGCGCCAGCAGTAGACCAACGGCTGCCACTCGCGCGGCTGGTCGGCCACCGAAACGTCCAGGTGGTCGGCGATGCGGCGCGCGGCCATCGCCGCCCCGACCTTGCGCGCCTGCAGCGCAGACACCTGCTTGTACAGCGTGCCGACGACGCGCCGCTGCTCGTCGTCGAGCACCGGCCAGTTGACTGCGCCGGGCAGATGGTCCTCGGCGAACTCGGCCGGCGAGCGAACGTCGATCAGCTGGCCGAAGCGCTGCGCATCGCTGTCCCACTCGGTGGCAGTGACCAAACGCAGGCTCATCGTGAAGCTTCGCGCTGATCGCGCTGCGGTGCGAGCGCTTTGGAGCGGCCACGCGCGCTCATAAGGCAACCTCCGCGCTGATCGCGCTGCGGTGCGAGCACTTTGGAGCGGCCACGCGCGCTCACGTCGGCGCCAATGCGTCCAACAGCTCGCTTTCCACCTGCAGCTGCGTGCGCGCATGCTGCAGCGCCGGTCCGTCGACCAAGAAGGTGTCCTCGACGCGTTCGCCCAGCGTGCTGATCTTGGCCAGATGCAGGTTGATGTGGTGGCGCGCCAGCACGCGCGCGATCGCGTACAGCAGCCCGGAGCGGTCGCTGGCGCTGATGCTCAGCAGCCAGCGCTGCGCGCGTTCGTCCGGATGCAGCGCCACGCGCGGCGTCACCGGGAACGAGCGCACGCGGCGCGACACGCGCCCCTGCCGCGGCTCGGGCAGCGGCCCGGTCGAGGCCAGCGCCTGCACCGCCTGCGTCTCTACCAGCGAGAGCAGGTCGCGGTAGGCGGCCGCGTCGCCGGCCTCGAGCCGCGTGCTGACCACCTGGAAGGTATCGAGCGCGAAGCCGGCGCGCGTGGTGTGGATCTTCGCGTCCTGGATGCTGAAGCCGGCCGAGTCGAAGTAGCCGCAGATGCGCGCGAACAGGTCGGGCATGTCCGGCGTATACACCAGCACCTGCAGGCCTTCGCCGACCGACGACGGGCGTGCGCGCACCACCGGCACGGCCGTGTCCAGGCAGCGCCACAGCGAGCGTGCATGCCAGGCGATGTCGGCGGCGTCGTGGCGCGCGAAGTAGCTGACCTCCAGCGTGTTCCACAGCTGCTGCTCGGTGCCCGGGCGCGCCGAATGCAGCGCCAGCAGCTGGCGCGCCTCCTGTTTGCGCGCCTCGATCTCGGCGTCCAGGTTCGCCTGCTCGCCGCCGAGCGCGCGCAGCGTCAGCCGGTACAGGTCTTCGAGCAGCTTGCCTTTCCAGGCGTTCCACACCTTCGGGCCGGTACCGCGGATGTCGGCCACCGTCAGCAGGTACAGCGCCGTCAGGCGCCGGGGCGAGCCCACCAGGCGCGCGAAGGACTGGATCACGTCGATGTCGCTCAAGTCCTGCTTCTGCGCGATGCGGCTCATCGTCAGGTGCTGGCGCACCAGGAACTCGATCAGCGCGCTGTCCTCGCGCGACACGCCGTGCTCGCGGCAGAAGCGCCGCGCTTCGGCCGCGCCGAGCTCGGAATGGCCGCCGCCGCGGCCCTTGGCCACGTCGTGGAACAGCGCCGCCACGTACAGCAGCCAGGGCTCGTCCCACTGGCCGGCGAGCTGCGAGCAGAACGGATATTCGTGCGCGTGCTCGGGGATGAAGAAGCGGCGCATGTTGCGCACCACCATCAGGATGTGCTGGTCGACGGTGTAGACGTGGAACAGGTCGTGCTGCATGCGCCCGACGATGCGCCTGAACACCCACAGGTAGCGGCCCAGCACCGAAGTCTGGTTCAGCAGCCGCAGTGCGTGCGTGATGCCCTGCGGCTGGCGCAGGATCTGCATGAAGGTGGCGCGGTTGACCGGGTCATTGCGGAAGCCGGCGTTCATCAGGTTGCGCGCGTTGTACAGCGCGCGCAGCGTGCGCGCCGACAGGCCCTTGATGCCCGGCGTCTGCTGGTAGACGAGGAAGCTGCGCAGGATGGCGTGCGGCTGCTCGCTGTACAGCCGGTCGTGCGCCACCTCGAGCATGCCGCCGCGGTCGAAGAAGTCCGCGTCGATCGGACGCATCGGTGCTTCTTCCGAGCCGCGGATGCGCTCCTCGATGTTCAGCATCAGGATCTGGTTCAGCTGCGTCACCGCCTTGGCCGCCCAGTAGTAGCGGTGCATCAGCACCTCGGACGAGCGCTGCGCCCTCGTGGACCTGCAGCCGAAGCTGTCGGCTACCGCGGTCTGCAGGTCGAACACCAGCCGGTCCTCGCGCCGGCCGGCAATCAGGTGCAGCCGGGCGCGGATCAGCTTCAGCGCGCCTTCGTGCTTGTACAGCTGGCTGGCCTCGAAGGGCGTCACCAGGCCCCGGGCCGCGAGCTCGGTCCAGTTGCGGCCCAGGCCGGCGGCGCGCGCCACCCAGATGATCAGCTGCAGGTCGCGCAGCCCGCCCGGGCTTTCCTTGCAGTTGGGCTCCAGCGAGTAGGGCGTGTCCTCGTACTTGACGTGGCGCTGGCGCATCTCCAGCACCTTGGCGCGCAGGAAGGCCCTGGCGTCCATCACCGCGTCGGTGGCCTGGCGGAACTCGGTGTACAGGCGCCGCGAGCCGCACAGGAAGCGCGACTCGAGCATCGCGGTCTGCACCGTCACGTCCTGGAGCGCCTGCTGCACGCATTCGTCGACGCTGCGCACCGACGAGCCGATTTCCAGGCCGATGTCCCAGCAGTCGTGCAGGAAGGTCTCGATGGCCTCGCGCAGCGCCGCCGCTTTGCCGTCGGCCGCGTCGTCGAGCCCGGCGTCGGGCGGCAGCAGCAGCAGCACGTCGACGTCGGAATAGGGGAACAGCTCGGCGCGGCCGTAGCCGCCCACCGCAACCAGCGCCACGCCGGCGGGCAGGCCGGCGCGTTCCCAGAGCTGGGCCAGATGGCTGTCTACATGGCGCGTCAGCGCCTTGGTCAGCCTTGTCGCGGCCAGCGCCGTGGCGCGCGACGCGCCGAAATGCTCGAGCAGTGCCGCCTTGCCGTCGCGAAAGCGCGCCCGCAACTCGGCCACCCGGCGCTGCGCGTCGGGCTGCAGCACGGCGGACATCAGTACCCCATGTCAGCCGGCGGCGAAGGCCGGCGGCGGCGGGCTGCCGGCCGACAGCGTCAGCACCTCGTAGCCGCTGTCGGTGACCAGTACCGTGTGCTCCCACTGCGCCGACAGCGAGCGGTCCTTGGTGACGATGGTCCAGCCGTCGCCCAGCTCGCGGATCTCGCGCCGGCCGGCGTTGACCATCGGCTCGATGGTAAAGGTCATGCCCGGCTGCAGTTCGTCCAGCGTGCCCGGTCGGCCGTAGTGCAGCACCTGCGGCTCCTCGTGGAACTTGCGCCCGATGCCGTGGCCGCAGAACTCGCGCACCACCGAGAAGCCCTGGCTCTCGCAGAAGCTCTGGATCGCGTGCCCGATGTCGCCGAGCCTTGCGCCGGGCTTGACGCGCACGATGCCGCGCCACATCGCCTCGTAGGTCAGCTGCACCAGCCGCTTGGCTTGGATCGAACCTTCGCCGACGATGAACATGCGGCTGGTGTCGCCGTGCCAGCCGTCTTTGATGACGGTAACGTCGATGTTGACGATGTCGCCGTCCTTCAGCGCCCGGTCGTTGGGGATGCCGTGGCACACCACGTGGTTGATCGAGGTGCAGATCGACGCCGGAAAGGGCGGATAACCCGGCGGCGCATAGCCGACGGTGGCCGAGACGCAGCCCTGCACATTGACGATGTAGTCCAGCGACAGCTTGTCCAGTTGTTGCGTGCTGATGCCGGCCTTGACATGCGGCGTCAGCATGTCCAGCACCTCGGCGGCCAGCTTGCAGGCCAAGCGCATGCCGTCGACCTCGCTGCCGGTCTTGAAGGTGATTGCCATGGGGCGGGATTATCCCACCCGACAGGCTCCTAGAATGCCGGGCCTGCGCGTCGATCGCCCGAGTCCGGCGCGGCCCATTGCTCCCAGCGACCGCATGTCTGCCCCTACGACGACGACCCTGCTTCATTCTTTCCAGGGCGGCAACGCCCTGTCCGCCTTCCGTGCGCGCAGGCTGCTGCAGGCGCTGCAGGGGGTGAGCCCGCGCATCGGCGAAGTCGGCGCCCGATACGTGCACTGGGTGCGCTGCGCGGCGCCGCTGGACGCGGCCACGACCGACAAGCTGGAGGCGCTTTTGCGCTACGGCGACCCGGCGGCGCCGGATGCGGCGGGTCGGCTGATCGTCGTCATGCCGCGCCTGGGGACGGTCTCGCCGTGGGCCAGCAAGGCCACCGACATCGCGCACAACTGCGGCCTGGCGGTGCAGCGCATCGAGCGCGCGACCGAGTACCGGCTGGGGCTGAAACGCGGCCTGCTCGGCGCCGGCAAGGCGCTGACGGCCGACGAGTTGACCGCCTGCGCCGCGCTGCTGCACGATCGCATGACCGAGAGCGTGGCCTTCGAGCACGACGCCGCGCGCCAGCTGTTCGACGAGCCGCCGGCGCCGCCGCTGGAACACGTGGACCTGCTGGGGCAGGGCGCCGCGGCGCTGCACGAGGCCAACGGCCGCTTCGGCCTGGCACTCAGCGGCGACGAGATCGACTACCTGGTGGCGGCGTTCACCAGGCTCGGACGCAACCCCAGCGATGTCGAGCTGATGATGTTCGCGCAGGCCAACAGCGAACACTGCCGGCACAAGATCTTCAACGCCGCCTTCCGCATCGACGGCCAGGACCAGCCGCTGTCGATGTTCGGCATGATCCGCCACACCGAGAGCGTGTCGCCGCAGCGCACGGTGGTCGCCTATCACGACAACGCCGCGGTGATGCTCGGCGGCCCGGTGCGGCGCTGGCTGCCGCAGGGCTACACCAATGCGCCCGTCTATGCGGCACGCGACGAGATCGCGCACGTGCTGATGAAGGTCGAGACGCACAACCACCCGACGGCGATCTCTCCCTTCGCGGGCGCGGCCACCGGTGCCGGCGGCGAGATCCGCGACGAGGGCGCGACCGGCCGCGGCGCGCGGCCGAAGGCGGGCCTGACCGGCTTCTCGGTGTCGAACCTGCACCTGCCCGATACCGACGAACCGTGGGAACGCGAGCCCGTCGGCAAACCGGCACATATCGCCAGCGCGCTGCAGATCATGATCGACGGCCCGCTCGGCGGCGCGGCTTTCAACAACGAGTTCGGCCGGCCCAACCTTGGCGGCTACTTCCGCGTCTTCGAGCAGGACGTGGCCGGCGTGCGGCGCGGCTACCACAAGCCGATCATGATCGCCGGCGGGCTGGGCGCGATCGGCGCCGGGCAGACGCACAAGCTGCCCTTCGGCGCCGGCACGCTGCTGATCCAGCTCGGCGGGCCGGGCATGCGCATCGGCATGGGCGGCGGCGCGGCCAGTTCGCTGGCCGCGGGCAGCAATACCGCGGCGCTGGACTTCGACAGCGTGCAGCGCGGCAACCCCGAGATGCAGCGGCGCGCGCAGGAAGTCATCAACCATTGCTGGGCGCTCGGTGAAGTGAACCCGATCCTGGCGATCCACGACGTCGGCGCCGGCGGCCTGAGCAACGCCTTTCCGGAGCTGGTCGACGGCGCGGGCAAGGGCGCCGTCTTCGACCTGCGGCGCGTGCCGCTGGAAGAACGCGGGCTGGCGCCGAAGGAGATCTGGTGCAACGAGAGCCAGGAGCGTTACGTGCTGGCGATCTCGCCCGAGAGCCTGCCGCTGTTCCAGGCGATGGCCGAGCGCGAGCGCTGCCCCTTCGCCGTCGTCGGCGTGGTCAGCGACGAGCGCCGGCTGGTGCTGGAAGACGGCCCCGGCGGCGAGCGCTTCATCGACATGCCGATGGAGGTGCTGCTCGGCAAGGTGCCGAAGATGCAACGCGACGTGACGCGCGTGCGGCGCGCCGAGCCGCCGCTGGAGCTGACCGGTGTCAAGCTCGAGCAGGCGGCCTTCGATGTCTTGCGCCATCCGACCGTGGCCTCGAAGCGCTTCCTGGTCACCATCGGCGACCGCACGGTCGGGGCCCTGAGCCACCGCGACCCGATGGTCGGGCCGTGGCAGGTGCCGGTGGCCGACTGCGCGGTGACGCTGGCCGATTTCGTGGGCGTGCGCGGCGAGGCCTTTGCCGTGGGCGAGCGCACGCCGCTGGCCAGCCTCGATGCGCCGGCCTCCGGGCGCATGGCGGTGGGCGAGGCGATCACCAACCTGCTGGCCGCGCCGATCGTGCTCGACCAGCTCAAGCTCAGCTGCAACTGGATGGCGGCCTGCGGCGAGCCGGGCGAGGACGCGGCGCTGTACGACACGGTCAAGGCGGTGGCGCTGGAGCTGTGCCCGAAGCTTGGCATCGGCGTGCCGGTGGGCAAGGATTCGCTGTCGATGCGCACGCGCTGGGACGATGGCGGTCAGAGCAAGCAGGTCACGGCGCCGGTGTCGCTGATCGTCAGCGCCTTCGCCACGCTCGACGACGTGCGCGGCACGCTGACGCCGCAGCTGCAGGCGGTGGACAGCACGCTGATCCTGGTCGACCTGGGGCAGGGGCGCATGCGGCTGGGCGGCTCGATGCTGGCGCAGTGCCTGGGCCGCTTCGGCGACGTGGTTCCTGACCTGGACGATGCCGGCGCGCTGAAGTCGCTGGTCGATGCGATCAATGAGCTGCGCGCCGCCGGCATGCTGCTGGCCTATCACGACCGCAGCGACGGCGGCCTGTGGGCGGCGGCGTGCGAGATGGCCTTTGCCGGACAGCTCGGCGTGAGCCTGAACGTCGACCTGCTGGTCACCGAGAGCGACGGCATCGCCGACAGCCGTGCCGAATACGGCGACTCGAAGAACTGGGCCGCGCAGGTCGGCGAGCGCCGCAGCGAGCTGACTCTGCGCGCGCTGTTCAACGAGGAACTGGGCGTGCTGATCCAGGTGCCGCGCGCGATGCGCGATGCGGCCATCGGCGTGCTGCGCCGCCACGGCCTGGGGCGCCACAGCCATGCGGTGGGCAGGCTCAACGACAAGCGGCGCATGGAGGTATGGCGCGACGCCAAGGCGGTGTTCCGGGCGCCGCTGCGCGAGCTGCAGCAGGCCTGGGACGAAGTGTCGTGGCGCATCGCACGGCTGCGCGACCACCCCGAATGCGCCGATGCCGAACACGCCGCGGCCGGCGCCGACGGCGACACCGGGCTGCACCTGCACCTGAGCTTCAATCCCGGCGAAGCACCGGCCGTGCTGAAGACCCGGCCGCAGGTGGCGATCCTGCGCGAGCAGGGCGTCAACAGCCATGTCGAGATGGCCTACGCGATGGCGCAGGCCGGCTTCGACGCCTTCGACCTGCACATGAGCGACCTGCAGGCCGGGCGCGCGCGGCTGGACATGTTCCAGGCCTTTGTCGCCTGCGGCGGCTTCAGCTACGGCGACACGCTCGGCGCGGGCGAGGGCTGGGCGCGCTCGATCCTGTTCAACCCGATGCTGGCCGAACAGTTCGCCGCCTTCTTCAGCCGCAGCGGCACGCTGGCGCTGGGCGTGTGCAACGGCTGCCAGATGATGGCCGCGTTGAGCCCGCTGATTCCCGGCGCGCAGGCCTGGCCGAAGTTCACGCGCAACCGCAGCGAGCAGTTCGAGGCGCGGCTGTCGATGGTCGAGGTGCTGGCCAGCCCGAGCCTGTTCTTCACCGGTATGGCCGGCAGCCGCATGCCGATCGCGGTGGCGCACGGCGAGGGCTATGCCGACTTCTCGCAGCGCGGCGATGCGGCCGCGGTGCAGCGCGCGATGCGCTTCGTCGACCACGCCGGCCAGCCCACCGAGGCCTATCCGGCGAACCCCAACGGCAGCCCCGACGGCCTGACCGCGGTGACCACCGCCGACGGCCGCTTCACCGTGCTGATGCCGCATCCGGAGCGCGTGATCCGCAACCTGCAGATGAGCTGGAGCGGCGGCGAGCCGTCGGCGCCCAGCCCGTGGCTGCGCATGTTCCACAACGCGCGGCGGGCGTTGGGGTGAGGGCGGCTGCGATGCACAAGCGATCGGCCCGGCGATGCGGCCGTCTGACGGCGAACGACGGCGAACGACGGCTTGCCTGTCAGGCGTGGCGCTGTCACAGTCCGCCGCCGCGCTTGACCAAACGTACGAAAAAACGTACGATCTGGCGCTTGGAGAACACCGATGACCAATCCTGTAACCGCTAGCGAAGCGCGCGCCAACCTGTACCGCCTGATCGACGAGGCCAATGAGTCCCACCGACCGGTGGTGATTGCCGGCAAGCGCAGTAGTGCCGTCCTTGTGTCGGCCGATGATTGGGATGCGATCCAGGAGACCTTGTATCTGCTGTCGGTTCCTGGCATGCGTGAATCGATCAAGAAGGGTATGGCCGAGCCTCTCGGGAAGAGCGTCAAAGAAGTCAAGTGGTGAAATGGCAAGTCGTCTACGCCAAGCATGCGCTCAAGGACGCGAAGAAGCTTGCCGCGGCTGGTCTGAAGCAGAGGGCGCAAGAGTTGCTGGAGATCTTGGCGCAGGACCCGTTTCAGAACCCGCCCCGGTTCGAGAAGCTCGTTGGGGACTTGGATGGTGCGTACTCCCGCCGCATCAACATCCAGCACCGCTTGGTGTACGAGGTCTTCGAGAAGGAACGAACAGTTCGTGTCCTTCGGATGTGGAGCCACTACGAGTGAGGCGGGGAACAACAGATCGTTCGACACGGATACGCACCGGCAGGCCGCCCAGCCAGGCGTCGGCAAGACGGGCCGAGGGCTTGCTCGAGGCGATCAGGTCAGGTCTTTGACGCTCGCCGAAGCTCAGGCAACATCCAGGGATACGTCAATCCCTCGTCAAAGGAGCGCATTGCCATGATCGTGACCAAGGTCCGCGCCTCGGGTGCTTCGATTTCGAAAGCGCGTCTTGCGCTCGCCATCGCGGCGTCGCTGCTCGCCGCACCCCTGGCCGACGCCTGCACGCGGGCCGTCTATCTGGGTCCGGAAGGCCGCGTCCTCACCGGCCGGAGCATGGATTGGAAGTTGCCCATGGTCAGCAATCTGTGGGCCTTTCCGCGCGGCCTGGTGCGCCAGGGCGCTGCCGGCGCACGCTCGGCGCAGTGGACGGCGCAGTACGGCAGCCTCGTCGTCTCGGGCTACGACATCGCCACCGCCGACGGCATGAATGAAGCGGGCCTGATGGTCAACCTGCTGTGGGAGGTGGCGGCCACCTACCCTGCAGACGACGGCAAGACACCACGCATCTCGGTGTCGGTCTTCCCGCAGTATCTGCTCGACCGCCATGCCAGCGTCGCCGAGGCCGTGGCCAAGCTGCGTTCCGACCCCGTGCTCGTCGTCTCCGGCGAGGTACCGGTGGGCCCGCCCGGGCGCGGAGCCACGGTGCATGTCTCGCTGTCCGACGCGAGCGGCGACAGCGCCGTGATCGAGTTCGTCGCCGGCCGCATGGTGATCCACCACGACCGCAAGTACCAGGTCATGACCAACGAGCCCACCTACGAGCGCCAGCTCGCGGTGCTCGAATACTGGCAGGGCGTGAACCCGCGCGAGTTCCTGCCCGGCACGGTGCGCGCGACCGACCGTTTCGTGCGCGCGCACCACTACATCAACGCGGTCGTGCAAAGCGCCGATCCGCGCATCGCCGCGGCCGCCGTGTTCAGCGTGATCCGCCAGACGTCGGTGCCCTGGGGCGTCAGCATTGCCGACCAGCCCAACCTGTCGACCACGCGCTGGCGCGTCGTGGCCGACCACAAGGACCGCCGTTACTACGTGGAGTCGGTGGTCTCGCCCAGCGTGTTCTGGGTCGACCTGGCCAAGCTCGACCTGTCGCCGGGCGCGCCGGTGCGCATGCTCGATCTCGGCGAGGACATGCAGCGCGTGCTCTCGGGCGAGGTTTCGGGCGCTTTCGTGCCGGCCAAGGCATTCACGTTCCAGCCGGCAGGTTGAGCCTGGCCGGGATCCGGCGGGCCCGGCGCTTCAAGGCAACAGGCCGAGTGCCGCAAATTTGCGGTCGACGGCGTCGGACCAGCCGCGATTGGCCGCCGGGCTGGCCGGACTCGGATGCAGGATCTGCGCCACCTGCATGCGTCTGGCCAGCGCCGCGTCCAGCTGATCGCCTTCGAGCACCGCGCGCAGGCAGCGTTCGGCAAAACCGCCGATGCCGATCGCCCATGCGGGCTGCAGCATGGACAGCGCCGTGGCCAGGTGACGGTCGCAGGCTTCGCTGAGCGCGCGGCGCTCGGACGCGCGCAGCTTGTCCGGAGTCAGGTTGCGCCCGCCTGATTCAAGGAACACCAGCGGGCAGTAGTTGAGCACGAAGCGCTCGCTGAAGAAGGCCTCGGCCGTGCCGAAGCGCAGCGCGGCCCAGCCCCACAAGCGCCGCCCGCTGACTTCCGAGCGCGCGCAGTCGAAACCTTCGATCGGCCGCTTCGGGTGCTGGTGTGCCGCTGGCCCGACCGGCGCGCGAATGCCCATCCAGTCGCGCACCGCGGCCACTTCGCCGAAGGGCACGCCGGTCTGCATCATGCCGAAGGGGCCCGGGTTCATGCCCAGCAGCACGATGCGCTTGCGCGTCGCGCCGTAGCGCTCGACGTAGGCCCGATACGGCGCAAACGCGTACTGCAGCGGGTTGTAGACGTGGGCGACCGGCGGCGCAAAGCGCAGGGCGTCGAGCGCGTGCGACAACTCGCGGGCGGCGGCGAGCAGCTCGCGCGCGATCGGCGGCGTCATGGCAGCGTCCGGGTGGTGCGGCTGGACCGCGTGCGCGCGGCGTGCCGATGCGTCAGCCGACGGCCGCCGCCTGCACGGCCGCCTTCAGCTCGGCATAGCTGTTCGTCACCGGGAACTGCGGAAACTGCGCGGCGATGGCCGGCGGCGCGTGGATGAAGAAGCCGGCGTCGGCGGCCAGCAGCATGCCGGTGTCGTTGTACGAATCGCCGGCGGCGAGCACGCGATAGTTCAGGCTCTTCAGCGCGTTGACGGCGCAGCGCTTCTGGTCCTTCTGGCGCAGCTTGTAGTCGACGACGCGGCCCTCGGCGTCGACCACCAGCCGGTGGCAGAACAGCGTCGGCCGGCCGAGCTGGCGCATCAGCGGGTCGGCAAATTCGTAGAAGGTGTCCGACAGGATCACCACCTGGAAGCGCTCGCGCATCTCGTCGAGGAACTCGCGCGCGCCGGGCAGCGGACCCATGCCGGCGATGACCCGCTGGATGTCGGGCAGCTTCAGTCCGTGCCGGTCGAGCAGCGCGATGCGAAAGCGCATCAGCTTGTCGTAGTCGGGCTCGTCGCGCGTGGTGCGCGAGAACTCAGGAATGCCGGTGCGCTTGGAAAACTCGATCCAGATCTCCGGGACCAGCACGCCTTCCATGTCGAGGCACAGCACCTGCATTCATCGCTCCGTCGGCCGCCGTGGCCCCTGCGGCGCGCATGCTACCGCAGCGTTTCGGCCAGCTCGCGCAGTGCCTGCGCGGTGGGCTCGTCGGCGGGAAAGAAGGTCTCCAGCGCCAGTTCGGACAAGGTGATGCCGATGGGCGTGCCGAACACGGTGATGGTGCTGATGAAGCTCAGCAAGCCGGCCGGCGTACGCAGCTGCAGCGGCACGTAGACATGGCCGTCGGGAGGCGGCGGGTCGGGCGCGTCATCCGGCGGCGCCGGCAAGGCACGCAGCTCGTCGCCCAGCGCCGCCAGCACCGGGTCGCCGCTGGCCGCTACCTGCCGGCGCAGGCGATGCAGCAGGTGCGCGCGCCACTGCGCCAGGTTGGCGATGCGCGGCGCCAGCCCCTGCGGATGCAGGCTCAGCCGCAGCACGTTCAGCGGCGGCGCCAGCAGCTCCTGCGGCAGACCCTGCAGCAGCAGCGGCAGCATGCGGTTGCAGTCGAGCATCGTCCAGTGCCGGTCGACGGCCAGCGCGGGGCAGGGCTCGTGCGCCTTCAGCACGCGCTGCAACGCCTGCGCCGGGGCGCGCATCTCGGGGTCGGCCAGCGTGTGTTCGCGGTACAGCGGTGCGTAGCCGGCGGCGGTGAGCAGCCGGTTGCGCTCGCGCAGCGGCACCTCCAGCCGGTCGGCCAGGCGCAGCACCATCTCGCGGCTGGGCAGCGCGTGGCCGGTTTCCAGGCAGCTCAGGTGCCGCGTCGACACCTCGGCATGGCCGGCGAGGTCGAGCTGGCTCAGGCGGCGCCGTTGGCGCCATTCGCGCAGTTGCGCGCCGACCGGGGGAAGCGGGTGCATGGCGCCACGATAGTCGAGCGCCGCGGGCGCCGCCATGACCTGCGAGGTCATGGCGGCTCGGCTGAAGCGCCTTCAACGCGGCGGCGGCGCCGCGGCCACGGTTGGCGGCGCCTCGACGCTCCAGTGCGCCGTGCTCAGCCGCTCGTTCGCGCACAGCCGCGGCGCGCAGGGTGCGCGTTCGAAGCGGTCGGCGTCCGCGGGAAAGTGCAGTGGCGCCGACGCGTCGAGCCGCGCACGGTAGCGCTGCAGCGCCTGCGCATCGCCGTCGCCGACGGTCCATTGCGCGGTGCCGCCCTGCAGGCCCAGTGCCACGAGCCGGATGTCGACCAGCGCCACCGGTCTATAGCCTTCGCGCTGCACGATGCCGACGACGAACAGATAGGGCTCGCTGCTGGCGCCGCTCGTGCCGCTCGTGCCGCTCGTGCCGTTCAGCGCGCCGAGCAGCAGTCCCTGCACGTCGAAGCCGTCGCGTTCTTCGGCACTGGCTTCTACGTCCAGCGCGGCAAAGACGATGCGCGCCGGCCGCAGCGTGCCGCTGGCGCGCTGCGCTGGCAGTTGCGCCAGCACCGCGGGGTCGCCGTCGCCGGCCTGCTCGATGTAGTCGAGCAACCGGCGCTGCCACACGGCGACGATCTGCCGCGCGCGTTCCTCGGCCAGCGGCGCTGCGTCAAGCGTCGCGTCGGCCGGGCGCGGCCCACGCGAGGCGCAAGCCTGCAGCAGCAGCAGCGTCGCGAGCGCCAGCGCGCCGGCCATGCGAGGCCCAGTCATGCAGCGCACCGACCGGGGCAGCGACCACGACCGCATCCGCGCTGCGTCCTAATGCGAAGGCGAAGGCGAAGGCGAAGGCGAAGGCGAAGGCAGCTGTGCCTGCGCCTGCGCGGGTGCGGCACCCGCCAGCGCCTGGCCCGACGCGCGCAGCGCCGGCAGCAACTCCTCATGGCCGGCGCGGCGCGCCAGCTGCAGCGCGTCGCCGCCGTGGCGGCTGGGCAACGTGGCGTCAGCGCCGTGGCGCAGCAGCAGCGCGGCGGTGACGGCATCGCCGCGCTGCGCCGCCTCATGCAGCGCGGTGCGGCCGAACTGGTCCTGCGCATTCGGATCGGCGCCGGCACGCAGCAGCAGCGCGACCGTGTCGGCATGCCCGCCCGCCGCCGCCAGCCGCAGCGGCGTCACGCCGTAACGCGCCGCGCGGCCGGCATCGGCGCCGCGTGCCACCAGCAGTTGCGCCGTCGCCGGATGGCCGCGGCGCAGCGCGGCGTGCAGCGGCGTGTCGCCATCGACGTCGGCTTCGTCCAGCGGTTGGCCCAGTGCGGCCAGGCGTTCGACTTCGTCGCTGCGGCCCGCCGCCGCGGCCCACCACAAGCGGCTGCGGCCCAGCGTGTCCGCGCCCGCCGCGGGCAGTGCGGCGGCCCACCACAGCGGCGCGTAGGCATCGGATGCCGCCTGCGGCACAGCGGTATCGGCGCAGACTTCAGCGACGCTGACCGGCCGTGCGGCCGGCAGTTCGTGGCCGTAGGGTTCGCCGTCGAAGGTGGCGAGCTCGCGCTGCCGCGCCGCGAACCAGGCCGTGCCCAGCGGCTGTCCGCGCGGGTCTCGGTACCAGTCGGCCACGTCGCCGCAGCGGCTGGCGATGACGTGGCGCACACGCTCGCCGACGTAGTCGAGGTAGCTGTTCGGGTTCAGCACCTCGTTCCAGTGTGCGGAGACGAAGCGGGTGAAGACCGTGTCCTCTTCGCGCACGGCCACGCGCCAGTGCCCGCCTTCGCGTTGCAGCATCGGCGGCCAGCGCACGCCGCCGATCTGCACGGCCTCGCTCAGGTTGCGATAGAACTTCAGCCCCGCGTAGTTGGCTGCCAGGTCGCCGTTGGAGCGGATGCCGGTGGTGTACAGGCCGAGCATGCCGTCCTCGGACAGCAGCGGGTTCGCGGCCGTGCTGCGCACCGCCTGCAGCATCGCCTCGCTCTCGCTCGCGCCTTTTGCCGCTGCGGCCAGGTAGCGCTGGTGATAGATGCGGCCGACGTTGACGAAATGGATGATCTTGTCGGTGCCGAACAGCATGCCGCCGGCGCTGACCGTGCCGGCGCGGAACAGCGCGCGCACCGTCTTGCTCAGGTCGAGCATCAGCCAGGGGTCGTCGTAGACCGACTGCACCGGCCGGTACATCGTCACCAGCCCCGGGTACTGCGCGCGCGCGGCCGCGCCGAGCAGGCCGAGGTCGAGCAGTTCGTTGGTCGGATAGGCGACGAACAGGCGCGCCCACACCTGCGCGGCCACGCGGTCGGCCGATTGCAGTGCCTGCACTTCGCCGGGCCGGTCGCCGGCGGCCAGCGCGGCGTCGATGGCGGCGTTGGTGTCGGCCACCCCGTCGCGGATCGCGGCGAGGAAAGTGCGCGAGAACAGCGGCCCCAGGTCAGCGAAATCGCGGCCGGCGGGCAGCGTGTACTGCTCGGATTCGTGGGCCTGCAGCGGCGCGGCGCCGGCCAGGCAAAGCGCCGCAGCGGCCGCGGCAGCCAGCCGCCTGCCGAAGGCGGCGGCTGCGATGGTGCCTCGCCTCACCATCCTTTTCTGCTTCTTCTGCTCTGCGTCCATCCCATCGTTCTTCTTCGAGAACATCGTTTGATTCTAGAGACGGCCGTGGCACACGCCGCGTTCGGCGTCGTCCAAACTAGGGAGAATGGCGCTTACTTTGGCCGGATCGGCCGGCCGTGAAGAATGATGTCGGTGCGA
>DAIMFR010000043.1:21064-41783 GCA_036724445.1 Rubrivivax sp. | reverse complement strand
TCGATGTGCAGCGGCATGGTGTTGGTCTGGCCGCGGATGTGGCCCGAGACCACGCTGACCGCGCCGAACTCGCCCATCGCGCGCGCGTTGCACAGGATCACGCCGTAGAGCAGCGCCCACTTGACGTTGGGCAGCGTCACGCGCCAGAACATCTGCCAGCCGGTGGCGCCGAGCACGCGTGCGGCTTCTTCCTGCTCCTGGCCCTGCGCCTGCATCAGCGGGATCAGCTCGCGCGCGACGAAGGGGAAGGTGATGAACACCGTGGCCAGCACGATGCCCGGCACGGCGAAGATGATCTTCAGGTCGTGTTCCTGCAGCCACGGCCCGAGCCAGCCCTGCAGGCCGAACACCAGCACGTAGATCAGGCCGGCGATGACCGGGCTGACGCTGAAGGGCAGGTCGATCAGCGTCAGCAGCAGGTTCTTGCCGCGGAAGTCGAACTTGGCGATGGCCCAGGCCGCGCTGACGCCGAACACCAGGTTCAGCGGCACGCTGATGCCGGCGGCGAGCAGCGTCAGCCAGATGGCCGAGCGCGCGTCGGGCTCGCTGATCGCCGCCCAGTACACGTCCCAGCCCTTCTTGAAGGCCTCGAAGAACACCGTGGCCAGCGGCACGAACAGGAACAGCGTCAGGAAGCCCAGCGCCAGCGCGATCAGCAGGGCGCGCACCCAGCGCGTCTCGGTGGTCGCCGATTGCAATGCCCGCGGCGCGACGCCGGCATCCGGCGCGCGCTCGACAGCAACGGCCGCGGTATTCACACGCCCCCCTGGCGCTTGCGAGCCCAGGTCTGCAGGCTGTTGATCAGCAGCAGCAGCGCGAAGCTGATCAGCAGCATGACCACCGCGATGGCGGTGGCGCCGGGCACGTCGTACTGCTCGAGCTTGGTGATGATCAGCAGCGGCGTGATCTCGCTGACCATCGGCATGTTGCCGGCGATGAAGATCACGCTGCCGTATTCGCCCAAAGCGCGCGCGAAGGCCAGCGCGAAGCCGGTCAGCAGCGCGGGCAGCACGATCGGCAGGATCACCTTGCCGAAGGTCTGCCAGCGGCTCGCGCCGAGCGTGGCCGCGGCTTCTTCGAGCTCGCGGTTCACGTCCTCCAGCACCGGCTGCACGGTGCGCACGACGAAGGGCACGCCGATGAACACCAGCGCGACGAACACGCCCACGGGCGTGAAGCTGACCTTGAACGGCAGCCACTGGCCGATGAGCCCGTTCTGTGCATAGATCGCCGTCAGCGCGATGCCGGCCACCGCGGTGGGCAAGGCGAAGGGCAGGTCGACCAGCGCGTCGACCAGGCGCTTGAAGGGGAACTCATAGCGCACCAGCACCCAGGCGACGACCAGGCCGAAGACCGCGTTCAGCGCCGCCGCCGCGAAGGACGCGCCGAAGGTCAGCCGGTACGAGGCGACGACGCGCGGCGAGCTGACCGCCTCCCAGAAGGCGCCCCAGGTCATCGTGAAGGTCTTCAGGAACGCGGCCGACAGCGGGATCAGCACGATCAGGCTGATGTACAGCAGCGCGAAGCCCAGCGCCAGGTCGAAGCCGGGCAGCACGCTGTGCCGCCGCAGCAGGGTGCGGCCGAGGATCATGACGGGGACGCGGCGAACGCCGGCCTACTTGCGGCCGGCGGCGGTGATCTGGTCGTACAGCGCGCCGTCGTCGAAGTGCTCCTTCTGCGCCTTGGTCCAGCTGCCGAAGACTTCGTCCACGGTGAAGGCATTGACCTTCGGGAAGGTCTTCGCATGCCGGGCCAGCACCTGGGCATCGCGCGGGCGCAGGCCGTGCTTCGCGGCGATCTCCTGCGCTTCGGGCGACCACAACCACTTCAGGTAGGCCTCGGCGGGCTTGCGCGTGCCCTTCTTGTCGACCACCTTGTCGACCACGGCCACCGGGTTTTCGGCCAGCACCGTCCATGTCGGGTAGACGACGTCGAAGACATCGCCGAACTCCGTGCGGATCAGCTCGACCTCGCTTTCGAAGGTGGCCAGCGCGTCGCCGATGTTGCGCTGGATGAAGGTGGTGGTCGCCGCGCGCCCGCCGCCGTCGAACACCGGCACGTTGGCGAAGATCTTCTGCACGCGTTCGCGCGCCTGCTCTGCAGTGCCGCCGGCCTTGATGACCGCGCCGTAGGCGGCGACATAGCTGTAGCGGCCGTTGCCGGTGAGCTTGGGGTTGGGGATGACCACCGACACGCCGGGCTTGGCCACATCGGCCCAGTCCTTGATGCCCTTGGGGTTGCCCTTGCGCACCAGCAGCACGGTCACCGAGGTGGTGGGCGCGGCGTTGTCCGGGAAGCGCTTGGCCCAGTCGGCCGGCACGAAGCCGCTGCGCGCGGCCAGCATGTCGATGTCCAGCGCCTGGTTCATCGTCACCACGTCGGCCTGCAGCCCGTCGATGACCGAGCGGATCTGCTTGCTGGAGCCGCCGTGGCTCTGGTTGATGGTCAGCGGTTCGCCCTTCCACTGCGCCAGGAAGGCCTTGTTGTAGTCCTTGTAGAACTCGCGCGCCACGTCGTAGCTGACGTTCAGCAGCGTGGTGGTCTGGGCGGTGGCGAGGGTCGGCAGCCCGGCGCCGAGCATGGCGGCAAGCAGCAGCGCGCGGCGGGCAAGGTTCAAACGGTTCATGGCAGTTCCGGCACGAATGAAGTGCAAAGCGCGCATGCTAGGCAGCGCACCCGCTCAGGGAAACGAATGAAATCTTGTTTGCTTATGCGGCAAACGAGTAAGACGGATCACTTGCGCGTGTAGATCTGGTCGAACACGCCGCCGTCGGCGAAGTGCGTCTTCTGCGCCTTGGCCCAACCGCCGAAGAGCTCGTCGATGGTGAACAGGCTGAGCTGGGCGAACTGCTTGTCGTATTTGGCCGCCACCTTCGCATCGGTCGGCCGGTAGTGGTGCCGCGCCGCGATGTCCTGGCCGTCGGGCGTGTACAGGTACTGCAGATAGGCCGTGGCCACCTCATGCGTGCCCTTGCGCTGCACCACCTTGTCGACCACCGCCACCGGCGGCTCGGCCAGGATGCTCGAGGACGGCACGACGATCTGGAACTTGTCCGGCCCCAGTTCCCTGGCCGCCAGGAAGGCCTCGTTCTCCCAGGAGATGAAGACGTCGCCTACGCCGCGCTCGGTGAAGGTGATCAGCGCGCCGCGCGCGCCGGAATCCAGCACCGGCACGTTGCCGAACAGCGAGGCCACGAACTGCTGCGCGCGGGCCGGGTCGTTGCCGTACTTCTTCAGCGCGTAGCCCCAGGCGGCCAGATAGTTCCAGCGCGCGCCGCCCGAGGTCTTCGGGTTCGGCGTGACCACCGAGACGCCCGGTTTGACCAGATCGTCCCAGTCCTTGATGCCCTTCGGGTTGCCTTTGCGCACCAGGAACACGATGGTGCTGGTGTAGGGGCTGCTGTGCTGCGGCAGGCGCTGCTGCCAGTCGGCCGGCAGCAGCCTGGCCTTGGCGGCCAGTTCGTCGATGTCGTAGGCCAGCGCCAGAGTGACCACGTCGGCCTCGAGCCCGTCGATCACAGAACGCGCCTGCTTGCCCGAGCCGCCGTGGCTCTGCTTGATGGTGACGGTGTCGCCGGTCCGGGCCTTCCAGTGCGCGGCGAAGGCCTTGTTGAATTCGGCGTACAGCTCGCGCGTCGGGTCGTAACTGACGTTGAGCAGCGTGATGTCCTTGGCCGGCACGCCGGCGGCAGCCAGGGCGACGGTTCCGGCCACGGCCAGGCGGCGGACGCGGGAGATCATGAGGGAGAAATGGCGCATGGTGATCGGTCCTCGGGTGCAGAAAGTGCCCGCATGCTGGGGGCCGCCCTGCGGCGGCGGAACGAAGCAAAACGCGCTTGCTTATGCGGATTGCGCCGAGCCGGCTTCGGCCAGCGCCTATGCTCGCGCCCTCACCACCCGCAGGAGTTGCCCCTCATGACCCAGCCCACCCAGCATTTCGAAACCCTGGCCGTGCACGCCGGCTACAGCCCCGAGCCGCAGACCAAGGCGGTGGCGGTGCCGCTGTACCAGACCGTGGCCTATGCCTTCGACAGCGCGCAGCACGGCGCCGACCTGTTCGACCTGAAGGTGGCGGGCAACATCTACACGCGCATGATGAACCCGACCACCGACGTGCTGGAAAAGCGCGTCGCGGCGCTCGAAGGCGGCATCGCCGCACTGGCGCTGGCTTCGGGCATGGCGGCCATCACCTGCGCCATCCAGACCATCACCGAAGCCGGCGACAACATCGTCTCGGCCAGCACGCTGTACGGCGGCACCTACAACCTGTTCGCCCACACCTTTCCGCAGCAGGGCATCGAAGTGCGCTTCGCCGACCCGGCCGACCCCGCCGCCTTCGAGCCGCTGATCGACGCGCGCACCAAGGCGGTGTTCATCGAATCCATCGGCAACCCGGCCGGCAACGTCACCGACATCGCCGCGCTGGCCGCGCTGGCGCACCGCCACGGCGTGCCGCTGATCGTCGACAACACCGTGCCCAGCCCCTACCTGCTGCGGCCCATCGAGCACGGCGCCGACATCGTCGTGCACGCGCTCACCAAGTACATCGGCGGCCACGGCAACAGCCTCGGCGGCATCGTCGTCGACAGCGGCAAGTTCCCGTGGGCCCAGCACAAGGCGCGCTTCAAGCGCCTGAACGAGCCCGACGTCAGCTACCACGGCGTGGTCTACACCGACGCGCTGGGGCCGGCGGCCTACATCGGCCGTGCGCGCGTCGTGCCGCTGCGCAACATGGGCGCGACGCTGTCGCCCTTCAACGCCTGGACGATCCTGATGGGGCTGGAGACGCTGCCGCTGCGCATGGAGCGCATCTGCGCCAACACGCAGCAGGTGGCCGCCTGGCTGCAGCAGCACCCGAAGGTGGCACGCGTCAGCTACGCCGGCCTGAGCGGGCACCGCGACCACGCGCTGGCGCGCAAGTACCTGGGCGGGCGCGCCTCGGGCCTGTTCACCTTCGAGCTGAAGACGGCCGGCGGCGCGCGCGAGGCCGGCGCGCGCTTCCTGGACGCGCTGCAGCTGTTCACCCGGCTGGTGAACATCGGCGACAACAAGTCGCTGGCCACGCACCCGGCCAGCACCACGCACCGCCAGTTGTCGGCCGGGGAAATGGCCAAGACCGGTGTCAGCGAAGCCACCGTGCGCCTGTGCATCGGCATCGAGCACGTCGACGACCTGATCGCCGACCTGGAGCAGGCGCTGGCGGCGGTTTGAGGCGGGGCCTCGGGGCGGCGGCTGGGCTGCCCCGCCGCCTGCGCCGCGCGGGCTCTCATGAGCCTGGCGCACCGAGTCTGTCGCATAGCAAATGCGCTACACTGAGCCGCATGAAAACGTCCCAGTTGCCGCCGGTCAGGGTCGAGCCCGCCGTGCGCATGGAGATCGAAGCCGTCTTGCGCGAAGGCGAGAGCCTGTCGCAGTTCGTCGAGACCGCCGCAGTGCAGGCGGCGCGGCAGCGCAAGGCGCAGGAAGAGTTCCTGGCCCGAGGGCGGGCTGCGCTGGCCGAAGCCAGGCGCAGCGGCGAGTTCTACCCCGCCGATCAAGTGCTCGGCGACATGCACGAGCGGTTGCAGTCGCGCATGCAGGCGCTGCGCAAGCGCAAGGGAACGGCCGGCGCGAAGACGTGACCTTCGCGGTCCGCCTCACGCGCCAGGCGCTGGAGGATCTGCAGCGCATCGAGGAGTTCCTGATCGAACTCGCGCTCGAACACGGCGACTTCGATCTGCCGCTGCGCGCCACGGACGCCATTCGGCGCGAGATGCGCATTCTCGAGACCAATCCCTACACCTGCCGCAAGGTAGGCAGCAACCCGCTCGAGCGCGAACTGGTCATCCCCTTCGGCGGCTCGGGCCATGTGGCCTTGTTCGAGATCGTCAGCCAACGCGAAGTCGCGGTCTCGGCCGTCCGCCACCAGCGGGAAGACGACTACCACTGACCCGGGCGAGTGCCCTCGGTCAGGCCTTCAGCGGGCCGCGGTGCGGGCCTTGGGCCGATGCAGATCGTCGCGCCGGTGGCGGCCGTCACCCGGTTGCGCGCGCCCGAGCTCGGCGCCCTGCGCCAGGCCGAGCAGGATGCCGCAGGCATCGGCCGCGCGCGGCGACGCGCATTGGGCGCGCAGCTGCTGCAGTTCCTTTTCCAGCCGGCGCAATTCGGCGATGCGGTGGCGCACGTGGCCCAGGTGCTCGTCGAGCAGCGCGTTGACGCCGGCGCAGCTGGCCGCGATCGAGGCGCTGCGCCAGCGCCACGGGGTCGTCGCCATGGCCGGCGACGGCATCAACGACGCACCGGCCCTGGCGCAGGCCGACATCGGCATCGCCATGGGCGCGGCCGGCACCGAAGTGGCGATGGAAGCCGCCGGCGTGGTGGTGATGAACGACGACCTGCGGCGCGTGCCCGAAACGGTGCGGCTGTCGCAGCGCACGCATGCCGTGCTGTGGCAGAACATCGCGCTCGCGCTGGGCATCAAGGCGGTGTTCCTGGCGCTGGCGATCTTCGACGACGCCACGATGTGGATGGCGGTGTTCGCCGACATGGGCGCGAGCCTGTTGGTGGTCGGCAACGGGCTGCGGCTGCTGCGCAGTCCGCGGCCCTGAGCGCCGCCCCTCGAGCGCCTGCATCGGCATCAAGCCCGCGCCGCGACGCCGGCGGAGGCGGCGCGGCGCCGCTGCAGCGCCTTCTCGGCCTCGGCGATGACGAACACCGCCAGCCCGGCCGCCGCCACGCGCGCCCATTCGCCGGCCTCCAGCGGCTCGGAGCCGAAGATCGCCTGCAGCGGCGGCAGGTAGACGAAGCCCAGCTGCAGCAGCAGGCAGGCCAGCAGCGTCCACCACACCACCGGGTTGCCGGTCAGGCCGCGCCGGCTCAGCGCCGGGGCGGTGATGAAGCGGCTGTTCAGCAGATAGAACATCTCGGCGAAGACGATGGCGCTGACGGCCATGGTGCGCGCGGTGCCGGCGTCGGTGCCGCGCGACAGCTCCCACAGGAAAAGGCCCAGCGCCGCGGCCATCATCAGCACCGAGACCATCAGCACGCGCCAGATGAAGAAGGCCGACAGCAGCGGCTCGCCCGGCGGACGCGGGCGGCGGCGCATCACGCCGGCTTCGGCCGGCTCGAAGGCCAGCGCCAAGCCCAGCGTGCCGGAGGTGACCATGTTGATCCACAGCACCTGCGCCGGGGTCAGCGGCAGCGTCAGCTCGAACAGGATCGCGGCGATCACCACCAGCGCCTCGCCGCCGTTGGTGGGCAGCATGAAGAGGATGAACTTGCGGATGTTGTCGAAGACCGCGCGGCCCTCGCGCACCGCCGCGGCGATGGTGGCGAAGTTGTCGTCGGCCAGCACCACGTCGGCCGCCTCCTTGGCGGCTTCGGTGCCCTTGCGCCCCATGGCCACGCCGACGTCGGCGCGCTTCAGCGCCGGCGCGTCGTTGACGCCGTCGCCGGTCATCGCCACCACCTGCCCGTCCTGCTGCAGCGCCTGCACCAGGCGCAGCTTGTGCTCGGGGCTGGCGCGCGCGAAGACGTCGACCTCCATGACCACGCGCTGCAGCGCGGCGTCGTCCATCAGCTGGATCTCGGCGCCGGTGATGGCCGGCTTGCCGGCGCCGATGGCCAGCTGCGCGCCGATCGCCTTGGCCGTTTCGGCATGGTCGCCGGTGATCATCTTCACGCGGATGCCGGCGCTGTGGCAGTCGGCCACCGCGCGCACCGCCTCGTCGCGCGGCGGGTCGGCGATGCCCACCAGCGCCAGCATCGTGTAGCCGCCCTCGACGTCGGCGAAGTCCAGCGCGGTGCCGGCCGGCGCCGCGCGCCGCGCCGCCAGGCCGAGCAGGCGCAGGCCGCGCGCCGCGATGTCGGTGGCCATGCGCCGCCAGGTGTCGACCTCGATCGGCCGCTCCTCGCCCGCGGGGCCGAGCTCGACGCGGCAGATGTCGAACATCTTCTCCGGCGCGCCCTTGACGAAGATCCACGGCTGGCCTTCGTCGTCGCGGTGCGCGGTGGCCATGAAGCGGTGCTGCGACTCGAAGGGGATCGAGTCCCGCCGCGGCCAGGCCGATTCGGTGTGCGCCTGCTGCAGCCCGGCCTTGTGGCCCAGCACCAGCAGCGCGCCTTCGGTCGGGTCGCCGAGCACCGACCATTGGCCGTCTTCGTTGACCAGCCGCGCGTCGTTGCACAGCACGCCGGCGCGCAGCGCCAGCGCCAGCGACGCGTGCCGGTCGGCATCGATGATGCGCTCGCCGGTCTTGAACTCGCCCTCGGGCGCATAGCCGGCGCCGGTGACCGCCACGTCCAGCCCGGCGCAGACCACGCGCTGCACCGTCATCTCGTTGCGCGTCAGCGTGCCGGTCTTGTCCGAGCAGATCACCGTCACCGAGCCCAGCGCCTCCACCGCCGGCAGCCGGCGCACGATCGCCTGCCGCTTGGCCATGCGCTGCACGCCCAGCGCCAGCGTGATGGTCATGATCGCCGGCAGCCCTTCGGGAATGGCCGAGGCGGCCAGCGCCACCACCATCAGGAACATCTCGGTGGCCGGCTGCCCGCGCAGCCCCACGCCGAAGGCGAAGGTCAGCGCGCACAGCCCGAGGATGGCCGCCGCCAGCAGGCGGCCGAAACGGTCGATCTGGCGCAGCAGCGGCGTGGTGCTCGTGGCCACGTCGGCCAGCATGGTGTCGATGCGGCCGATCTCGGTGGCTGCGGCGGTGGCCACCACCAGGCCCATGGCCTGGCCGTAAGCCACCAGCGTGCCGGCATAGGCCATGCCGCTGCGGTCGCCGAGCGGCGCATCGGCGGCGACGGCGCCGCCGTCCTTGTCCGCCGGCACCGATTCGCCGGTCAGCGCCGATTCGTCGACGCGCAGCTCCTTGACCTGCAGCAGCCGCAGGTCGGCGGGCACGCGGTCGCCGGAAGCCAGCAGCACCAGGTCGCCGGGCACCAGCTGGGCGGCGTCGATCTCCTCGCGCCGGCCGGCGCGCAGCACCAGCGCGTGCGGCGACAGCATGGCGCGGATCGCGTCCAGCGCCGATTCGGCCTTGCCCTCCTGGATGAAGCCGATGATCGCGTTGACCACCACCGCGGCCAGCAGCACGCCGGTGTCGATCCAGTGGCCGAGCATGGCGGTGATGGCCGCCGCGGCCAGCATCACGTACAGCAGCACGTTGTGGAACTGCATCAGGAAGCGCAGCAGCGGCCCGCGCTTCTTTGCCTGCTGCAGCTGGTTCGGGCCGTAGCGCTGCAGGCGCTGCTGCACCTGTGCCGCGTCCAGGCCGGCCTCGCCGACCTCGAGCCGCCGGCAGGCCTCGCCGGCGGGCAGCGCATGCCATGCGGGTGCGTCGTCGTGCGTGCGGTCTGGGGTGGGTGGCGCTTTCAATCAAATCCTCCTGCGTCCGATCTTCAGGGCAGCGGGCGGCCGTGCCGCCGACGGGCGAGCGGCATGCCCCGGTTTGCTTGACCTAGCTTAAGCGCAGCCGCCGCGCGAAGCCCTCGGCCTCGGCCGGCACGGCGGGCCAGCGCGCGTCCGGCGCCGCGTCGAGCAGCAGCGCGCGCAGCAGCCGCGACAGCGCGACCGGCTGCGGCGTCACCGGGCCGGCGAAGCGTACCTGCTGCGCATCGCAGACCACGATCGTTGGAAAGGTCTCGATGTCGAAGTCGCCGACCAGGTCGGCTTCGTCTTCGATGTCGATCCAGTGCCACGCGGCCGATGCGCCGGCATTGCGCAGCTCGGCCTCGACCTGCTCGAACGCCGGGCGGTAGTCGTCGCAGGTGCCGCACCACGCGGCGCACAGGCAGGCGACGTGCAGCGATGGGTCTTGGTCCATGACCACATCATCGGGCATCGGGACGACAGCCGCGCCCGGCCGCAGCGCCGCGCCTACACTGAAGGCATGCCCGAGTCCGCCACTGCAGCCGCGGCCGCGGTCGTCTGCGGCCTGCTGCTCGCCGCCGCACCCGCGCGGGCCAAGGCGCCGGATGCGGAGTACGCGGTGCGCTGGGATCCGCGCCAGGGCGGCCCGGCGACGCCCGAGGACACGCTGCGCGCGCTGCGGCTGCAGCCCGGCGAGCGCAGCCGCTTCGAGGTGCAGTACTTCGATTTCACGCCGCCGCCCGGGCTGCCGCAGGGCTTCACGCCGATCCTGCGCCAGCGCATCAGCGGCGAGCGGCACGAATCGAGCTTCAAGTTGCGCGGCGCGCATCCCTTGCCCGACGCGCTGCCGCTGCAGCAGTGGGCGTGTCCGCTCGGCGCCACCGGCGACCGCAAGGACGAGGTGGACGTGAGTTTCGTCGCTGTCGGCCAGGCGATCACCGCTTATTCGCGCAGCTGCGATCTGAACGCGCGCGGCGCAGCGGTGCCGCTGCCCGCGGCCTTGCAGGCCCGCCCCAGGGGCTGCGCCAGCACGATGACGCGGCTGCGTGCCGGCAAGCTGAAGGTCGAGCAGTGGCAACTGGCGGACGGCAGCGTGCTGATCGAAGCCTCGCGCCCCGGCCCCTACAACCCGAAGTCGATCCGCGCCTTCGAGCGCGCGGTGGTGCAACCGCTGCTGGCGCTGAAGATCCAGCCGCTGCAGCGCAGCAAGTCGGCGATCGGCGGCGACTGCGCGAAGTGACTCGATGACCGACTTCATCGTCATCCGCCACGGCGAAACCGACTGGAACCGGCAGCAGCGCTTCCAGGGCCAGATCGACGTGCCGCTGAACGACACCGGCCGGCAGCAGGCGCAGCGGCTCGCCGCCGCGCTGGCCGGCGAGCGCTTCGACCTGCTGCTCAGCAGCGACCTGCAGCGCGCGCGCCAGACCGCGCAGCCGCTGGAGCGCGCGCCGGCGCTGGCGCTGGCGCTGGCGCAGGCGGCGTGGCGCGAGCAGGCCTTCGGCGTGCTCGACGGCCTGGACGTGCCGACGATCCGCACGCGTCATCCGCAGTTGTGGGCGCAGTGGCAGCTTCACGACGCCGACTACGCGCCGCCCGGCGGCGAGAGCGTGCGCCAGTTCCACGCGCGCGTGATCGCGCAATTGCGCGCGCTCGCCGACGCGCATCCGCACCAGACGCTGCTGCTGGTGACGCACGGCGGCGTGCTCGACATGCTGTGGCGCACCGCGAACGGCCTGAGCCTGCACGGCCCGCGCGCATGCGCGATTCCCAACACCGGCATCAACCGGCTGCGCTGGCGCGGCGGCACGCTGGACATCCTGCGCTGGGCCGACGCCACGCACCTGGCCGGGCTGCCGGAGCACCCGGCGCCGCCGACCGAGCCTTGATCGCCCGCTGCCCGGCGGGCGGCCGGGCGAATTCCTCACGCCGCACAGCCGGCGGATGTAACCAAGGGTAATCCCATATTCAGGAGAACCCTGAGGCCGACGAAAAGGTCCGCAGGAATGACCGGAACTGCATGGTCCATGCAGCCGCGCACAAGAGCGTCGCCCCATGGGTGCATTTCAGCGTCTCGATCCCACGACTCTGCAGCTGGCGATCGCCGTCTTCAGCGCGCTGCTCGCCGCGCTGAGCTTCGGGTTGGCGCGGACGCTGCCCGAACATGGCGCGGTGCTGCGCCACTGGGCGCGCTCGATGTCGTGCGGCGCGCTGGCCTTCGCCTGCTACTTCCTGCGCGGGCACGCGCCTGAATGGTTGACGCTGCTCATGGCCAATCTGGCAGCGCTGGGCACGCCGATCTTCGGACTGCTGGCCCACGCGCGCTTCCTGCGGCGACGCGTGCCGCTGGCCTTCGTGCTGGCCATCGCCGCCATCGGCTGGGCCGGACCCCTGGCCACTGCGATACTTGGCACGCCGATGGTCAGCGCCGTGTTCTCGATGTCGCTGGCATGCGCAGCTCTGAGCTTGATCACGGCGGCCCTGATCGCACGCCAGCGAACCGCCGTACGAAGCGCCGGGATGTGGCTCTCGTTCGCGGCCTTCGCCGGCTTCGGCGGCATGCTCGCCGTGCGCAGCCTGCTCGTCCTCATCGGCACCGACGCGTTGCCGATGGACTCGAACGCACCGCCGCAGCTGACGGCGTTGTTCATCGGCTGCCTGTTCGTCATCTGCGGCACGCTCGGCGTGGTGATGATGGTGCAGGAACACCAGCAGCAGCACGCGCTGGAGCGTGCACGGCGCGACGGCCTGACCGGACTGCTCGTCCGCGACGCCTTCGTCCAAGCTGCGTGCCGCCATCTGCAGCAGGGCCATGCGGCGGCGCTGCTGATGATCGACATCGACCACTTCAAGCAAGTCAACGATCGCCATGGCCATGCCGGCGGCGACCAGGTGCTGATCCACGCAACCCGCCTGCTCGGCAGCCGCTGCCGTTCCACCGACCTCGTCGGCCGCTATGGCGGCGAGGAGTTCTGCCTGCTGCTGCTGGATGGCGGCGTGCACACCGCCGGCGGCTTCGCCGAGCGGCTGGTGCGCGACGCCCGCGCAGCGCCGGTGCGTCTGGGCAGCGCCGAATGCCGCTACACGATCTCGGTCGGCTTCGCGCTGCATGCCGGGGGGGCTTGCAGCGAAGCACAGGCTGCCGCCGCGCTGCAGCGGCTGTTCGACCGGGCCGACCAGGCGCTGTACGCGGCCAAGCACGGCGGGCGCGACCGCGCGGTCAGCGCGGCGCCTGCAGCCGCCGCAGCAACTGCGGCAGCGACAGCGTCTGCGTCAGCAGCGCGCTCAGGCGCGATGTGCAGCGCCGCGGCACGCGTGCGAAGGCGGTCCACTCGAAGGCGTCCATCTCCGGCCGGCGCCGTCCCCACAGGTCGGTGAAGTGGCTGCTGCAGCGGCAGTCGGACGCGTCGACGCCGTCGGCCAGCGCGGCAAACAGGTACAGATCCTTGGCCGGGCGGTAGGCGAAGCGCCCCAGTTCGAGCAGTTCGTCCGGCTGGAACTGCAGGCCGCATTCCTCGGCGGTTTCGCGCAGCGCCGTCTGCAGCGGCGTCTCGCCCGGCGCGCCGCCGCCCTTCGGGATGTCCCAGCGGAAGGTGCCGGTGGCGCGGCACAGCAGCAGCTCGCTGCCCGCATTGAGCACCAGGATGCCGCAGCTGAGCGCCTTCATCGCGCCGATTCTGCCCGCGCCGGCAGGCACCGGCAGGCACCGGCACAATGGCCCGCATGCCGCCGATCATCGACATCCAGGGCCTGCACAAGACCTACGCCTCGGGGCTGGCGGCACTGAAGCAGGTGGATCTGCAGATCCGCCGCGGCGAGATCTTCGCGCTGCTCGGGCCCAACGGCGCCGGCAAGACCACGCTGATCAACATCGTCTGCGGCATCGTCAACGCCAGCGGCGGCACGGTCCGCGTCGACGGGCACGACATCCGGCGCGACTGGCGCGCCGCGCGCAGCACCATCGGCCTGGTGCCGCAGGAGCTGTGCACCGACAGCTTCGAGTCGGTGTTCAACACCGTGGCCTTCAGCCGCGGGCTGTTCGGCAAGCCGCCCGATGCGCGATTGCTGGAGGATCTGCTGAAGCAGCTGTCGCTGTGGAACAAGCGCGATGCGCGCATCATGACGCTGTCGGGCGGCATGAAGCGCCGCGTGATGATCGCCAAGGCGCTGAGCCACGAGCCGCGCGTGCTGTTCCTGGACGAGCCCACCGCCGGCGTCGACGTCGAACTGCGCCGCGACATGTGGCAGATGGTGCGCGGCCTGCAGCAGCGCGGCACGACCATCATCCTGACCACGCACTACATCGAAGAGGCCGAGGAGATGGCCGAACGCGTCGGCGTGATGCGCCAGGGCGAGATCATCCTGGTCGAGGACAAGGCGCTCTTGATGCAGCGCTTCAGCCGCAAGCGGCTGACGCTGCAGCTGCAGCAGCCGCTGCGCGCGCTGCCGCCGGAGCTGGCGGATTGGCCGCTGGCGCTGGCCGACGATGGGCACGCGCTGGTGCACGAGTTCGACACCGCGCAGGGCGCGTCCAAGGTGCCCGAGCTGCTGCGCCGGCTGGCCGCGCTGGGCCTGGACTTCAAGGACCTGCAGACCGAGCAGAGCTCGCTGGAGGACATCTTCGTCAGCCTGGTGCACCAATGAATCTCTACGGCGTCAGGGCCATCTTCGGCTTCGAGATGTCGCGCACGCGGCGCACGCTGATGCAGAGCGTGGCCTCGCCGGTGCTCAGCACCTCGCTGTACTTCATCGTCTTCGGCGCGGCCATCGGTTCGCGCGTGCAGCAGATCGACGGCATCGCCTACGGCGCCTTCATCGTGCCCGGGCTGATCATGATGGCGATCCTGACGCAGAGCGTGTCCAACGGCTCCTTCGGCATCTACATGCCGCGCTTCTCGGGCACGATCTACGAGCTGCTGTCGGCGCCGGTGTCGCCGCTGGAAGCGGTGCTCGGCTACGTCGGCGCGGCGGCAGCCAAGTCGGTGCTGCTCGGCCTGCTGATGCTGGCCACGGCGCGGCTGTTCGTCGCGTTTCAGGTCGCGCACCCGGGGTGGATGCTGGCCTTCCTGGTGCTGACGTCGGTCACCTTCAGCCTGCTCGGCTTCATCATCGGCGTCTGGGCCGACGGCTTCGAGAAGCTGCAGATCGTGCCGCTGATGCTGGTGCAGCCGCTGGCCTTCCTGGGCGGCACCTTCTATTCGATCCACATGCTGGCGCCGCCGTGGCAGCAGCTCGCGCTGTTCAACCCGGTGGTCTACCTGGTCAGCGGCTTCCGCTGGAGCTTCTTCGGCGTGGCCGACGTCGGCGTGGCGTGGAGCCTGGCGGTGACGCTGGGCTTCCTGCTGCTGTGCCTGTGGGTCGTGGCGTGGATTTTCAGGACGGGCTATCGGCTCAAGGCCTAAGCGGTTGGGCGGTTTCAGACTGTTGGGCCACGGCCCCGGCGGCTCCAGCGTCATCGCCGGCACCCACCGTGTCCTTCTTCGTCTGCGCGCCCGCTGCGCTGCCGATGGCCAACGCCCGCCTTCGCCGCCGCGCGGACGTCAATCGAGCGATGCCCCGGTCAGCTTGACCAGCCGCGACCACACCTGCGCGTCGGCCTGCGCGATGGCGGCGAACTCCTCGGGCCCGCGGCCCGACGCCTCGTAGCCGATCGCGGCGATGCGCTCGCGCACCTCGGGCTTCGCACAGGCCGCCTTGACTTCGGCGGCCAGGCGCTGGATCACGGGCTGCGGCGTTCCGCCCGGCGCGGCCATGGCCATCCAGCCGACGGTGCGGAACACGTCGTCCCCGAGGCCCTGCTCGCCGAAGGTCTTCAGCGCCGGCAGCACGACCAGCCGCTTCTCGCCGGTGACGGCGATCGCCTTGAGCCGGCCCGCGTCGACCATCGCCTTGGCCTGCGTCGCACCGGTGAAGCCCATCGGCACCTGGCCGCCGATGATGTCCTGGATCAACGGCGCCTCGCCCTTGTAGGGCACGTGGTTCATGTCGCCGCCCGCGATCTGGCTCAGGTGCGCGCCGCTCAGGTGCGAGGCCGAGCCGATGCCGTACGAGCCGTAGGACAGCTTGCCCTTGTTGGCGCCGATGTACTTGACCATCGACGGCGCGTCGTTCGCCGGCACGCCGGGGTGCGCGAGCAGCACGATCGGCGCCACCACCAGCTGCGACACCAGTGCGATGTCCTTGTTCGGGTCGTAGGGCAGCTTCTTGAACAGGAAGGGGTTGATGACGAACTGCGTGCTCAAGGCCACCAGCAGCGTGTGGCCATCCGGCTTGGCCTTGGCGACGGCGTCGGTGCCGAGCACCCCCGACGCCCCCGCCTTGTTGTCGACGACCATGGTCTGGCCCAACGGCCTGCCCAGCTGCTCGGCGAACAGACGCGCCACCGCGTCGGTGCCGCCTCCGGCCGGATAGGGCACGACGACCGTGATCGTCTTGCCCGGAAAAGTCTGCGCGAAGGCGCGGCTGCCGCCCAGCGATGCGGCCATCAGGGCCAGGGTGTCGCGACGCGTGAGATGCGGCTTCATGATGAGATCTCCTGTGTGTGTCGGGGGGGGGTCGGCGGGTGCTCGTGCCACGGCCCGATCCGCAGTCGGGCGGGAGTGGCGATTGTCGCCCGCGCGCGGACGGAAGACGCTCGCGCTGCGGCTTCGGTACAAGAGCCGCCGCAGGCAGAATGCGGCCTCGTCATCTGCAGTGCACGGGGAACAGTCCATGCTCGCGATCATCGGCGGAACCGGCCTGTACGAATTGAAGGGCATGCAGGTGCAGCAGCACCTGGATCAGGGCACGCCATTCGGCCAACCCTCCGGCAGCATCGCCAAGGGCCGCCTCGGCGGACGCGAGTTGCTGTTCCTGGCGCGGCACGGCAGCGGCCACCGGCTGCTGCCGCACGAGGTCAACTACCGCGCCAACGTGTTCGCGCTGAAGCGCGCCGGCGCGACGCAGATCGTCGGCTTCTCTGCCGTCGGCAGCCTGGCGCAGCACATCGCCCCCGGCGAGCTGGTGCTGCCCAGCCAGTACTTCGACTGGACCAAGGGCGGACGCGCGCGCAGCTTCTTCGGCGGCGGCGTGGTCGGGCACGTCTCGACCGCGCAGCCGGTCAGCGCCGCGCTCTGCGCGAGCATCGCGCAGGCGGCCGAGCGCATCGGCATCGCCGTGCACCGCGACGCCACCTACGCCTGCGTCGAAGGCCCGCGGCTGGGCACGCGCGCCGAGAGCCTGTTCCTGCGCCAGGCCGGCTGCCAGCTGGTGGGCATGACCAACGTGCCCGAGGTGTTCCTCGCGCGCGAGGCGCAGATCTGCTATGCGGCGGTCTGCATCGTCACCGACTACGACTGCTGGATGGACGACCCGGCCATGCACGTCAGCATCGGCGCGATCCTGGCGGCCTATCGCAGCACGCTGGAGCGTGCGCGCACGCTGCTCGACGCGCTGCTCGCCGGTCCGCCGGCCGCAGAGGAGCCCGAGATCCGCGGCGCGCTGCAGCACGCGATGCTGACGCCGGACAGCACGCTCAGCGGCGCGCAGCGCGAATGGCTCGCCGTGCTGCGCCGCTGAGATGCCGCAGCCCTTCACCCGCGCCGACCTGGCCCGCGCCGAGCGCCACCTGCTGCGCGACGGCCGCTTCGCCAACGCGCGCGTCGAACGCGTGCGGCTGGACGGCGCCGACTGGATCTTCAAGGACTTCGGCCCGCGCCGCTTCGTCGTGCGCCACAGCGTCGGCCGCTTTCTTCTCGGCCGCGAGGTGCGCGCGCTGCGCCGGCTGCAGGGCATCGACGGCATTCCCGCGATGGCCTTCCGCGTCGACGCGCTGTCGATGGCCGCGCGCTTCGTGCCCGGCCGTCCGCTGGCCGACATTCCGAAGGGCCCGGTCAGCACCGACTTCCTGCTGGCGCTGGAAGCGCTGCTGCGCCGCGTGCACGCCCGTGGCCTGGTGCACCTGGACACGCGCGGCGGCGGCAATCTGCTGATCCGCCCCGACGGCACGCCGGGCATCATCGACTTCCAGGCCGCGCTGTCCACGCGCCGGCTGCCGCGCGCGCTGCGCCGCTGGTTCGAGGACATGGACCTGAGCGGCATCTACAAGAAGTGGCAGCGCTGGCAGCCCGACACGCTTGGCGAAGAGCGGCAGCGGCAGCTGGAGCGCCTGAACCGCTGGCGGCGCTGGTGGTTCCTGCGCGGCTACTTCGGGCTGCGCAAGAGGCGCAAGCCACAATAGCGCCATGAAGCAGACATCGGACGGCCTGTTCCAGCACCCCGGTCTGCGCAGCTTGCTGGTGAAGCTGCGGCTGCCGCTGTTCATCGTCGTGCTGCTGCTGGTCGCGCCCTTCGTGCGGCGCGAATGGCTGCTCGCCGGCTTCGTCGTGTCGATGCTCGGCGAATTCATCCAGGTCTGGTGCTTCGCCTCGCTGGACAAGAACGCCACGCTGACCATCCGCGGGCCGTACACGATGGTGCGCAACCCGATGTACCTGGGGCGCTTCTTCATTCCGCTGGGCTTCCTGATGCTGCTCGGCCAATGGTGGCTGCTGCTGGCCTATGCGGTGATCTACTGGCTGTACATGGACGCCCGCGTGCAGCGCGAGGAAGCGCACCTGAAGCCGATCTTCGGCGCGCCGTATGAAGCCTACTGCGCGCAGGTGCGGCGCTTCGTGCCCGGCTGGCCGCTGCGCGGCCATAGCGTGGCCTACTGGAACTGGAGCCTGTTCAAGCAGAACAACGCCGGGCGCAACCTGCTGGCCACGCTCGCCGCCTGGGCGCTGATGGCGGCGTGGACGCTGTGGGGCGTACCGGCATTGCGCGGCTGAAAGGGACGAGTCCGATGAGCAGCACCCGACTGAACCCGCTGGACGCGGCGTGGATCATGACCGAGTCGCGGGCCACGCCCAACCATGTCGGCGGGCTGCTGGTCTTCCAGCTGCCCGAGGGCGCGCCGCGCGACTTCCTGCGCCGGCTGATGCACGAGTTCCGCGCCTGCCGCAGCTTCCACGCACCGTGGAACCGGCGGCTGAAGTACGCGTTCAACCTGAACCCGCTGCCGGAGTGGGTCGAAGACGACGACATCGACCTCGAATACCACGTGCGCCACGCCGCGCTGCCGTGGCCCGGCGGCGAACGCGAACTGGGCGAACTGGTCGGCCGGCTGCAGAGCACGCCGCTGGACCTGAGCCGCCCGCCGTGGGAATGCACGCTCATCGAAGGGCTCGAGAACCGGCGCTTCGCGCTGTTCGTCAAGATGCACCATTCGCTGATCGACGGCATCAGCGGCATGCGCACGCTGCAGCAGGCGATGTCCACCGACCCGGCCAGGAGCATGGCGCTGCAGCCCTTCTGGTCGGCACCGCAGGCGCAGCACGGCGCCGCGCCGGCGCGCGGCCGCGCGCCGGCCCCGACGATGGCCAACGTCATGGCCGCGGCGGCGCAGGCGCTGCGCCTGCAGTTGCGCTCGGCGCCGCAACTGCTGGCCGCCTTCGGCAAGATGCTGAAGCGCGTCGGCGACCGAAGTGAAGGTTTGGCCCTGCCCTTCGACGCACCGCTGTCGGTGCTGAACGGCCGCGTGCGCGAAAAGCGCCGCTTCGCCACGCAGCAGTTCCCGATGGCGCGGCTGCGCGCGCTGGCCGACGCGGCCGGCTGCACGCTCAACGACGTGGTGCTGGCCATCTGCGGCGGCTCGCTGCGCCGCTTCCTGCTGGAGCGCGACAGCCTGCCCGACAAGCCGCTGACCGCCGGCATTCCGGTGTCGGTGCGGCCCAAGGACGACCAGGGCACCGGCAACGCCATCAGCTTCATCGTCGCCACGCTGGGTACCGACATCGGCGACGCCGCCGAGCGGCTGGCCGCGATCCGCGCCTCGGTGCGCCATGCCAAGGCGCACGTGCAGAGCCTGCCGCGCCAGGCGATGATGCAGTACACGGTGCTGCTGATGGCGCCGACCATCGTCACGCTGCTCGGCGGCATCGGCGGGCGCGTGCGGCCGATGTTCAACATCACCATCTCCAACGTGCCCGGGCCGGACAAGCCGCTGTACTTCCGCGGCGCGCGGCTCGAAGCCATCTACCCGGCGTCGATCGTCACGCACGGCCAGGCGCTGAACATCACCTGCCAGAGCTACGCCGGCACGATGGACTTCGGCTTCACCGGCTGCCACACCTCGGTGCCCAGCCTGCAGAAGCTGGCGGTCTATGCGGCCGAGGCGCTGGACGAACTGGAGGCGGCGATCCTGCCCAAGCCGGTGCACAAGGCCAGCGTGGCCAAGCCGAAGCGCAGGCGCAGCGCCGCGGCGGGCTGAGCGCCGCACTCTGCGACCCACTCGGATCCAACGCCGCTCAACGCAGAGCTTCAGGCGGCGCTGACGACCGCGAGTGTTTTCGGCTTGACCGACTCAAGCACCTGTTCGAGCCGTGGCAAGAGCGGGAGCAGGGCTTCCAGTTCGTTGGACGGGGCGTCGAGCACCAGCACAGCCACCGGCAAGGTCGCCACGTTCTGCTGGAACTGCAAGTTCTTGTCCACGGTGACGAAGGCGTCGAACTGCTCGCCGGCCAGGGCGAGAAGCTTGCCATTCTTGACGCCGGCCCACCCCATCTCGACAGCGGTTCGGACCTCATGACTCCGCAGATGTTTGCGAAGCTTCGCCGGAACCGACTCGTCAAGCAGCAGACGCATCGGCCAAAGTCTCTCTGGCAGCCTCCAGTACCGCGACCGCTCTCTCTCGGGAGACCGTCGGAAAGTCTTCCAAGAAGTCTTCGAGCGATGACGTGCCTTCGAGATAGTCGAAGAGCGTCTTCACGAGTACGCGCGTTCCAGTGAAGCACAGTGCTCCGCTCATGATCTCGGGATCGCGGCTGACGAGGGACTTGTCCATGACGGCCTCCGAGGCGGGAGTCTACGCGGTGGCTGCCCTGATCGGGCCACTCGTTGGCCAGGCAGCCCTCCTGCGCGGGACCGAACACCCCGCCTTCGGCCCCGCAGTGCCGGCCCCCGAGCATTTCATTCCGCTGCTGCATGTGGCCGGGCTTGCCGCGGAAGGCGGGCCAAGCAGTCTCGGAGTCTCGGCGTGCGTGACCGCGAGATGGACGAAGCCGCGCGGTCCGCTTCGAGCGGCGCTGCATCGCCGGGACAAGCTCGGGCCGTTGGCCGTGGCCCAAGCACCTGGCGTTGCGCCGCCGTGCCGGCCGCGTGCCTGGGCTTCATCTTCTTCTCGACTCCGCGTGACCGCCGTCAATCCAAACTGACGCTGCTGCCGAGATCTGCAGGTTCCGCCCGTTCGGTCTGATTCGCCTCATGGGAGCCGCTCGCCCCCCCCGAATCGCGGGGGGGGGGGGGGGGGGGGGGGTGGGGCCCGGAACCGGGCGACAAGAGAAAAAAATT
>DAIMFR010000043.1:0-21054 GCA_036724445.1 Rubrivivax sp. | reverse complement strand
CCCCCCAAAACAAAAACGCCCGTGCCCCCGGAATTCGGCGTTTCCCCCCTTTGGGGTGTGTTCCCGGGGGGGGGGGCGCCCCCCCCCCCCCCCCGGGGGGGGGGGGGGGGGGGTTGTGTTGGAGCCCGAAATCGGGAGACTGCAAGAACAATTCTCCACACACCGAAGGCCACCGATGAACACGAGATTCCGACTGAAGCACATTGCCGCCCTGACCGCGCTCGCTGCAGCAGGCACGTTGACTCATGCGGGAACGGTCAGCGTGACGGTCGCCGGCACGTCGAATCCTTACCTTGCCGGCATGCCCAACGGCTCCACGGCCGGTAGCGACCAGGCGCCGAACCAATCGCCCGTACGCGTGCCGGGCACGCTTGCCGGCGGTACGCTGACATTCACCAATGCGTCCGGCGGCGTCGATCGCAGTCCGGGTTGCGTGGGCGCGTGCAACCCCATCGATGGCAACGAATTCTGGAATCACAGCGACGGCGCCGTCAATGGCATCTCCGACATGCGCGCGCCGATCGAATCGCTGGTCGGGGTGTTCCTGGGCACATCCCAGCCGGATTCCAGCCCGGCACCGGGCACTTTGAACTTCGAGACCCTTGGCCTCGACTTCCTCAGCCTGGCGCCCGAGCTGAAGCAGGTCTTCTTCATCGGCGACGGCCATACAGACGCCAACGTGGTTCAGCAGTTCCTGGTACCCGACGGCGCGACCCGGCTCTATCTGGCCGTGTGGGACGGATTCGGCTGGTTCAACAACAGCGGCGCGATCACCGTGGACGTGAACGGTATGCAGGGGGATGTTGCAGCCGTCCCCGAGCCATCGACTGCAGCGCTGATCGCGTTGGGCATCGGTGCGATCGTGGCCTTGCGCCGCCGAACGGAGCAGCAAGACTGACTGCGATGTGGACGATGAAGATGGCCGCAGCTGCTGCACCGGACGCTATCGGATGTCTGCGGGGCTGCCGGCCGATGGCTTTTGCACCCGAGGCTCCCGAGATGCTGACTTCGCACGGTTTCAAGCCGCGCACGGCGCCGCAATCGCCCTGTCGGGCGCCTGCCTGCGGCTGCCCGCCTTCAGGTCCCCACCTGCGTGCGCTGGCCTGCCGCGTGTCGCGTGCCACCGCTCGGGTAGGCCAGCCCATGCGCAGCAGGTCCTCTTCCACTGTCAAATTCGCGAACGGATGCGCGCTGCGCGTCAGTCGAGCGTGACGTCGGTGCTTAGCGCACCGGCGCGGTCGGCGCGGGCGCTCAGGCCGATGCGCGTACCGCGCGCGCCGCGCACCACCCATTCGCCGACAGCCCGGTCACCGGTGACGGCCGGGTTGGGCGCGAAGGCCTGCAGCGAAGCCTGCGGCGCATGGCCTTCCAGCTGCGGGCCGACGATGCGCTCGACGCCGCCGACCAGGCTCGCACCCTCGGGCAGATGGATGTTGAAGACCGTGCCGCGCGCCACCTTGCGCTCCAGCGCGCTCGCTCACGTAGGCCGGCAGGGCCAAGGCCGCGCGCAAGGCGCCACGCAAGGCCGCGAAGGCCGCGGCCGGACCTGAGGCCGAGGCCGGGCAGCCACCCGCTGCCAAGCGGGCACGCAAGCGCGCCGCTGCCGCCGCCTGACCGACGCTAGTCGGCTCTCAACCGCGCACGCGCAGGATGGCGGCGAAATACGCCGCCAGCTCGTCGCGGGCGCTCAGCGGCAGGACGTGGCCCACGTACTGGTCGGGGCGCACGATGACGACGCAGCCGGCGGCGCGGTCGATGCCGCGCAGCTCGAAGATGTCCTCGCCCCGCTTCAGGTCAGCGCAGAAGACCTTCTCGTAGTCGCACAGCCCGTAGCGGCCCACGTGCGGGCGCAGCAGCGTGGGCATGGCGGCGTAGTCCAGCGCGCGGAAGCCCTGCTGGAAGACCGCGCGCGTGTCGATCACCGCATCCGCGTCTTCGCCCGGCGCGGTGTGGCGGCGCAGCGGCGATGCCGGATCGTTTGCCAGCCAGTCGCACAGCGTGGCCACGGCGCCGCCCGGGCCGCCCGCATCGCCGGCCGGGGCGAAGACGAACAGGCGCAAGCGCGCATCGGCCTCGATGCAATGGCCCAGCTGCATCGGCTTGGCGTCGGCCAGGCGCACGACCGGGGCGGAATGCAAACGCTTGCCGATGTCGAAGCCCGTGGCCAGCCGCTGGTGCGTGGCCGCGCCGGTCAATGCGCCGGCTTCGTACTGGATCGTCAGGCCGCAGGTGAAGGGCAGGTTATTGACGAACTCGCGCGCCACGCGCGGCAGGCTGTCGCTGCTGGCGTCGTCTTCGGCCAGGCCGCCGACGACGCGCGCCCATTTGTGGTCGAACTCCACCAGGCCCTTGGCCGCGGCGCGCCGTTCGCCGGAATAGCTGTGCAGCAGCGCCGGGTCGGCACGGCCGGTGAGCACCGAGATCAGCTTCCAGCCCAGGTTGAAGGTGTCGCCCATCGACACGTTCATGCCCTGGCCGGCCTTCGGGCTGTGCGTGTGGCAGGCGTCGCCGGCGAGCATCACGCGCGGCGCGCGGCTGGCGACCTGGGCTTCGGGCACGTCGTCGAACTTGTCGGTCAGGCGATGGCCGATCTCGTAGATCGACCACCAGACGACCTCCTTCACGTCGAGCTTGAAGGGGCTGAAGATGCGCTGCGCCTTGGCGATGATGTCCTGGGGCCCCATGCCGCGGTCGGCGGCGCGTTCGCTCTCGCCGAGCTGGTCGAGTTCGACGTACAGGCGCACCAAGTGCCCGCCCTCGCGCGGCAGCACCATCAGGATGCCGTCGCCTTGCGAGCGCACGAAGGACTTCATGCGCCAGTCGGGAAAGTCGGTGACCGCCAGCACGTCCATCACGCCCCAGGCCTGGTGCGCGGCGTCGCCGTGCAGCGCGCCGCCGATGCTGCTGCGCACGTTCGAGCGTGCGCCGTCGCAGCCGATGACGTAGTTGGCGCGCACGGTCGCGGTCTGGCCTTCGCGGCCGGGCGCGGTGTGCTCCAGCGTCACGGTGACCGGGTATGCGGCGGCGGCGGGGTCGACCGTCAGGCTCGCCACCTTCAGGCCGTAGTCGGGCTCGAGCCGGCTGGGCGAATTGCGCATGATGTCGAGGAACATGTCGTGCACCCGCGCCTGGTTGATCAGCACGTGCGGCATCTCGGAGGTGCCGTCGGGCACGTCCTGCACGCGCGCCACGCGATCGACGCGCCCGTCCGCGCCCGGCGCCCAGAAGGTGGTCTCGTTGATCCACACCGATTCGCGCATGACCTTCTCGCCGAAGCCGAAGGCCTGGAACATCTCCATCGAGCGCACGCTGATGCCGTCGGCCTGGCCCTTCTCCATCGGCCCGAGCTTGGGTTCGACCAGCAGCGTGCGGATCTGCGGCACGCGGGCCAGCTGGGCGGCCAGGCACAGGCCGGCCGGGCCGGAGCCGGCAATCAGCACGTCCACGGTCTGCGGCAGCGCATCGCCCGCGCGGCGCTGGCCCGCAGCCGCCGGGTGCACATCCGGATCGCCGGGCTTGAAGCCGTTGACGTGGTATTGCATGGTGTCTCCCTCAGCCGGTCGGTCGTTGATAAGATTGCAGATGATATGTGTACATATTACACTCGTCAACAACCCGACACGGACGAGAAGCAGACATGGACCGCATCGAGATGGCCGGGCACCTGATCCGGCGTTTGCATCAGCAGTCGACGCAGATCTTCCAGGCGCGCACGCAGGCCGCGGGTCTGGACCTGACCTCGGTGCAGTTTGCCGCGCTGGACGCGATCGCCCGGCAGCCCGGCATCGACCAGGCCGGCCTGGCCGCGAGCATCAGCTTCGACCGCGCGACGATCGGCGGCGTGGTCGAGCGCCTGGAGCACAAGGGCCTGGTGCAGCGCGTGGTCAGCGCACAGGACCGCCGCGCGCGCCAGCTGCACCTGACGCGCCAGGGCGAAAAGCTGCTGGGCGCCAGCCGGCCGGTGGTGCAAGCGCTGCAGGCGGAGATCCTGGCCTCGCTGTCGCGCACCGAGCGCGCCGCCTTCCTGGCGCTGGCGCACAAGGCGCTGGGCCTGGAAAAGAGCGCCGTGCCCAAACTCAGTCGAGCGTGACCTCGGCGCTGACCGCGCCGGCGCGGTCAGCGCGCGCGCTCAGCCCGATGCGCGCACCGCGCGGCCCGCGCACCACCCATTCACCCACCGCGCGGTCGGCGGTGATGCCCGGGTTGGGCAGAAAAGCCTGCAGCGAGTTCTTCGGCGCATGGCCTTCGAGCTGCGGGCCGACGATGCGCTCGACGCCGCCGACCAGGCTGACGCCCTCCGGCAACTGGATGTTGAAGACCACGCCGCGCGCCACCTTGCGCTCCAGCGCGCGCTTGCTGACGTAGGCCGGCAGCCAGCCGCTGTTGGCCACCGCGAAGCGCACGCGCCAGCAGTCCTCGCCGAGTGCGCGCACCTCCGTGCGCAGCACTTCCAGCTTCGGCAGCGACAGCGCGATCTGCGCCATCCAGCCCGGGAAGCGCGCGACCTCGCGTTCGCGCAAGGCTGGCGGCGGGTTGCGCCAGTAGTTCATCTTGTCCCAGCCGCCGAGTTCCACCGCGCCCAGCTGCGGATGCTGGAACGGGTACCAGTCGACGTGCGCCAGGCCCGCGCACTGCTCGTCGCTCCACTGCAGCAGCTTCAGGTCGTGCTCGGGCGGATGCTCGCGGTACCAGTGGATCCAGTCGTAATCGGTGATGCCGGCCTCGCGGTTCGGCGCCCACAGCTCGACGGTCCAGAAGAGGGCACCCAGGTGCTCGTAGATCCAGTCCTGCGTGCCGGTGATGATCTCCTTCGGGTGGTACTTGAAGTCGTGGAAGATGCTGATCGCCGGATAGCCGCTGAGCTTGGCGCCCAGGTCGCTCAGGCGCTTGTAGATCCACAGGTCCTCGGGCGTCATGTCGTCGTCGCTCTGCGTGCCCATCGGCCGCAGGATCACGCCGCTGTGCGTGTGGAAGCTGAGCGCCGCGCCGATGTTCGGATGCTTGACGATGAAGTCGACCATCGCCCGCACCTCGGGCTCGCTGGTCGGGTACGGGCCGGCGCCGCCCTGCTCGAACTCCTGCCGCCAGTAGGCAGGGAAGTTGCGGTTCAGGTCCAGCCCCTCGCGGTTCGGATTGACCTTGACCTGCAGGCCGTCGAAGTTCTTCAGTGTGCCCTCGGGCATGACGCGGAAGTACTCGCCGCCGAAGTCGCCGGGCTCGCGCGGCACCAGCAGCCGCGGCTGCTGCGCATGCTTCTTCCAGCCGCCGTGCGGGTCGGCGATGCGCATGCTGAGGATGCGGCCGTCGCCATCGGCGTCCTCGACCGTCAGGCCGTCCACCTGCGGCTCGTCGAAGGGATAGGGCCGCGTGCCCGAGCGGATGTGGCGCGGCTTGTCGGCCAAGGCCAGCTCGGCGCCGTCGGGGTTCAGGCGCGGCACGACGTAGACGGCGCGCGTGTCGAGCAGCTGCGTCGCCTGGCGGCCGGTCTCGCCGCTGCCGCCGTAGTGGCTGACCAGCCAGTGCAGCCAGTACAGGCAGGCGGTGCTGGCAGTCAGCTCGGCGGCGTGGATGTTGCCGTCCACCCAGAAGGCCGGCTTGTCGGTGTCGGGGCCGGTGCGGGTGTGGGTCAGCGTCAGCAGCCAGATGTCGCGGCCTTCGTGGCTCTTGCCGATCGAGCGCAGCTTCACGAGTTCGGGCCGCGCCGCGGCATAGTCGGCAAGCAGCTGCGTCAGCTCGGCATGGCGGTAGAACTGGTCGAAACGGGGAACCGGAAAGTCGGGCATGGCGGTTCAGGCTTTGGCGCTGCCGTCGACGAAGACCTTCAGCTCGCCCGGGGCGATGGCCTGCCAGGCCTCGCCGGTGGTCAGCGGCTGGGTGGCGACCACCGCGACGCGGTCGCTGGCTTGCGTCAGCGCGGCGAAATCGACGCTCAGGTCCTCGTCGGCCAGCGTCGCCGGGCGGAACGGATGCTGGCGCTGCAGCCAGTACAGGTGCGTGGCGCCGTGCGCCCACAGCGCCTGGCCGTTGGACAGCAGCATGTTGAAGCTGCCGCGCGCATGCAGCAGCGGCAGCAGGTCGCGCAGCGTGCGGCTCAGCTCGTCGATGCCGGGCACGCCGGCATGCGACTTGGCCAGCTCCTGCATCAGCCAGCAGAAGGCGCGCTCGCTGTCGGTGTCGCCCACCGGGCGGAAGGCGCCGTGCAGGCGCGGCGCGAAGTCCTTCAGGTCGCCGTTGTGCGCGAACACCCAGTAGCGGCCCCACAGCTCGCGCACGAAGGGGTGGCAGTTCTCCAGCGCGACATGGCCCTGCGTGGCCTTGCGGATGTGGGCGATGACGTTGCGGCTCTTGATCGGATAGCGGCGCACCATCTCGGCCACCGGCGAACGGCGCGCGCTCTGCGGGTCGATGAACAGGCGCAATCCCTTGTCCTCGAAGAAGGCGATGCCGAAGCCGTCCTTGTGTTCGTCGGCGCGCGTCGCCAGCCCGGTGAACGAGAACATCACGTCGGTCGGCGTGTTCGCGTTCATGCCCAGCAGCTGGCACATTCAGCCCACCCCCGAAGCGCCTACGGCGCTCCCCCTCGAGGGGGCGCCACCAGCGGCCCGGCAAAGCCGGTTCCGCGGTGGCCGCTTGGGAAGACGCTGTACACGCGCCATGTGTTCACCGGATCGGCAAGAACAGTTTCGCGATGCCGCGCGCGCTGACCAGGTTGCCGGGGTTGGCGGTCTCTTCCAGCACGCCGCTCATGCGGCGCAGGATGCGCTGGCTGTTGCGCGCGCGCCAGATCACCAGGTCGGCCAGCCACGGGTGGGCGTTGACGCGGCTGGCCTTGCGGTACAGCTCGAAGCGCGGCTGCAGAGCGCGGATCGCGGCTTCGTAGTCGTCGCGCACCGCGCCGTCGCCCAGGCGCTGCTCATGGCCCTTGACGATGGCCGCGGCGGCCAGCATGCCGGTCTGCATCGCCTTGCCGATGCCTTCGCCGCTGAAGTCGTAGGTGCTGCCGATCGCCTCGCCGGTGGCCAGCAGGCCGGCGCGCGAATAGTCGGCGCCGTCCAACGAGCAGCGCAGCGGCGCGCCCTTGAGCTCGCCCAAGGGCGTGCCGCCGGCCATCAGCTCGCGTGCCGGCGCGTAGATCTCGCAGAAGGCTTCGAACACCTGGCGCAGGTTGACGTCCTGCATGCGCAGCCGCGTGCTGCCGGCAAGGTTGAAGCAGTCGGCCAGGCCGACGCCGATGTTGAACACGCCGCCGGCGCAGGGAAAGATCCAGCCGTAGCCGTGCTTCAGCCGCTTGTGCCAGACGATCTCCAGCGCGCGGATGCGGCCGACCAGGGCCTCGTTCTTCACGTAGCCGCGCAGCGCGATGCCGGTGGGCGTACGGCGCTGGTTCAACCCGGCGGCGATCATCGCCTGCGGCGGCGCGCCGGTGGCCAGCACCACCCAGCGCGCGCGCAGTTCGTGGTGGCGGCCGTCGGACTTCAGGCGCGCGCCGATGACGCGCCCGCCCTCGCCCTGGCCGTCCAGCAGCGGCGCCTCGAAGCGCCACGGCGTGTGCAGCAGCGCACCGGCGCGCTGCGCGGCGCGCACCAGGATGTGGTCCAAGACCTTGCGCGGCAGCACCGCCACCGAGCCGGGCACGTCGACGCGCCCGCCGCGCGGGCCGATGCAGGCCACGTGCTGCGCGGCCTGCGCCTGCGCCATGACCTCGTCGTACACGCCCAGGCGGCGCAGCGCGGCGTGCGCGTCGGGAATCAGGCCGTCGCCGCAGGTCTTGTCGCGCGGAAAGTCGTGCTGATCGACCAGCACCGTGTGCAGCCCGGCGCGCACCAGCATCTGCGCGCAGGCGCTGCCGGCGGGGCCGGCGCCGACGACGAGCACATCACAGGAATCCGGCAAAGACGCGTCGCCGCTCATCGTGCGGATTGTAGGCAGCCGCCCCGGCGCGGCTGTGCGATGCTCGCCGCCGAAGCCCGCCGCAGACCGTGATGCCCGAAACCGACCCGAAGATGCTGCCGCCGCTGTGCGCAGACCTGGCGCTGGCGCTGCGCGCCGCCGCGTTTCACGGCCTGAGCGAAGGCGTGTGCAACCACTTCAGCGTCGCGCTGCCCGACGACAGCCGCCGCTTCCTGATCAACCCGCGCGGGCTGCATTGGAGCGAGATCGGGCCGCAGGACATCGTGCTCGTCGACGAGCACGGCGCGGTGCTGCAGGGCCGGCACCGCGTCGAGCCGACGGCGATGTACATCCATGCCGCCGTGCACCGCATCACCGGCCGCGCCGTGGTGCTGCATACGCACATGCCCTATGCCACCGCGCTGACGCTGACGGTGGACCGCGCGCCCGATACCTGCGCCAGCCAGAGCGCGATGCGCTTTTACGGCCGCATCGGCATCGACGACGGCTACAACGGCCTGGCGCTGGACCGGACCGAAGGCGAGCGCATCGCACGCGCGATGCAGGGCAAGGACGTGGCCTTCCTGGGCAACCACGGCGTCATCGTGGCCGGCGACACCGTCGCTCATGCCTATGACGACCTGTACTACCTGGAGCGCGTGTGCATGCACCAGGTGCTGGCGATGAGCACCGGCCGGCCGCTGGCGCGCGTCGACGAGGCGCTGTCGGCGCACGTGGCACTGCAGATCCAGGGCGAGCGCGAGCAGTCGGACCTGTTCTTCGAGGCGCTGCGGCGCATGCTGCCGGCGCCGCGGTGATCGCGTTACACGTTGCACTACACTGCATGACAATGCATCACGAGGCCTCCCTATGAGCGCCGCTCTGAAAGACAGCCAGGTCAGTGTCCGCCTGCCCAACGAGCTGAAGGACAAGATGGAGACTTACGCCCAGCTCACCGGCCGCACGAAGAGCCATGTGGCCATGGAAGCGCTGAGCGACTATCTCGACTGGCGCATCCCCCAGATCGAGGACCTGAAGACGGCCGTGGCTGCGGCCGACGCCGGCGACTTCGCCACCGATGACGAGGTACACCGGGTCTTCACACCGCGGGCCGCGGCCCGGCCTGCGCGCAAGTCCTTGCAGCGCCGATGATCGTTCGCTGGACGCGACGCGCGCTCGGTGACCTGCAGCGCGTCGTAGAGCACATCGCTGGCAACAACCCATCGGCCGGAGCCGACTTTCTGGCAGCGGTTCAGGAAAAGGCGGCCCGGCTGCAGCACTTTCCGCTGCTGGGCCGTATCGGCGCCTTCCAGGACACGCGCGAGCTGGTCGTGCATCGCAACTACATCGTCACCTACCGCGTCCGCGCCGACGAGGTGCAGGTACTGCAGGTCTGGCACGTGGCCCGCGACCGGCGCCGCGGCCCCGGCAGGTAGCCGCGCGGGCGCACGCTCGTCCACCCGCAAAACCACGGAGCCGAGTTCAACAGGTGGCGGATGATCTGGCGCAGCGGCCAGAGCACAGCTGCTTGATGCGCCAGTACGCTCCGGCGCCGGTATTCACTGCCTCCAGGCCAAACCGCTTGCGCGGCTCCAGACTGTCCTTCAACAGGCTGAACAGGTCCTGCAGCAGCGGCCTTTGCGTGGCGAAGTCGCTGTGCCCGAGGAAGGTGGCCTCCAGATCGGACGCATCCACCGTGTGCTTGCCGGTGCGGTACTTGTCGCCCTGCAGGTCGTCGATGCGGATGTGATCGAACACCTGCAGAAAGCGCTCGCGCATCGCCGGGTGGCTCAGGCCGTCGAGCCACGACGAATTGCTGATGAAGCTGACGATGCCGCGCCCGGTGTGTTCGACGATCTGCCGCTCGGCCATGCGGAAGAAGCGCACGTACAGCTCGTTCAGCCCCTGGCCCTGCGGTTGCGGGCCGGTGGCCGCCTTGCGGTAGGCATCGCTCAGCTCGCGCTCTTCGCCGATCGCCACGCCGGCATAGCCGTTGTAGGGCGGGTTGCCGAGGATGACCAGCACTTTCTGCTCGCGCTTGACGCTGTTGGCCGCATCGCGCTCGGCGGCCAGTTCGGGGAAGGGGAGCAACTGCGTCTTGGGTTCCTTCCGCGGCTCCCACCCGGTGAGGGCATTGGTCAGGTAGACGCCGACGCGCTCGCCGCTGCCGTCGGCATGCGTCTGCAACGGCGCGTTCAGTCGCTGGAGCAGCAGACCCAGTTGCAGGTGGGCCACCACGTAGGGCGCCGGCAGCAGCTCGAAGCCGAAGATGCGTTCCTGCATGGCGCGCTTCAACTCATGCCCCGCCAGCGCCGCATTGCCTTGGGCGGCGAGGCGCTGCGCGATCACATCGAGTACTTCGACCAGGTAGGCGCCGGTGCCGCAGCAGGGGTCGAGCACCACGACCTGCGGGTCGGCCAGGCCATCGGCGATGCCCAGCTCGGTGCGCAGCGCCTGGTCGACACGCGCCACCTGGTACTGCACGATCTCGCGCGGCGTGTACCAGACGCCGAGCTGCTTGCGCAGTTCGGGGTCGAAAGCTTCGAGGAAGGGTTCGTAGAAGTACTGCACCGACTGGCGGGCCTCGAACTTCTTGAAGAAGCTGGCCTGGTCGACGCGGTTCAGCGCATCGGCCGCCCAGTCGAGCACGGCCGTGAGGTCGAGGGCCTTGAGCTTGGTCGGCTGGGACAGTTGCTCGAACAGCGCCGAGATCATCGGCACGTTCAGGTCGTAGGCGGCGGTCTTCCAGTCGAAGCGGCCCGCGGCACCGTCCTGATGGCGCAGCACCCAGGCGGCGAAGACGCCGTAGAACAGGGTCTGCACCAGCGTCGAGCGGAAGAAGTGTTCGCCGTCCTTGGCGTCGAAGCTCACGCCCAGCGCCGCTTCCAGACTCTTCTCGAGGACGGCAAGCTGCTGTTGCGCCGCCGGCGGCGCCAGCTCGATTCGGTTCGCGGCCTCGCGCGCATAGCTGGCGAGCAGCCAGGCCAGGTCTTTCGGCTCGCTCAAGGGAGCCGCATGCAGCATCACGCGCGCCAGGAAGTCGCCGAAGGCGGCTGCGCTCTGCGGCGGCAGCTGCCCCGGCTGAGCCGCGATCTTCCAGAAGGCCTCTGCGCTGGGGGCCAAGGCGTGGCGTTCGAGCGGCACGCGCTGGCCGTCGCGTTCGCCGATCAACAACCAGTCGCGCAGATTCGTGACCAGCACCAGGCGGCAGCGGTCCCAATACTTCGCCACCTGTGCCGAGTCGGCAGTGAAGTCCACCGCTTCGGCAGGCGCCTTGACTTCGATGACCCCGCGCGCGGGCGCCAGCGGATTCTTCGGCGCATCGATGTCGCGATCGAACTGGTCGGCGGTGAAGAGCCCGCCGTCCGGGTTACCGGCACCGAGGCTCTTGAGCTGCATCACGCAGCGCACCTTGAGCTTCAGCGTATCGCCGATGCCATCGAGCAGGTTGTCGATGGCGGTATAGAACGACGTTTCCTTCGTGCCGCTGCCGGACACGTGCACGCCATGAACGGCGGCAAGAAAGGTCGTGACAGCTTGCGGGTCGGCCATCGACAAGCTATGACTTGGCGGCAAGCAGCGTGATCAACGCGACCCGCAGAGAGGCCACGTCATCCCGAACGATGCTCCACACCGTGTCGTCATCGATGCCCAGGTATCCGTGGATCAAGCGGTTGCGCAGCGCGATCAGCATGCGCCACGGCACGTCGCTCGCCATTGCCCGGACTTCGCCGGGCACATGGGTCGCTGCCTCGCCGACGAGCTCCAGGTTCCGCAATGTCGCGTCGTAGCGCATCGAATCGGCCCCGAAGTCTTGGCGATCGATTCCCGTCGTATAGGCAAGCACCTTGTCGCAGCACGCCACCATGTCTTCGACGTAGAGCCGCCATTCACGGCGCGGCCTCTTCAGACAGGGATGGCATCGCGCTCGACGAAGGGGCGCAGCTGCGGGCGCAACGCCTTTTCGGTCACCAGGTCGACCGGCCCGCCGAGCAGATCCTCCAGATAGAACTGCAGCCCGAAGTAGCGTGCCGAGTCGGCAGGTCCGTCGAAGCCGACGAGGACGTCGATATCGCTGTCGTCCCGCGACTGATCGCGCGCACGCGACCCGAACAATGCCAGGCGCAGCACGCCGAAACGGCGCCGCATCTCGGGTTTGTGCTGGGTCAGCAGGGCGAGTGTCTGGGCGCGGTCCACGAGGCGAATGATGCCGCAGATGCCGTGCGCGCGGACCATCCGTCTGCGCACACGAGGCATCGGCGCTCAGCCCGCGGTGCCTGCCTTGACCCTCAGCCGCCACGCATGCAGCCGCGGTTCGGTGTAGCCGCTGGGCTGCTCCAGGCCCTTGAACACCAGGTCGCTCGCGGCCTGAAACGCGGCCGATTCGTCGAAACGGCCGGCCATGTTCCGGTAAAGCGGGTCACCCGCGTTCTGCTTGTCCACCACCTTGGCCATGCGCTTGAGCGTGGCGCGCACCTGCTGCTTGCTGACCACGCCGTGCAGCATCCAGTTGGCGATGTGCTGGCTGCTGATGCGCAGCGTCGCGCGGTCTTCCATCAGGCCGACGTCGTGGATGTCCGGCACCTTGCTGCAGCCCACGCCCTGGTCGACCCAGCGCACCACGTAGCCGAGGATGCCCTGCGCGTTGTTCTCGATCTCCTGCAGCTTCTGCTCGTCGCTCCAGTTCGGCTTCTTGGCCACCGGCACGGTCAGCAGGCCGGTGAGCAGCGCGTCGCGCTCGGCGTCGACGTCGGTCTTCTCCAGTTCCTTCTGCACCTTGAACACGTCGACCTGGTGGTAGTGCAGCGCATGCAGCGTGGCCGCGGTCGGACTCGGCACCCACGCGGTGTTGGCGCCGGCGCGCGGATGCACGATCTTCTGCTCGAGCATCGCCTTCATCAGGTCGGGCATGGCCCACATGCCCTTGCCGATCTGCGCCTTGCCGCGCAGCCCGCATTCCAGGCCGACCAGCACGTTGCTGCGCTCGTAGGCCTGGATCCAGGCCGTGGTCTTCATGTCGCCCTTGCGGATCATCGGGCCGGCGTGCATGGCGGTGTGCATCTCGTCGCCGGTGCGGTCGAGGAAGCCGGTGTTGATGAAGGCCACGCGGTCGGCGGCGGCGGCGATGCAGGCCTTCAGGTTGACGCTGGTGCGGCGCTCCTCGTCCATGATGCCGAGCTTGACCGTGGCCTTGGGCAGGCCGAGCAGCTTCTCGATGCGGCCGAACAACTCGCTGGCGAAGGCCACTTCGGCGGGGCCGTGCATCTTCGGCTTGACGATGTACACCGAGCCCAGGCGGCTGTTGCGGATCCCCGTCCCGCCCAGACCCTGCAGGTCGTGCAGCGCGATCGCCGTCGTGACCACCGCGTCGAGGATGCCTTCGGGGATCTCCTGGGGCGCATCGGACGGACCCCAAAGCACCGCCGGGTTGTTCATCAGGTGGCCGACGTTGCGCACGAACAGCAGCGAGCGGCCGTGCAGCGTCACCGTCTTGCCGTCCGGGCCGGTGTAGACGCGGTCGGGGTTCAGGCCGCGCGTGAAGGTGGTGCCGCCCTTGCTGACCTGCTCGGTCAGGGTGCCGCGCAGGATGCCCAGCCAGTTGCCGTAGGCCAGCACCTTGTCGTCGGCATCGACCACGGCCACCGAATCCTCCAGATCCAGGATCGTCGACAGCGCGGCCTCGACCACCAGGTCGCTGACGCCGGCCGGGTCGTCCTTGCCGATCGAATGGTTGCGGTCGATGCGGATGTCCAGGTGCAGCCCGTGGTGCTGCAGCAGCACCGCCGACGGCGCGGCGGCATCGCCCTGGTGGCCGATGAACTGCGCGGGCTTGGCCAGGCCGGTGACGCTGCCGTCCTTCAGCCTCACCTGCAGCGCGCCGCTTTCGACGCGGTATTGCGTCGAGTCGACGTGTGAACCCTTCTTCAGCGGCGCGCAGCGGTCGAGCACGTGGCGCGCGTAGTCGATGACCTTGGCGCCGCGCTTCGGGTTGTAGCCGCTGCCCTTCTCGCAGCCGTCGGCCTCGCTCAGCACGTCGGTGCCGTAGAGCGCGTCGTACAGCGAACCCCAGCGTGCGTTGGCCGCGTTCAGCGCATAACGCGCGTTGGTGATCGGCACCACCAGCTGCGGGCCGGCCTGCAGCGCCAGCTCGGCGTCGACGTTCTTGGCCGTCGCGCGCACCTTGTCCGGCACCGGCACCAGGTAGCCGATCTTCTGCAGGTGCTTGCGGTATTTCGCCATGCTGCGGATCGGCCCCGGATTGGCCTTGTGCCAGGCGTCCATCTCGGACTGCAGGCGATCGCGCTCGGCCAGCAGCGCGGCGTTCTTCGGCGCCAGCTCGTGCACGATGGCATCGAAGCCCTGCCAGAAGACGGCCGGCTCGACGCCGGTGCCGGGCAACACCTGGTCCTCGATGAAGCGGTACAGGTTGGTGGCGACTTGCAGACGGTGGAGGGTGGTGCGTTCGGTCATGACGGGGCCTTTGCTGAGGTGGGGGCTGAGGTGGGGGCTGAGGTAGATGCTGAGGTGGGGAAAAAGTCCAGCACCGCGCGCAGGCTGCTGCCGGTACGCGTCGGTTCGGTATCGAGCTGTTCTGCCGGCAGCTTGCCGCGGTTGACCCACAGCGTGGTGTAGCCGTACCAGGTGGCGCCGATGGCGTCCCAACCGTTGCTGGAGACGAACAGGATCTCGCGCGGCGGCAGCTGCAGCGCCGCCGGGCCCAGCGCATAGGCGGCCGGGTCGGTCTTGTAGCGCTTGACCGCGTGCACGCTGAGCAGCGGCTCGAGCAGCCCGTCGAGGCCGGCGCTCTTCACCGCCACCGCCAGCATCTGCGGATCGCCATTGCTCAGGATGCCGGCCGGGATGCCGCGCGCGCGCAGCGCCTGCAGCACCGCCTTGTTCTCCGGAAAGCTGCTCAGGTGGTGGTACTGGTTCATCAGCCGCTCTTCGGCGGCGGCGTCCAGCGGCAGCGCCAGCCGCTGCGCCGCATAACGCAGCGCCGCGCGCGTCAGGTCCCAGAACGGCCGGTAGCGCGCGCCCTGCGCGTCGCTCATCGACACCAGCCGCGTGTATTCGATCTGCTTGTCGCGCCACAGGATCGCCAGCCGCTCGCCCTGCGCCGGGAACAACTGCTCGGCGAGCGTAGCCACGCTGTAGACGTCGAACAGCGTGCCGTAGGCGTCGAACAGCACGGCGCGCGGCTGCGGCGCGCGCGTACGAACGGAGGCGGACGATTCCACGGCGCCGAATCTATGCCGAATCCAGCGCGTGATTGCCTGCATCCAGGGTCTTGGATTGATGACCTGGATCGATGCACTGGCCCGGCAAGGCGCTCCGGACCGCTCATCCGCCGACGCAATGCTCGCCCCGCGAGTGGCTTCGATTTATGATCTTCCGAACGCCAATCGCCGCGCATGGCTCGACTAAAGCAAATCGAATCGTTTGTATCGGTGGCACTGAAGGGCAGCCTGACCGCCGCCGCGCACGCCGAGGGCGTGGCACCGGCGGTCATCGGCCGGCGCATCGATGCCCTCGAAGAGCGCCTGGGCGTCAAGCTGCTGGTGCGCACCACGCGGCGCATCACGCTGACGCACGAAGGCAGCGCCTTCCTCGAGGATTGCCAGCGCCTGCTCGCCGACATCGCCAATGCCGAGGCCAGCGTCAGCGCCGGCGGCGTCAAGGCCAGCGGGCACCTGCGCATCACCGCACCGGCCGGCTTCGGCCGCCGCCACGTGGCGCCGCTGGTGCCGCAGTTCCTGCAGTTGCATCCGGAGGTCAGCCTGTCGCTGAACCTCAGCGACCGCGTCGTCGACATCGTCAACGAAAGCGTCGATTGCGCGGTGCGCGTCGGCGACCTGCCCGATTCGAGCCTGGTCAGCGTGCGCCTGGCCGACAACCGCCGGCTGTGCGTGGCCACGCCCGACTACCTGAAGCGCGCCGGCATGCCGGTGCATCCGTCGGAGCTGGTGCGCCACGAATGCCTGACGTTGTCGTCGGACGCCAGCCAGACGCGCGGTTGGGCCTTCACCGTCGATGGCCAGTTGACGCACTTGCGGCCGCGCGGCCGGCTCGACTGCAGCGACGGCCAGGTGCTGCACGACTGGTGCCTGCAGGGCATGGGCATCGCCTGGCGCAGCACCTGGGAAGTGGAGCGCGAGATCGCGCAGGGCCGGCTGGTGGCGCTGCTCGAAGACTTCGCCGCGCCGCCCAACGGCATCTATGCGGTGTTCCCGCAGCGCAAGCACCTGCCGCTGCGCGTGCGGCTGTGGATCGACTTCGTCAAGCACAGCTACGGCGACCCGGGCTACTGGGCCGGCAGCGCCGCGAGCCCGGCAAACCCCGCTGACGCCGGACGCTTCTGAGCACCCCCAGGAAATGACTTCGTCATTCCCGCCCCCAGGGGTCAAGAAAAGTGGCAAAGCCACATTTCCTTGAGAACGCGCAGGCGCGCGGCGCGGCGCCGGCCACGCCGCGCGCCGCCACGGCTCAACCGCCGGCGTCGGTGACGCACTTCTTGACGAAGCTCGAGCGCGCCGCGCCGGCCAACTTCTTGCCGTCGGCCTGCGTCTCGCAGGCGGCGGCGGCCGAGGCCGACTTGCCGCCGTCCTTTTCGCACTTGGCGACGAAGCTGGTGCGCGCGGCGCCCGCCAGCTTCTTGTCGTCGGCCATCTTGTCGCAGGCGGCCGCGCCGCCGGCATCGGCCTCGCACTTCTTCATGAAGCTGGTCTTGGCCGCGCCGACCAGCGGCTTGCCATCCTTGCCCATCGCCTTGGCTTCGCAGTCGGCATTGGCGGCGTAGGCGCTGGTGCCGGCAAAGGCGGCCAGCAGGGCGATGATCAGGGTCTTCTTCATGCAGATTCCTCGGTTGGTGGCTGGATGCTGCCACGTCGGCAGCAGGCCCGGGGCAGCCCGGCCCAGCCCTGAACGCCCGAGCCCGGCTCGACGATGACCGGCGCGTGCGCAGCGGCTCAGCCGCCGCGCGTCACCGGCGCATTCACCGGCTTGCGGCGCAACCCCAAGCGCAGCAGCTCCAGCTTGGCCAGCGCCTGACGGTGCACCTCGTCGGGGCCGTCGGCCAGGCGCAGCAGGCGCTCGCGCAGAGCCGCCGTGCGCGGCGGTTCGGTGAAGGGTTGCATGAGGGTCGCTCTCGCGAAGTCAAGAAGGAGGAGCGGGAGGAACGGCCGGCTCGCCGCAGGCGATGCGCCAGCCGATCTCGGCCACCGGCGCGGCCATGCGCGCGGTGGCGATGGCCTCGGGATGCGCCGCCGTGCCGCGCGCCACGCGTTGGGCGATGCCCTGCAGGATGGCGGCAAGCCGGAAGCAGTTGCAGGCCAGCACCACCGGCCAGTGCTCGCGCACCGCGCCCAGGTCGTCGCGCCCGGCCAGGTCGCAGTAGCGCTCGACCACCGCCTGTTCGCCGGGGATGCCCAGCGCCGCCAGGTCCAGCCCGCCCAAGCCGCGCAGCACGCCCGCGGGCAGGTGCCAGGCCATCGCGTGGTAGCCCAAGTCGGCCAGCGGGTGGCCGAGCGTCGAAAGCTCCCAGTCGAGCACCGCCAGCACGCGCGGCTGCGCCGGGTGCAGGATCAGGTTCTCCAGCCGGTAGTCGCCGTGCACCAGCACCGGCCGCGGCGCGGCGGGCAGCGCCGCCACCCGGCGCGGCAGCCAGTCGATGAGGCGCTCCATGGCCTCGATGCGCCCGGTTTCGGTGGCCCGGTACTGGCGCGTCCAGCGCGCGACCAGGCGCTCGAAGAAGCCGTCGTGGCGGCCGTAGTCGGCCAGCCCGCGCGCCTGCCAGTCGACGCGGTGCAGCGCGGCGAGCACGCGCAGCGCCTCGTCGTGCAGCGCCGCGCGCTCGGCCGGGCTCATGCCGGGCAACGCGCCGTCGCGCAGGATGCGGCCGTCGACCCGGTCCATCACGTAGAACGCCGCGCCGATCACGCTTTCGTCTTCGCACAGCAGGCGCACGCGCGGCACCGGCACCTCGCTGTCGCGCAGCGCCGCCTGCACGCGGTATTCGCGCTCGATGGCGTGCGCCGACGGCAGCAGCTGCGCCGCCGGCCCCGGCTTGGCGCGCAAGACCCAGGCGCCGCCGTCGTTGGCCAGCAGCCAGGTCGGGTTCGACTGCCCGGCCGGCAGGCGCTCGGCGCGCAGCGGGCCGTGGTGCGATGGATCGAAGCCGGGGTCGCGTGCCGCCAGCCAGGCTTGCAGCGCCGCCAGCTCCAGCGCGGGGCCGCCCGTGGCCATGGTCAGTCGGCGCGGAAGCCCGAAGCCTTGATCACCGGCGCCCAGCGCTCGGCGCCGGTGTTGCCGCGGTCGGCCAGCGCCTGCGGCGTGCCCGGCGCCGGCGTGAAGCCCCAGCCCTCGAGCCGCGAGCGCACCTCGGGCAGCGCCAGCACCTTGTTCAGCGCCGCGTTCCATTCGGCGACCACCGCCGGCGGCGTGCCGGCCGGCGCGTACAGCCCGTTGAAGCCCATGCCGGTGATGGCCGGGTAGCCCAGTTCGGAGAAGGTCGGCACCTCGGGCGCCTGCGGCACGCGCTGCGGCGACGACACCGCCAGCATGCGCAGCTTGCCGGCGCGGTGCTGCTCGATCAGGCTGCCGAGCACGTCGACGCTGGAGCTGATCTGCCCGCCGATCAGCGCCACCAGCATCGGCGCACTGCCCTGGAAGGGCACGTCCTGCATCGGCACGCCGATGGCTTCACCCAGCACCAGTCCGAAGAAGTGGTGCGGCGCGCCGCGCGCCGGGATGCCGAAATTGGCTTTGGCGGGGTTGGCCTTCGCCCAGGCCACGAACTCGGCCAGCGTGCGCGACGGCGGTTCGACGGCGGTGGCCAGCGCGAACGGGAAGTCGCTGACGGTGCCCAGCGGCAGCAGGTCCTTCTTCGGGTCGTAGTTGAGCTTGCTCATGGTGAACGGATACAGCACCGTCAGCGCGTCGGGGCCGAGCATCACGGTGCTGCCGTCGTGCGGCGCGGCCTTGAGCGCGTCCACCGCCAGACGGCCGCCGGCGCCGGTCTTGTTGTCGACGATCACCGGACGCTTGAGTTCGTCCTTGAGCTTGTCGGCCAACAGCCGCGCGATGGCGTCGAAGCTGCCGCCGGCCGGGAAACCCACCAACAGGCGCACGGGCGCGCCTGGCTGGGCGGAGGCGCCGAGTGTGGTCAGGCACAGGGCCGCGCCCAGCGTCAGCGCGTGCAGGCAGCGGCGGGTCAGGGATGCAAAGCTCATCGTGACTCCATATAGTCGGACTGTCCGACAATTATTTCAGGAAGCGACGTACGGCAGATCGGGGTTAACCCGCGTCACACGGCGTGACGGAGAAGCTCAGGGTGCCGGCGGCACCGGCTGGCGCATGTCCAGGCCCGCCACCTCGCAACCGCGGCGGTAGTCCTGCATGTGCTTGCGCATCCACGACTCGGCAGCGTCCGCGTCGCGCCGGCGCAGCGCCGCCAGCACCTGGCGGTGCACTTCCAGCAGGCGCGCGCCGGACTGCGGCAGCTGGGGCGCGATGGCGGCATAGCCGGCCCGCATCAGCAGGCTGATCGGGCCGCGCGCGATCAGCAGCGCGGGGTTGTGCGTGGCCGCCGCCACCAGCGCCTGGAACTCCATGTCGATTTCCACCGCCGACTCGCCGGCCGCGACGATGCGCTGCGTGCGCTCGAGGTTGTGCTCCAGCGCCTCCAGCTCGTCCTCGGTGATGGTGGCCGCAGCCAGCTGCGCGCACAGCGGCTCCAGCACGCTGGCCACCTGCCAGATGTCGAGGAAGCTCACCTGGCGCATGCGCAGCGCGCGCTCGGCGGCGCTGGCCATGTCGCTGTGGCGCGGCATCGACGCCAGCAGGCGCTTGCCGTCGCGCCGCAGCAAGCCTTCCTGCTCGAGCTGGCGCAGGCCTTCGCGGATCGTCGAGCGGTGCACTCCGAAACGCGTGGCCAGTTCGGTTTCGGTCGGCAGACTGTCGCCCTGGGCGATATCACCGGCCACGATGCGCCGCCGCAGGTCGTCGCTGACGGCCCGGTAGGCCGGCGAGAAGTGGATGCGCGCGATGTCCAAGCCCATGATTTCCGTCGGATTATCCGACAATGAGCCGGTGCGCCAGATCATGCAAAACCACGCTAAAGGATGCGCCGCGGATGCGCCAGCGCCTCGTGCGCCGCATGCAGCCGGCGCACCAGCACGCGGATGAAGGCGGCGTCGAAGAGGCGCCGCGTGCCCAGGCTCAGCTGTTCCAGCAGCTGCGGCGTGAAGGAAATGGTCGTCGCCGGTGCCGAAACGACGACGTCGGCGCCGTGGATGCGCAGCGCCGGGCTCGGCGCCAGGTAGGCCATCTCGCCCACCGAGGTGCCGGCGCCGAGCTGCGCCACGCGCTGGCCGCCGCGGTACACCTCGACCTCGCCCTGGGCGATGATGTGGAAGCTGTTGCCTTCCTCGCCGTGGCGATACAGCGCGTGGCCGAAAGCGCAGCGCTGCCAGGCCGCGCGGTGCACCACCTCCCACAACTCGACGTCGCCGAAGCCGGCGAAGAATTCCAGCGAGCGCAGCAGGTTGAAGCGCTCCGAATCCAGCACGCCCTGCAGCGGGCCGCGCGGCAGATCGCCCTCGGCGACCAGCGCCGACAGCTCCTGCGCGAAGCTGTCCCAGTCGGGGTGGCGGTCCTCGCGCCGCTTGCTCAGCGCGCGCGCGATCAGCTGCCCCAGCCGCGGCGGCACGCCGTCGCGCAGCAACTGCAGCGAGGCCGGCTCGGCGTGGTAGATCTGGTGCATCAGCGCCGCTTGCTGCTGCGCCTCGAACGGCGGGCGGCCGGCGATCAGGTGGTAGAGCACGCCGGCCAGCGCGTAGATGTCGGCGCGGGCGTCAAGCACGTCGCCGTCGAGCTGCTCCGGCGGCATGTAGGCCAGCGAGCCGACGCGAAACACCTGCGTGCGCTCGGACCGCAGGTTCATCACGCTGCCGAAGTCGCTGATCTTGACGTCGAGCACCTGCTCGGCAGGCGGCGCCGCGCCGCCCCGCGTCTGCCTGCCCTCGCTCGGGGGAACGGCCGCCGCGTCGCGGTGGCCTGGCGGGCCGCCCTTTCGCAGCGTGGCCAGGATGTTGGCCGGCTTGACATCGCGGTGGATCAGCCCCTGGCGGTAGACGTAGCCCAGCGCCATCGCGCACTTGAAGCCGA
>DAIMFR010000042.1:0-42106 GCA_036724445.1 Rubrivivax sp. | reverse complement strand
TGCAGGACCATGTCTACCGCCAGGCGATCACCAGCGCCGGCACCGGCTGCATGGCGGCGCTGGATGCGCAGCGCTTCCTGGAACAGGCGGCTGGGCTATAATTGCGGGCTTTGCCGTTTTCGGCATCACAGGTTTTCGGAGAGTTTCGATGGCGCGCGTTTGTCAGGTCACGGGCAAGGGCCCGATGGTGGGGAACCACGTGTCCCACGCGAACAACAAGACCAAGCGCCGCTGGCTGCCCAATCTGCAGTACCGGCGCTTCTGGGTCGAGAGCGAGAACCGCTGGGTGCGGCTGCGCATCAGCAACGCGGCGCTGCGGCTGATCGACAAGGTGGGCATCGACCAGGTCGTCAGCGACCTGCGCGCCCGCGGCGAACTCTGAACCGAACAGGAGCGAGACCATGGCCACCAAAGGCGGACGCGAAAAGATCAAGCTCGAATCCTCGGCCGGCACCGGGCACTTCTACACTACCAGCAAGAACAAGAAGACCACGCCGGGCAAGCTGGAGTTCAACAAGTTCGACCCGGTCGCGCGCAAGCACGTGATCTACAAGGAAACGAAGCTGAAGTAAGGCGCACTGCCCTACGAACAAATGGCCCGCAATGCGGGCCATTTTTCATTTGGAGAGCGCTGCCACCTATCCAGCAGCCGCCGCGGAACCGGCTTCGCCGGGCCGCCAGCGGCGCCCCCTTGAGGGGGAGCGGGGAGGCGAAGCCGCTGCGGGGGTGGACCCATCAGGCGTGCGCCGCGCGCAACTTCAGCGAAAACTCCCGCAGCGCGGTGATGCCGCTGTCTTCGGCTGATCTGCACCAGGCCTGCAGGTCGGCCACCAGCTGGTCGGCCGAGACGTTGGTGCGCGTCCACAGCGAGCGCAGTTCCTCGCGCATCGCCACCAGCTTGCTCAGGCTCGGGCTGTCGCCGACGGCCTTGGCCAGCAGCGGCTTGCAGCCGGCGGGGATCTTGTCGTCGTCGCGGTGCAGCCAGCGCTTGGCCGCGTTCATGCTCTTCCAGCGGGCGCTGCTTTGCGTGCCCTGCGACTTCATGCGCGCCAGTTCGGCGGCACAGGCACGCTTCAACTCGTGCGCGTAACGGGCCATCACCTCGTAGCGGTTGGCGATGATCGCCTCGAGCGTCTGGCCGTCGGCCACGCGCACCGCACCCAGCTTCAGCTGCGGCGGCGTCTTGCGCACCTTGGCCAGCCCGGCCATCTGCATCAGCCGGATGTAGAGCCAGCCGATGTCGAACTCGTAGGGCTTGACCGACAGCTTGGCCGAGGTCGGGTAGGTGTGGTGGTTGTTGTGCAACTCCTCGCCGCCGATGACGATGCCCCACGGCGAGATGTTGGTCGACGCATCGGCCGCCTCGAAGTTGCGGTAGCCCCACCAGTGGCCGAGGCCGTTGATGATGCCGGCCGCGGTGATCGGGATCCAGGCCATCTGCACCGCCCAGACCGTGGCGCCGATGGCGCCGAACAGCAGCAGGTCGATGATCAGCATCAGGCCCACGCCCTGCCACGTATAGCGGCTGTAGAGGTGGCGCTCCAGCCAGTCGTCGGGGGTGTTGTGGCCGTACTTGTCGAGCGTCTGCTGCACCTTGGCTTCGGCGCGGTAGAGCTCGCTGCCGGTGAGCAGCACGGTCTTGATGCCGCGCGTCACCGGGCTGTGCGGGTCGTCGGCCGTCTCGCACTTGGCGTGGTGCTTGCGGTGGATCGCGACCCATTCCTTGGTCACCATGCCGGTGGTCAGCCACAGCCAGAAGCGGAAGAAATGCGACGGGATTGCATGCAGTTCCAGCGCGCGATGCGCCTGCGCACGGTGCAGGAAGATCGTGACCGCGGCGATCGTGACGTGCGTGAACAGCAGCGTCAGCAGCACGATCTGCCACGTCGAGGCACCGAGCAGGCCGTGGGCCAGCAGATCCACCACGGCGTCGAACGCGGTCAAGAGTTGATTCATCGTTTGGCTTGCCTGTTGCTTCGCGGTCAGCACGGATTCAGCCCGAGTTCGGACCAACCCTGCATTTTAGATGGTCGCGCGTTCTGGCGCGATGCGCGAACCGCTTAGTGCAGCGGCGCCACTACAGGTTCCGCCGCTTCGCGTCAGCGCCGCTGCCACACCGCCGCAAAGAAGCCGTCACAGCCGTGGCGATGCGGCCACAGCCGCAGCCGGCCGTAGGCCGCGAGTTCGGCGGCACCGGCCACCTGCGCCTGCGCCAGCAGTTCCTGCACCGGCAGCGGCTGCCATGCGTCGCCATGCCGGGCCTCGAAGGCATCGGCGACGTCCTCGTTCTCGGCGCGCAACAGGCTGCAGGTGGCATAAACCAGGCGGCCACCCGGCTTCAGCAGCCGCGCAGCGCTGTCGAGGATCGCATGCTGCTTGAGCTGCAATTCCTGAACAGAGCGCGGCGATTGCCGCCATTTCAGATCGGGATTGCGCCGCAGCGTGCCCAGCCCCGAGCAAGGCGCGTCGACCAGCACGCGGTCGATCTTGCCGGCCATGCGCTTGATGCGCTCGTCGCGCTCGTGCGCCAGCTGCACCGGGTGCACGTTGCTCAGCCCGCTGCGCGCCAGCCGCGGCTTCATGGCGTCGAGCCGATGGCCGGCGGTGTCGTAGGCATACAGCCGGCCGGTGTTGCGCATCGCCGCGCCCAGCGCCAGCGTCTTGCCGCCGGCACCGGCGCAGAAGTCGACCACCATCTCGCCGCGCCTGGCGCCGGTCAGCAGCACCAGCAGCTGGCTGCCTTCGTCCTGCACCTCGAACTCGCCGCGCTGGAACGCGTCCAGCTTCTGCAGCGCCGGCTTGTGACTCACGCGCAGCCCCCACGGCGAATACGGCGTCGGCAGCGCGTCGATGCCGGCCTCGGCCAGCGCGTGCTGCACCGCCTCGCGCCTGGCCTTGACGAGGTTGACGCGCAGGTCCAGCGGCGCCGGCTGATTCAAGGCCTCGGCCAGCGGCCAGAACTCGGCTTCGGGCAACTGCTCGCGCAGCGCGCCGGCCAGCCAGTCGGGCAGGTTGTGGCGCAGCTTGTCGGGCAGCGTCGCGACATCGACGGCGCGGCAGGCGTCGAGCCAGGTGCGCTCGTGCGCTTCGAGCGCCGCCTGCAGGAAGGCCTCGGTGCCCTGCCAGCCGAGCATCGCCAGCCGCCGTTCGCCGCCGCCCTTGTCGGCCTGCGCCAGATGCTGGAACAGCAGCCGCCGGCGCAGCACCGCATACACCGTCTCGGCCAGCGTATGACGTTCGCGCTGGCCCAGCCCGCGGTGCGCGCGGAAGAAGGCCGAGACCACGCCGTCGGCCGGCGCGTCGAACTTCAGCACGCGCCGCAGCAGTTCGGTGCACAGCTCGAGCAGCGCCGCCGGATGCATCGCCCGCGCCCGCGCGCCGCTCAAAGGCCGGCCAGCCACTGCGGCTCGCCGTCGCGCTGCCGCACCACGCCGTGCTCGATGCGCAGCTTGCCCTCGACGAACCAGCGCACCGACTGCGGGTAGATGCGGTGCTCGGTGGCCAGCACCCGCGCGGCCAGCGTAGCCGCATCGTCGCCGCCGAGCACCGGCACCACCGACTGCATCACGATCGGGCCGTGGTCCAGCTCGGGCGTCACGAAATGCACGCTCGCGCCGGCCAGCTTGCAGCCGGCGTCGAGCGCGCGCTGGTGCGTGTGCAGCCCCGGGAACAGCGGCAGCAGCGACGGATGGATGTTGAGGAAGCGGCCCTCGTAGCGGCGCACGAAGCGCTCGCCGAGGATGCGCATGAAGCCGGCCAGCACCAGCAGGTCCGGCCGGTGCGCATCGACCGCTTCGGCCAGCGCGTCGTCGAAGGCCTCGCGCGTGGCGAAGGCCTTGTGGTCGACCACCGCCGTGGCGATGCCGCGCGCCGCCGCGAAGCGCAGCCCGGCGGCATCGGCGCGGTTGCTGATCACCGCCGCCACGCGCGCCGGCCAGCCTTCGGCGGCGCAGCGCTCGACGATCGCCTCCATGTTGGAGCCGCGGCCGGAGATCAGGATCACGACAGCCTTCATCGAAGGCAGTGTAACGACGGGCGCCCCTAGAATCGGCGCTCCTTTGCTGCCTTCAGCCACCATGCAACCGCGCGTTCTCTCCGGCATGCGCCCCACCGGCGCGATGCACCTGGGCCACTACCATGGCGCGCTCAAGAACTGGGTGCGGCTGCAGCACGACTACGACTGCTTCTACTTCGTCGCCGACTGGCACGCGCTGACCACGCACTACGAAGAGCGCGAGGTCATGGGCCAGTACGTCTACGAGATGGTCACCGACTGGCTGGCCGCCGGGCTGGACCCGGAGCGCTGCACCATCTTCCTGCAAAGCCGCCTGCCCGAGCATGCCGAGCTGTTCACGCTGCTGTCCATGGGCACGCCGCTGGGCTGGCTGGAGCGCGTGCCGACCTACAAGGACCAGATCGAGAAGCTGGCCGACCGGGATCTGGCGACCTACGGCTTCCTCGGCTACCCGCTGCTGCAGGCAGCCGACATCCTGATCTACAAGGCCGCCTTCGTGCCGGTGGGCGAGGATCAAGCTTCGCACGTGGAGCTCACGCGCGAGGTGGCGCGGCGCTTCAACCACCTGTACGGCCGGCCGTCCGACTTCGAACGTCAGGTGGCGACGACGCTGGCCAAGCTGAGCAAGGACGACCAGCGCTACTTCGCCAAGCAAAAGCGCGAGTTCGGCGAAACCGGCCTGGCCGAGCCGCTGGCCAAGGGCGAGGCGCTGGTGCAGCGCTCCGCCGCGGCTGTGTCGAACTGGAGCACGTCGGACACCGAACTGCTGCTGGGCCACCTGCGCGGCGCCGGCAAGACCATCCTGCCCGAGCCGCAGGCGCTGCACACCGAAGTGAGCAAGCTGCCGGGCCTGGACGGCAGCAAGATGAGCAAGAGCTACGGCAACTCGATCGCCATGCGCGAGGCGCCGGCCGAGGTCGCGCGCAAGATCCGGCGCATGCCCACCGACCCGGCGCGCGTGCACCGCAGCGACCCCGGCAACCCCGAGAAATGCCCGGTGTGGCAGTTCCACAAGGTCTACAGCGACCAGGCCACGCAGGACTGGGTGTGGCAAGGCTGCACCACTGCCGGCATCGGCTGCCTGGAATGCAAGCAGCCGGTGATCGACGCCATCCTGAAGGAGCAGCAGCCCTGGCGCGAACGCGCGGAGAAGTACCTGTCCAACCCGAAGCAGGTGCAGTGGATCGTCGAGAACGGCACCGAGCGCGCACGCACCGTGGCCAAGCAGACGATGCGCGACGTGCGCGAGGCGATGGGGTTGCTGTATTGAGAGATCGAGCACCATGGACGACAAGCCGTTGAAACCCGAAAGCCTGGCCGCGCAGGCGCTGGGCTGGATCGACGAGGCGACGCGCGCGATCGTGCCGCCGTTGCATGTGTCGTCCACCTACCTGCGCGACCCGGACAACCAGTACCGCTCGGGCCGCGTCTATGCGCGCGACCACAACCCGGCCTTCGACCAGGCCGAGGCGCTGATCGCCCGGCTGGAACAGGGTGCGCAGGCGGCGCTCTTCGCCAGCGGCATGGCCGCGGCCACGGCGGTGTTCCAGTCGCTGAGCCCCGGCGATCACGTGCTGGCGCCGCAGGTGATGTACTGGTCGCTGCGCAACTGGCTGATGAACTTCGCCACGCACTGGGGGCTGCAGGTCGAGTTGGTCGACATGAGCGACCCGGCCGCAGTACAGGCCGCGATCCGGCGCGGCAAGACACGCCTGGTGTGGGTGGAGACGCCCGCCAATCCGCTGTGGACCGTGACCGACATCGCCGCCACCGCGGCCATCGCGCACGGCGCCGGCGCGCTGCTGGCGGTGGATTCCACCGTCGCCAGCCCGGTGCTGACGCGGCCGATCGAACATGGCGCCGACATCGTCATGCACGCCGCCACCAAGTACCTGAACGGCCACAGCGACCTGATCGCCGGCGCGCTGGTCACGGCGCGCGACGACGATTTCTGGAAGCGCGTGAAGATGGTGCGCGCGCAACTCGGCGGCACGCTCGGCAGCTTCGAGGCCTGGCTGCTGTTGCGCGGCATGCGCACGCTGTTCCCGCGCGTGCGCCAGGCGTCGGCATCGGCGCAGCGCATCGCCGAGCACTTCGCGCAGCATCCGCGCGTCGAGGCCGTGCTCTACCCCGGCCTGCCCGGCGCGCCCGGCCATGCGGTGGCCGCCAGGCAGATGCACGGCGGCTTCGGCGGCATGCTGTCGCTGCGCACCAAGGGCGGTGAAAGCGCAGCCATCGCCACTGCGGCGAACGTCAAGCTGTGGAAGCGTGCCACCTCGCTGGGCGGCACCGAAAGCCTGATCGAACATCGCGCCAGCGTCGAAGGCGCGGGCACGCCCGCGCCGCCGGACCTGCTGCGGCTGAGCGTGGGCATCGAGGACTGCGGCGACCTGATCGACGATCTGGAGCAGGCGCTCAGGGCGGGCAGCTGCTAGGCGCAGTCAGCGCCGCGCCGGCCGCCGGCGGCGTGCCGGTGCGCGCCAGCTCGTCGAGCCAGGCATAGAGCAGCGGCGCGCTGCCGCACAGGAAGCTCGTGTCGGTGTGGTACAGCGCCCAGGCCTCGGGGAACATCTCGGCGGCGCCGCTGGCGGCGTACCAGGTCGGCGCGCTCTGCGGGTTCGCCGCCAGCCAGGCGTTGAACGCGGCCTCGATGCCGGCGCGGGCTTCGGTGGCGTGGCCCAGTTCGTGCAGCAAGTTCATCGTCGCCTCGGGCAGCGCACCGGCGGCGCTGCCACCGCGGAACAGCCGCGTGTTGTTGGCGTACAGCGGCGCGAAGTACAGCACCGTGGTCTCGCCGCTGGCTTCGGTGAAGGTCACGCCGTACTGCGTCGCACTGCCGGCGGCGAAGCCGCGGCGTGTGCGCGTCAGGCTCGCGGTGCGGCGGCCGAGCTTGACGCCACGCAGCCGCGACAGCTCGCTCGTGCTCAAGGTCTGCAGCGCCAGTTCGAGCATGCGCAGGTCGGTGGCGTCGAAGTCCACCGTACCGCCGGCCTGCGCCTGCGGCACGTTGTGCACCGTGCGCAGCCGCGCGGTGGTGCCGGCCGCGTCCAGCACCTCGATGCCGTAGTTGTTGGCGAACCAGTTGGCGTTGGCGACGCCGGCGGCGAGCAGCGCGTTCATCTCGGCCGCCAGCGCATCGGCCGCCAGCGTGGCATCGGCCGGCAGCGCGCCGCCCTGCGGATAGCGCGTGCTCCACCAGCTGCGAAGTTGCACCGGCGTGGCCCCGGCCCCGCTCGGGAAGCCGCGCACGCGCCGCACGTCGAGGCGGTTCAGCTCGACCCTGCCGGTGCCGCTGCCGGCCTCGCCGATGCGGCGCACCGTCACCGCGTTGCCGGCGCCGAAGACCAGCGTGTAGAGCACGCTGCGGCTGCCGCTGCCCACCGGCACGATGGCGTCGACCTCGGTGTTGCGCGCATTGCCGGCGCTGAAGTACTGGCGCACCGCCTCGCGCACCGGCACCACCTCGTCGGCCGGGATACTGGCCGGCAGCGTGATGCTGCCCAGCGCGTCGCTGGCGCGGCCCTGCAGCTTCTCGATCTCGAAGTCGATCGCCGCGCCGTGGCCGCGGTAGCCGGCCGGCGCCGACTGCTGCGCCATGACCTCGGCCTGGCCGACCAGCGTCGTCGACAGGCTGGCGATGTCGCTGCCGTTATGGCTGCCGCTGACATGGAAGGCCGAGCGGTGCGTGACGCGCGTGCCGCCGCCGCGCTGCGCCACCTCGGTGGTGGTCGTCACCAGCTGGCTGAAGCTGGCCGGCGCGCTGTTCTCGATCCAGTGGAACAGCGCCTGGTGCTCGGCCGGGTGCGCGGCGTAGTAGTCGTCCGCGGTGGTGGCGAAGCCGCGGAAGGTGAAGCTGCGCGGCATGGCCGGCGCGAAGCCCACCGGCGCCGCGGGCGCGGCGACCGGGCCCATGCCGGTGCCCGAGGCTGCGCGCATCACCTCCAGCCGCGGCTTGCCGCCGCGGCCGGCCGGCGGGTCGAAGGTGCAGCGGCACACCATCTCGGGCGTGGTCGTCGGCGCCTGCGGCGGCGCGGTGCTGCCCGGCGCCGCCGCAGGCGCGGGAATCGTGCGCGCCGCGACCGGCACCAGCATCAGCTGCCGGCTGCGCACGGTGGCCGGCGGGTTCAACGACCACAGCACCGACAACGCCGCATCCAGCAGCTCGCCCGTCAGCGCGGTGTCGGTCACCAGCTCGTAGCGGTCGATGGTGCGCTGCTCCCAATAGCTGCGCGTGCCCAGCGTCGCGATCTGCGCGCGGCCCGAGGGCTGATCCGCCGTGGCCGGCCGGTCCAGGTCAATGCCGCGCGTCTCGTAGGGCTCGCGCCAGATGGTCTGCGGGTCGTCGTGCAGCGCGTGCGCGAGCTCGTGCGCCAGCGTCGTGCTCGGCAGCGCTGGACGATCGGCGCCGAGCACGATGCGCCGCCGGTGCGTGAACGCATGTGCGCTCGAGCCCGCCGCCTCGCGCTGCGCGGCGGCGCCGGTGTGCAGCGTGATGCCGCCGAGCGAGCGCCCGAAGCGCGGCTCGTAGAAGGCGCGCAGCGCGGCCGGCAACGAAGCCTCCCCCGCCGGCGGCTGCGCGGGCGACGCCGCGGGCTGCGGCGCATCCGCCATCACGCGCTGCGCCAGACGCTCGGCGCGCGACTCCTCGGGCGCGTCGGCCGGGGCCAGCGGCGCCGTACAGCGCGGGCAGCCGCCGCCGCAGGCGCAGGCACGCGGCGGCATGGCCGCGGCGGGCGCCGGCATCGCTCGCCGAGGCGTTGCGGACACGCCGGCACGCCGCGCGGGCAGAGCGAATTCGCGTCTCATCGGCGCGTGCCCCCTGCCGGCTGCAGGCGCCATGGCGCCAGATGCCAGCGCCGGCCGGCGCCCAACAGCAGCTGCGTGGCGTCGCAGGCCAGCGCGGCGATGCCGGGCGGCCCGCCGGTCAGCGGGCGCGGCGCATGGCCAGGTTGCAGCGTGCAGCCCTGCAGCGTGCCGGCGGCATCCACCGCGAACAGCGCTTGGCCGTCGGGCGTCAGCGTCGCGTCGATCCAGTGGCCACGGCAATCCAGGATCCGCTCGGCCTCGGGTAGCGCCCAGACCGCCAGACCCAAGGGATCGGCGATCAGCAACCGCGTCTCGCCGGCGCTGGATTCGATGCGCAGCGCTGGCAGCGCAGGGCCAGTGCCCAGCGCGGCGGCCGGGCTGCCGTCGCGACCCCAGCGCTGCGGCTGCCGGCTGCCCAGCACGATGCCGGAGCGGCCGAGCCACGCCGCCTGCGGCGCCAGGTCGGTGGAGCGCCACAGCGTCCGCGCCGCGCCGCTGGCGGTGTCGAGCAGCACGAAGCGCGCGCCCGCGTCGCGGCCGCCGGCGATGCAGCAGCCCAGCGCCTGCGCGTCCGGCGACCAAGCCCAGGCGGTGGCGTACTCGGTGCCCAGCGGCGTCGTGGCCTCGAACAGCGCCTCGGCGCCGCGGGCCGGCAGCCAGCGGCCGTCGGCCAGATCGAGCATGCCGTCGCCCCACAGCACCCGCTCGCCAGCGATGCGCGGCCACCCGGCGATGCGGCGCGCCGCGGCGTGGCTGGCGATCTCGCGTCCGTCGCGCCAGGCCACCAGGTGCGTGGGGCTGGCGGCGGCCAACGTCGCGCCATCGATCGCCAGCGCCTGCCCGCCGCCGGCCGGCAGCGCGTGCCAGGGTCCCAGCTGCAATTCGCTCATGGCGGCGTGATCTGCGTGCGGTAGACGAAGCCGAGGCGCCCGTTCTTCTCGATGCCGGCCCAGTCGTGCGTGAAGCCGAGCACGCGCACGGTGTCGCCGCGGCGCAGCGCGTCGATGACGCGGCCGTGCATGCCCGGCGCACGCCGCACGTTCAGCGCATACGGCAGCACCGTGGCCTCGTAGACCCGCTGTTCGATCAGCACGTCGTTGGTGGCGTCGCCGGTCACCTCGGCGTTGGCGCTGGGCAGCGACACTCCGCCACCCCCGCCACCGATCGGCGGCGTCACCGTGGTGGGCGTCAGCGGGATGCCGAGCGCGCGCAGCAGGCTGGTGTCGCTCATGCCGCCCAGCTCGGCGCGCAGCGCCGCGCTCAGCGTCGGTGCGCCGGCGCCGGTCGTGACCTGGCTCGTCAGGAAGGCCAGCACGTCCGGCTGCGCCGGCTGGCGCCGCAGCCACGCCAGCGCCAGCCGCAGCCGCCCCGAGCCGGCCGCGGCGCCGGCCGGGAACAGCGTGGGCGCGCTCGCGGCGATCGCCGCGGTGTCCAGGTGCGGCGCGAGGATCGCCGCGCTCAGGCCGGCATCGGCGTCGACGAAGGCCAGCAACTGCGCCTCGCGCGCCGTGCCGGCGTTGATCCACGCCTGCTCGACGATGAAGCGCATCAGCTTCGCCTCCTGGTCGGGCGGCGCGCCGAAGATCGCCGTGCCCGACAGGCCGGTGTAGATCAGGCCGGCCAGCGCCGGGTGCACGTTGACGCGGGCGGCGAAGCTGGCCACGCTGACGCCGTAGTCGCGCCAGCGCGCCAGGAAGGGCGTGCCGGTCAGGTGCGACAGCACCTGCAGCCGCTGGACGTCGACCGGGCCGCCGGCCGGCACGCCGTCCAGCGCCACGCCGACCATCACCCGCGTCACCATGTCGTACCAGTCGCCGGCGCGCGGCGCCAGCGCCAGGCGGCTGCGCAGGATCGCCGCCACCTCGACGGCGGTGCGCGTGCCGGCGACCTCGATCGCCGCGTTCAGCACGCCTTCGGGTTCCAGTCCGCCGGCCGCGTAGGCCGCGGCGTTGCCGAAGGCAGCCGGGTCGGCGGGGAAATCGACCGTCAGGTTGCCGTCGGCATCGCGCAGGCTGCGCGCCGAGCCCAGCCCGAGCGACGCGCGCGACGCGGTGACGAAGTTCGCCGGCAGCCCCAGCGCCGCGCCCTGCGTGGCGACCACGCTGGCCAGGTTCGGGTGCGCGGCGATGAAGGTGGCGATGTCGCCCTGCGCGGTGCCGGTGGGCACCGGGTTCGAGGCCACCAGGCAGCCGGCGAACACCAACCGCGCGGTGGCCGGGTCCAGGCTGCGCAGCAGCGTGTCCAGCAGCGCCTGCGTGGCAGGCGTGGGCACGCCGGAAGCGTCGATCAGCAGGCTCTCGCTCGGGTAGCGCACCTCGCCTTCGTGGATGAAGGGCGCGCCGCTGCCCGCCATCTGCACGCTGCGCGGCGAGCCGTGGCCGGCGATCATCACCTGCTCCAGCCGCGGCCGGCCGCCGGCGTCGCGCTGGCCATAGTCGCGCGCGATGTCGGCCACCTGCGTGGTCATCGAAGCCAGCGAGTCGCCGCCCTCCAGCACCAGCACCAGCCGCTCGTCGTAGAACAGGCCGGCCAGCCCGGGCGGCGCGGCCTGCAGCACCAGGTCCTCGAACAGGTGCGCGCTGTGCTGGAAGGCCGCCGAGTCGTGCCCGGTGTGCAGCACCAGCTGCACCGGCCGGCTGCGGCTGAAGTCGGCATAGTTGGCGACCAGCCGCGTCAACATCACGCGGCTGAAGCGGTGCAGGTTGCGGATGCGCCCGCGCAGCGTGGCGAAGGGCGCGATGCCGCCCGGGCCCGCCAGCAGGTCGAGCACGCGCTGGAACTCCGGCCCGCGCGCCGGCGCCGGCGTGGCAGCGATGCGCATCTGAAGATGCGGCTCGAACAGCGTCCAGTAGGCGCTGATCGCGGCCAGCCGGCCGCCGGCATCGATCTCGTCGAGCTGGATCTCCGACACCGTGATCTCCAGCACCTCGGGCGTCATGTCGTGCAGCGATTCCAGCCCGATCAGCGTGTGGCCCATCGACGCGCGCCGCGCCACGGTGTAGGCACCGGGCGTGTTGACGCGGATCGTGTGCTGCGTCGGGTCGCAGGCGCGGCCGAAGGCTTCGAGCCCGGTCCAGTCGGCCGCGCTCAGGCCCACCAGGTCCTTCAGCTTCAGGTCGCCGATGCCGGCGGCAACGTGCGCGCCGAGCAGCAGCTTCAGCATCAGCTCCCACAGCAGCGTGCGGTCGGCCGCGCTCAGGCTGGGCTCGGCGAACCAGTCGGCCTGCTCTCGCGTGCAGCTGTCGAAGGTGTTGACGTCGATGCCGGTGTTCGCCGGCGTGCCGTCGCCGAACAGGTCGGTGCGCGTGCGCCGCGCCACCGGCGCCGGCGCCACCGGGTGGCGGTGAAGGCGACCGGGCGTGGGCTGCCGCGACGTGACGTGCGCCAGTTCGTGCGCCAGCAACTGCCGCCCTGCTCCGCTGCGCGGCGCATGCAGGCCGGCGCGAAAGCCGATGTGCGGGCCGTCGGAGAAGGCCAGCGCGCCGATCTGCCGCGCCAGGCGGTCGGCGGCGGCGCCGCGGTGGATGCGCACCGCCGACAGGTCGGTGCCGAAGCGCGGCTCGAAGAAGACCCGGCTGTCGCGATCGAGCGGCTCGCCCGGCCCGGGCAGCAAGGCCGGCGGCCGGTCCGCGGGCCGCGGCGTGGCGTTCACGCTGCCGCCGGCGCCGATGCGCATCGCCACCGCGTCGGCGCGGCGCTCCTCGGCCGCGTCGTCGTGCCGGCCCGGCTGCGAAGCTGCGGCGCAGCGTGGGCAGCCGCCGCCGCAGGCGCAGGCCCAGCCGCCAGGCATTGCGGCCGGCAGCAGCGGCGCCGCGATCTGCGGCTGCGGCGTCGTGCCCGCGGGCCGTGTCGCCTTGGGCTTGGCGGCGGGTGCGGCCTGCGCCGAGCGGGTCGGGCTGCCCATGGCCGGGCTCTTCAGGGCCAGTCGAAAGACAGCGACGGCAGCGGAATCACCGTCGTGCTCGCCCCGGTCATGCCCTGGAAGGCGCGGTCGGAGATCTCGATCGGCGTCGCGAAATCGCGGTTCAGCCGGGCGCCGATGTCGGCGGCGGTCAAGGCACTGGCGATGTCGCGGCGCCAGGTGTTCGGGATCAGCCCGCGCACGAAGCGCGGCGCCATGCCGCGCAGGTCCGGCAGGCCGCGGGCGATCGCCTCGTTGCGCCGGTACAGCGCCATCGCCGCGTCGCTGTCGCCGGCGCCGGCCGGCGCACCGCGCGCGCTGAAGGCACCGTAGATCGCGCCGGCATCGGGCTGGAGGTAGAACGGGTCGGGCGGCAGCGGCGCGAACAGTTGCGGCGCCAGCGTGAGCTGCGGCAGCAGCGGCTGGAACGGCGGGAACGACGCGGTGCCCGGATCGGCACTCCAGTCGTCCGCCGCCGGCAGCGGCGGCGCGCCGCGCAGCAGCACGCCGCCGAGCCACCAGCGCAGGTAGTGGCGCAGCGCCGAGCGCTCGCTGTCGGCGTCGGGCGCTGCAGTCTCGGGGCCGTCGGCCTGCGGCCGTGGCGCGCTGGCGCCGCGCACGCTGACCCGCTTGCCGGCGGCGACGGCCGCGCCCAGCGAACGCGCCTCGGCCTCGGCCGCACGCGGAGCGGTCGCGGCGGCACCGGCGCGGCCAGCGCGCTGCTGCAGCACATGCACCAGCTCGTGCGCCAGGCGCGCCGCGCCGCCGCCGCCGTGCGGCGCGAAGCGGCCGGGGGCGAAGAAGACGTGTTCGCCCAGCGTCAGCGCACGCGCGCCGTGGGCCGCAGTCAGGTGTGCCGCTTCGGCATCGGTGTGCACGCGCACCGATGCCAGGCCGGCACCGAGTTGCGATTCCAGGCCGCGGCGCAACGCGCCGTCCAGTGCCCTGCCGCCACAGCGCGGGCAGCCGCCGCCGCAGGGACAGACGGCGCGGCCCGGCGGCTGCGCCGCTCGTGCCGGCGCAGCGGTGCCGGTGGCTGCGGGCCGGCGACCGCTGCGCGGAAGGACGAGGCGTTCGCGGCTGAACATGATCAATGCACCGGAATCAGCAGCACCCGGCCGGCCGGCAGGGCCGGCCAGTCGCTGCTGGCAGGGTCCAGCGTCACATCGGGATTGGCCTCGGCGAGGGCGTTCTCGGACACGCCATTCTGCGCCGCGATCAGCGCGCGCGTCGCGCCGCTGACCACGCGGTGCTCGCGGCAGCCGGCCAGCACCGCCGTCGCGGGCAACGGCGCGGCGATGCCGGGGTTGTCGCGCCCGATGCTCGCGCGCGGCACGCCGCTGCGCCGCGCCAGCCCGTTCAGGTCGGCGATGCCGGCCGGGATGCGCAGCGCCCGCGCCGCGCCCGGCGCCGCCAGGCCGGCCAGCGGCGCGCCGGCGGGGTCGAGGCCGAGGTATTCGACGTGGCCCTGGAAGTACGCGGCGCGCACCGCCTGCTCGCCGACGCCGGCATGGGCGCTGCCGCCCGGCGGCGTGCCGCCGTCGCGGATGCGTTCGGCCTGCGCGCGATGATCGAGGTACTGCGCCGGCGTGACGCGGTTGGCCAGCAGCGCGGCGTCGGGCGCGGCCGGCGAGGCGCGGCCTTCGACCGTGCGGCGCAAGGCTTCGCGCCGCCCCGCGCGCAGCGCGGGCATCACATCGGTGTTCAGCGTGGCGATCGTGAACATCTCGGTGAAGCCCTCCTTCATCGTGCCGCGACCGCGGTCGGCGGCCTCGAAAGCCGGGTGCGTGCGCAGGTGCAGGCTTTCGTGCACGGAGGTGGCGAAGATCGTCCAGCGCTGCACCAGCTCGCTGCGCACCGGGGTCTTGCCGGGATCGAAGCGCGACTGCACGGTGAAGCCGGGCCGGCCGCCCGCCTGAGCGGCCTCGCTCCAGTCGGCCATGCGGTAGTCGATCATGCGCCGCCGGTTGTTCGGCGCCAGCGTCCGGGCATTGGCGTAGGCATGCGCCACCGGCCAGCGGAACGCATCGCCCGGATCGTCGCCCGACGAATAGTGGTGCGCCGCCAGGACCTGGGTGGCGAAACGGCGCGAGCCGGGCGCGCCGGCGGCGCCGGGAACGTCGTTCTCGAACAGCCACCAGCCGACGTCGGGCGCCAGGTCGGCGTCGCCGGTGACGGCGCTGCGGTCGGCCTCGCTGGCGGCGTCGAACAGGTTCTGGCCGGCGCCGGAGCCCTGCAGCGGCCCGCGCTGGGCCAGCTGCACCGGCGCCGCCGCGGCGGCGTTCATGGCGACGGCGTAACGCGCCTCCAGCACGTCGCGCGCCTGGTCGGCAATGTCGATCGCGCCGGTCGGCGCCGGCGCGCCGCCGCCCGGGTTGGCCGGCGTCGCGAACGGCACCTGCGGCAGCGCCAGGCGCGCGGTGGTGCTGGGCAGCTTGGACTTCAGGTAGGCGTCGAAGGCGGCGAACAGCTCGCGCTGCATGGTCGCGCGCGACGCCGCTTCGGTCGGCGAGCCGGCACGGCCGTCCCACGGGATCGGCGCCGGCGGCGGCGGCTGCGGTGGCGCCGCTTGTCCAGGCTGTGGCGGCGGCTGTGGTGCCACCGGCGGCGGCCGGCTGCCCGGGTCCAGCTCGAAGCCGATCTCGCGCGCCAGGTGGCTGTCGGGCTCGGCGGCGACGGCACCGTCGGGCGACACCCGCTGGTCGGGGCCCTGCGCCGTCGGCAGCGGCACGAGCAGCGTGGCGCGGCGGTTGGTGGCCAGCGCGTCGCCGGCGGCATCACTCTCGCCGTGCACCAGCGACTGCAGCTGGGCGGCGGGCACGCCGGGCGAGCCGTCGGAGGGCGCTTCGAGCGCGGCCTTCACCGCGGCGGCGCGGCGGCAGGACAAGCCCCAGTTGTAGGCGCAATCGCCCTCCGCACTGGCATAGCCGTCGATGCGCAGCAGCGTCACACCGCCGTTGCGGTGCCAGGCGGCGGCCACGCCGTCGAGGAAGCCGATGTCGGCGGCGTCCAGCGCCGCCGCATCGCGGCCGAAGCGGAACTCGCGGTTGACGCGCGGCGGTTCGTCGGCACCCGGCGTGCAGTCCATCGCCGCGGGCGGCGCGCAGGGCTGCGGCGGCGGCGACGAACGGCGCTGCACCACGCCCTGCCCCGGGGCCGCGGTGGCCCCTGCCGGACGGACGGCTGCCGCGTGCTGCGGCCAGGCGGCGAAGGCCTGCCAGGCCTGCGGCGCTGCCGCGTCGGCCTCGGCCTCGAGCGCCGGATCGTCGTTCAGCGCGCGCCCCGCCACGCGCGCATTGACCGGCACGCGACCGCGCCGCTGCTGCAGCACGTGCACGATCTCGTGACCGATCAGCTCGCGCCCCACCTGGCTGTGCGGCGCCCAGTGGCCGGGCGCCACGTCGATCTGCTCGCCCTGGGTGAAGGCCGTCGCGCCCAGATCGCGCGCCCGCGGCGAGTCCGGATGCACGCTCAGGCCCGCCAGCGGCTCGCGGCAACGCGGGCAACCGCCACCGCAAGCACAGGCGCCAGGCGGCGCCGCGGACGCCGGCGCGCGGGCAGCGCCCGCGCCCTCGGCCGTCGCACGCGCCGCGGGGGGGCGCGCGGCCGGCGCGGCACGACGGGCGCTGGTGCTGCTCATGGCCGATGGCGGTGCGTCAGCCCTTCCTGCGCGGCGTCTTCGCTGCCGCCCGTTTGGCGGGCGCAGCCGCCGGCGTGCGTTCGCCGGTGCCGGCCGTGCCGCCACCCGGAGTGGGCGAGGGCGGCGGCGCGCCCGCCAGCAGCTGTTTGGCCATCGCTTGCAGGCGCGCCGCGGCGCCGCGGTCACCGACGATCTCGGCCAGCTTGGCGGCCGGCGCCTCGAGCACCCCTTCGACATCGACGATGCCGCCGGCCATCAGCCGCTTGCGCAGCTCGTCATCGATGTCCAGCCGCGTCAACGGGGTGCGCACGCGCGGCGGTTCGGGAGCCGGGGTCGGAACAGGCGCAGGCGCAGGCACCGGCGATGGGCTCGGCGCCGGCGGCGTTCCCGCCGGCGGCCGGGTGCCGAAGATCACCGTGCCGGTGCTCACCACCGACAGCGGCACCGTGCGCACCGGCAGCGTCAGCGTGAACTGCAGGTTCGCGCCGGCGCTCAGCTCCACCGCGTCCTGGCTGCGCAGCACTTCCTTGCCGGCGCTGTCGACGACCCGCGGCAGCAGCTTGCCGAGCTTGGCCAGGCGCGCGCTCTCGTTGGCGTCGAAGCTTGCGCCGAAGTTGCCGTTGGCATCGCTGCGGCCCAGGCTCGCGGCCACCGCGCCGGTCGCGCTCAGCAGTTCGACCGTGAACCCACCCTGCCCCTGCCCCTTGGTGTTGACGACGCGCCCGCCGACGGCCGAGCCGGCGTCGGGGACGGTCTGCAGCGGCGCCGCGTTGGCTTCGGCGCTGGTCGCGACCAGCCGCTGCGCTGCCACGCCGGCCTCGGCCTGCGCGGCCAGCGCCTGCGTCTTCGGGTGCTGCGCGCCGAGCTTGGCCGACAGCCGCAGCGCCTCCTCCTGATAGGCGCGCGTCACCGCCACCTGCGTGGTGTTGACCTGCGTCAGCGCGCTGCTGGCGTAGGCCCGCGACAGCGTGTTCACCTCGGCGCTGCTGAAGTCGTTCTCGCCGATCGTGCCGCCGAGTTGCGCCGCATGTGCGGACAAGGCCGGTGCCGCGAAGCGGCCGACGTTCGTCTGCACGCCGTCGGCGTTGGCGCAGAAGCTGTTGTCGAAGACCTGGTTCGGCACGTTCACCGTGCGCGGCAGGTGCGTGCTGCTGGGCAACGGGAAGGCGAAGATGCAGTGGTCGGCCTGGTTGTGGCTGCTGATGTTGGCGCGCAGCGCCAGCGACAGCATCGACAGCGTGCGCGTCGCGTCCTCGCGCAGGCGCCCGCCGGTGGCGCGCAGCGTGTCGGCGACGATCAGCGTGTTGCACAGGAACGGGTCGCCGCGATAGACGGCACTGGTGTTGCTGGCGTAGCCGAAGTCATCGAAGGACAGCAGCGCCTGGCTGACCAGCGAACGGTTGAGCGCGTCCAGGCGCACGTAGTTGTCGCCGTAGATCGTCTCGCCGCCGGGCAGCGCGGCCTCGGCCAGCGCGGCGAAGCGGCCGGCGGCGTTGTCGATGCGGCCGCCGAAGCGGCGCGCGATCAGGCGGTGCATGCCGCCGAAGTTGCCGACCAGCACGCCGCCGAAAGCAGCGTCGAGGAAGCCGAAGCGGCCGGTGAATTCGCTGCTGAAATGGTTGTTGGCGATCGACACCGGACCGAAGGCGAACGCGGTCAACGCCCGGCCGGCCGGCTGGTCGACGCGGTTGTCGTGCACGCGCAAGGCGGGCTTGCGGCCGGTGGAGGCCGACAGCCGTGCCGTCAGCGCGCCGGCGAAGCGCACGTAGATGCCGCCGCGCAGCCCGGCGCGCCGGTTCTCCTCGTAGCCGGCGGTGATCGCGCCGTTGGCCGCGAGCGTGTTGTCGGTCAGCTCCACGTCGTTGCCGTAGCCGACGAACACGCCGCAGGCCGGGTTGATGGCTGTGAGGCCGTTGTCGTTGACGTGGTTGCCGCAGATGCGCGCCGCTTCGACCACGGCCAGCGAGATGCCGCCGCGGCCGACCTGCTGCGCCTGCTGCAGCATCGTTTCGGTGAAGGGGTTGCGCAGGTTGTGGTGCAGCCGGTTGTTCAGGATCACCAGGTCGCGCACCGGGTGCGTGGCGCGCAGCAGCGGCGTCAGCGCGAAGTTCAGCAGCGCGGTGTCGATGAAGGCGAGCAGCGTCGCCTTGGCGTCGTTGTTCACCACCGCCGTCGTCGCGCCGGCGAGCCGCGCGCCGGCGCGCAGCGCGAAGCCGACGCCCGACAGCCCCATCATCGACACGTCGTTGGCCTCGATCGTGATCTCGTGCAGGAAGGCCTCGGCACGGCCGGCTGCGGCGGCCCGCGGCGCGACCGTGATCGCGTTCACCAGCACGCCCTGGTCGCGCGTCTCGGCGACACGCACGATGCGCCACTGCGGCGACACGTCGAGCAGGTAGCGCCCGGGCGCGGTCTTGATGCTCGCCAGGCCTTCGCCATCGCTGCGGTCGCTGGCGGTGGCGGCGTCGGCACTCGAGGCTTCGAGGTAGACGTCGACGTCCGCCCGCGCCGCGCCGGCTTCGTCCAGCACCAGCGCGAGGAACTGCCCGTTGGCATCGACCACCACCGCGACCGGCTGTTCGCCGGCGGCCGCATTGGTGGACGAGCGCGACGCCGCCGCGACGGTCAGCACCGGCGGCGGCGGCGGTTCGGGCGCGGTCGGCGGCGGGTCGAGGGCGCCGCCGAGGGGGATGCCGTTGCCGGCACCGCCGATGATCCTGTTCTCCAGCAGGCGCACGCGTTCGCAGCCGGCGCGCAGGTGGATGCCGCCGATCGCGCGGTACGGCTGCTGCGGCAGCAACAGCGCCAGCGCCAAGCCCCAGACGCGGGTCGCGTAGGCCAGCACCAGCTGCGGGAAGCGGTAGATGATTTCCGGCCGCGCGCAGGGGTCGGCCGGGTCGCGCGTCGGGTCGTCGTCGGGAACGCCGGGTTCGTCGGGCGTGGTGTCGATGAAGGGCAGCAGCACCAGCGTGTTGCGCTCGACCAAGCTGTCGTCGGCGGCCAGCGAGATCGTCGTCAGCCCGGCGGCGGTGTCGAGCAGGTGCAGCCGGTTGTTGGCGATCTGCAATTCGGCCGCGTCGCCGGCGCGGATGCAGTGCACGCGGCCGATCATGCGGTTGTCGTGCACCCTCAGGTCGCGGCTGCCCTGGATCAGCAGGTCGATGCCGTCGTAAGTCAGCAGGTCCAGGTCGTGGACGCGGATGCCGGCGCAATCGACGAAGTGCAGGATCGGCAGCGTGCGCGTCTCGGTGCGCGGCAGCAGCAGCGAGCGCCGCGGGCAGCCGTGGATCGTGACGCTGCGCCGGCCTTCCAGCCGCAGGTTCGCGCGGTGCAGCCCGGGCAGCAGGCACAGCTCGCCGCCGGCGGCCGGCAGGTGCGCGGCCGCCTGCTCGAGCGAGTTGAAGTCGCCGAAGCTGGACACGCCGTCGCCGACCAGGAAGGTGCAGCACAGCTTCTGGTTGGTCAGCGGGCGGAAGCGCTTGCGGCAGTCCTCGATCGTGCCGCTGATGCGCGTGTCCAGGCGGCCGCTCCAGTTGAGCTCGGCCAGCGGCACGCGGTGGTAGACGATGCCCACCGGCGGCGCGGTGTCGACCAGCACCGGCGGGTTGGCGATCTCGCCGGCGCGCAAGGGGAAGGTCCAATAATCGCCCGGCCGGTAGTTGCCGTTGGCCGGCGGGTCGAACACCAGGCGGATGCCGTCGCGCAGCTCGACCGGATCGAGCGCATTGGTGAACGAGGCGATGTCCTCGATGCCGTTCCACAGCCGGAAGAACACCGGATCGGTGGTCGAGGGGATCGCGCCGAACAGCGGCGGCTGCGTCAGGTCGAGGTCGTTCTCGGCGTTCAGCGTCGCCAGCGCGCCGTAGACCACGTTCCAGCTGCCGGCCAGCTCGTCGTACCGCAGCGCCTCCAGGTAGAACTCGCTCAGGTTCGAATGCACGATCGCGGCGCGGCCGGCGTCGATCGTCACCCGCGGCGGCGCCACGGCGGCGTCGAAGCGCCCGCGCCCGCACAACCCGCCGTTGAACTGCGACCACTTGAAGCGCGCCGAGGCACCGCCGGTCGCGGCGATCTCGATGCGGTACAGGTGGTGCTCGAAGCCGGTGTAGCCGCCGCCGCCGACCACCGGGCAGTCGCCGGCGATCGCCACCGCCGGCGCCAGCGACGCCGTCAGCCGCCCCTTGGCGCCCAGGTCGTCGCGCAGCCTGGGGCCGATGTTCGTGCAGTCCTCGCCATCGGCCAGGCGCAGCAGGCGGAAGCGGAAGTTGACGAAGGCGCGTTCGCTGGTGTCGGGCCCGCCGAGCGCGGGCTCGATCAGCCGCTGCGGGTACTGGAAGCCGTGCAGCGCTTCTTCCGACACTTCGAGGATGACCGCGTCGCGCACGCCGTCGCCCAGCGTCGCCGGCGTCGGCTGCGGGGTGGCGATCGGCGGGCCCAGGTAGGTGGCCTCGCGCTCGACCGCGAGCGCCGGCGCCGCCGCGGCGCCGGCCAGCCGCGCGAGGATGCCGTCGACCCAGGCGCGGCCCGGATGCACCATCACGTGCACCGCGCCGCCGGCGGCGAACGCGGCCTCGACCGCGAAGCCCTCGGGCTCCTGCGCCGGCACCGCGCAGACGCCGGCGCCGACGATGTCGCGCCCGGCCTGGCCGTTCCAAGCCAGCTCGAGCAACTCGCCCTCGCTCAGGTCGGTGTCGGTGCTGACGCGGCCCTGCTGGTGCAGCACGCCGCTGAGGTTGCGCAGCACGCCCAGCGCGGCCGCAGCCACGCCGCGCTCGTGCTCGTGCGGGTCGAAGTGCAGGTTGGAGAAGTCGCCTTGCATGGCTGTCCCCTATGTCACCGCTATGGTCAAGGGCCGCGTACCCACCGGCATGAACTCGGCCAGCCGCAGGTTCAGGTTGGCCCACTTGTGCGCATCGAGCAGGAAGCCGAACGCGCCCATCGCATCGTCGCCGGGGCCGAGCGTGCGGATGCGCCGGTCGGCGTGGTTCGCGAGCTGGGCATAGCCCGGCGCGTCGAAGCGCTCGGAGACGAAGGCCTGGCGCGCGTCGGGCGCATGCACGCAGAAGTGGTTCGGCGGCAGCCGGTTCGCGCCCGGCGCGAAGCTCGAATGCTTGATGCAGCCGTGCTGGTCGTCGAGCACCGCGAAGGGCTGCGTGAAGATGCCGCCCGAGCCGCCGACCTCGCTGACGCGCACGCCGCCGAACACGGTCAGGCCGTGGAAGTCCAGCGGCGCGCCGCAGGCATCGGCCGGGTCGGTGGCGGCGCCGATCGCCAGCGGCGCCGCGGCCGGATCGTCGACGCCCTGCCCGGCATCGACGATGCAGTCCTGCAGGTCGAGCCGGTAACGCTCGTCCACCGCCAGCGAACCGGTGATCGAGCGCTGCAGCACGATGTCCGGCGTCGGCACGAAGGCCGCCTCGTCCGCCGGCACGCTGAAGCCGTAGCCGTTGGCCAGCCGCAGCGCCGGCTGCAGCGGCGCGCGCGTGCCGTCGCGGCGGGTTTCACCGCCGGGCGCGAGCGTGCAGCCGACGATCTCCAGCCGCGTCAGCGCGGCACGCTCGATCAACGCCGCGCCGGCGGGGAAGCTCGCCGGGTCGGGCGCCAGGTACAGGCCTTCGAGCCGCACGACCGGCGTCGCCACGTTGGCATCGGCCGCGTTCACCGGGCGGAAGTTCAGCGGTCGCGCGAGCAGCACGATCGGCCGCTGGCCGTCGGCGGCGCGGATCGTCAGCGACTGCGCCAGGCGCAGCGAGTTGCCGCCGTCGATCCCCGTGCCCGGCACCGCGGCCAGGTCGATGCGGTGCACCAGGCTGTCGTCGATCTGGATCACCACCGGCTGCGCCGCGATGTCCAGATCGGCCAGCCGGCTCTGCAGCGAATCGCCGCCGGGCAGTGCGCTCGCGCGGCGCAGCGTGCCGGCGAGCGGGCCGAAACTGCGCGACACCGGATGCGCGCCCACCGGCCCGGCCGCGCCGTAGGTGAAGCTGGCGTAGATGCGCGGCGTGGTGCCGGCCGCATCGACCAGCGCGTCGCGCTGCGCCTGGTTGGCGACGCCGAACAGCACGCGCCCGATATCGGGGTCGATCACCAGCTCGCCGTCGCGCAGCGGCCGGCGCAGCCCGCTCTCCCAGGCGCAGAGGTTGTCGCCGCGGAACACCCAGTTCGTGGTCGCGAACACCGGCTGCTCCGACTGCGGCAGGAAGAAGTGCAGTCCGACATCGCCCAGGTCGAAGCCGCTCGGCGGCACCGGCGCGTCGTCGAAGAAGCCGATCGCGACGTAGGCCTCGGGATGGCCGGCTTCGGTGCCGCTGGTCAGGCGCGCGTCGAGCATCGGACCGGGCACCGCGTCGGCCTCGGTCAGCGGCGAGACCACGCCGCCCGAGCTGTCGGGCCGCAGGAAGCCGGGGCGGCTGGTGTTGAACAACACCACCGGCAGGTCCAGCGGATGCAGGTCGAAGCGCAGCGCGAAGCGCGCCAGCCCCGCCGGCTGCGGCCCGAGGTCGGTGGCGCCGTGCGCCAGCGGCTGGATCAGCCGCAGCCGGTAGGCCGCCAGCCGCCACAGGAACACCGCCAGGTTCGGCAGGTTGATGCGGCGCGCGTGCGCGTGGTGCTCGCGCGCGTCGCCGGGCTTGAGGTCGGCGGTGTAGGCGAAGGGGTCGAAGGGCGTGCCGAGCAGCGCCAGCGCCGCCGGGTCGCGGATCGGCGCGGTGCCGCCGCGCGGCGTCAGGCCATGGCCGAGCGCGAGCAGCCGCGCGTCGCCGTAGGGCGGCGCGCCGCCGGCGTCCGGCCTCTGGTGGTTCAGCTGCTGCGCCCACGCCAGGTTCTCGCGCAGCTCGACCGCGCGGCAGGCCCAGCCGCTCAGGTTGAGCGCCAGCCGCTCGACCGCGCCCAGCGTGCCCTTGCGCCGGCGCAGCGCGATCGTGTCGGCGGCGTCGGCGCGCAGCGTGCGCGGCTCGCCCTTCAGGTGCGTGGTGCCCAGCAGGTCGGCCAGATAGGGGATGACCCAGTCGTCGCAGGTGTCGATGAACAGGTCGTCATAGAGCTGCGCGATGTGCTCGTGCAGCGCGCCGAACGCGTGCTCGACCGCCGCCAGGTAGGCGCGCAGCTGGTCCGGCGGCGACTGCTCGGCGTCGCGGACGCGGTAGATCTCGGGCAGGCGATCGAACAGCGGCACGGTGGTCGTCATGCGCACTCTCCCGCGCCGGGCTCGGCGGCTTCGGTCAGCGTCAAGTGGCGCGCGGCCAGCTGCAGCAGCTCGCGCGGCGCGCAGGACAGCGTCGCCAGGCGGACGCGCGGCGCCGCCGGCAGCGGCAGCGTTGCCGGGTCGCGCACGCCGCCGCCGAAGCGGCCGAGCGCGACCACCTTGCACCACAGCACGCCGGCGGCGTTCTGCAGCAGGCCTTCGATGCGGCTCGCGTACTCGCGCGCGCCGAGCCGGCGCGCGTGCAGGCCGAACAGGCCACGGCGCGCGTTCGCCTCGTCGCCGGCCAGGCCGAGCGCGGCGCGCAGCGCGGCGTCCACCGCGTCGAAGCTGAACGCCGGGTCGCGCGCGTAGGTGAGCTCGCAGAACACGTAGCGCAGCAGCGCCTGCTGCACGATCACCGGGTGCCGGTTCGGCCCGCGGCAGCGCTGCGCATGCGCGACCGCCTCGCGCACCGCCGCGAACTCGGCCTCGCGGCCGGCTTCCAGCAGCACGCGCAACAGCACCGCGGGCACGCCTTCGTGCAGGTCCCAGGCGGCGCTGGCGGTCACCACGCCGGGGATCGCCAGGGTCTCGGTCTCGTGGTCGCGCAGGCTGACGATGCGGCCCAGACTCTGCACCTTGCCCGGCGCGGCCTCGCGCGCCTTGTCCGCGTCCTCGGGCCCGGCGCCGCCGGCGACGATGCCGGCCAGCGAGACCTTGTCGAAGCCCAGCGGCCGCTCGGGCGCCGACGGCAGGGCGCCGGCCTTGACCGGTCCGCGCGCCCCGTTGCCGCTGCGGAACACCGCGACCACGTTCTTCAGCCCGGTGGGCAGCCGCGCGCCGGTCTCGCCGTCGCCGAACTGCACATGGCTGCGGCCTTCGGCGTCCTCGCGCACGATGTAGACCTCGTCCTTAGGGCCGCGGCCGAACAAGGCGTCGACGCGGGTCCAGCGCCGGCCGCCGACCCACACCTCGAGTTCGGGCCGCTGCGGCGGCGTCGCGTCGCCGGCGAGGAAGTAGGTCAGCGGCGTCTTCGGCAGCGTGAAGGTCTGGAAGGCCTGCGTCGCGTCGCCGTTGCCGAGCACCGCCTCGCGTTCGGCCTTGCCCTGCGCCGCGTCCGCGAGGTTGCCGAAGACGGTGACCGTGGGCGCTGCCTCGTCGAAATCGCCCTTGCCGAACGGCGCCGGCGCGCGGTCGAAGCTCAGCCGCCACATGCGCGGCGCCGGCGACGGCGACGCGAAGGCCGACTCGGCATCGGTGACCACCAGCGCGGCGCTGCGGCCGTCGTCGTGCTGCAGGAACAGGCGCCGTCCGGCCAGCGGCCGGGCCTCGTCGGCCGTGCCGTAGAAGTAGAGCGCGTTCGTGCCGTCGGCGAAGGCGCCGGCGGCAAAGCCGCTGGTCGGGCGCAGCGTCAGCTGCGGGCTGCTCACTTCGTGGAAACGCAGCTCGCGGATGTCGGCGATCTCGTTCAGCACGCTGCCATTGGCGATCAGCTGGTCGTTCAGCGTCAGCACGGTCGAGGCACCGACCAGGTTGCCCCAGCTGACGCTGCGGCCGCGCGCCGCGGTGATCGTCTTCGTGACCGTGAACGGCACCGGCACCGGCTGGCCGTCGAAGCGCGCGCGGCCCTGCACGATCAGCCTGCGGCCCGGCGCCATGTCCGGCGCCTCGATGTCCAGCGGCATCTCGCTGCGGTCGAGCGCGGTGTAGCCGGCGCCGAAGCCGTAGGTCGAGTCGCCGTAGTAGATGCAGCGCTCGAAGCGCGTCGCCGCGCTCTTGCTGCCGGTGATCGTGCCCGCCGCGTCGGCCAGCGGCGTGACGAAGTTCTCCGGCGCGTTGTGGCCGAAATGCCTGAAGCTGCGGCCGACACGGAAGGCGCGCACGGGCGCGGCCCAACTCTGCGCCGGGCCGGATTCCAGCTCGATCAGCACGCGGCCGAGCCGGGGCGTGACCTTGCTCACCGTCACCAGCTGCGCCGCCGGCTGCGCGCTGTAGGCGGTGCCGGGCGTGCTGAACATCGCCTCGTTCGGCATCAGCATCAGCTTGTCGCCGGGCCGAAGCTCGAACGCGGCCAGGCTGAGCGCATCGCTCGCGCCGGCGACCGCGGTGAGTTCGATGGTGGTCGCCGCGGCAGCGAGGGTCGACGCCGGAATGCGCTGGCGATAGAGGCGGAAGCGGCCCAGCTGCGGGTACGCGGTCAGCTCGGCCTCGGTCTGGAACTCGGCCGGGTCGGGCACGTCCTGCAGCTCGGCCTTGACCGGGAAGCCCTCGCGGATCGTCACCGGCTGCGCGCCGCGCACTTCGAACGCGAAGGTCGCGCGCCCGCCCAGGCCCGGCGCGAGGCGGTAGCCGGTCAGCCGCACCAGCTCGGCGACGCTGTCGCGCCAGGCGGCGGTGCGCAGATAGGCCTCGTTCGCGTAGTGCTCCTGGTAAAAACTGAGGATGTCGCCGACGATCGCCGCGCCCTGCAGCAGCGCCATCGCCGGGTCGTCCGGCTCGCGGTGCGTCCAGGCCTGCAGCGGCGGCGCGGCATCGATGCGGCGCAGCATCGCCTCGACGAAATCCTCGCAGCGGCCGATGCGGTAGGCGACGTGCGGCAACGCCGGCCGGTTGTGCGCGCGGCGCGGGAAGTCGAAGGGGTCGTCGATCAACGGGTTGCAGGCCATGAGTCAACCCCTTCCGCCGCGGATGTCGAAGCGGATCAGGCCGCGCTCCAGATGGTCCGGGTCGTTCGCCAGCAGCACGACCTCGTCGAAGCCCATCTCGAGCAGTTCGGCGTTCGGCACGCCGGGCGTCGGCGCGTCGAAGCGCTTCATCACGATGGCGACCACGTGCTCGACGCCCGCCACCTGGTGCAGCCGGCCTTCGATCCGGCTGCGGTGCAAGGCCTGGCCGAAGCTCCACTCGTCGGGGTGGAAGAAGCCGCGCCGGCCGTCGCTGGTCCAGTCGTCGGAGAATTCCTGCTCGAGCACGAAGCGCAGGTCCTCGCGCCAGACCTCGGGCCGCGCGCAGATCACGACGCGGATGTCCAGCGGCACGAAGCGCGGCGGGCGCAGCTCGATGTCCTCGCCGATCAGCCGCACCGCTTCCAGGTGCGCGGCGACCGCGGCACGCAGCGGCTCTTCCAGCAGCGTCGTGCCCTCGGGGTCGACGGTCACGCGCACCGTGCGCCAGCTGCCGGTCCAGGCGTAGCGCGCGACCGCGCGCGACACGCCGTCCACCTCCTCGGCGCGCCTGACGTAGTCGGCCAGCGTCACCGCGCGCAACTGGCGCGAACGGTAGGCCTCGGGCGCGTTGCGGCGGATCTTCCCGGCCGGTTCCGGGTCGCGGCCGTCGCTCACGTCGAAGGGGTTCCACACGCGCTGGACCGCGCCGCTCAACGGCCCGGAGAGCGGGCGCGAGAACAGCAGCTGGTCGGCGCCGATGTTGCCGGCTGCGCCGCCGCCGATCTGGCAGCTCGCACGCACGGTCGCGCCGTGCGGCAGCAGCACGCCGTTCGTGCCGTTGCCGAAGCGCAGCAGGCTGCGCCGGCGCTCGTCGGTCTCGACCATGAAGTGGTCGCCCTGCTCGGCACTGGCGTCGCTGTGCACCAGCGACTCCACCTCGTCCCATGCGTCGGTGCCGCCGGCCGGCACCGTGACCTCGACGAACAGCGTCGATCGCGCCGGCTGCTCTCCGCCCGGCGGCGTCGGCAGGTAGGCGAGCGGGCCTTCGGGCAGCGCGGCCAGCACCCAGTCGAAGCCGGTGTCGTAGCGATCGAGCCGGGTGAAATGGCGCTGTTTGACTTCTGCCGTGTCCGCCGGCAGCGCGCTGCCGGGCTCGTGGAACACCGCCTCCATCGGCCGGCCCTCGTGCACCGGCACCAGATTGCCGTGGAACATCGAGATGTCGGCGGTCGGCACGCCGTTGCAGAAGCTGGTGAAGCTGTAGTCCTGCCGCAGCGCGTCGCGCGGATCCCAGTGCAGCCGCACCAGGAAGACGTTGTCCAGCGGGTCGTGGATGGTCTGCGCGGCGAAGGCGCCGGCCGCGCCGGCGCGCAGCCGCAGCAGCTGGCGCTTGCGCGGGTTGCGGCCGTTGGGCGCGCCGGTCAGCGGATTCAGCCGCTCGGCGATCAGCAGCTGGCGCAACAGGCCGCCGCGCACCAGATCGCGCAGCGCATCGGCTTCGGCGGGGCCGCCGCCCCCACCTCCGGCCAGCACCGGCACGATATCGGCGCTGGTGCTGCCGGCGCGCAGGGCCGGCTGGGCGCCGCTCCAGGTGTGCAGCCGCAGCGCGTTCAGCAGCGGGTCCAGGCGCTGCCGCTGCGCGGCCGGCAGCCGCTGCTCGCGGCTGGCGAAGAACACCGATTCGGGCAGCGGCGGGTCCGCGCCGGTCCACGCGACCAGCGTCTGCGCCGCCAGCGTGAACGGCGCCTGCCCCGGCGTGACTTCCAGCGCGAGCCAGGTGCTGGCCTGGTTGCCTTCGTGCAGGTGGTAGTCCATCAGCCGCGCATGGCGTGCGAGCGAGACGCGCTTGCGCGTGGTGGCGAGGTAGGCCTCGCTCATCACGCGGTCCTGGAAGTCGCTGAGCTCGTCGGCGGCGGCGGCGAACAGGTCGATCAGCACCTGGTCGTGGTCGGCCTCGCTGGTGCTCTTCCAGCCCGGCACGCGCGCCGCCATCGCGGTCATCAGCACGTGTCGGAAGGAGTCGTAGTCCTTCGCCAGGTAGTCGATCGCCGGCCCGGGCAGCGCCGGGCGGCCGGGCAGTTGCGGCGCGCAGTCGTTGGTGAAGCAGCCGGGGCGGAACTTGAAGCCGAGCGACGCGAAGAAGGGGTCGATGCGGCTGGCGTCGTAGACCAGCTCGAGCGTGTAGGTCGAGTAGTCGCCGACCGGCTCGACGCGCAGGTTCAGGCGCGTCGCGTCGGCGCCGGCCGAGACCGCGCTCGCGTGCACCTGGTCGGGCAGGTTGCCGGCGCGCACGCGCGTGCCGCCGCGCACGCGGAAGATCTGGCCGGCGCGCACCGGGTCGGCCGTGATCTCGGCCAGAATCGCCGCCACGTGCAGGCCGTTCCAGAAGCGCAGCTCGAGCTCGGCGTGATCCGGCTCCGGCCCCGGCGGCAGCGCGACGAGGATCAGGCGCAGGCCGTTCAGGTTGGCCGCCGCGAGCGCATCGGCGCGGTCGCCGACGTGGTCGCGCGAGATGATCGCGCTCATTGCCCGGTCCTCTGGAACTTGAGGACGCGCGAGTCGGCCGAACCGGCCGGGCGGTACTTGACCGTCACTTCGAGCATCGCGATGCTTTCGTCCAGCGTCACGTCGATCAGCTCGACCGTCAGCCGGTGGCCGAGCCAGCGCGACAGCGCGTTCGTGATGCGCGCCTTGACCACGCCGCGCAGCACGTCGGACGCCGGCTCGAACACCAGCTTGCGCACGCCGCCGCCGAACTCCGGCAGGAACAGGCGCTCGCCGGGGCTGGTGAGCAGCAGCTGCAGCAGTTCGTCGCGCACGTGTTCGGCATCGGACAGCGGCGCCGCGCTGCGGCCGTCGCTGCCGATGCGGAACGGGAACGCCAGGTGTCGGCCGTTGGTCAGCATCGTCAGACTCCCAGCGCCTGGATCTGCGTCTGCACCACGATCGCCGGCCCCTGCGGCACCTGCAGCGCGTTCAGGCACAGGCCGACGCTGGTCTGCAGCAGCACCGGCACGTTCTGCACCTTGGCCTGGGTCGCGCCGCTCAGCCACTGGATCTGCACGCAGGGCGACGGCACGCCGCCGGGGGCGAAGCTGCAGCCGGCGATCGCGTGCCGGTCGGTGAGCAGCAGCACCGGCGCGCCGTCGACCAGCGCCTGCGTGTCGGCCGTGCTCAGCAGCGCCTGGCCGAAATGCGGGCACATCACGGTGCTGGTGGTGGTCAGCATCGGTACCCCGCTCATGTGGCCCCCTTGGGCCTGCGGCCCGTCCTCCCGCGGGGGAGCGGGCGCCTTCGGAACGGCCGTGCGGCGCTCATGTCGGCGGCACTCCCAAGGTCATCGCCCCGTTCGCCAGGCTGACGCCGGCGGGGCCGATCTTCAGCACGCCGTCGTTGAAGCTGATCGCGGTGTTGCTCATCACCATCTTGCTCGCCCCGATCGACAGCGTGAGCCCGGTCGCGGTCATCTCCAGCTTAGCGCCGCCGGAATGCATGACGACCAGCTTGTCGCCGTCGTCGTCGAGCACGACGCTGTGCCCCTGCGGCGTGACGATCACGCGCCCGCCCGGGGCGCCGGGCGTGGGCGCGCTCTGGTTCTCGGCATAGAAGCAGCCGCTCCAGATCGGCTGGTCGAGGTTGCCGGCCTCGAACTCGACCCAGACCATCGCGTCCAGCTCGGGCAGCATCACATGACCGTGCCCCGGCCCGGCGAAGGGCAGCGCCGGCCGCGCCCAGCCGATCTCGGCGTCCTGCATCAGCCCTGGCACGCGCACCTTCAGGCGCGCGAGCCGCTGCGGGTCGTCGTTGTCGATCACGACGCCGCCGTACTTGCCGTAGTAGCGGCCGCGGACATCGCGCGTCAGCTGCTCGAGCGCATGTTCGACGGTCTGCGGCATCAGAACACTCCCACGCTGGCCGAGAAGGACACCGACAGCCCGCCGCCGGCGGCCTCGGCCACCGGCGCGTCGGGCACCTCGGTGCCGGCGTCGCCCCAGGCCTCGAAGCTCTGCGTGTAGACCGAGGGCGTGATGCGGTGCACGACCTTCGCGACCAGCCAGTCGCCGCTGTACGGCGTATCGCCGCACTCGATGCGCACACGCACATGAGGCACCAGCGCCGCGCCGTAGCAGCCCGGGATCACGCGGCTCGTCAGCTTGTAGGCGTAGCCCGCGCCGCGCGCGCGGCCCGAGACCGCGGCCTCCGGATCCTCGCGCGTGGCGTCGCCCGGCGGCAGCAGGCGCAGCGGCGTCAGGTCCGCCGGCACCGCCGGCCGGCCGCCGCCGACGCCGAGATCGGCGGCGCTGGTCTCGAAGGAGGCGAGCGCGCCGTCGGCCAGGCGCAGCCGCCGGCCGCTGCTGCGCTCGGGCGACTCGCTGTCCTCGTCGATCGCCGCGTCGCCGAGGTTGCGCGCGTCGCCGATCAGGTGCAGCGGCGGCAGCTCGCCTTCGGCTTTGCGCGGGTCGGGCAGGAAACAGCCGATGCTGCGGCCCGGCTCGGGCCCGGGCAGCACGAAAACGCGGCGGTCGTTGGCCCGCGCCAGCTCGCCGAGGAACAGCAGCTTCGTGCCGCGGCGCGAGGTGATCGCATGGGTCGCGGTCGTCGGCTCGATGCGCGTGTCGCCGATCTGGTCGATGCTGCGCAACACCTCGTCGACGATCTGGCTGTCGCTCTTGTCGCGGAAGACCTCGGCGCCCTCGTCGCGGTTGAGGAACACGCTGTCGTCGCGCACGACGAAGCTCGCGGTGCTGCGGCCGGGCTGCGAATCCAGGCGCGAGTCGAAGCTGGTCACCGGCCCGTCGATCAACGGCACGAAGGCGCCGTTGCCCGGGTCGAGCTCGACGCGCATGCGCGTGAACGCCGCGGCCACCGTGTCGCTGCGGTGCTGCCAACGGCCCTGCGCGTCCAGGCACATCGTCGTGCGGATGCGCGCCTCCCAGAACTTGTCGATCTCCTGCGTGACCTCGATCTCCTCGATGCGCGCGAGCTCCTCCTCGCTCGCCTCGGCGTCGCCGAACCAGACGCGGAACCTGGCGGTGCTCATGGCCGTTCAGCTCCTGGGCACGCCGACGGTGTCGCCGGGCAGCGCGACCAGGTCGCGGCTGTCGAGCGCGGTGTTGGCATCGGCCACGTGCCAGAACCAGGTCGGCTCGGCATAGCTCTGCTGCGCCTGGATGTCGAGCCGGTCGCCGGCGAGCACGGTCCTCGGCTCGCCGGTCGCCGGCGTCAGCCTGCGCAGCTTCAGCGCCACCACTTCCTCGCCGGTGGCGAGCCGGGTGGTCACCGTCGCGACCTTGGCATAGCGTGAGTTCGGCAGGAACATCGTGCACCCCCTCAGAACGGAATCAGCTCGACGATCTGCTCGGCCGTGTTCGCCAGGTTGGCGATCGCCATCGCCTCCTTCGCGATCGTCGAGTACTCGAGCGCGCCCCTGGCGAGCACGTCGTCCGAGCACTGGTCGATCGCGATCACCGACAGCGTGATGTCGACCTCGGCGCGCACCGGGTTCAGCGCGAAGTCGTACTCCTGCTCGGCGATGGTCATCGAGTCGATGGTCACCGGCAGCACCCGCGTCGGCCCCCAGATGAACAGGATGCGCGGATAGCTCTCGCGCGGGATCGGCTGCGCCGGCGGCGCCGGCGGCGCGGCGGCGCCGGCGATCGCGTCGATCGCCGCGCCGATCAGCCCGGCGAGCTTGGCGCTGGGCAGCACCATCTTCTCCAGCGCCGCGAGCTGCGGGCCGATGCCGAACAGCCGCGCCAGCACCTTGTCCTCGTCGAGCATGTTCGCGGCGCTGAAGTGCGCCTTGAACGTGATCTTCTCGAAGGTCTTCTCGCCCGCCTGCGTGGTCTCGCGCTGCGTCGCGCCGGTCGGCCGCGCCGGCACCTGCAGCACGCGCGACAGCGACTCCGGGTTGAACTGGAAGATCACCACGTTCGGAATCGGCCCGATCAGGTCGGTGCCGTACTCGATGAGCGCGCCGCGCAGCATGGCTTCAGCTTCCGGACTGCTTCAGTGCGCCGGCGACGCGCTGCGCCAGCCGGGTGGCGAGCGCGCCGGCGTCGGTCGCGGGTGCGATGCGGCCGGCGTCGAACCGCGCGACGCTGCGGCCGCCGTCGACGCCGCGCGCCAGCTCGGCCTGCAGCGCCGGGCCGAACAGGCGCACGGCCGCTTCGGCGAGCTGCGGGTCGATGCCGCGCAGGTCGAGCTCGAGCCGGTGGATGCGGATCGAAGGGTTCATACGACCCCCTTGGCGCTGCGCGCCGTCCCCCCGAGGGGGATCGAACGCCTTGGGAACGGCCCGGCGGCGTTCATCGCGCCACCCTCTCCGCCGCCACCAGCGGCGCATAGGGCCCGAACTGCTCCAGGCTGGACGCGCGTTCGAGCTTGTCGTACTCGCGCTGCACCGCGCGGATCACGCCCTGCATCGTCAGCCGCTTGGCCGCGCCTTCGCCCGCGGCCTGCAGGCAGGCGTGGAAGACGATCGCGCGGATGTGGCCGCCGGCCAGCGGGAAGCGCTGCGCGAGGAAGTCGAAGTCGAGCTCGCCCGCGTCCACGCCGGGCGGGACCACGCTGTGCCAGATGCGCGCGCGCTCCGCCGCACCGGGCAGCGGGAACTCGATGACGAAGCGCAGCCGGCGCAGGAAGGCCTCGTCCAGGTCCTTGCGCCGGTTGGTCGCCAGGATCGCCAGCCCCTTGAAGCGCTCCATGCGTTCGAGCAGGTAGCTGATCTCCAGGTTGGCGTAGCGGTCGTGCGCGTCCTTGACCTCGGTGCGCTTGCCGAACAGCGCGTCGGCCTCGTCGAAGAACAGGATCGCGTCGGCCGCGTCGGCGGCGTCGAACAGCCGCTTCAGGTTCTTCTCGGTCTCGCCGATGTACTTGTTGACCACCTGCGACAGGTCGATGCGGAACAGCGGCAGCTGCAGCTCGTGCGCGATGGCTTCGCTGGCCATCGTCTTGCCGGTGCCGGGCGGGCCGGCGAACAGCGCCGCCAGGCCGCCTTCGTTCCAGGCGCGCGCCGTGCCCCATTCGTGGTGCACGCGGCCGAGGTTGTGCATCGCCGTCACCACCTCGGCCACCTGGCGCGTCTGCGCCGGCGGCAGCATCAGTTCCTTCAGCTCGAAGCGCGGCGTCACCGCCTGCGCCAGCGCGCCGAGATCGAAGTCGGCGCGCGCCGCGGCGAGCAGCTCGTCGGCCGTCGGCTCGCGGCCGAGCAGCGCCAGCTCGGCGGCGATGCGCTCGATCGCCGCGGTCTCGCCGCGGAAGCGCCGCGCCAGCTCGGCCAGCACCGGGCGCCGGGCCGCCGGCGGCAGCGCCTGCTGCCATGCGGCCAGCCGCTCGGCGAAGCCCGGCGGCGACAGCTCGATCGCCGGCAGCGCCGGGTCGCCGAGCCGGCGCAGCGCGGCGCGGTCGTGGATGCCGACGTACAGGCTCAGCGGCAGCGCCGGCAACGGCAGCAGCGGCGCGGCGTGCTCGTGGCCGTCGGCCGGCAGCAGGGCCGCGAACGGCAGGTACAGCGCCGCGCCGCGCAGCCAAGCCAGCGTCATCGCCGCGCGCAATCCGTCGCCGTCGGCGCCGGCGGGCAGCCGCATCAGCCCCTGCCCGCCGCGACCCGCCGCCTGCATGGCCGCGTCGGCCAGCGGCGCGCCGGGCGCACCGAGCACCGGGACCACGCGCCGGCGCGGCTTCGCTGCGTGCAACGCGGCGGAGGCTGCGGCCTGCGGCGCGACGCCCAGCAGTTCCTTCGCCGCCGTCGCCGGCATGCGCAGCGGCGCATGCCAGCCGCCCGCGCCGCCCTCGACCAGCCCGTAGGCGAACAGCGCGTGAGCCGGATCGAAGCAACGCAACAGCTCGTCGGGCTCGTCCCACAGCCGCTGCGCCAGCGCCAGCGTCGGCTCGCTGCGCTGCGGGTCGTTCATGCAGGTGGCGATCACCGCGCCGGCGGCGCTGTCCAGCGCCGGCAGCAGCGCCAGCGCGAGCACGAAGGCCTCGACCGGCTCCAGCGCCAGCTCGCGCACGACCCAGCCGAAGCCGCCGCGGTGCCCGGCGGCGTCCGGGGCGGGCGCGGCGATCAGCCCGCTCAGGTGGCGCGCGGTGGCGTCGTCGCGGAAGAAGGCCTGCTTGTCCAGCGCATAGCGCGCGAGGTCAAGCGCGCCGAAGCCCGGATCGACGAAGGGCGGCAATGCGCCGGGATCGGCCGCGGCGTCGGCGGCGCCCTGCGACAGCCGCTCGCGCCACAGCCAGCAGACCTCGCGCCGCAGACGCAGCGCCGCCTGGCGCAATGCATGACGCGCATGCGCATCCTGCCCGCCCGCGCCGGGCATGAAGACCACCGGATCGTTCATCTGCATGGCGGCGATCCTCACGGCAGCGTGACCGGCGGGCTGAAGCGCGCCTGCTGGTTGTTGACCTTGACGATCACCTGGTACGAGCCCGCGGCCAGCCCGGCCGCGGCCACGCCGGGCACGACGATCTGGTTCTGCGTCGACGCATCGGCGACCACGTCGAACAGCCCCGCCGTGGCGCCGTCGCGGTACAGCGCGACGACCACGTCGTCGGTCGCGGCCTGCAGCGGCCCGCGGCCGAGCAGCCGGCCGCTGACCTGCAGGTCGTTGCCGACCAGGCTCGCGCCGGTCACCGTCGGCAGCAGCTTGGCCAGCTGCACGCCGCTGGAGCGCACGCGCGTCGCCGACAGCCGGCGGCGCACGACCAGGCCATGCTCGCCGGCCGACAGCGTGCTGCCATTGGCGATCGGCGCCGGCGGCGTGCCCTCCACCGTCACCTGCAGCCGGTCGGGCCGGCGTTCGACGATGGTCAGCAGCTGATCGCCGAGCGCGACCTCGATGTTCGCGCCGTGCAGGTCGGCGCCGAACAGCTCGATGGCCGCGCCGGCCTCGAAGGCGGCCGGCTCGACGCGTTCCAGCACCGGCCCCAGCGACGGGATCACGTCGATGACCACGCCCTCGCCGCCGATCACGGTCTGCGGCACGGTCGTGTAGTCGATGCCGACCAGCAGCGTGGACAGGCTGGGCGCGGCCGGCACGATCAGCACCGGCCGCACCTGGAAGGCCATCGACAGCCGGTAGCGCTCGTCGGTGCCCTGCATGATCTTCGACAGCAGGTCGGCGCTGGTCTCGTCGAAGCTCAGCTTCAGCGGCTCGGGGTTGTCCTGCAGCGCCGCCTGCACCGAGGGGATCACCGGCGGCAGCAGCCGCAGCAGGCTCAGCTCCTGCAGCGCGGCGATGCCGCGGCCGAGCAGCTCGTGCGCGTCGGCGCTGTCGCTGCTCTCGGCGTCGTCGAAGGCGGTCAGCAGGTACTTCAGCACCAGCCACAGCGGCGGCGGGTCGCCGCGGCGCAGCTCGACGTTGCGCAGGTTCGGGTCGAAGCCGACTTCGTAGAGGAACAGGTTCAGCTTGGCCAGCGTGTCGCTGCCCGCGGCTTCTTCCGGCTTGCCGACGCTGACCTGCAGGCCGCGTCGCAGCAGGTGGTCGCGGATCAGCCGCGTCACCGCGCCGATGGCCCTGGGGGTGTCGGCGGCCGCCATGGTCTACAACCTCGGCAGGCGCAGGCGCGCGAAGGCGCTGCGCTCGGGCGGCGGCGACGACAGCCGCGGCGGCGCGGCGGCCGGCGCCGCCGGCTGGGACGCGGCGCGCGGCGCCGGCGCGTCGACGGCGACGTGGATCGTGCCGATGTGCAGGTCGAGCGGGCGCGCAGGCGGGGCTGCCGGCCGGCTCTGCACCCGCTCGGGCAACGCGTGCGGACGTGGCGCGGCGGGCAGCGTCAGCTCGATCCCGGGCGCGGGCTTCGGCCGGCCCGCAGGCTCGACGCGGTCTTCGACCGGCGGCTGCGCTGCCGGCGGGACCCGCGCGGCGACCGGCTGGACCGTGGTCGCCGCGCGCGGTGTGGGGGGCAGCAAGGTGTCGCCGCGCGCCGGCGTCGCCTCGTCCTTCGGCGGCCACCCGGCTTGCGGATCGGCCCCCACCCAGCGCAGCGCCGCTCGCACCATCGGGTGCGTCAGCGCGGGGCTCTCGGATGGCGCCCGCGGCGCGGCACTGCGTGCATCGGGCGCCGCGACGGGTGGGGCCGGTGCTGGCTCCTGCGCCGTGCCGGCACGTTCGGCCGGCATGGCGGCGGCCGGCGCGTCCACGCCCCGTGCCGTCGGCTCGGGCGCCTGTTCGCGCGCGGGCTCGGCGCTCGCCACCCAGCGCTCGCCCGGCGCGGCGGCTTCGATCTCGACCTCCTGCTCGACGAGATCGGCGCCCGTGGCCGCGCCCGGCACCGTCGCAGCCAGCGCTCCGGCGGAACGCAGCAGCGCCCCGAAGTAGTCGCTCATGCCCATCCCTCGATCAGTTCGAGGTACTTCGCGCGCCGCGCCGGCGGCACCGCCAGCACCTCGGCTTCGGTCCAGCCGTAGTGCGAGGCCAGCGCATGCACCTCGTGCAGCAGGCCGCGCTGGCGTGCGGCCAGGCGTTGCAGCGCGAGGCCTTCGAGGTCGATCTCGGGCTCGGCCGCGACGCCGCAGCACGGGCAGGCGCAGGCGACGCTGAACGACACCAGCGGGTCGGCCTGCGCCAGCGCCGCGGCGGCGGCGGCTTCGTCCCCCGGCAACGGCGTGCCGGCGACCGCCAGGCGCGCCAGCATCGCGCGCCGGGCCGCGTCGCGCGCGGCCGGCTGCAAGGCTTGCCAGGCGCGCAGGTCATCGCCGGTGGGCAGGCGCAGCGTCAACGGCTCGGCGCCGTCGCGCGCGACCTGCAGCTGCGGCGGCGCCTGCGCCAGGCCGGCGAGCGCGGCGTGCGCCAGCTCGATCTCGAAGGGCGCGGCGCAGGCCGCGCAGCGCAGCGTCAGCGCGATCGCCTCGCGCGCCTCGCTCGCGCGCAGCAGCGCGAGCAGCGCCGCGGTGCGCGCGCCGACCGGCTGGCACCACCAGCCGGCCGGCGTCGCGGCGCAGGCGTCGAGCAGCGCCGTCACCAGCGCCAGACGGTCGCCGTGCTCGAAGTCGAAGCCCAGATCCTCGCTCGCGCCGCCGAAAGCACGCGCACCGCTCATCGTGTCACGCCCGCCGTGCCGGCGCCGTTCAGGCCCCCGCCGGCACGGCCGCGTTCTCGTCGGGCTCCGGCGTGTCCTCGTCGCGCGCCCAGCCTTCGAGCTCGAGCTTCATCGTCTCGATCGCCGTGGCGTTGGCATTGGCGTCGAGGTCCGGCACCGCCTGGTACTCGCTGACCCAGCAGCGGAACAGCTTGTAGCGCTTGACCGTCAGGCCGCGCTCGTTGTTCAGCAGCAGCACCAGGTCCTTGCGGAAGTTCTTCAGGTCCATGCCCGGGTCGTCGAGCGGGTGGACCAGGTTGGCCCACTTCTCGAATTCGGGGTCGTGCGTGACGCCGCGTTCCAGCGTGATCGCCTCGTAGGTGGTGCGCCCCGGCGACTTGCGGTCGGTGCTGTTGTCGCCGCCCTCGCGGTGCTTGACGACCTCGGTCGTGCGCTTGAGCGCGCTGACCTTGCTGACGCCGACGACCACCCGGCCGTCCCACATGAGCTGGAATTTGAAGTTCTTGTACGGGTCGAAGCGGTGCGCGTTGACGACGAATCCCTTGGCCATGGTCGGTGCTCCTCGCTGCTTCAGGCTTGCAGCTCGCCGGCGATCTGCTGGATCGTGATGACGACGAACTCGGCCGGCTTCAGCGGCGCGAAGCCGACCTCGATGTTGACGATGCCGAGGTTGCGGTCGGCCTGTGTGGTCGTCTCCTTGTCGCACTTGACGAAGTAGGCCTCCTGCGGCGTGCTGCCCTGGAACGCGCCCTGCCTGAACAAGCCGTTCATGAACACGCCGACGTTGAGCCGGATCTGCGCCCACAGCGGCTCGTCGTTGGGCTCGAACACCACCCACTTGGTGCCGCGGAACAGGCTCTCCTCGATGAACAGCGCCAGCCGCCGGATCGGGATGTACTTCCATTCGCTGGCCAGCTGGTCGGCGCCGTCGAGCGTGCGCGCGCCCCAGCAGATGTGGCTGAAGATCGGGAAGGTGCGCAGGCAGTTGACGCCCAGCGGGTTGAGCGCGCCGTTCTGCAGGTCGGTCAGCGTGTAGGCCAGCGCCTGCACGTTCTCCAGCCGCGCCTCGGTGCCGGCCGGCGCCTTCCACACGCCGCGCGCCGCGTCGGTGCGCGCGTACAGCCCGGCGACGGAGCCGCTGGCGGCAATGCTGCGCAGCCGGTTGCCGTTGACCGGGTCGGGGCAGAAGGTGCGCGGGAAGTACACCGCGGCGTCGCGGCTGCGCAGCGAGTCGTTTTGCGCCAGCCAGGTCTGCATCGCGTCGAGCGTGGCGGTCAACTCGGGAATGTCGACCAGCAGGAAGCCGCGCCGCGCGGCGATGTAGGTCGTGGCCTCCGAGTACACGGCGTTCATGTCGGTGGCCGACAGCTCGGCCACGCGCGGCAGGCACAGGATGTTGACCAGGTCCACGTCCTCGAGCGCATACAACCCGGTCTTCGCCGCCAAGTTGCCGCTGATCGGCGCCGCGCCCACCGGCATCGTGCCGTCGCCGCCGCCGGTCAGCGCGTACTGCTGCACGTTGCTCGCCCCCGGCAGGCCGAGCGCAGTGAGCGTCGCCGCCACCGAGCTGCCGATCGTCAGCGTCGCCGCGGGGTCGAAGGCATTGCCGCCGCGGCCGGCGGTGAACAGCAGCTGGAACGGCGACGCCGCGGTGCCGCGCCCGATCAGCCGGACCGTGGCGCCGGCGATCAACGCGCGCTCGGCGTCGCTGCCGGCCAAGGCCGAGGCGCCGCGCAGCGCGTTCTCGATCAGCGGGCGCAGCGCCGGCAGGTCGGGCGTGCCGGTGTAGCTGACGTTGAAGCTGCGCGCGCCGCCGCCGGCATCCACCGTCAGGTCGAAGGGGCTGGCCGGCACCGAGACCACCGCGTCGCCGAGCGCGCCGGTGGCCGCGGGCCGCGTGAACGGCGCCACCGCGGCCGAGCTGTCGAGCTGCACCAGCCGCGAGCCGGCGTTGACCACGGCGAGCGCATGGTTCGGCGCCGCCGGATCCATCGTCAGGTTGCGGAAGGTCTCGCTGCGCAGCACGCTGCGCCGGCCGTTGCTGGCCGCGATCTCGGTCACGACGAGGTTGAACAGCGTGGCCGGGTCGGTGCTGTCGTAGTCGACCTCGAGCATCAGGTGGCCGCCCCACGCGCCGGGGTTGACGGCGATCCCGCCGCGGATCTGCCGGCCGGCGCGGGCGCGGAACATCACGGTGCCGCCGGCGCCGGCGGTGTCGTCGACCGTCACCTCGGAGGTCGTGGCGCCGTCGGCGACGCGCACCACCCAGCACTCGTTGCCGCCGTTCTGGAAGAACTGCTTGATGCCGTAGCTGGCCGGGCTGTCGGTGTGGATGCCGCCGAACTCGCGCTCGAAGTCGGCGAAGCTCAGGCACTGCACGGCCTCGTCGAGCACGCCGCGCGGGAAGGCGTCGACGAAGGCGGCGATCGACGTCGCCACGCCGGTGATCGTGCGCACGCCGCTGGACTTCTCCTGGATGTACACGCCGGGGAAACTGACCTGGACCATGAGCACTTACTCCTCGTCGATGAGCCCATCACATGCGTTGCGCCGACGGCATGCCGACCTCGGCCGTGCCGCTGTACAACCTGTTGCCGTCGGCCAGGACCACGCAGCGCAGCCTGCCCCGACGCACCAGCCCGGCAAGCGCAGCTTCCACTTCCGCGGGCGCCGCCTGCACGCCGGACCGCTGCAGCCACCAGCGCGCCACGCCGTCGGCCGAATCCGCGGCCAGCGGGTGGTGGGCGAGATAGGCCTCGATGGCCTCGGTCAGCTTGCCGATGTGGGACATGGGTGGGCCTTCAATGCAAAGCCGGTGCCAGGCCTTGTCCCCGCGCCGGCCCGCGCTACGTGCCGCCGTTCGACCCGCCCCGGCCCACGGGCGGCGCGCGCCAAGTGCTTGCTGCATCCCCGCTTTCCGGCATGGCGCCGGCCGCGCCGCGGCCCGGGTCCGGCGCGACCCGCCGGGTCACGATTGCCCCACCTCGAGGGAAACACTCAGTTGCAATCGTGGCTGGCGATGCCGTGCTTCTTCAGCAGCTTGCCGAAGGCGCGACGTTCCTTGCCCGCCAGGCGCGCGGCGCGTGTGACGTTGCAGCCGGCCTCATGGAGCACGCGCTGCAGATAGTCGTGCTCGAAGCGCCGCACCGCCTCCGCCTTCGCCTCGGCAAAGCCGCAGGCGACCGGCCGCACCCCGTCATCCGGCACCGGTGCCTGGGGCAGCTCATGGTGCAGCGCTTCGCCGGGACACATCAGGAACTGGCGATGCACCCAGTTCTCCAGCTCGCGCACGTTGCCCGGCCAGGGATGCACGCGCAGCCATGCCCGCGTTGCCGGATGGATCGACCGGGGCTCGCAGCCGTACTTGGCCGCGAAGCGGGCGACGAAGTGCTCGGCCAGCGGCTCGACGTCGTCGGCGCGCTCGCGCAGCGGCGCCAGCAGCAGGTGCAGGATCTTCAGCCGGTACAGCAGATCGGAACGGAACCATTGCCGCGCCACGAGCGCGTCGAGCGGTCGATTCGACGCGGCGACGATGCGCACGTCGGTACGCTGCTCGCGCGCCGTACCGACCGGCCGGAAGCGCTGGTCCTGCAGGAAGCGCAGCAAGGTCACCTGCGCCTTGGCGCTGAGCGCATCGACTTCGTCGAGGAACAAGGTGCCGCCGGTGGCCTCGGCGACCAGCCCGCAGCGCGACTGCCTGGCGTCGGTGAAGGCGCCGCGCTGCACGCCGAACAGTTCGCTTTCGATCAGCGTGTCGGGCAGCGCGCCGCAGTTCACCGGCACGAAGGGCGCGTGCCGGCGCGCGCCGCCATAGTGGATCGCGCGTGCCGCGAGCTCCTTGCCGCTGCCGGTTTCGCCTTCGATCAGCACCGGCGCCTCGCTGGCCGCGATGCGCGCGAGCTGCGCCATCGTCTGCAGATGCAAGGCGGAGCGACCGATGATCAACCGGTCGACCGGCACACCGTCCGCTTCGCCCTCGCGCGCTGCCCCCGCCTTCATGAATGCCGGCCGCGACGACTGCCTCGCGCACGATCTGCATCGGCGCGGGCGCGTCGACTCCCTTCCTGTATCGAGCGCGCAGTTGTACGCCGAAGCCGCGGCCGGCGGCACCCTTCACGCTAGGGAAGCGGCCGGCCGGGACCGGGCTTCGGCTATGCTGGGCGCCACGCCGGCCATCGGCGACGACCCGCATGCAAGAGTCCGAGGTCCTGATCATCGGCGCCGGCATCGCCGCCGCCTCCATCGGCTACTTCCTGGCGCCGCACGGCCGCGTGACGCTGCTGGAGCGCGAAGCGCAGCCCGGCTACCACAGCACCGGCCGCTCGGCCGCGCTGTTCCTGGCCAGCTACGGCACGCCGCAGGTGCGCGCATTGACGCTGGCCAGCCGCGCCTTCCTGGACCGGCCGCCGCCAGGCTTCGCCGACTCGGCCCTGCTGTCGCCGCGCGGCGCGCTCTTCGCCGCCACGCCCGGGCAGGCCGGGCTGCTGGACGCGCACTGCGCGTTGCTCGCCAGCATGTCGCCGCAGTCGCGCCGCCTGAGCCGCGACCAGACGCTGGCGCTGGTGCCGGTATTGCGCCCCGAGCTGCTGCTGGGCGGCGCGCTCGAACCCGATGCCTCGGACATCGACGTGCATGCGCTGCACCAGGGCTACCTGCGCGGCCTGCGCCGCCACGGCGGCACGCTGGTCTGCGATGCCGAGGTCACGCACATCGAGCGCAGCGGCAGCGAGTGGCTGCTGCAGGCCGGCGGCCGGGAGTACCGCGCGCCGCTGCTGGTCAACGCCGCCGGTGCCTGGTGCGACGCGGTCGCGCAACTGGCCGGCGTGACGCCGATCGGCCTGCAGCCTAACCA
>DAIMFR010000041.1:0-43626 GCA_036724445.1 Rubrivivax sp. | reverse complement strand
CGATTTCCCGCAGACGCTGCCGGTCAGCTTCCCGACGGTGCTGACGCGGCGGGCGAAGAGCGAGCGGCGATGAAATTGGTGCTGGCGTGCGCTGCGGCATACACTATGGCAATCCATCTCCCAGATCATCTGCCATGAAGTCCGAACTCATCATCGACAGCGCCGGCCGCGTGGTGCTGCCCAGCGAGGCGCGGCGCAGGCTCAACCTGCGGCCGGGCTCGCGGCTGAGGCTGGCGGTCGTGGCCGAACGCCTGGAATTGACGCCCGCGCCGGAGTCCGAGCTGCCGCTGGTGCAATCGCCCAGCCGCCGGCAGGTGCTCCAGGCCACGGGAAAAGCTTTGGACGCGGCAGCCGCGACCCGCGCTGAGCGTGACGCGCAGGCGCGGCCGCGCAAGTCGCGCTGAAGCATGCCTGCGCGCACGCCAGCGGCTGCGCTGCTGGACACCTCGGTCGTGATCGCCTCGCTCGATGCCGACGAGCCGAACCATGCCGCATGCGATCGCGCCGTGGCCCGAGGCGGCAACAAGCTCTACGCACATGCTTTGGCCGAGACCTTTTCGATCCTGACGGGTGGCAGGCACCACCGGCGGCTGGGCCCGGCGGCGGCTGTCGATCTGGTCGAGCGCAGCGTGTTGCCCTATGTCGAGCTGGTCGGGCTGGAGGGCAGCGAGGTGGCCGCCACGCTGCGGGAATGCGCAGCCAGGGGCGTGCGCGGCGGTGCGGTCTACGACCTGCTGCACCTGGCGGCCGCGCGCAAGGCCGGTGTGGCCAGACTGCTCACGTTGGACTGTCGCGACTTCGAGGCGCTGTCGCGGCCGGGCGACCCGCGCATCGAGAGACCCTGACCCGGCGCGCGGCTCAGCCAAGCACGCGCATCGAATAGTCGACCGCGCGCAGGTCCTTCGTCAGGCCGCCGATCGAGATGCGGTCCACGCCGGTGGCGGCGATCTCGCGCAGCCTGTCCAGCGTGACGCCGCCGGACACTTCCAGCAGCGCGCGTCCGGCCGTCAGCGCCACCGCCTCGCGCACGCGCGGCAGCGGGAAGTTGTCGAGCAGCACGCTGGTCGCGCCGGCCTCCAGCGCCTGTTGCAGCTGGTCCAGCGTCTCGACCTCGATCTGGATCTCGACGCCGGCCTGCAGCGCCAGCGCCTGTTGCATCACCTGCGGCACGCCGCCGGCTGACGTGATGTGGTTTTCCTTGATGAGGATGCCGTGCCACAGCGCCAGCCGCTGGTTCTGCCCGCCGCCGACGCGCACTGCGTACTTCTGCGCCTGGCGCAGGCCGGGGATGGTCTTGCGCGTGTCGAGGATCGCGCAGCCCTTCGGATTCGGCGACGCGCCCCCGATTGCGCGCACATGGCGCTCCGTGGCCGTGGCCGTGCCGCTGAGCAGTTGCAGGAAGTTCAGCGCCGGCCGTTCGGCGCTGAGCAGCGCGCGCGATTCGGCCTCGATGCCGCAGACCACGCTGCCGGAGGGCATCTGCGCGCCTTCGTCGAACTGCCATTCGATGCGTGCCGCGCGGTCCAGCGCCGCGAAGACGCCGTCGAACCAGTCGCGGCCGCAAAGCACCGCGTCCTCGCGCACCACCACCTGCGCCGTCGTCCGGCGGCCGGCCGGCACCAGCATCGCGGTCCAGTCGCCGGTGCCGATGTCTTCGCGCAGCGCGTCTTCGATGTTGCGTGCGCGCGCCTGGTCCAGCGTCTCGTTGTGCTCGAAGTTCATCAGGCCACCCCGATGTTCGGCACGAAGCCGCTGCGCGGCTGCGCGACGCTGTCCGGATGCGCCTTGACGAAATCGAGCATGCGCTCGATGCAGCCCAGCGCCTGGCCGCGTACCGGCTCGGGCACGCGGATCTCGCCTTGCCCTGTCTGCAGGCAACTCACCACGCCCTGCAGCGCGTTCATCGCCATCCACGGGCAGTGCGCGCAGCTCTTGCAGGTGGCGCTGTTGCCCGCGGTCGGCGCCTCGATCAGCGTCTTGCCCGGCGCCAGCTGGCGCATGCGGTGCATCAGGCCGTTGTCGGTGGCGACGATGTATTCGGCTGCCGTGCCGTCGATCACCGCCTTCAGCAGCTGCGAGGTGGAACCGACCACGTGCGCCTGGCGCACCACGCCTTCGGGTGATTCGGGGTGCACCAGCACCATCGCCTGCGGATGCTGTTCGCGCAGCAGTTCCAGCTCCAGCGCCTTGAACTCGTCGTGCACGATGCACTCGCCGTGCCACAGCAGCATGTCGGCGCCGGTCTGTTCCTGGATCCAGCGGCCCAGGTGGCGGTCGGGCGCCCACAGGATCTTCTGTCCCTGCTCGTGCAGGTGGCGCACGATGGCCAGCGCGCAGGAACTGGTGACCATCCAGTCGGCGCGCGCCTTCACCGCCGCGCTGGTGTTGGCATAGACCACCACCTGGCGCTCGGGGTGGGCGTCGCAGAAGGCGCCGAACTCGTCGGCCGGGCAGCCGAGGTCGAGCGAGCAGGTGGCGTCCAGGTCGGGCATCAGCACGCGCTTGTGCGGCGACAGGATCTTCGCGCTCTCGCCCATGAAGCGCACGCCGGCCACTACCAGCGTCTTGGCCGCGTGGTCGCGGCCGAAGCGCGCCATCTCCAGCGAATCGGCGACGATGCCGCCGGTGGCCAGCGCCAGGTCCTGCAGGTCGCCGTCGACGTAGTAGTGGGCCACCAGCACGGCGTCGTGTGCTTTGAGCAGTGCGGCGCCGCGCGCCATCGCGGCTTCGCGTGCGGCCGGGCTCAGGCGCTCGGGCACTTTGGCCCAGGCATGGGCGGTGCAGGCGGCGCCGCTGGCGTCCTGCTTGGTGAAGTCGTAGAGCACGGTTTCCATCGGCGGGCCTCCTTCGGGCCGGGTGGGGATTGTCTCAGGCCGCCTCGGGCGGCGGCGCGAAGAAGCGGCTCGGCGGCTGGCCGACCGCGCGCCGCACCATGGCCGAAAACGCGCTCGGGCTGGCATAGCCCAGTTCGGCGGCGATCAGCCGCATCGGCCGGCCCTGCGCCGCCAGCCGCAAGGCGTGCGCCAGCAGCACCTGCTGGCGCCACGGGCCGAAGCTGGTGTCGAGCTGCTCGCGGAACAGCCGCGCCACGGTGCGCGGGCTGGCGGCGGTCTCGCGCGCCCAGCCTTCCAGCGTGGCGTGGCGCGCCGGCTGCTGCAGCACGGCTTCGCACAAGGCGCGCAGCCGCTTGTCGTGCGGCAGTTCGATGCCCAGGCGCACCGGCGCGGCGCGGCGCAGTTCGTCCAGCGCCAGATCGCCGAGGCGGCGTTCGCGCTCCAGCGCGTCCGGCGCCAAGGCGCCGCTGCCGTCCATGCCGACGTTCATCTGCAGCACCAGCTCGCGCAGCAGCGCCGAGACCTCCAGCACACGGCAGCCGCGCCAGGCGGCACCGGCTTCGCGCGGCACGCCGGGGCCGACGCGGCCGGCTTCCTGGTGCACGTACAGCGTGCGCAGCTCGGCGGCTTCGACCACCGTGACCAGGTGCTCGACCTGCGGCGGGATCCACACCGCCCGCCACGCCGGCACCAGGTAGGTACTGTGGCCGGCGGTGATGCGCGCCACGCCGGTGGCGCACACCACCACCTGCGCCCAGGCGTGACTGTGCGGCGTGATCTCGGTGTCGGGCTCCAGATGGCGCAACTTGGCGCGCACCGGGCGCTCGAGCGTCGGCACGAAACGCTGCGGGTCCACCGGCGGCAACAGCGAGCGCGCCGGCTTGCGCGGCACGGGGCGGTTGGCAGTGCCTGGCATGATCTCGCTAGAAATTGACAGACTATCGTAACCCGGCCGACGCGCCGGCATCTACGATCCCCGCCATGTCCACACTCACCCTGCAGCCGTCCCCGCTGAGGCGCGACGCCACCGTCATCGGCCTGGTCGGGCTGGCGCACGCCATCAGCCACTTCTGCCAGTTGCTGCTGGCGCCGCTGTTCCCCTGGCTGCGCGACGCCTTCGGCGTCAGCTTTGCCCAGCTGGGTTTTCTGATGACGGTGTTCTTCATCGTCTCCTGCACGGTGCAGGCGCTGTCCGGTTTCATCGTCGACCGCCACGGGCCGCGGCCGGTGCTGTTCGGCGGGCTGGCGCTGCTGGGCGTGGCCGCGCTCGGCTTCGCCGCCAGCCGCTCCTATTCGATGCTGGTGCTGTTTTCGGTGGTGGCCGGCATCGGCAACGGTGTTTTCCATCCCGTGGACTACACGCTGCTCAACCGCAAGGTGGGCAAGGCGCGCCTGGGCCACGCCTACAGCGTGCACGGCATCACCGGCAGCCTGGGCTGGGCGCTGGCGCCCGCGCTGCTGGTGCCGCTGACACTGGCGTTTTCATGGCGCATCGCGCTGCTCGTTGCCGCGGCGCTGGTGTTCGCGGTGATCGCGGTGCTGGCGTGGCAGCGCGACGTGCTGCATGTCGAGCCGCTGCCGCAGACGCCTGCCGGCAGGGCGCACGGGGAGGGTGGGGAGGGCGCGCTCGCCTTCCTGAAGCTGCCCGCGGTGTGGACCTGCTTCGGCTTCTTCTTCCTCTATGCCGGTGCGCTGTCGATCGTGCAGACCTTCGCCTCCGAAGCGGCGCGCCAGTTGCACGACGTGCCGCTGCGCTGGATCGGCATGTGCCTGACGGTGTACATGGTGAGCGCCGCCGCGGGCATGGTGCTGGGCGGCTTCCTGATCTCCGATCCGCGCCGCAGCGAACGCATCGTGGCCGTCGGCCTCGGCCTCGCGGCGATGGTCGCGCTGGTGGTGGCGCTGGGGCAGTTGCCGGGCTGGGCCGTGCCGCTGCTGTTCGGTGCGATGGGCTTCTTCACCGGTACGTCCAGCCCGTCGCGCGACATGCTGGTCAAGGCCTCGACCCCGGAGAACGCGTCGGGCCGGGTCTACGGCGTGGTCTACGGCGGGCTCGACATCGGCCAGGCGCTGCTGCCCTTGCTGATCGGCACGCTGATGGACCGCGGCGCCTATCGCGGGGTGTGGCTGGCACTGGCTCTGCTGCAGGGCGCGCTGATCATCACCGCGTTCAACGTGCGCCGCTCGCGGCGCACGGTGCTGCAGCCGGCCTGAATTCGGCCTGCACTCGGACTGCAGGAGGGCATTGATGAAGCCCGAGCAGCCGAGTAGGACAGCTTCACGCCGCTGTCTGCCCTGGCGGCACGGCTGCGTGCTGTACGGTCCGCCTGAAACCGGCGTGGGTCGCCCGCCCTGCGGCAGCTCTTCGGGGCGCTTCCGAGGCCGGGCAGCACCCCGTCTGGCGGCTTCGCATAATCGCCTGCTGATCCATGCGGGAGAGTACCGATGAGCAGCAGAAGCGCCGGTCACGCCCTGGTCGAGGCGCTGATCGCCCAGGGCATCGATACCGTTTTCGGCGTGCCCGGCGAAAGTTATCTGGCGGTACTGGACGGCCTGCACGAATACCGCGAGCGCATCCGCTTCATTGCCTGCCGTCAGGAGGGCGGCGCCGCGTTCATGGCCGAAGCGCAAGGCAAGCTCAGCGGCCGGCCCGGCATCTGCTTCGTCACGCGCGGACCCGGTGCCAGCAATGCCGCCATCGGGTTGCACACCGCCTTCCAGGATTCGACGCCGCTGATCCTCTTCGTCGGCCAGGTGGCCGGCGAGCAGCGCGACCGCGAAGCCTTCCAGGAACTCGACTACCGCCAGATGTTCGGCCCGGGCACGCTGGGCATGGCCAAGTGGGTGGGCGAGGTGCAGCACGCGGACCGCGTGCCGGAATACGTCGCGCGCGCCTTCCACACTGCGCTGCAGGGCCGGCCCGGGCCGGTGGTGCTGGTGCTGCCCGAGGACATGCTGAGGCAAGCCACCGCCGCGCCGGTGCTGCCGCGCGCGATGCCGGCCCTGGCCTGGCCGGCGCCCGGCGCGCTGCGCGATCTGCGCGCGCTGCTGCTGGCGGCCGAGCGGCCGCTGCTCATCGCCGGCGGCAGCGGCTGGGACGCCGAAGCCTGCAACGCGCTGCAGCGCTTCGCCGAGAACTGGCAGTTGCCGGTGGCCTGCGGCTTCCGCTTCCAGGACAGCTTCGACAACCGCCATGCGCTCTATGCCGGCGACGTGGGCATCGGCATCAACCCGAAGCTGGCGGCGCGCGTGCGCGACGCCGACCTGATCATCGCGCTCGGCGTGCGCCTGGGCGAGATGACCACCGGCGGCTACACGCTGCTGCAGGCGCCCAGGCCGGCACAGAAGCTGGTGCACGTGCATGCCGGGCCCGAGGAACTGGGCCGCGTCTACGCCGCCGAGCTGCTGCTGCAGGCGTCGATGGCCTGCGCCGCCAAGGCGCTGCAGACGCTGGCCGCACCCGCCGAAGTACGCTGGGCCGCGTGGGCGCGCGACGCGCATGCCGACTACGAGGCCAACCATGTCGCGCCGCCGGTCGAACCGATGGACCTGGCGGTGGTGATGAAGACCGTGCAGCGGCTGGCGCCTGCCGATACCGTCTACGCCAACGGCGCCGGCAACTTCAGCGGCTGGCTGCACCGCTACGTGCGCTATGCCGGCCTGCAGCACCACGGACGCACGCAGTTGGCCTGCACCAATGGGGCGATGGGTTACGGCCTGCCGGCCGCGGTGGCGGCGGCGCTGCTGCAGCCGCAGCGCACGGTGGTCAACGTCACCGGCGACGGCGACTTCCTGATGAACGGGCAGGAACTGGCCACCGCCACCGGCTATGGCGCCGGGCGCGGCGCGGGCAAGCTGATCAGCATCGTCGTCGACAACGGCAGCTACGGCACGATCCGCATGCACCAGGAGCGTGAATACCCGGGGCGCGTCAGCGGCAGCGATCTGTTCAACCCCGACTTCGCGGCGCTGGCGCGCGCCTACGGCTGGCAGGCGCACTTCGTGGAAACGACCGCCGCCTTCGAACCCGCCTTCGCCGCGGCGCTGGCGGCGGACCGGCCGACGCTGATCCATCTGAAGCTGGACAGCAACGTCATCACCTCGCGCACCACGCTGGCGGCAATCCGCCAAGCGGCGCTGCGGCGCTGAGGCGTTGGGGCCAGGTGCGGACCATCATGCTCGGGGGGCGGGCCAGCGGATCATGATTGGTTGGCCGGCACGGAAGCGAGCTTGCATTCGGTTCAGCAAGTCACTTTTGTGTTGATGCCGGGAGCAGGCGGCAGCGCGTGGGCGTGGGCGTGTGGGCGTGTGGGCGTGGTATTGGCATCTGGTTGAACCGGAGTTGCAGCAGCGTGGGGTTGAAGCAGTTTCTGCAGCGCTCCCGGCAGGCGACGATTCGGCCGGCTTGGCCGGCTATGCCGCTGCTGTGGTTCGCGCAGGCGAAATGCCATGGTCTTCGCACCATCGCCGCGCGATCATCTCCATCGCATGCCGCTCGAAGGCGAACCCTGCTTCACGCTGCGCCGGGTGCGCGGCCAGCATGTCCTTGAAGCGGCGGAAGGGCTTGCGTTGCCGCAGTGCTTGCCGCAGCGCTCGGGCCAGGCTGGCGTGCTCGCATTGCTCGGCGAAGTCCTCCATGGTCTCGAAGGCCTGCGACGACTCGATCGGCTCGATGCACAGCCATCGATCGCTGTCGCGGGGACCTTCAGCCGCCTCGTCAGCCGCATCGGGGCCGGCAAGGAACACGAGTTCACCGGATTCGAGATGGAGCCGATGGCGGCTCTCGCCGAACGGGTCGCGCGAGTTCAGCGCCCAGATCAGTCCCTCCAGGCCGATGGCCAACGATCGGGCCGCGCCATCGCTGCGGTCCGGCGGGCTGTCGTCCGGGCTCACCTGGAGATTCCCAACGCGTCCCACAGAAACTGGTAGGACACCGCCGGCCGGCCCTGTGCGGCAGACTGCCGCTGTTCACCATCCTCGTACTCGCGCAGCAGGCCCTTGACACGCTCCAGTCCCGCCGGCGCCGTGATCGCCTGGCGCGGCGTGAGCCCGCCCAGCGCTGGAATGGCCTCGTCGGACCAGTTGGCATAGTGGCGATGGAGGACTTGCTCGATGGCCTGCGCCATTGCCTCGGGAGGCAGATCCGGGGCGTTGGATGCCGCGGCATTCGGGGCGCTGGATGCATCGCCGGTGCCCGTTCTCGCCAGGTGGCCCGCCGGGTCGGTGATCTCGCGCGTCAGGTGCTGCACGGCCGCCCCGGCCAGGGTCTCGAACCAGGCCCGCCCCTCGTCGGCCAGCCGCTGCGTGCGGTGAAAGACCTCGATGCGGCCGGTCTCGCGGCCGGGGTTGATGGAAGACAGGCTGCGCCGTGCGCCGTCTGCACCCAGAGTCATGCGATTCCAGCCTTGCTCGGGATTGCCGTCGACATCGGCCTGCGCTGCCAACGACTCGGCAAGCGCCGCTGCATCGAGCACGCGGTAATGGTCGGTCACGAGCAGGATCGGCTCGCCGGTCGATGCGTCGTGGATCTGCGGCATCGGCGCGGGCTCGAACCACTGGGCGAGCCAGGCGCGCGCGAGCTCCATCTCGACCAGATCGCGCCGGTTCTCGTCGTGAAGCTCGAGTTCGGCGGCGCCGGTCAGTACCCGGCCTACCCGCGCCAGCGCCGGTGCTTCATGCAACTTCGAGAACGGGTAGATGGCGCCCGAGAGTTCCCAGTGAGCCTGCGCGCCTGCACCGGCGCCGACTTGCATGATGCGGGCCCCCAACAGCATGCCGGGATGGGCGCTGCGGCTTGCGCTGATCTCGCGCACCTGCCGCGGCTCGGCCTGCGGGTCGAATTCGTCCATCAGCGTCAGGCCTTCGCCAGGCCGGACCTCGGTCACCCGGTACAGACGAAGCGGACGTGCCCGCAACTGGGCAATCCAGTCCCGCTGGCCCGGTGTGAGATACGGGCCATCGGGGCCGAGCAGGTAGCCGTTGATCTCGCGCAGGCCACCGCGAGCCTGGATCGCGCCGCGGGCGATCAGCCACTCGCCGGCGTTGATCGAGACCATGGTTATGCCGTCTTCGCCGAGTTGCCAGCCGTCTTCGGGCCCTTCGGGCCGCCAGTGGTCCAGCAGGTCCTCGAACGCGCTGCGCCAGCCCTTGCGGTGACGCTCCGCCAGCCAGGTGATGGCGGCGCGGGCGGCGTCTTCATGGTCGCGCGAACGCAGAGGATGGATGTTCATGAGAGAAGACAAGAGCGGGGGGTAGTGTTCTGCAAGCCGAGCAGGCGGGCGCCGGCTTGCGCATCGCTTCAGCCAACGGCATCCAGCCGATTTTCCGTCAGCAGCCCCGGCACGCGCTCGAATTCAGCGAGCTTGTTGGTGACCAGCGTGAGCCCCTCGCTGCGCGCATGGGCGGTGATGTGCAGTTCGTTGACGCCGATCGGCCGGCCGGCCTTCTCGAGCGCCGTGCGGATGGCGCCTTAGTGCTGCGAGGCCTTCGCGGAGTAGGGCAACACCTCGAGCAGGCTGGCGAACTCCTACGCTACCGCCAGGTTCTGAGCGACCTTGGCACTCTTCTCGGCGCCGTGGAAAAGCCCGCTCAGCGTGATGGCCGAAATCGCCATGCGGCCGGCGTTCTCGTTGAAGATGCCCGGCACCTCGACGGGCCGCCGCTTGATGACGTGGATGACGATGTGGGTGTCGAGCAGGTACTTCAGCATCGCGCAGGCCGCGTCAAAGGGCTTCGCGTTCGGGCTGTTGCCGGGAAGCGTGCTCCGCCAGGAAGTTGTCCGACGCCTGGGGTCCGTTGAGGAAGAACTCGTCCCAGGCGTGGCCCACCGGCGAAATGATGCGGTCCACGCCGCGGGCGTGCACCTGCACCTTCTTCACGCCTCCGGGCAAGCGCACGTCGGCCGGCAGGCGCACGGCCTGGGAGCGGTTGTTGGTGAACACGGACGTGATGTACATCGGGGCAATGGCGTGGGATATGGCAAAAGTGTATGCCACGAACGTGCCGGCCAAGCAGCGAGGGGAATGTTGGCGCAAGGCAGCAGGTAGATGCTTGCAGGGGGGCCTTGCAATCGACAGTGGGTGCCGCGACGGGCTCGCTGCGTGATGGCTGCGGTCGATGCTGCGCGGCGACGAGTCGTGCCGGCAGACGAGGCTGGCTGACGACGAGTTCGACGATCTGGGCCAGGAACTCGCGTCGACCGGTGCCGAGCACGGAGCGCTGCTGACCCGCGGCCATGTGTCACCCGTGCTGCCGGCGTTGAGCACGATGCTGTACCTGCCCGGGTTCGATGCGCCGCTCGACGAGGAAGACCTGCGCCGGGGGAACCTATCGCTTGCTTCGCACCGTCGTGTCCGGCCTCGACCAGCGGTTGCAGCGGCAGGCTGTCCAGGGCGTCGCGCCGCCAGCCGCGCAAGCGGGCGGACGCGAGGCTAGACATCGCAGCGCTGGAATGCGCATGCCGGGTCGAGCTGCAGCCATGGATTTGCGAGCTTCTGCGCCAGGTGTCATCGGTGTCGCGCATCGCATGCGCGGCGCCGCGGCTTCAGGGCGCGGCCACCGAATCCACCGACACCAGCACGTCGGCCCGGCACTCGGCCAGCACCCGCCGCGTCGTGCTGCCCAGCATCAGCTCGCCCAGCGCATGGCGGCCCTGGCGGCCCATGACGATGAGCTCGCAGTCGTGCTGCCGCTCCTGCTGCGCGATCAGCACCCAGGGGTCTTCGCCCTCGGGGGCCGACGGCAGCAGCCGCTCGGCCGCCAGGCCGGTCTGGGCGGCCAGCGCCCGCAGCTGGCTCTGCGCCGCGTCGCGCGCACGCTCGCGCTGGCGGGCGAGCGATTGGTCGGCCACACCGAAGCGGCGCCTGCGGCGTTCGAAAGGCAGCTCGACGGCATGCATCAGCACCAGCGTCGCCTCGGGCGCGATGCGGTCGGCCACGAGCACGGCGCCCAGGCTCCAGGGCGAGAAGTCCACCGGCACCAGCACGCGGCGGTACGGCCCGCGCACGGCCTGCCGCACCAGCAGCACCGGCCGCTTGGTGAAGCGGGTGATGCGCTCGGCCATGGTGCCGATGACCACGCCGCGCGGGGCCCCGCTGCCGCGCGTGCCGGTGACCAGCAGTTCGGCGTCGAGCCGTTCGGCCAGGTCGACGATCTCCGACAGCGGATGGCCCGCCGCCAGGTGTTCGGCCACGCTCGCGCCGTGGCGCTGCTGCAGCTCGGCGGCCTGGGCGTGCAGCCGTGCGCGCGCGTCGTCCTCGATGGCCTGCGCATCGGCCGCCTCGCCGCTGCGGCGCAGTTCGTCGAGCGCGCTCGAGGCCAGCGCATGCATCAGCGTCAGCTGCGCGCCGCGCGTGCGCGCCAGCAGCGCGGCGCGCTCGCAGGCATCGCGCGACGAGGCCGACAGGTCGGTGGCGGCCACGATGTTCTTCAGGCGGCTCATGCATTGCCCTCCCAGGCTGGCCGGCTCGCGCGCATGCCGTCGAGCGCGGCGGACCGAAAAAATGTAGCCGATGTGCGCGGCGGCGCCCGGCGCGGAATCGGCGCAGGCGCCTGCACCGGCTTGATGAGCGATGAAGTTTCAGAGGCCCTGGGGCCGCTGGCATGCGGATGGCCGCCCTTCGCAGGGGGAGGGCGGCCATCGTGCCGAGCTTCGCCGCCCAGCAACGAACGGCGCTGCCCGATCGGCAAGGCAGGCGGGTGTGCCGGCCGAACGCTGGCAGGCGCTGGCCGCTGCGCTGAAGCTGCGTGTGCGATGTGATCACGACGAGCGCAGGCCATGTCCACGCCTGGGGTCCTGGCCGCCGCAACCGGCGGTAAGGGCGGCGCGGCAGCGCCGCGCGGCCGCAGCCGCTGGCCGCGCAGATCGCGCAGATCGCGCAGATCGCGCAGGCTGCGTGATCCGGGGCCGGCGTGCGCTGCGGCGGCCTCAGGGACGGCTCAGGTCGCCGAGCAGGCTCTCGGCCACCGCTTCCTCGGCGATGGCCAGGCCATGCCGGCGCATCGCCGGGGTCAGGGCCGCGTCCCAGGCGGCCTCGGCCTCGGGGCCCGACAGCGCGTGGCGCGCCGCCGCCGCGCCGCGGGCGGCGGCTTCGTAGTCGGCCGTGCCCATGCGCCAGGGCGCGGCGCCGGTGCTGCGCAGCAGATGGTTGGCGATGCGCAGGCCGGCCCAGTCGAAGTCGGCGTGGCAGCGCAGCCGCGCGCCGGCCTGCCTCAGTTGGTCCAGCAGCGTGCGCTGCGCGGCGGCAGGCATGCCGTCGGTGCACACCAGCGGGGCGCAGCGCTCACCCAGGCGGTCGGCGGCGATGGCCAGCAGGTTGGGGTTTTCGCAGACATGCACCGCGGCCGCCTGCCAGCCGGGCGCGGCGCGCAGCAGCCAGCGCAGCGACAGGTAGGCCGGCTCGCCGGGCAGCCAGGGCGGGGGCTCGGGGCCGGGGCGCGCGGGCAGGTTCAGCACCAGCACCGGGCGCGCGAGCTCGTTGACCAGCACGCCGGCACGTGCCCAGGTGTCGCGGGCCCGCTCTTCGGCCGCAGGGTCCGCGGCCGGCACGCCCTGCGCCGCTTCGGCATGCCGCCACGCGGCCAGCACCAGGCTGGCGACGGGGCGGCCGGCATCCAGCGCATGGGCGTCGCCCAGCGTGCGCGCCGCCAGCTGCGCGCGCGGCAGGCCGGCGGCAGGCAGCCGGTCGAGCACGCGAGCGCCTTGCGCCAGCAGCTGCTCCGCGCTGGCGGCGTCGCTTCGCGCCAGGCGCTTGAGCAGGCTGACGGCACTGGGCGTTTGCAGCCAGGCCTGCAGACGCGCTTCGCGGCCGGGGCGGGCCAGCACGCCGGACCACGCCGTCCGGGCGGCGCTGCGCTGCGCGGCAAGGTCGGTGATCGGTCCGTCCAGTTGCTCCAGTGCCTCGCGCAGCGAGCCGGCGATGCCGGCGGCTTGCAGGCGGGAGCCGGCGTCCGCCAGGTCCAGCCGCAGCGAACGCGCCGGCCTGGCCGGGCGGCCGCTCAGCAGCGCCAGCGCCTCGTGCTCGGCCGGCTGCAGTTCGCCCAGGTGCAGCACGCCGTCGGCAGGGCCACCGCGTTCGAAGTGCCGCCGCAGCCGCTGGCGCAGCCCGGCCAGCGCGGGGCCGCCGAGCAGGCGTTGCAGGCGCGGGTCAGGCGGCGTCATCGGCTGATGGCGAGTCCGCTTGCGGCGCGAAGCGCCGGTCCGGATCCTGCTCGCGCCGGCGGGCCCGGCCATCCCAGACCCAGCGCGAGACATGCACCGCATCCACGCCCTCGCGGCGCTGCAGCTGCGCGATGGCCACGCCCGGCAGCTCGGCCGAGCAGGCCCATTCGCGTTCGCTGGTGATGACGAAGTCCAGGTCGAACTCGCGCACCAGCGCCCAGCAATGGCCGCGCGCGCTGTCGTCGATGCCGGCGAAGGCCTCGTCCAGCAGCACCAGCCGCGGCGCGTGCGCGCTGCCGGCGCGGCTGTAGAAGCTGGAGACGGCGGCGAACAGCGGCACCGTCAGGCCCAGCGCACGCTCGCCGCTGGAGGCCGGGCCGGACAGCGGACGCCATTGCCCGTCCTGCCAGCGCTGCACGCGGAAGCGGTGCCAGTGCCTGTAGTCCAGCGCCCGCGCCAGTTGCTCCAGCAGGCTGCCGCCTTGCTCGGCATCGGCACGGCTGCGTTCGGCGGCGATGCGCTGCTGCAGCATCTCGCCGACGACGCGCCGGTCCTCGGCGCTCCACAGGTCGGTGCTGGTGTTCAGCAGGCGGCGGCGCGCGGCTTCCAGGCCCACCGGCGCGCCCGGCGTCCCGGTACCGCCTTCGGGCAGCGTCTGCCACTGCAGCCGGAAGCGCACGCCGGTGCTGGTGGGGCGCGCGTGCAGCTCTTCGTTGATCGCGCTCACCTGGTGCTCGGCGTCGCGCAGCAGCTTCTGCACCGCGGCAGCGATCTCGGCCTGCAGGTGGTTTTCCAGCACCTCGCGCTCGCCGGCGGTGAGCAGCTCGCGGCGCTGCGCGATCTCGCCGGCCAGCCGCAGGCCCAGCCGGTCGGGCCGCTCGGGCGTGTTCTGGTAGACGATGTGCACCACCAGGCCGAAGTCGCTGGTCTCGGCCTGCGCCTGGTGGCTGAGCGCGGCCAGTGCGCGGCCGAGCTCGGTGTAGTCCTGCGAGACCTGCGCCTGCACGCGGCTCCAGGCCTCGTCGTCGTCCTTCACGGCCGCCAGCGCCTGCTCGGCGCGGCGCGCCAGGGTCAGCGCGGGCTCGATGGTCCAGGCGGGAGTGGGCGGCGGCAGTTCGGCGTCCGGCAGCGCGGTGCCGAGCAGGCCGGTGGCGGCAAAACCCTGCAGCTGCGCCACCGCGTGCTGGCGCGCGCTGCCGCGCTCGTCGAGCAGCGCCGCGGCATCTTGGCTGCGCTGTTCGGCCCGGGCCCGGGCTTCGCCGACGCTGCGGCGCGATGCGTCGTGCCGGCGCTGCTGCGTCTCGCCTTCGGCGACAGCGCTGCGCGCCTGCGCCAGCCGCTGGCGGATGGCTTCGACCTCGGCGCCGACCGACTCCTGCAGCGTCTGCCACTGGATGCGCGCTTCCTCGGCCAGCGCGGCGCGCTCGGCCGCTTGTTCGGCGGCGTGGCGGGCGCCGGCATCGGCCTCCTGTTCGCGCTGCTGCTGCTGGCGCTGTTCGGCCACGGCCTCGCGCAGTTCGCGCGCTGCGGCGGCCAGCGCGTGCAGCGTGTCGCCGAAGGCCTGCAGCGCCTGGAGCATGGCCTGCAGCGCCGCGCGCGCGGCCGGCAGCGCCAGGTCTTCGGCGTCGCGCGCCAGGTCCTGCTGGGCCTGCTCCCATGCCTGTGCCGCCTCGCGCCAGCGCTGTTCGGCCTGGGCCAGCCGCTGGCGCGCCGCTTCGTACTCGCGCGCGTTGGCGCTGGCCTGCGCATGCGCGCTGCGCAGCGCGTCGTCGGCGGGGGCGTCCTGCCATTCGCGCAGCGCCTGCTGCCGCGCGCCGTCGAGCCGGGCGTAGGCCTGCTGCAAGGCGGCAGCGTCGGCGGCCAGCGCGTGCAGGCGTGCGGCGATCTGCTGCACGCGCCGCGCGCGGGCGGCAGCGCGCGCGGCGCAGCCGATGAACTCGGCCCCGGGCTTGGCCCAGGCGCCGGCCAGTGCGCCGAGGCGGAAGCGCCCGTCGGGCGACAGCCAGGATTCGGCGCCGGGCGCGTCGTGCGTGCCGCAGGCCACGCCTTGCAGCAGGCGCTGCAGCAGCGCGGGTGCGACCGCGGCGGCATCAGGCGCGCTCTGCAGCCAGCCGGCCAGCGACTCGGGTTGCGGCGGCCGCACCAGCCACTGCGCATCGTGCGGCAGCGGTGCGCCGTCGGCACCGAGCAGCGTGCCTTCCGGGGTGACCCAGGCGTCCAGCAGTCCGGCCGCCTGCAGCGCCGCTTCCAGGCCGGCGCGCTCGGCCTGCGCCACGTGGGGCTGGAAGTCGACCAACTGCCACAGCGGCGCGCCGGCCCGGCCGCCGCGCGCGACTGGCGCGCGCCAGTGCGGCGCGGGCGGCTCGGCGTCCTCGCCTTGCTGCAGGCGCGTCCGTTCGGCCTGCAGCGACTGCTGCTCTTCGTCCAGCGCGCGCTGCTGTGCGTCCAGTTCGGCCTGGCGTTGCGCCAGCCGCTGGGCCGTGGCCTGCTGGGCCTGCAGCAGCGCCGCGCGGGCCGGGTTCTCGCCGTCCAGGCCGGCGCTCCAGGCGGCCAGGCCGTCGAGCACGGCGGCGGCATCGGCCAGCTGCAACTGGCGCAGGCCGTCCAGATGGCGCTGCCAGGCGTCCAGCAGCGCCTGCGCCTGCTGCGTGACGGCATCATCGGCCAGCGCGCGGCGCTCGGCGGCGTCGTCGGCTTCGTCGCGGCACAGGTCGCGCTGTTCCTGGGCGCGGGCATGCGTGTAGCCGGCGCGCTCGACGGCGTCACAGCGCTGCAGCAGCAGCTCGAGCTGCTCGCGGCGCGCGCCGGCCGCGCGGCGCAGATCCTGCCGCGCGCTGTCCAGCGCCAGCGATTCCAGCGCGGCGAGTTCCGTGTCGGCGGCGGCGGCCAATGGGTTGGCGGCCAGCGCCTGCGCCAGGCCCGCCGCGGCAGCGCCTTGCACCGCCTCGCCGCGCTGCGCGGCCAAGGCGCGCGCCGCCTGATCGGCGCGCTGTGCGCGCTGGCGGCTGGCCTGCTGTTCGCGCGCGAGGCGGGCTTCGGCGTCGCGCCGTTCCAGCGCGGCGCGGGCGGCATCGTCGGCGCGGCGCCGGGCTTCGCGCTCGGCGCTTTCGAGCTGCTTCGCGCTGGCCATCGCCGGATCGTTCTGCAGCGCCTCCAGGCGCAGGCGTGCGCTGTACAGCGCCTGCTCGGCGGCGTCCTGCTGCGCGACGGCATCCGCTTCGGCAGCCTGCGCCTGCTGCAGCGCCTGGCGGGCTTCGTTGAGTTCGCGGCTGGCGTTGTCGAAGCCGGTCTGCGCGCTGCGCAGCGCGCGCGCCTGGCGCCGCGCCTGCGTGGCGGCGTAGCGCTGGTAGCGCTGGCTGAACTGGCCGACGGCGCGCTCCAGCGCTTCGTATTCGGCGAGTTCGCGGCGGTATTCCTCCAACTGGCTCAAGGCTTCGGCGACGTCGCCCAGCAGGTCGGTGGGCAGCGGCGGCAGGGCCTCGGTCAGCGCCTGCGACAGGCTGGCCTCGTCGGGCTTCTTCGACAACTGCGGCTGGCGCAACTGGATCAGCGTGTCCATCAGCGCGGCATAGCGCGCCGGCCCCAGCTGGAACAGCCGCTCGTCGACGGCGCGCCGGTATTCGGCCGCGGTGGCGAAGATCTGGCTCTGGCCGCCCCGCGGCCCGAGCGCCTCCAGGGCCTCGCGCAGCCGCTCGCGCGCCAGCACCACGCGCGTCGGGCTGATCAGCCACAGGTCTTGGCCGATGCGGCCCTGCTCCAGCAGGAAGAACCAGCTGTCGACCACCGGCCGCGCGGCTGCTGCCGCAAGCCCGCAGCCCAGCGTCAGGTACTGCGGCGCGCCGTCGTCGCCGATGCGGCCGAACTCGATCCAGCTGTAGCCCATGCGGCGCTCGTGGCGGCCGAGCAGCAGGTTCCAGGCCATCTTCTTGGCCGGATCGCCGTCGGGCTCGATGCGTGCCGGCTTGAGCTGGGCGTCGAACAGGAAGGGCAGCGCCAGCGACAGCACCTTGGACTTGCCGGTGCCGTTGTTGCCGCGCAGCAGCAGGTGGCCGTCGCGGAACCAGAACTCCTCGGCGTCGTAGTGGAACAACTCGACCAGGCCCAGGCGCAGCGGCTGCCAGCGCGGCAGGGCGGGTTCGGGCAGCGGCGGGCGGGTGTCCGGGTTCATGCCGTGCCAAACAAGGTGTCCTGTACCGGCGCGGCGGGCGCGCTGCGGACTTCGGCCTCGCCCAGCGCAAAACGCGCCAGCGCCGGCAGCGCGCGCACCGCGCCATCGTGCCAGGCGATCAGGCGCAGCTGGGCCAGCCGGTGCAGCGCGATGCGCGTCAGTTCGTGCTCGGCGCCGGGTTCGCGCGCCGATTTGCGCCAGAAGCTGCCGTAGCGCCCGCGCGCCTCGGCCAGGAAGGCGGCGACCTCGTCCGGCGTCACCGCAGCCGGCGTGCCGCCGCAGCGCAGACCGGCGGCCAGCCGCTCGGCCACCAGCAGCGTGGCGTGGGCTTCGGTGCCTTCGGCCGGCATCGCCACGTCGCTCAGCGCGCCGTCTTCGTCGACCAGCGCCAGGCCTTCGGCGCGCTGCTCGGCGGCCAGGCCGGTGGCCTCGCACAGCCGTGCGGCCATCGCGCCGCGCTGGTTGACGAAGTAGGCGCGCCGGGCGTCGTCCAGCGTGTCGAGGTAGACGACGGGGTCGTCCAGCAGCCGGCGCGCCAGATGGTGGCGCAGCGCGCTGCGCTGACCTTCGTCGCTGTCGGGCAGGTGCTCGGCCACCAGCGATGCCAGGCGCTCGTCCAGCGTCAGCGGCTCCTGCCCGGCGGGCCAGGTGGACGGGCCGCGCACCGCCGCCAGCATGCCGGCCAGCACGCGGCGCTGCACGTCGTACAGCGCGTCGGCGCTTTCGCCGCCGACGGCGTCGCGCACGAAGCCTTCTTCGTCGCCGGCCATGCGCTGCAGCACGCCCAGCGCGAGCAGCGTGCGGCACACGGCCACCAGTTCGCGCCGCTCGTGCGCTGCGCCCAGCGTGAACTCGAAGCCGCGCGCGCGCAGCGCCGGGTCGACCGCCAGCGACAGCAGCCGCTCGCCCAGCACGCGCAGCGTGATCTGCGCCTCGGCGCGCTCCAGCACCGCGCAGGCCAAGCTCAGCAGCACGTAGCGGCGGCGCTCGTAGCCGGGCAGGCCGCGCGTGGCATCGGCCAGGTCGGCCGGGCGCTTGTAGAGCCGGGCGCCGTCGCGTTCGATGTGCAGCGGCCAGCCGGCTTCGCGCGCGAACCAGGCGCGCAGCTCGTCGGCATGGCGGCGCACGGCCGCGAAGTCCTCGTGCGCCGGGCCCATCAGCGGCGTCATCAGCAGCGCACGCAGCGCCTGGCGGCGCTCGTCGTCGCGATGGTGGTGCTGCTGGCGCGCGATGCGCTGCGTATCGTTCATGCCGCTTCGTCCACCGGCGTGATGGTCAGCAGCTGGTCGCGGCCGCTGAAGATGCCGGCCGGCGTGCGCACTTCGGCGCGGCTGGCGGCGGCCAGCGGCTCCAGCCGCACGCGCAGCAGGCCGTCGCCGCTGAGCTGCTCGACGACGGCCTCGGGGCCGGCCTGCGCCGCCAGCGCTTCGCCGAGCAGCCCCAGGAACAGGCCGAAGGCGTGCGCATCGAGCTCGCCCAGCTCGGACAGCCGCGCCGGCCGGCCCGTGGCCAGGCGCCGGCGCGCGGCCTCGACCTGCGCGTGCTCCTCCTGCAGTTGCGCGGCCAGCAGGCGGCGCGCCGCGTCGCGCACCTGCACCCGCGGCATCGCACCGCGCGGCGCGGCTTCGCCGTATTCGCGCAGCCGCGGGTGCACGCGCAGCGGCGGCGCTTCGGCCCACGGCGTGCTCGCCGGCAGCTCCTGCGCGCCGGCCTGCTGCGCCGGGTTCAAGGCGAAGTGGCGCGCCGGCTGCAGCGCAAAAGCGGCACGCGCCAGCCGGTGCGCCTGGGCGTCGCCGGCGCAGTCCGCGAACCAGTGCGCCAGCACGCGGAAATCGGCCGAGCGGTCGCTGCGCCCGCTGCGGCGCTCGTTCAGCGCGGCGACGGCGGCCAGCAGCTGCGGGATCGCCGCGCGTGCCTTGGCGCGCAGCAGCTCGGCCTGCGGCGACTCGTGGCGCTCGGCGACGAACCAGCGGCGCAGGCCGCGCCAGCGCTCGCGCCAGGCCTGCAGGCCGCGGGTCTGCACCTCGCGCTGCTCGTCCTGGCCGCCGGGCGCCGCGTCGCGCGCCTCGCGCTGCACCGCCAGCCACAGCAGCGTTTCGATGCGCGGCGCCAACGCCAGGATGCGCCGCGCGATGCCGCCGGAGCGGCCGACGAGATCGCCGATGAAGCGCTCCAGGTAGTCGATCAGCCGGCGCTTGTAGGCCAGCACGGCTTCGGCTTCGGCCTGCTGCAGCTCGATGCTGCGCGCGATGCCGGCCATGAAGGCCTGGGCGTTGTCCGCCAGGCTCTCGAACACGCGCACCAGGTCGCGCAGCGTGGCATGCACCTTGGCCGCGTCGGGCGCTTCTTCTGCGGCCAGCGCCTGCAGCGCTTCGAGCCGCTGGGCGATGTCCTCCAGCGCCACGGTCTGCAGCTCGGCACGGCGCGCCAGCGTGCGCGCGAAGGTCTCCAGCGCCGCTTCCACCGCCTCGCCGCCCTGCGACAGCCGGTACAGGAACTTGGCGCGGTAGAAGTCGGCGATGCTGGCCACGCGCGCGGTATCGGGCTGCGATTCGAGGTTGCCCCATTCGGTGAGCTGGGCCAGCGCCGCCTGGATCTCTTCCAAGCGCGGCGCGGCGGGCAATGCGCCCCAGTGGCCTTCGGCCAGCACTTCGTCGGGGCGCAGGTGCAGCCGGAACTGCCGCTTGGCGGCGGCGAAACAGTCCATCACGGCGCGGTACAGCGCGGCCTTCTCGGTGCTGAGGTGGCGAAAGAGATCGGCGTGGGCGCCGGCGCGCAGCGTCATGCCTGGGGCCCGTGCCGCCCGCCGTGGGTCGGCCGTGCGGCAGACGTTGGATCGCAGGCATTCATGGCTGGGGACGGGGTTCAGGCGGGATCACGACGCGAGGGAAGGCAAAGCATTCTGGACGAGTTTGCGGCGCCAGCGAACGGCGCACCGGCGGCGATCGGTCCAGCGCTTTGGCGCCTTGCAGCCGCTCGGGGCGGCATCCCGAACTCGCAGTTGCGACCGTTGCCGACGTCCACCCCACGGCCCGGAAGCAGACGGCCGGGACACTGCACTAGAACTGCTTCGGCAGCCCTGCTTGCTTCAGCACGCCGTTGGCGGTGTGTCGGGACAAGATTCTGTGATCGACCGGGAAGGTCGTTCCGCTGCGTGCGGAATGCCAGATGTCGTGATTGCCTTTGCCGCGGCGAACGAACACGCATCCAGCCTGCTTCAGCAGCCGGATCAGCTCCGGCGTGAAGCTATGGCCCATCTTGATCAGACAGCAGCAGGTAGGGCGACGCTGAACCGGCGGGCAAGCAACTCGACTGCCACCTGGCCGTCGGCCGGCATACAGCCGTTGGCCTCCAACAATTCCGGCACCATGCTCTTGAGCTTGACATCCAGGGCTTCGATGGTCACGGCTTCGGTGACCAAGCCCGGCACGTCGTCTGACGTGGCGACCCAGACAGCGGCTTCGGCGTCCCATTCGGCGCGTACAAAGTACGGCTTGTTCATGCGTTGATGATACGCCGTCCCCCAACGCTGTGATGCGCGCCGCAGGGTCGCCATCGGTGCAGCCCGCAGCTTGCCGACCTGCGCCAGCCAGGCGGCGAGCTTCCTCGTCCAGCACTGCGATCCTGGCGTTGGCCTGATGCACTGGATGCGTGGCGCGACGGGCGGCATGCGCAGGCAAGCCGGCCGTGCACGAACGACCGGTCCGATCAGGTGCGAACGGCGGCACTTGGCCGGAAGCGGCTGCCGGCAGCATGGCCCGCCACGGCCGCCGGATCGGCTACCGTCGGGCTGCCGCGCCTTGCGGCGTGATCCGTCGCCGAGCGGCCGATGCCAGCGCCTGAATCCACCCCGACCGCCCGTCCCCCGAACCCGCGCATGACGCTGCGGGACTGGTTTCCGGTGCTGCGCTGGCGCCGCGACTGCACGCGCGGCACCTTCATCGCCGACCTGAGCGCGGCGGCGGTGATCACGCTGCTGACCTTCGTCGAGCAGATCTCCATCGCGCAAGGCATGGCTGCCCGGCGCCGCGAGAGCGTCGATCCCGACGCCGAGATGCGCGCGATGGGCGGCGCCAATCTGGCCGCCGGCCTGAGCGGCGCCTTCGCCGTGGGCGCCAGCTTCTCGCGCACCATGGTGGCGGCCGAGAGCGGCGCGCGCACGCCGCTCGCCGGGCTGCTGGCGGCGCTGCTGCTGGCGCTGGCCGCGCTGTTCCTCACGCCCTGGCTGCATCACCTGCCGCTGGCGGTGCTGGCGGCGACCATCCTGCTGGCGCTGGGCAGCCTGATCGATTTCCGCAGTTTCGCGCGCACCTGGCGCTTCTCGCGCGCCGACTTCGCCGCGCAGGCGCTGACGTTCGTGATCACCCTGACGGTCGACCTGGTCAGCGGCCTGACGACCGGCGTGCTCGCGTCGCTGGGCCTGCACATCTGGCACAGCAGCCGCCCGCACATCGCCGAAGTGGGCAACGTGCCGGGCACCGAGCACTACCGCAACGTGCTGCGCCACGCGGTGACGACGCAGCCGGGCATCCTGAGCCTGCGCGTCGACGGCAGCCTGTTCTTTGCCAACGCGCGCTTCCTCGAGGACCGCATCGCGGCCGAGACCGCGCGCCACCCGCAGCTGCGGCACCTGATCCTGCAGTGCACCGCGGTCAACGACATCGACGCCAGCGCGCTCGAGAGCCTGCGCACGATCCAGCAGCGCCTGGGCGAGGCGGGCGTCAGGCTGCACCTGAGCGAGGTCAAGGGCCCGGTGATGGACCGCCTGCAGCGCAGCGACTTCGTGCAGCGCTCGAGCGGGCGCGTGTTCCTGACGCACCACCAGGCGGTCAACGCGCTGCTGGAGGCGGGCGGGGCCGAGGCGCCGCCGGCCCAGCATCCGCCTGCCGTGCAACCAGCCCCGCGCACGCAGCCATGACGCTCGCCGCCTGCCGCCTGAACACGCCGCTGGGCGAGATGCTGGCCGTGGCCTCGCCGCATGGCCTGTGCCTGCTCGAATTCGTCGGCCAGAAGGGGGTGGAACGCGAGCTCGCGCAGGTGCAGGCGGCACGCGGCGGCCGTGCAGGTATGGGTGTGGGTGTGGGTGTGGGTGTGCAAGAGGGCACGAACGCAGTCACCGCGCAGCTCGCCGTCGAGCTGGCCGAGTACTTCGCCGGCCGCCGGCAGACCTTCGGCGTGCCGCTGGACCTGGTGGGCACGCCGTTCCAGATCAGCACCTGGCATGCGCTGCTGGCCATCCCCTACGGCCAGACGCGCAGCTACGCCGAACAGGCGCGCGCCATCGGCCGGCCCACCGCCCTGCGCGCGGTCGCGGCGGCCAACGGGCAGAACAAGGTCTCGATCGTCGTGCCCTGCCATCGCGTGATCGGCAGCGACGGCAGCCTCACCGGCTTCGGCGGCGGCCTGCCGCGCAAGCGCGCCTTGCTGGCGCTGGAGGGCGCGCTGCCGCAGCCGTAGACCTGCCGCGAAGCGGCTGCCCCGCGAGCGTGGGCCGGAGAGCGCGGGCCCGCAGGCGCCCGCCGCCCTTGCCGCTCCCGGCCGGCTCAAGCAAACGTGGCTTCGCCACCTTGCTTGACCCTCACGGGGGGCGGGCGGGGCGCAGCCCGGCCCCTGGGAGCGCTCAGATGCCGCAGGCCGCGCCTGTGCTCTTCACGCCGAGCTTGCGCAGCATGGTCTCGAGCGGACACAGTCGCGTGAACGAACTCTGCAGCAGGTTGAAGCCGACGAAAGCCGTCAGCCACAGCCAGTTGGCCGAATGGAACAGCGGGCTGGCCGCAACGCCCAGCGCCAACGAGACGAGAATCACGGTACCGGCAAAGGCGCGGATGATGCTTTCCAGACTCATGTCAACTCCTGAAGAACTTAAGTTTGACCAAGGCCGGCCGCGCTCGCCGCGACGACCGGAACCCACGGCACAGAGGATGCGCCGGCGGCGCCCGCGCGTCTGCTACCTGGGTTGCAGCGCTGTCGCGCCTGCGGCCGACTGCCGCCTGCGATGAGCCCGGCTTCGCCGGCGCGGCAGATGCTGCTCGAACGCTTCCCGGTCTTCGCCTCGCTGCCGCAGGACAGGCTCGACGCGCTGCTGGCGGCCGCGACGCTGCGGCGAGTCGGCGCGGGTACGCGGCTGTTCGAGCCGACGATGCCCTGCACCGGATTCCCGCTGGTGCTCGACGGCAGCGTGCGCGTCAGCAAAGGCTCGCCCGGCGGGCGCGAGATCGTGCTCTACCGCGTCGGCCCCGGCGAAGGCTGCGTGCTGTCGGGGAGTTGCCTGCTCGGGCAGGTCGACTACGGTGCCGAGGGTGTGGCCGAGACCGAGCTCACGCTGCTGACGCTGCCGCCGCCGGTGTTCGAAGAACTGATCCTGCACCACCAGCCGTTTCGCCGCTTCGTCTTCGAGATGGTTGGCGCACGCCTGGCCGAGGTGATGGAGCTGGTCGACGAGGTGGCGTTCAAGCGGCTCGACACGCGGCTGGCGCGGCTGCTCGTGCAGCGCGGACCGGTGGTGCAGGCCACGCACCAGGGTCTGGCAGATGAACTGGGCAGCGTACGCGTATTCGTCAGCCGGCTGCTGCGCGGCTTCGAGGAGCGCGGCTGGGTACGGCTCGAACGCGAGCGCATCACCGTGCTCGACGCGAAGGCACTGGTCGAGTTCTCGAGGCTGTAGCGGATGCAGCCATCGCCGATGTCGCAGCGCCTCGCCCTGCGGCACTCGCCGGCAGCAATGCGCAACCCCCGTCGAAGACCCCTGACCTGAAGGCGCTCGTCACGATGCCGCCGCGCGTTGCGCCCGGTAGCGCGCCGGCGGCATGCCGAACCAGCGCTGGCTGGCGCGGTGCAGGCTGCCCAGTTCGTCGAAGCCGAGCAGGTAGGCCAGCTCCTTCAGCGAAACCGGCGTGTGCCGCAGGTACTGGTGCGCCAGCTGGCGCCGCGTGTCGTCGAGCAACTGCTTGAAGGAGCGGCCCTCGCGCGCCAGTTGGCGCTGCAGGCTGCGCGGCGCGGTGCGCAGCGCGGCGGCCGCCTCGTCCAGCGTCGGCAGGTGCTCGCGCAGTTGGCGCACGATGAACTGCTGCACCTGCGTGCTCACCAGGTGGTCGATGCGCAGCGCCTCCAGCTGCTGGTCGGCGACGCCAGAGTGCATCTGGTCCAGCACCGGCGAGACCGGGTGCAGCGGGCGGTGCAGCGCCTCGCCCTGCAGCAGCAGGCTGAAGTGCGGGCGGCCGAAGGCCAGCGGCACGCCGGGCAGCAGCCGCCGCCAGGGGCCGAGATCGGGCGGCGCCGGCTGCGAGAACTCGGCCGCCAGTACCGGCAGTCCTCGCCCGCCCGAGAGGAAGCGGCAAAAACCCAGCAGCGCGGCCAGGCCGCTGTCGGCCATGATCGCCGGCATCGGGGCGTCTTCCCATGCCTGCAAGCGGAAGTCGCCGCCGTCGGGGCGCAGCTGCAATGTCACCGCCTCGTCCAGCAGCGGTGCCAGCCGCACCAGCCGCTCCAGCGCCTGGTGCAGCGTGGTGCTGCTCATCATGGCGAAACCGACCTCCTGGAACGTGCCCGGATGCACCTGCTCGTAGGCGCACAGGCCGAGCGAGCCGTGCGGCGCCAAGCGCGTCAGCTGTTCGGCCAGGCGCACGGCGGCGGCGCGCGGCACGCGGCCGTCCGAGTCGGCCAGCGCCTGCGCGTCCAGGCCCGCGGCCTCGCACATGGCCGCCGCCTGGCCCGCGTCCAGCTGCGTCGCCAGGTCGATCAGGAAGCGCACGACCGGCGTGGCCATGGTGGGCTCGCGCGCCGCGCCGTCGGCGTGCGCGGTTGGCAAGGCGGGGGGCGGTGAAGAGGGGTGCAGCACGGTGGCCTGCGCGGTCAGGAAGAAGTGCGAAGTGCGAAGTGCGAAGTGCGAAGTGTGCCGGAAACCACCGGCCTGGCGCCGGCCGCCAGTGCGTTGTCGCGCCGCGCCACTGACCGCGGGGGCATCGCCGCACAGAATGCGCGCCTTCACGCCACCAGGGGCCAGCCATGCAGGCGCGCATCGTCGTCCCCGGTCAGGCGCGCGGGCCCGGCACGACCCCGGCAGGGTCGCACTTCCTCGGATACGATCGCGCCGCGTCGGCCTCGCTCCGAGCGGCCGGACAGAGCGATGAGGGTTCTGCCATGAACAACAACACAGACCGAGCGATCGCGCTGCCGCGAGCCGTTGCCTGCCTTGCCGTTGCCGCCGCGCTCGCCGCCGGCTGCTCCAAAGAGGTGCCGCCGCCGCAGCGGCCGCCGCCCGAGGTCAGCGTGCTCACGGTCGAGCCGCGCGACATTCGGTACACGCCGAACTTCGTCGCGCAGACCGAGAGCTCGCAGCAGGTCAACATCGTCGCGCGCGTGTCGGGCTTCCTCGACAAGATCGCCTATCAGGAAGGCGAGGTGGTGAAGGAGCGCCAGCTGCTCTTCCAGCTCGACCCGAAGCCGTTCCAGGCGCAGCTCGAGGCCGCGCGCGGCGAGTTGCTCTCGCAACAGGCGCGCTTCACGACCGCCGATGCCACCCTCAAGCGGGTCAAGCCGCTGACCGCGCAGAACGCGCTGTCGCAGGCGGACCTCGACCGCGCGCAAGGGGAGTTCGATGCGGCCAAGGCCGCCGTCTTCGCGGCGCAGGCGAAGGTCAAGGAGGCCGAGCTGAACCTGGGCTACGCGACGATCCGCTCGCCGGTGACCGGCCTGGCCAGCCGGTCGCTGCAGCGGCAGGGCGCGTTCGTCAACGCGATGTCCGAAAGCGCGAACCTGACCTACGTCGCCGCGGTCGATCCGATCTGGGTGACCTTCAGCGTGTCGCAGAATCTGGTGGCGAAGTGGAGCGACGAGGCCGCCAGGAAACTGCTGATCCTGCCGAATACCCGCGACTACACGGTCCAGATCGTGCTCCCGGACGGCACGCGCTATCCGCACACCGGCAGGATCAACTTCTCCGATCCGTCGTTCAGCCAGGAGACCGGCTCCTTCATGGTGCGCGCCGTGCTGCCGAACCCGAAGCGCGAGCTGCGGCCGGGCATGTTCGTGACCGCGTACCTCGAAGGCGCTCAGCGGCCGAATGCGATCGCCGTGCCGCAACTGGCGGTGCAGCAGGGATCGAACGGCCATCTGGTCTACGTGATCAAACCGGACGGCAGCGCGGAGGTGCGGCCGGTGGTCGTCGGCGACTACTACGGCGACAAGGACATCATCGTGCTCAGCGGGCTGCATGCCGGCGACCGCGTGGTCGTCGACGGCATGCTCAAGGTCGTTCCGGGCCAGCCGGTGAAGATCGCCGCGCCGGGCGCGGCGGCGTCGGCGCCCGGCGGCGCGCCCGAAGCCGGCGCGGCGAAGACGAAGAAGTAGGCACGAGAAGCAGCCCGCGATGTTCACCCACTTCTTCATCGACCGGCCGGTCCTGTCGTCGGTCATCTCGATCCTGATCTTCCTCGGCGGACTGGTGGCGATGGTGATGTCGCCGATCTCGCAGTATCCCGAGCTCGCGCCGCCGCAAGTCACGGTCGATGCGCGCTATCCGGGCGCCACCGCCGAGGTCATCGCCAACACCGTGGCGGCGCCGATCGAGACGCAGCTGAACGGCATCGACAACCTGATGTACTTCAACTCGGTCAGCTCTTCGAGCGGCAACGTCTCGATCAGCGTGGTGTTCAAGCCGGGCAGCGACCCGGACATCAACCAGGTCAACGTGCAGAACCGCGTCAGCCAGGCGCTGCCGCTGCTGCCGCAGGTGGTGTCGCAGCAGGGCGTCACCGTCGAGAAGCGGTCCTCCAGCATCCTGCTGGTGCTGTCGATCTTCTCGCCCGACGCGCGCTACGACGCGACCTACATCGACAACTACACCAACCTGTACGTGGTCGAGGAGTTGAAGCGCGTGCCGGGCGCGAACCGCGCGATGGTCTTCGGGCTGCCGGATCTGGCGATGCGCGTCTGGCTGCGGCCCGACCGCATGGCGCAGCTGGGCATTTCGGTGCAGGAAGTGGCGGCTGCGATCCAGGGCCAGAACCAGACCTTCGGCATCGGCCAGATCGGCGCCGAGCCGACGCCGCAAGGCACGATGCAGACCTTCGTCGTCACCGCACAAGGGCTGCTGACGCGGCCGGACGAGTTCGAGGACATCATCGTGCGCGCGGCGCATGAAGGTTCGGCGATCGTGCGCGTCAAGGACATCGGCCGCGTCGAGCTGGCCAAGCGCGACTACTCGATCGCCAGCCGCATGAACGGCAAGACCGCGACCACCGTCGGCATCTTCCAGCAGCCCGGCGCCAATGCCGTGCAGACGGCGCAGGCCGTGCGCCAGCGCATGGAGGAGCTGAAGGCGCAGTTCCCGACCGGCCTGGACTACCAGATCACCTACGACACCAGCCTGTTCACGCTGCACTCGATCAACAAGGTGGTGACGACCTTCTTCGAGGCGGTGGTGCTGGTGATCCTGGTGGTGTACCTGTTCCTGCAGAGCCTGCGCGCGACGCTCATTCCGATCATCGCCGTGCCGGTGTCGATCGTCGGCACCTTCATCGGCATGTACTTCCTCGGCTTCTCGATCAACATGCTGACGATGTTCGGCATGATCCTGGCCATCGGCCTGGTGGTCGACGACGCGATCGTGGTCATCGAGAACGTCGAGACCAACATGACGCAGCACGGCCTCGGCGCGCTCGAGGCCACCAAGCGGGCGATGAGCGAGATCGCCGGCGCGCTGATCTCGATCGTGCTGGTGCTGGTGGCGGTGTTCCTGCCGGTGGCCTTCCTGGGCGGCGTCACCGGCGTGCTCTACCAGCAGTTCGCGATCACCATCGCCATCTCGGTGGTCATCTCGGGGGTCATGGCGCTGACGCTCGCGCCCGCACTCGCCGCGATCCTGATCAAGCCGCACCAGGGCGAGAAGAAGGGCTTCTTCCGCTGGTTCGAGAAGGGCTTCCGGCGCCTCACCGACGGCTACGTCGGAGCCGTGGCCCGGCTGATCCAGGGCTGGCCGGCCTCGCTGCTGATCTACGCCGCGATGCTCGCCGCCATCTTCATGCTGTTCCGCACGCTGCCCAGCAGCTTCGTGCCGGAAGAAGACCAGGGCGGCATCATCGTCGTCATCGAGGCGCCGGATACCTCGAGCCAGCAGTACGTCAGCGGCATCGCCGCCCAGGTGGAGAAGATCCTCGCCGCCGAGCCGACGGTGCAGGGCGTGACGACGGTCAACGGCTACAGCCTGCTCGACGGCACCTTCCGCAACAACGCGGCGATGATCTTCCCGCTGCTCAAGCCGTTCTCGGAGCGTACCGATCCTTCGCAGCTCACCTTCAGCGTGATTCCGCGGCTGAACCAGCAGTTCGCGCAGATCAAGGAAGGCTTCGTCTTCGCGCTCAATCCGCCGGCGATTCCCGGCCTCGGCGGGGTCGGCGGCTTCGAGCTCTACATCCAGAACCGCGGCTCGGGCGACGTGCGTGCCACCACCCAGGCGGTGCAGGCGTTCATCGCGGCGGCGCAGCAGCGGCCCGAGCTGGCGGGCATCAACACCACCTTCCGCGGCACGACGCAGCAGCTTTTCGTCGACCTCGATCGCAACCGCGCCGAAGTGCTGGGCGTGCCGGTGCAGGAAGCCTTCCAGACCATGCAGGCCTTCTTCGGCTCGACGGTGGCCGGGCAGTTCACCCAGTTCAGCCGCGTGTGGTGGGTCGTGCTGCAGGCGGATGCCGAGTATCGCGTCAACCCGGAAGACTTCAGCAAGGTCTACGTGCGCTCGAAGACCGGCACGATGGTGCCGCTGTCGGCGCTGATCACCGTCAAGTACGTGCCCGCGCCGAAACTGCTGGAGCGCTTCAACGGCTTCCCGGCGGTGAAGATCAACGGCAGCGCGGCACCGGGCTACAGCTCGGGGCAGGCGCTGGCGGCGATGGAAGAGGTCGCGCAGCAGACGCTGCCCGGCGACTTCTCCTACGCCTGGGCCGGGCAGGCGCTGCAGGAGAAGGCCTCGGGCGGCACCTCGGCCGTCGCCTTCGTTGCCGGCCTGGTCATCGTCTTCCTGCTGCTCGCGGCGCAGTTCGAGAAGTGGACGCTGCCGATCGCGGTGGTGCTCACGGTGCCGATCGCCATCCTCGGCGCGCTGCTGCTCACCTGGGCGCTCGGCCTGCAGAACGACGTGTATTTCCAGGTCGGCCTGCTGACGCTGGTGGGCCTTTCGGCGAAGAACGCGATCCTGATCTGCGAGTTCGCGATCGAGCGCGTGCGCCGCGGCATGGCGCCGAAGGAGGCGGCGATCGAGGCGGCGGGCCTGCGCCTGCGTTCGATCGTCATGACCTCGCTCGCCTTCGGCCTGGCGTGCGTGCCGCTGGCCATCGCCACCGGCCCCGGCGCGAACAGCCTGCGCGCCATCGGCACCGGCGCGCTCGGCGGCATTCTCGCCTCGACCGTGGTCGGGATCCTGTTCGCGCCGCTGTTCTTCTGGATGCTCGAGATCATGAGCGCGCGCGTCGGCCGCAAGGCCGCCGCTGTGAAGCCGGCGCCCGCGCCCGCCGCGCCGTCCGGCGCAGCGCTCGCGCAGCGGGAGGGCGACTGATGCGCCGGCTTGCACTCGCGGCGCTCGCGGCGCTCGTCGCCTTGGCCTCCGGCTGTGCCGTGGGCCCGGACTACGTGCAGCCGAAGACCGAGGCGCCGGAGCGCTGGCGCATCGACTATCCGGCGGCGGCCGAGGTCGCCAACACCAAATGGTGGCAGGAGTTCCGCGACCCGGCGCTCGACCAGCTGATCGACACCGCGCTGCGCGAGAACCGCGATCTGCGCATGGCGGCGGCGCGCGTCGACCAGTTCATCGGACAGCTCACCACGACGCGCTCGCAGTTCTACCCGCAGCTGGGCTATGGCTTCGACGCCAGCCGCAACCGCGCGAGCCGGGTCGGCCAGCCGCCGCTCGCTCCCGGCGCCGACCCGTACTCCACGCTGTACCAGGGGGCGCTGAACGCGCAGTGGCAGATCGACCTGTTCGGCCGCGTACGCCGGCAGAGCGAAGCCGCGCAGGCGCAGGTCTACGCCAGCGAGCAGGGGCGCCGCGGGGTGGTGCTGTCGCTGGTCGCCAGCGTCGCCGCCAGCTACATCGCGCTGCGTGCGCTCGACCGCCAGTTGGAGATCGCGCAGGCGACGGCGCAGAACTACGCCGATACCCAGCGCATCTTCGAGCTGCGCTTCAAGGGCGGCGTGATCTCCGAGGTCGAGCTCAACCAGGTGCAGTCGCAGTACCAGCAGGCGCTGGCCGCGATTCCGGCGCTCGAGCAGCAGATTGCCGCGCAGGAGAACCTGATCTCGGTGCTGCTCGGCCGCAATTCCGGGCCGATCCCGCGCGGGCTGACGATCGACCAGATCGCCGCGCCGCGCATTCCCGACGCGCTGCCCTCGACGCTGCTCGAGCGGCGCCCCGACATCCTGCAGGCCGAGCAGATCCTGGTGGCGAGCAACGCCAACATCGGCGCGGCGAAGGCGCTGTACTTCCCGACACTGTCGCTCACCGGGCTGCTCGGTTCGGTGAGCACGGCCTTCGGCGACTTCCTCAGCGGCCCGGCGTCGGTCTGGGCGGTCGCCGCCGGGCTCACCGGCCCGATCTTCAGCTTCGGACAGATCGAGGGCCAGGTGCAGGGCGCCGAGGCCGCACAGCGCGAGGCGCTGGCGAACTACCAGCAGGTGATCTTCAACGCCTTCCGCGAGACCAACGACGCGCTGGTCGGCACGGTGAAGAAGCGCGACGAGGTCGCGGCGCAGACGCTGCGCGTGGCGGCGCTGCGCAGCGCCGCACGGCTGTCGCGGGTGCGTTTCGACAACGGCTACGCCAGCTACATCGAGGTGTTGTACGGCGAGAACGAGCTGTTCACCGCCGAGCTCGCCGCCGTGCGCTCGCAGGCCGACAGCTACACGCAGATCGTCGACGTCTACCGGGCGGTCGGCGGCGGCTGGGTGAGCGAGGCGGACCGGCTCGCGCCGCAGCCGCAACTCGACGCCGCGCAGAGCGCGTGGTGGCGTGTGCTCGAACCCGCTGCCGGCAAGTAGGCGCGCGCCTTCAGCTCAGCCGGATCTTCGGCTGCACGAGGGCGTTGATGCGCTCGGCGGTCCACAGCGCCATGGCCTTGCCGAAACCGTGCAAGGCCTGCTGATGCTGCCGGTAAAGCATGGCGTGGCTGAACTGCGCGAACCGGCCCTTGATGAAGCCGCCGCGGAAGAAGCCGAACTGCCCCAGCGTGCCGAAGGCGTTGTAGTCGCTCAGCGACACGAGCGCACCGAAGTCGCGGAACTCGAAGTCGGGCAGCGGGCCGCCGGCCAGCCAGCGCGGCAGGTGCTTGGCCAGATGTTGCGCCTGTTGCGTGGCGACTTGCGCCGTCGGCGCGAGCGCACGTTCATGGCCGGCGAGGATCAAGCTCGAGCAGTCGCCGAGCGCGAACAGCGTGTCGTCGTCCTGAGCTTGCAGGGTCGGCCTGACGGCAAGTTGGTTGGCGCGATTGCTCGTCATGCCCTGCAGCTTGCCCAGGAAATCGGGCGCCTTGACGCCCGCGGCCCAGACCATCAGATCGGCCGCCTGCTTGCTGCCGTCGCCGAGCCGGAAGCCATCCGCTTCGGCGGCGACCACGGGCGTGCCGGTGCGCACTGCGAAGCCGATGCGGCGCAACTGCGCCTCGCTGGATTCCGACACCGCTGGCGGAAACGCCGCCAGGATGCGCGGCCCGCTCTCGAAGAGGCTGAGCTCCAGACGCGAGCGGATGTCCGGGTCGCCATAACTCGCCGCCACTTCGAGCAGGCGGCTCAATTCGGCGGCCAGTTCGACACCGGTGGCACCGGCGCCGACGATAGCCACGCGCAGCGGACCGTTCGTCACCGCGCTCTGGAAGGCGCGGATGCGCAAGGCCTGGTTGAAGATTTCAGCCTGCGCCTGGCTGTCGATGAAATGGCAATGCTCGAGCACGCCCGGTGTGCCGAAGTCGTTGGCGCGACTGCCCAGCGCGAGGATGAGCACGTCGTATTCGACGCTTCGCGGACCGATGACGACTTCACCCGAAGGCGCGCGCAGTTCCGCCAGCTTGACCGTGCGCGCCTGGCGGTCGAGCCCGTGCATTTCGCCGGGCTGGTAGTCGAAGCCGTGCGCGCTGGCGTGGGCGATGTAGATCACCTGCTGTTGCGCTGCATCGCGCGTGCCGGCGGCAATGGTGTGCAGCATCGGCTTCCAGATATGGGTCGGGCTCTTGTCGATCAGCGTGACCCGGGCGCGGCCGCTGCGGCCCAGGGTGTCGCCCAGCCGGGTCGCCAGCAGGAGTCCGGCAATGCCGCCGCCGACGATGACGATTCGGGTGGTCTGCTGCATCGATGAATCTACAACGTCCGCTCCAGCAACGGCTTATGCGTCACTTTCGGCGGCGCCAATAGCTTGGGCGGCGCTTGAAGTGGGCCACCGCGAAGACGACCCGTTCGGCGGGTTCGATGCGGTACACGACGGCGAAAGGGAAGCCCCTGGGGAAGACCCGCCGCGTGCGAAGCCTCCAAGGTGATCCGAGCTTCGGATGTGCGCCGGCAAGGGTGGCCGCTGCTTCGACAGACTCGCGAAACCGATCTCCGAGGCCTTTCTGACGCTCCTCGTAGTACGCAACCTGTTCGAGGAACTCCGTCTGTGCTTCCTCGAGGAAGCGAACCGGCTTCACTGCGTGAGGCGGCGAGCAGCAGCAAAGACTTCTTCCGCAGGAATGAGCTTGGCCTCACCGCGCTCGTACTTGGCGATGCGGCTGGCGATCTCGGTTTCCCATGCAGCCTGAACGTCAGGGTCGGCATCACGCTCGACCGATTCGAGCAACTCCTGAGCGAGCTGTGCCCGCTCTTCAACCGTGAGCGTCTGGGCCTTCTTCGAGAGTTCGTCAAGCAGGGCGGACATGAGACTGCTCCAGCAATGCGAATGTCAAAATCCAGGTCGAGGCACTACGGTGCTCGCCTATGGATGCATACATTCGACGCATACATTCGTTTTATACATCTTCTCGCCAGAGAAACTTCCAAGACCCATCGATGCATCCGCCCGACATCGCGCAACTACAGGCCTTGGCCTTGACCCTGCCGGGCCTGGTGCCGTGACATGAGGCTCGTGGCACCGCAGGAACAGGACGGACACGCCGCGCTGGCGGAGCTGCGCGATTCCGCCGATCGCATGTTCTCGCGCGCCGCCGGGGCGCCGCTGGTCGGCGGCAACCAGGTGCGCCTGCTCGAAGATGGCCGCGAGAACTATCCCGCGTGGCTCGCGGCGATTCGCGCGGCGCAGGAGCATGTGCACTTCGAGAACTACTTCATCCAGGACGACGAGGTCGGGCGCGAGTTCGCCGAGGCTCTGATGGACAGAGCCCGCGCCGGCGTGCGTGTGCGTGTCATCTACGACTGGATGGGCAACTTCGGCAAGGCCAGGCGCGGCTTCTGGCAGGCGTTGCGCGTGGCGGGCGTCGAGGTTCGCGTCTACAACCCGCCGCAGCTGTCGAGCCCCCTCGGCTGGTTGTCGCGCGACCACCGCAAGACCTTGATCGTCGACGGCACGGTCGGCTTCGTCACCGGCCTGTGCGTGGCGCGGATGTGGGTCGGCGATGCGGCACGCCAGATCGCGCCCTGGCGCGACACCGGCGTCGAGATCCGCGGCCCGGCCGTGGCCCAGATCGCGCAGGCCTTTGCCCGCAGCTGGGCACTCACCGGGCCCGCGCCGGGACAGACCGAGCCGATCCTCGAACCTGCAGCCGCGGGCGACGTGAGCCTGCGCATCGTTTCCAGCGAGCCCGCCACGATGAGCATGCTGCGCGTGGACCAACTCGTGGCCGCGATGGCGCGCCAGCGGCTGTGGCTCACCGACGCCTACTACAGTGGCATTTCGTCGTACGTGCAGGCGCTGTGCGCGGCGGCGCAGGACGGCGTCGACGTGCGGCTGCTGGTGCCGAACGCGACCGACATCCCGATGCTCAAACCCTTTTCCAGGGCCGGCTACCGCGTGCTGCTCGAAGCGGGCATCCGCGTCTTCGAGTGGAACGGCAGCATGCTGCACGCCAAGACCGCGGTGGCCGATGGCCGCTGGGCGCGCGTCGGCTCGACCAACCTCAACATCGCCAGCTGGCTCGGCAACTGCGAGCTCGACGCGATCATCGAAGACACGGGCTTTGCAACTTAGATGGAAGCGCTCTACCTGCGCGACCTGGCCAACTCGACCGAGCTCGTGCTCGACGACCGGCACAAGCTGCGCGCGCCGGGTCAGCCGCGGCGGCCGCGCGGCACCCGGGTGCGCGGTTCGGGCAGCACGGGCGCCGTGGCGGCGGGCGCCATGCGCATCGGCAACGCGGTTGGCGCGGTGTTCAGCCGCCGCCGGGTGCTCGGCCCGGTGCAGGGCCGCCTGACGACCGGGGTGGGTCTGGTGCTTTGTGTGGTCGCCGTGCTCGTCGCGGTCTTCCCGCGGGCATTGGCCCTTCCGGTCGCCGCGGCGGCACTCTGGGGCGGCCTGGCACTGTTGTGGCGGGGCTTTGGGATGCTGCGCAGCTCTAAAGAGGCGAGCGCGCGCGACGGCGACAGCGCCCCTCATGAGCCGGTGCCGGCAAGAGGCGCCGACACCCCGCACGACGACACGCCGCCGCCGTAGAAGCGCGCCGCCCCCATCGACACCTTGGCCTGATCTCTTGAGCAGGGTCAAAGGTCTTTGCGCTTCTTCACCGATCCCTCGAGTTCGGCTGACGCGCCGCCGCTATCGTGGCCCAGATATGAAGAACATCCGCGTTTCGCTCCCGCTCACCCTCGTCGCGCTGCTCGCGCTGTGGTGGATCGGCGACCCTGCGGCGCACGCCGCGCCGACCCACTGGCTGGGCTGGCGCAACCTGGCGGTGCAGGCGACCGGCGTGCTGGCCATCGGCACGATGAGCGCGGCGCTGGTGCTGGCGCTGCGCCCGCGCCTGCTCGAGCCTTGGTTCGGCGGCCTGGACAAGATGTACCGTCTGCACAAGTGGCTCGGCATCGCGGCGCTCGCCACCGCGGTGCTGCACTGGCTGGCGTCGCAGACGCCGAAGTGGCTGGTCGGCCTCGGGCTGCTGCAGCCGCCGCAGCGCGGCCCGCGAGCGCAGATCGCCGGCGAGCCGCTGCGCGAATTCTTCATGGCGCAGCGCGGCAACGCCGAAGGGCTCGGCGAGTGGGCCTTCTACGCGGCGGCCGTGCTCATCGTGCTGGCGCTGGTGAAGCGCTTCCCGTACCGGTATTTCTTCAAGACGCACCGGCTGCTGGCCATCGCCTTCCTCGTGCTCGCCTGGCATGCCATGGTGCTGCTGAGCTGGGAATCGTGGCCCGGCGTGCTCGGCGTCGGGGTGGCGCTGATGCTCGCGGCCGGCGTCGTCGCATCGCTGCGCCTGCTGCTGCGGCGCACCGCCGCCGAACGCGAGGTGGTCGGCGAGGTCGAGCAGGTGATCCGCCACGACGCGCTCGGGGTCGTCGAGCTGGTGCTGGCGATGAAGGGCCGCTGGCCTGGGCATGCCGCCGGGCAGTTCGCCTTCCTGACGCTGCACGACGACGAAGGGCCGCACCCCTTCACGCTGACTTCGGCGTGGAAAGACGACGGCCGCATCGACTTCATCATCAAGGGCCTCGGCGACTACACGCGCACGCTGGCCGAGCGCGTCAAGCCCGGCGACGTCGCGCGCGTCGAGGGCCCTTATGGACGCTTCGACTTCGAGCGCAGCGCGCAGCGCCAGATCTGGATCGGCGGCGGCATCGGCATCACGCCGTTCATCGCGCGCATGAAAGCGCTCGCCGCCGCGCCCGACGGCCGCAAGGTCGACCTGTTCCACACGACGAAGGACATGGACCCGAACGGGATCACGCTGCTCGAGCGCGACGCCGCGGCGGCCGGCGTGCGGCTGCACGTGCTGTGGGACGAGCGCGACGGCCTGCTGAATGCGCAGCGCCTGGTCGATACCGTGCCCGACTGGCGCGACGCCGACCTGTGGTTCTGCGGCCCGGCCGGCTTCGGCCGCGCGCTGCGCCGCGAGCTCGTCGCGCGCGGCCTGCCCGAGGCGCGCTTCCACCAGGAGCTGTTCGAGATGCGCTGAGCCCGGCAGGCGCGATCGGCCTTGCGCCGCGCTGCATCAGTGCCGGGGCGGTCAATAGTCCTGGGTCCCGAGCTTTTATGTGCCGCACCGCGTGGAACACTGCACTACTGCCTACAACCCGACCGCGATGCCGGCGGCGATCAGCACGAAGGCCAGCGCGTGGAAGGGCTGCGGCGCCTGGCCGAGCACCAGCGCCGACAGCAGCGCGGCGAACAGCGGCGTCAGGTTGTTGAAGAACGCAGCGAGCGCCGGCCCGCCCTCGGCCACGCCCAGGCCCCAGCAGCGGTAGGCGACGAGCGAAGCGCCGAGCGAGACATAGAGCAGCGCGCCTACCACTGCCCAGCTCCAGCGGATCGGCGCCGCGCCGGCCAGTTGCTCGGCAGCGCTGAACAGTCCGGCAGCGGCCAGGCCGAAGAGCACCTGCACCAGCAGCGTGCCGGCCCAATCCCAGCGCGGCCGCTCGGCGCCCTGCATGTGCGCGGGCGGACGCACGAGCAGCCAGCTGTAGAAGGCCCAGCCGACCACCGCCAGCAGCATCAGCAGGTCGCCGGCGACAAGGCGCACCGCGAGCAGCGTGTCAAGCGAGCCGCGCCCGATGACCACCGCCACGCCCGCCAGGCCGAGCAGCGCACCGATGACCTGCCGCCGCGTGGCGCGCTCGCCGAAGAAGAGCGTGCCCACCGCCAGCATCCATACCGGCAGGCTCGACGCGACCAGCGTGACGTTGATCGGGCTCGAGCTCACCAGCGCCAGGTACTGCAGCGAGTTGTACAGGCCCACGCCGAGCACGCCGATGGCGAGCAGGTAGCGCCAGCGCTGCTTCAGCGCCGAGAGCGGCCGCAGCGCGTGGGCGCCCAGCGGCAGCAGCACCAGCAGCGCGATCAGCCAGCGCAGCAGGTTCAGCGTCAGCGGCGGCACCTGGCCGACCATCAGGCGGCCGACCACGGCGTTGCCGGCCCACAGCAGCGGCGGCAGCGTCAGCAGCAGCGCCAGGCGCGGCGTGAGCCTCATGCCGGCGCCGCCGGCCGGCCACCGCGGCAGCGTGCCTCCGCGGGTTCACGCCAACGCCGGCCGCCTGATCTCATCGGGCGCGCCGGTCACGCGGGCCGCGGCAGGTCCGCCGTGAGCGCCGTCAACGCGGCTTCGTCCAGCGTCTCCTTGACCAGCAGTTCGCGCGCGGCGCGCTCGAGCACATCGCGGTGCTGCTCGAGGATGCGCATGGCGCCGTCGAAGGCGTCCATGACGATGCCGCGCACGGCGCTGTCGATGTTCTGCTGCGTCTGCGGGCTCACCGTGCAGCCGCCCCCGGCCGGGTACCCGGGCACGTCGAGGAAGCGCGGGTGCTGCGCCTCGTAGGCGACGTAGCCGAGCGCCTCGTCCATGCCGTAGCGCGTGACCATGTCGCGCGCGATGTCGGTGACCTTGGCCAGGTCGTCGGCGGCGCCGGTCGACAGCTGGCCGAAGACGAGCTTCTCCGCCGCACGGCCGCCGAGCAGCACCATGATCTTGCGCTCGAGCTCCTCGCGCGTCATCAGGAAGCGGTCCTCGGTGGGCCGCTGGATCGTGTAGCCGAGCGCGCCGATGCCGCGCGGGATGATCGACACCTTGTGCACCGGGTCGGTGCCCGGCAGCGCCAGCGCCACCAGCGCGTGGCCCATCTCGTGGAAGGCCACGACCTCGCGCTCGTGGGCGTTGAGCACGCGGTTCTTCTTCTCGAGGCCGGCGACGATGCGCTCGATGGCCAGCGTGAAGTCCTGCAGGCTGACCTCGGCAGCGCCGCGGCGCGTGGCCGCCAACGCCGCCTCGTTGCACAGGTTGGCCAGGTCGGCGCCCGAGAAGCCGGTGGTCAGCGCCGCCACCTGCTCCAGGTCGACGCCGCCGGCCAGCTGGATCTTCTTGATGTGCACCTTCAGGATCTGCACCCGGCCGAGCTTGTCGGGCCGGTCGACCAGCACCTGGCGGTCGAAGCGCCCGGCGCGCAGCAGCGCCGGATCGAGAATTTCGGGGCGGTTGGTCGCCGACAGCAGCACCACCCCCGACGAGCTGTCGAAGCCGTCGAGCTCGACCAGCAGCTGCTGCAGCGTCTGCTCGCGCTCGTCGTGGCCGCCGACCATGCCGCCGGCGCCGCGCGCGCGGCCGAGCGCGTCGAGCTCGTCGATGAAGATGATGGCCGGCGCCTTCAGCCGCGCCTGCTCGAACAGGTCGCGCACGCGCGCCGCGCCGACGCCGACGAACATCTCGACGAACTCGCTGCCGCTGATGCTGAAGAAGGGCACGCCCGCCTCGCCGGCCACCGCCTTGGCCAGCAGCGTCTTGCCGGTGCCGGGCGGGCCGACCAGCAGGATGCCCTTGGGCATGCGCGCGCCCAGCCGCCCGTAGGCCTGCGGATCCTTCAGGAACGAGACGATCTCCTGCAGCTCGGCCTTGGCCTCGTCGACGCCGGCGACGTCGGCGAAGGTCACGCCGGTGTCCTGCTCGACGTAGACCTTGGCGCGGCTCTTGCCGATGCTCATGAAGCCGCCCAGGCCGCCGGCCTTGTCGGCCAGGCGCCGCACGAAGAAGAACCACAGGCCGAAGAAGATCAGCGCCGGCAGCACCCACGACATCAGGTCGCGCAGCCAGGTGCTCTCGACGACGCGCGAGAACGGCACGCCGTACTTCGACAGCCGCTCGGCGAGCTCCGGCTCCACGCGCGTGGCCACGATCACGGTCTTGCCGCGGTCGGGCGTCTTCAGCTTGCCGGTGATCGTGGTGTCGCCGATCACGACTTCGGAGATCCTGCCGGCGGCCAGCTCCTTCTCGAATTCGCTGTACGGCACCGGTTCGATGGTGCGCGCCTGCCACAGGCTCTGCAGCGCAAGCAGCGCAAGCAGCGCCAGCATCCAGTAGCCGACGTTCCACTGCGTCTTCGGGTCGGGCTGCAGGGGTTTGGGCATCGGCGGATCTCGAGGCGCCCGACAGAGCACTCCGGGCAACGGCAGTCTAAACGTCTGCGCGGGCCACGCAACGCATGACGGCCGATCGCCGATCGCCGATCGCGCCCCAGGGCCGGTGGCATACTGCGCGCCCATTGCCGCCGCCCGCTGGGCGCCGGCACCCTTCCCGCCGAACCGGAACACCCCATGCTGAGCATTCCCTCGCGCCGTCGCTCGTTGCGCTGGCTGGCCGCCGTGGCACTGGCCTTTGGCCTGGCCGCCGGCGCCCAGGCACAAAGCGCCAGGACCACCCGCATCCTCGTCGGCTTCCCGCCCGGCGGCGGCAGCGACGCGATCGCACGCCTGCTGGCCGAGAAGCTCAAGGACGAGCTGGGCCACACCGTCATCGTCGAGAACAAGCCCGGCGCGGGCGGCCAGCTGGCGGCCCAGGCGCTGAAGGCCGCGCCTGCGGACGGCAGCACCCTGTTCCTGTCGCACGACCACACGATCTCGATCCTGCCGCTGGTCACCAAGAACCCGGGCTTCGAACCGGCCAAGGATTTCGTGGCCGTGGCCGGCATCGCGACCTTCGCCAATGCGCTGGCGCTGTCGGGGGGTACGCTGGCCAAGTCGTTCAACGACTACGTCGGCTGGGTCAGGAACCAGGGCGCCAAGAGTTCGGTGGGCATTCCGGCACCGGCCTCGGTGCCGGAGTTCCTGGTCAAGGCGATCGGCCAGAAGTACGCGCTCGATCTGGTGGCCGTGCCCTACCGCGGCAGCGCGCCGATGATCGCCGACATGCTGGGCAACCAGATCCCCGCCGGCGTCGGCTCGATCCCCGACTTCATCGAGAACCACCGGCACGGCAAGATCCGCGTCGTGGCGGTGATCGGCGCGCAGCGCCAGGCGCTGCTGCCCGACGTGCCCACCTTCGCCGAGCTGGGCCTGGCCGGCTTCGAGGACCTGCCCTTCTACGCGCTGTTCGCGCCGGCCGGCACGCCCAAGGCCACGCTGGATTCGGTTTCGGCGGCGCTGGCCAAGGTGCTCGAGCAGGCCGAGGTGCGCGAGCGCCTGACGGCGCTGGGCCTGGCGGTGCACTACATGCCGCAGGCGCAGATCACCGCGCTGGAGCGCGCCTACAGCCAGAGCTGGGCACGCATCATCAAGGCCAGCGGCTTCCAGCCGCAGTAGCTGCAGCCGGCAGCGGGGGGCGGCCGCCGCAGCGGGCTCGTTGCGGCGGCTGTTGCATCGGGCTGATCCGCATGACCACGCGCGCCGAGCGCGAGCGGCCGTGCGGCGTCACGGCCTCGGGAGCCTCGCGTGCAAGCCATCGGTCTACAGTCTCTGCGGGCCAGCCCCAGCGCGGCCGCAACGCGCGGCGCGCGCACGAGAACGCTACGCAAGCGCCGCCTTGCGGATCGTGTCGCGCAGCACCTCGTTGTTGGCGAAGTGGATCGTGAACGCACGCACGTCGCGCAGGCGCCGCTCGGCGGGCAGCTCGCGCGAATAGCCGGCCGCGCCGTGCAGCGCCATGCAGCGGTCGACGATGCCGACGGCCGCCTCGGTCGCCGCGAGCTTGGCGCTGAACAGCGGCAGCGGCGGCCCTTTGATGGCGGCGATGTCGCGCAAAGCCTGCGCCAGGCCGGCGCGCGCCGCGGCGAGCGCCATGCGCTGGTCGCCGAGCAGCGTCTGCACGCCGGCAAGGCTGGCCAGCGGTGCCGCGGCGACCACCCGCGCCTTCGCATGCGCCGCCGCATCCGCGAGTGCAGCGTTCGCGATCCCCAGCGCCGCCGATGCCGCGCCGGCCAGGCCCCACGCACCGGCGGCGCCCATCACCATCATCCCGCCCTCGGGCGCGCCGAGCAGCCGCTCGCCGCCGAGCTTGCAGCCATCGAACGCGAGCCCGCCGACCGGCACGCCGCGCACGCCGAGCAGATCCTCGCGCCGCCCGAAGCTCAGACCCGCGTCGCGCTTCTCGGCGATGAAGCAGCCGAGCGCGGGCGGCGGCTCGCCGGTGCGCGCCATCACGACGTAGACGGCGATGCCGGCGCGGTGCACGCCCGGCGTGCACCGGATCCGGCTCAGGTACATCGAGCCGATCTTGCCGGCACCGATCAGCGCGACGCGGATCGGCCGCCCGTCTGCGGCGCGTTGTGCGGGGCGGCGGTGCAGGCTCATTGCCGCGCCCCGCCACGCGGCCCGGCGTCTCTTTGGATGCCGGTCCGGCTGCCTCCGCCCTGAGACCCAGGCCCATGCGCGAGGGATAATTCGAGGTTTTTGCACTCCGAGGAGAGGAACATGATCCGTGAAGTCGAAGGCGACATCCTGCTCAGCGATGCGCAGGTGATTGCGCATGGCATCGCCACGCACGACCCGTTCGATTCGGGGCTGGCGCTCGCGCTGCGCGAGCGCTTTCCGTCGATGGTCAAGGACTATCGCCATGCGATGCACGCCAAGCAGCCCGACACCGGCGAGATCTGGGCGTGGCGCGGCGTCAACGAGGACGGCTCCACGCGCGGCATCGTCAACCTGCTGACGCAGGGCATGCAGAGCCAGGACAAGGCGGCACGCCCCGTCAAGGCCAGGCTCGAAGACGTGAACCGCGCGCTGCGCGCGCTGGCCAAGCACGTGCAGGACGAAGGCATCAAGAGCCTGGCGCTGCCGCGGCTGGCGACCGGCGTCGGTGCGCTGGACTGGACGCAGGTCAAGCCGCTGATGCATCAGCACCTGGACGGCCTGGGCGTTCCGGTGCTCGTCTACGAGGTTTACCGCAAGGGCCAGAAGGGCGACGAACAGCTCGCCTGACGCAGGTCCGGCGCGCTCAGGCCGGCAGCAGCGGCACCGCGCCGATTGAAGACGACGACGCTGAGCATGGCCGCGAGCTCGCGCCGGCGCGAACCGGATCACCTGCGTCGCGCCGTAGCCGGTCAGCCACCGGCCCGACGAGGCCGGCCAATGGCAGGCGAAGGACGTGGCGGCGATCGGCGACCCGGCGAAGATTCCGCTGCCGGTGGACATCTCGAGCACCGCCGACGGCAAGGTGCAGGCTTGCGTGCCCGCGCCCGCGCCGGCCGACCCTGCCGACGCTGCGGACGCCTTCGGCCTGCCGCCGCGCGCGCTGCCGGCGGGCGTCGTGCGCGATGCGGCGCAGGTCGAACTCGGCCGCAAGCTGTTCTTCGACCGGCGCCTGTCGTTCAACGGCGTGATGTCCTGCGCCATGTGCCACGTGCCCGAGGAGGGCTTTGCTTCGAACGCGTCGAAGACGGCGGTCGGCATCGAGGGCAGGAGCTTGCGGCGCAACGCGCCGACACTGCTCGACGTCGCCTGGCAAGACCTGCTCTTTCACGACGGGCGCGAGACGTCGCTCGCGACGCAGGCGTGGCTGCCGCTGCTGCATCCCGACGAGTTGGCCAATCCGTCGATCGGTGCCGTGCTGCAGCGCATCCGCGCGCTGCGCGACTACGACGGCCTGTTCGAGCGCGCCTTCGCCGGCGCGGGGCCGGGGATGGAGTCGCTCGGTGCGGCACTCGCGGCGTTCGAGACGACGCTGGTCGCCGCCGACTCGCGCTCCGATCGCTGGCGCTGTGACGGCGACGCGGCTGCGCTGACCGGGCAGGAGCAGGCGGGCTTTCGCATCTTCACCGGCAAGGGCCGATGCAGCGGCTGCCACGTCATCGGCGAGAAGAGTGCCCGCTTCGCCGACGGCAGGTTTCACGTCACCGGCGCCGGGCACGCCGGGACGGCGGCCGGCGCGATCGTCGTGCCGCTCGCGCCCGGCGTGCAGACCGTGCTGCAAGGCAGCGATCTGGCCGCCTTTGCCGAGGCCGTGACGCCCGATCCGGGCCGCTTCGAGATCACGCTCGACCCTGCCGACCGTTTTGCGTTCAAGACGCCGAGCCTGCGCAACGTGGCCTGCACCGCGCCTTATATGCACGACGGTTCGCTGGCCACGCTCGCAGCCGTGGTCGACTTCTATGACCGCGGCGGCGGCGACCTGGGCGAGAAGGACGCACGCATCGCGCCGCTCGGCCTGTCGCCGCAGGAGAAGCAGGCGCTCGTCGCGTTCCTGGGCGTGCTCGACGGCGCGCGCGTCGACGCGCTGGCAGCGCGCAGCCGGCCGCTGGGCGGCAGAGTGCGCTGGCGCCGGGCGGATTCCAGCCGAGCATCATCAAGGGCATCGGGCGCGTCATCCGCCGCCTCGCCGGCCGCGGCATGGCCGCTGCGGCCGGCGGGCCGCTGGCGCTCGTGCTCGTCGAGCAGTACGACGACTTGGCCGCCGAACTCGCCGATCCGTACCTGGTGATGGAGCGCGGCGAGGTCGTGGCGAGGGGCCGCGGCAAGGCCTGCGTACGCAGCACGTCGAGGCACTGCACGTTGCCGCTGCCTTCGCAGATGGCGTTGATCGGCGATTCGCGGAACAGGCGCGGGAACGGGCCGTCCTCCATCACGCCGCTGCCGCCGATGCATTCCATCGCCT
>DAIMFR010000040.1:0-45610 GCA_036724445.1 Rubrivivax sp. | reverse complement strand
GCTCAGCTCGAAGTGCTTGGCCGCCTTGTGGCGGTTGATGCCCTTGCCCCCCTGCACGCCGATCTTGTCCTGCCCGGCGAGCCGGCGCGCATCCACACTGGCCTGGACCTGCGCCAGCAGCGCCTCGGTGGCCTGCAGCAGACTCTCGCGCTTGTGCGCGCGCAGCTTGGTCAGCGCGTCGTTGCGGCAGGCCACCAGCCGCTCGCCCGGATACTCCGGCGAGGTGATCTCGGCCAGGTTGCGCTGGTCGAACAGGCCCAGCTGCAGACTCCCGTGTTCGACCAGGGCGCGCATCGACACGCTCTTCAGCGCCGTGATCCAGTCGATGCCGCCTTGGCCGCGCAGCTCGTCGATGGCCTTTTTGGGCCCTTTGCGCGAGACCATGCCGCGGTCGCCCACCATCACCACCTGCGCTAAGCCGAAGCGCTCGCGCACGCGCTGCACGGCGGGCACGAAGGTCCGGCTGTCGGCCGTATTGCCCTCGAACACCGACACCGCCACCGGGCAGCCGCGCGCATCGGTCAGCAGCCCGTAGTTGACCTGCAGCGTGCCGGGGCGGCCATCGCGGCTGTAGCCGCGCTTGGCCAGCGGGCAGGTGCTGCCCTCGAACCAGCTCGACGACAGGTCGTACAGCACCAAGGCATCCTCGCGCAGGTGGCGTGCGGCGAGCTTTTGCTCGATCGCCTCCTGGCGCGCCAGCAGCCAGTCCATGGCCGCATACAGGTCGTCCTCGGTGGCATCGGCGACGCCGAAGTCCTCGGCCAGCGTCGAGCCGTGCCAGCGCCGGGTGGTGGCCAGCTTGGTGTCGGGCTGCACGATGCGCGAGGCCACCATGGCCAGCACCAGCTCGCGCTCGCGGCTGGGCGCAGAGGCAATGATCGAGGCCAGGCCCAGGCGCTGCATGGCCAGGGCCACGGCCTGCACGTGGCCGTGGGCGCGCGAGCGCACGATCTCGAAGGCCTGCGAGGCGGCGACGAAGGTCTCGCCCTGCAGTGAGCGGCGGATGATGTCGATCAGCGCATCGGGCAAGTGCGACAGGTTGCCCAGTGTCTCGTTCTTGACCTTGCCGTCTTCGCGGTAGCTGCGGCGCAGCAGGTGGGTGCAGTAGACCTTGTCCTTGTAGGTGCGCCGCGTGGTGACGACGTGGGCGGTTCCGGTGCGCGCGGGCATGCAGATGATTTTGCATCCACATGCGCAAGAATACAAGATATTTTAGTGACTACAATATCGAACACGAAAAAGGCCCCGAAGGGCCAAATTCGTGAGGCGCGACAGGGACTTGCCGGCGCTGCGCCTTCGATCAACGTGTGGAACTTCAGTCTAGAGCGCCTTGAGCATCGCGGTCACGTCGCTCTGGGCCTGAAACTTGGCGCCGAGCTTGGCCAATGATTCCAGCTCGGTCTTGGCCTTGGCCTTGTCGCCCGCCGCCACGTAGATGCGTGCGAGGTTCATGCGCAAGCTCGGGTCGTCCGGCTGCAGCGCCACGGCCTTGCTCTGCAGATCGATCGCCTTGCCGTGTTCGCCCTTGGCCGAGAGCACCGCAGCCAGGGTGTCCATGAACGCCGGCTGGTTGGGCGCCAGCGCGTTGGCGCGCTCCGCCGCGCGCAGCGCGTCGTCGGTCTGCTTCAGCTGCAGATCGACCCAGGCCAGGTTGTTCAGCGTGACGGCATGGTCCGGCTGCAACTGCAGAACCGCCTGCAGCCGCTTCTGGGCCAGCCCGTACTCGCCGCCGGCAATGGCCGCCTCGCCAAGGTAGGCAAGAAACGCCGCGTCCTTGGGCTGCTTGGCCAGCCAGGTCTGCGAGAACTGTTCCGCCTCCTTGGCACCGCCGGCCGCCTGCAGCGCCGAATGCAGCTTGACCGCCACCGGCGTGACGGGCGCCATCTGCAGCGCCCGCCTGTAGGCATCGGTCGCCGGGGCCCAGTGCTTGCGCGCGGACTCGATGTCGCCTTCCATCAGCTGCCCGACCGCATCCTTGGGCCGCTGCTGCTGCACCTGGCGCGCCACGGCCAGCCCTTCCGCGTAGTTCTTGTCGTTGAGGCTGATGATGATCAGGCCGCGCTGCGCGTCCAGGAAGTCCGGCTTGATGTCCAGCGCCTTGCGCAGGCTCTGCTCGGCCGCCTTGTAATCCTTGGCCGCCGTCTGCGCCTCGGCCAGACGCACCAGCGGCACCGGCGACAGCGGCTGCGCGGCCACCGCCTTGACGTAGGTGTTGATGGCCTGGTTGACGTCGCCCGACACCTGCTGCACGCGGCCCAGCGCGATCAGCAGGCCGGCATCGTCGGGGATCGCGCTGACGGCGTTCTGCGCGGTGACCAGCGCCTGCTTCTGGTCGCCCAGCCGCGCGTAGGCATCGGTCAGCAGCAGGCGGGGGGTCGGGTTCAGCGGTGCGGCGTCCACCGCCCTGCGCAGCCAGCCCGGGGCGTCGTTGCGGGTGGCCGGATCGGCGGCCGCCAGCTGCGCCAGTGCCACCAGCGCCTGCAGGTTCTTCGGATCCCTGGCGAGCAGGGCCTCGAAACGCTTCTTGGCGTCCTCGGGCCGCTTGTCGGCCGCGTCCAGCGTCGCCAGGCTGGCGATGGCCGGGAAGAAGGCCGGGTCGATCGACAGCGCCCGCTCGAAGCTCTTGCGTGCGCCGGCCGGGTCCTTCTGCAGCAGCTGGATGCGTCCGCGCAGGTTGGCGGCCAGCGGCTTGTCGGGTTGCTTCTTCTCCAGGCCGTCGACCGCCGCCAGCGCCTTGGCGAATTCCTGGCGCCGCAGGTGGGCGCTGATCAGGGCCATGTCGGCAGTGACGCCGGTGTCGGCGCCGGCGATGTCCTGCAGCTCGTCCAGGCTGGCGTCGACGCGCCCGCCGGCCAGGTGGGTGACCGCCAGCGCCGTGCGCTTGCGTGCATCGGCGGGGTCGAGCTTCAGCGCCTGCGCAAAGGCCTGCTCGGCCTTCTTGGCGTCGCCGTTCTGCAGATGGACCTCGCCGGCCAGCGCGTACATGCCGGCGTCGAAGTCGCGCTTCTCGTCCAGGCTGTTCAGCGTGGCCAGGGCTTTGGCCGGCTGGCCGGTGCGCAGGTAGCTGGAGACCAGCAAGCGCTTGGCCATCACCAGTTGAGGCGCCGCCTGCAGCGCGCGCGACAGGTAGATCTCGGCCTGCGCGGCCGAGCCGCCGGCCAGCTCGGCCGCGCCGGCCAGCTGCAGTACCCGGGGGTCCTTGGGTGCCAGCTGCACCAGCTGCAGCGACAGCTCGCGCGCGGTCTTGAACTCCTTCTTCTGCAAGGCCAGCGTGGCCTGCAGGAACTGCGTCATCGGGTGCTTGGGGGCGAGCGTCTTCATCTGCTCGACCTGCCGGCCGGCCTCGTCCAATGCCCCTTTGCGCATCAGCTGGGCCGACAGCGCGTACAGCGCCACCAGGGAGTCCGGAGCGGCGGCCACCGCCTTGCGGTAGGCCTCGAGCGCGGCATCGGCATCGCCCTTGCCGTACTGCAATACATCGCCCTTCAGCGCCCAGGCCATGCTGTTGCCGGAGTCGGCCTGCACCACCGCGTCGATCGTCGCGAGCGCGCCTTCGAAATCGCGCGCCCCTGCCTTGCGGCGCGCGTCGAGCAGTTGGGCCGGTACGTAGGTCTTGTCGGCCGCCAGCGCGGCATCGAGTGCGGCATGCGCCGCGCTGCCCTGCCCCAGCGCGGCGTAGGCTGCGGAGAGCGAGGCCTGCAGGCTGGCCTGGGCCGCCGGCTTGGACAGCTGGGTGCCGGAGAACTCGTCCACCACCTTCTTGGCCTGGCCGAGCATCAGCATCGCGCGCACCAGCTCGGGCACCACCTCGTCCTTCGAATGCTGCGCCGCCAGCGCCTTGCGCAGTTCGACCTCGGCGCCGGCGGCGTCGCCCTGCTCGAGCAGGGTGCTGCCCAGCAGGAAGCGCGCTTCGCCGGACTCGGGCTCCTGCTGCAGCACGTTCTTGATCTGGATCACCGCGGCCTTGGTGTCCTTCTTCTGCAGGTAGTCCTTGGCCGAAGCCAGCTGCTTTTCGGGGCTGTCGCCGCCGCAGCCCGCCAGCACCAGGCCCACCGCGATGCCGATCAGATGGAGGCGCTTCATGTCGTTTCGCTTGATTCCATGAGGTTTGGGGTCCGGCCGGGACTACTTCAGCCCGAGCCGATGCATCAGGTCGTACAGCGTGGGCCGGCTGACGCCCAGCAGTTCCGCCGCCTTGGCGATGTTGCCGTTGGCGCGGCCGAGCGCGGCGACGACGGTGCGCTTCTCTGCCGCCTCGCGGGCGACGCGCAGGTCGAACTCATTGCCCAGCGCGTCGCCGTTGGCGGCGCTCAGGCCCATGTCTTCGGCGGTGATCTGGTTGCCGTCGGCCATGATCGCCGCGCGCTTGATGCAGCTCGACAGCTCGCGCACGTTGCCCGGCCAGGCATGCGCCTCGATCGCGCGCACCGCGTCTTCGGACAGGCTGAGCGAGCCGCGGTTCTGCTCCTGAGCGAAGCGGCGTGCGAAGGCATGCGCCAGCAGCGCCGCATCGCCGACGCGCTCGCGCAGCGGCGGAATGTCGACGACGATCTCGGCGAGCCGGTAGTACAGGTCTTCCCGGAAGCGTCCATCCTTGATCTGCGCCGCCAGGTCCTGGTGCGTGGCGCAGACGATGCGCACATCGACAGGGATCTCCTGCCGCCCGCCCACGCGCTCGATCGAGCGCTCCTGGATGAAGCGCAACAGCTTGGCCTGCAGCGGCAGCGGCAGGTCGCCGATCTCGTCGAGCATCAAGGTGCCCTTGTGCGCGCTCTCGATGCGGCCCGGCGTGGTCTTGGCCGCGCCGGTGAAGGCGCCCTTCTCGTAGCCGAACAGCTCGCTTTCGAGCAGGTTCTCGGGAATCGCCGCACAGTTGATGGCCACGAACTTGCCGGCCCGCCGCGGCGAGGCTTCATGCAGCCCGCGCGCCAGCACTTCCTTGCCGGTGCCGCTTTCGCCGAGCAGCATGACCGTCGCGGTGCTGCCGGCGACCTTCTCGATGGTGCGGCAGATGCGCAGCATTTGCGGGTCGCGCGTGATCAGTCCGCCCAGCGCCTCGGGCTGATGCAGCTCGCGCAGGCGGCGGTTTTCCTTCTGCAGCTCGAACAGGCGGAACGCGCGCTCCACCGTCAGGTTCAGCAGCTCGGGCTCGAAGGGCTTGGCGAAGAAGTCGTAGGCGCCCATGGCCACCGCGCGCAGGGCGTTCTTCTGGTCGTTCTGGCCGGTCAGCACGATGACCTTGGTGTCGGGGTCGGCGGCCAGCAGCTGTTCCAGCAGCTTGAAGCCCTCGGACACCGAATCGGCGTCGGGCGGCAGCCCCAGATCCATCGTCACCACCGCCGGGCCGTGGCGGCGCATCTGCACCAGTGCCGATTCGCGGTCGTTGGCCGTCACCGACTCGAAGCGGTCCATGGACCACTTGATCTGCTTCTGCAGCGCCAGGTCGTCTTCGACGATCAGCAGCGAGCGCGCACTATCGGTGCTCATGAGGCTTTGGATATTTCCAGGTCGGATTCGGTCTGTGCTTCGAACAGCGGCAGCAGCAGCGTGACTTCGGTACCCACCTCGGGCTCGCTCTTCACCGAAATGGTTCCGCCCAGCTCGCGCACGTACTGGAAGCTTTCGTAGGCGCCGATGCCCATGCCGGCGCCCTTGGTGGTCTGGAAGGGCTTGAACAGGCGGTCGCGGATGAATTCCTGCGTCATGCCGTGCCCGGTGTCGCCGATCTCGATGCGCGCCTGGCCGGCCTGCCGCCCCAGCGCCAGCCAGACGCGGCCCTGCGCCGGCGTGGCGTCGAAGGCGTTCTGTACCAGGTGGCCGAGGATGCGTTCGAGCCTCTCCTCGTGGCCGCGCGTGAAGACCTTCCCGCTCACCAGGAGCTCGAGCTTGCGCCCGCGGCTGGCGGCATTGGCATCGATGCGCTGGGCCACGCGCGCCAGGTCGACGCCGAAGGCAGCCCCTGGCGGCGTGGCACCTTCGCGAAGTTGAAGCATGAGCTGGCGCATCTTGTCGAGCGAGTTCTCGATTGTCAGCAGCATGTCCTGCTGGAACTCGGGGTTCGCGTGCAGACGCTTGGCGTTTTTCATCATCAGCGACAACTGTGTCACGATGTTCTTCAGGTCGTGCACGACGAAGGCCGACATGCGGTTGAAGGCGTCGAACTTGCGCGCCTCGAGCAGTGCCTCGGTGGCCTGCATCTGCGCCAGGAAGCTCGCTGCCTGGCGGCCCGCGGTCTTGAGCAGGTCGTTCACCTCCCAGTTCACCTCGACCTCGGTGCGTGCGCTGGCCAGCACGACGAAGCCGATCAGCTCGTCGCCGGCGAACAGCGGCACGATCAGCCAGGCGGTGCGCAACGCCAGCAGCCATGCGGGCAGCACCAGTGCGTCGTAGCGGCGCGGAATCGACCGGTATTCCTCCAGGTTGACCACCCAGCCGGAGCGCAGCATGAAGCTGCACAAGGACGAGCCTTCGTCCTCGGTGGCGTCGCATTGCGCCAGATTCCAGCGGGCGGTCTGGCGAAAGACGCTGCCGTGCGGGCTCTTCATCCACAGCGCGCCGCCCGGGCTTTCGAGCATGTCGGCCAGGCCGCGGATCACCTGCTCGCCCGTCTGCTGCGGCGAGTGCGGCGACGACAGCGTCTGCGTAAAGCGCAGCCACTCCTCGCGATAGTCGTAGCGGTAGCGAAAGAAGTGTTTGCCCAGGTAAACGCGCAACTTCGCCCGCACGCTGCTCGAAAGCGCAAGGGTCACCAGCACCACCAGCGCCACGAACACCAGCCCGAGCTGCAAGGCACGGCCCCAGCCGCCGCCGAAGAAGCGCAGGTAGTAGCCGATGGCGGAGATGAACAGCAGGTAGGCGCCGGCAAGCAGCAGCGTGGCCGAATGGAAGGCCGCCCTGCGCGACAGCCGCAGCCCGGACGTCCAGTCCTTGCGGCGCATGACGGACAGCAGCAGCAGCGGCACCACCAGGGCATGCACGGCCCCGCGAATGCTCGCGGCGTCGTGATCGACGCTGTTGAAGAGCACCGAATGCGAGAACAGATAGAGGTCGAACACGAACGCGCCGGCCAGCCCCAGGCAAAGCGGCTTGGCGTTCCACTGCGAGTCCTCGTGCAGGTTGCGAAACAGCTGCTCGACGAGTACCAGGCCCAGCAACGGCATCGCCAGCCAGCCCAGCAGCACGATGCGCGATCCGTCGTCGATGCCGTCGAACTGCAGCGCCACCGCCAGCTGCAACAGCGCGCCCGCCAGCACGGCAGCGGCCGCGAGCCACTTCAGCCCCAGCGTGCCCGGCGGCGCCGCCTGGCCGGCCGCAGGGCGCAGCAACACCAGGAAGAACGCGAACCAGCACGCATAGGCGAGCAGGTTCGCCTGCGCGCCCAGACGCACGAAGAGCACCGTCGCGGCGTAGTAGTCGGCGACCCCGAACCAGCCCCAGAGCGCCGTGGCGGCGGCGCCGGCCGTCAGCAGCCGGTTGGCCATCTGGCCCGGCAGGCGCCAGGCGCCGCTGCGCAACAGGTGCAGCGCGAAGGCGGTATACGCCGCACCGGCAAGGCCGCAACTCCAGGCGGACAGGGCCAAGGCTTCGCCGTTCATGGCGCCGGCGCTTGCGGGCTCGGGATGGCCAGCGTATTCATCGTGACGACATGTTGCAGGATGCCCATTGTCTACGGCCGCGAATGCGCGTGGCGGCCGGGGCTGGCGCAGACCGCGGCACAGGTGCCGAATGACACGAATCGCGCCCTCGGGCAGCCCGGGTCCGACGCCACGGCGATACCGGCATGCAGCCGCAACAGCCGCAACGCGCCGTCGGGGCCGAAGCGGCGCGGCTTCAGACGGGCGCGGCGTCTTCCGCGTTCTGTCGAGTCGAGGCCCGGTCGGGACGCAGTTTGTGCCACAAATGCGGCAGCAGCAGACGCAGCGGCATGCGCTGCCGGTGATGCCGGGCAAGCAGCAGGGTCGCCGCCGGGCCCTGCCACAGCGGCGGCTCGCCGTCGGGTTCAGCGGGTTGCAGCACGGCGCCCAGCAGGGGCAGCAGCCATGCCCGGCGCAGGCGGCTTGGCCCGGCGGATTCGATGCCGGCAAGCGCGCCGTCGGGAATCGGCGTACCGAGCCAGCGCGTGCAGAAGTGGCAGGCCAAGGCCAGCGGTTCGGCCAAGCCGAGCTCTCGCGCGCGCTGCGGCAACTCCTCCCAGAACACCGGCTGGCCCCCGAAATGGCGCATCAAAGCATCGAGATCGACCAGGTCGCGGACCCGGTCCCGCAACTCGGAGTCGAAGAACAGGTGCGCCGCGCTGTGCAGCACCTGGTCGGTCGGATGCAGCACCTGCCACTGAGGCCACTTCGATGGCTGAACTCGCGCGATCAGGCGCTGCGCATCGACGCGCGTGCGCGCGATCGGGGGGAGGATGTTGTGATGCAGATCGAGCTCGATGCGGTGGATCGGATGGCGCATCGGCGGGACTTCATGGCTCCATTCATGGTAGTAGCGGCGGTCATGGTCGTCGAGTTCGAGCTCCTGCCAACCCGCCTCCAGCAGCCGCGCCTGGACGTCCGCCAAGCAGGCGCGCGGCACCATGACGTCCAGATCCGAGGGCAGCCGCCCCGCCGAAATGGAAAGATCCTGACCGACATAGGCCGCGCCCTTGAGCAAGACCAACGGATAGGAGCGCCCGTCGAGCGCCACCGCAATCCGGTCGATCGCCCACGACATCGCCGAAGTGCGCCACTGCGACAGGCGGAGTTCGGCGATCAGGTGGCGTCGGGCCGGTGCCGGCACGCCATCGAGCATTCCGGCGCCGGCCAGCCCGGCGGCCAGCCGGCCCAGCAGGCGCAGCCGACGCGACAGGCGAATCACCTGCTCCCACTCTGGAACCTCCCACTGCGCGGCAACGAGCGGCTCGCGCAACGCCTGCAGCCACGCCAGCCCGGCCTTCGCATCGATCTTCAACGCCGTCATGCCTGTGCCTCGGCCATGTCGGGAGCTTTGCTGGCATGCCGTTCGATCACCCTCGGCCAGAGGGCATCGATCGCCGCCAGCGCATCCGCCAGATCGCTGTAGACCAAGGTCCATGCCGGACAGCGGCGCGTCAGATCGACCGCCGCATCGAAGCCGACCGCCCCGAGAGTGGCGTAGTTGAAGGCATTGAAGGCGAGCGCAGGAAAGAGCCTGTCGGGCGACAGCGGCTCGAGCTTCGTCGGACTGCCTGCCACCCAGCGCGGCAGGATCACCGCTCCGGCCAAGGCCACCCGATGTCGGCTGGCGACCGCAGCAGCGTCGGCGCCCAGATGGGCGACCGTGCCCTTGCGCGTCTTCGCAAACCTGGGGCCGAGCCGCGCATGCGGCGCAAAGCGCTCGATCACGTCGATGGACGCGTTCTTCAGTGCGACCGGCTTGAGCATCGCGCGAAACGCACGTTGCGCAGGGTCGTAGGCGCCGAATTCGTCGGACAGGAGCCGCCAGCCGCTCAGGGACAGGGCTGCCGTCAGCGTGCTCTTGCCGGAACCAGGCAGCGCGGGCAGCAGCAAGGCCAGGCCGTTGCGCTCGACGATACCGGCATGCAACAGCAGCAAGTCGTTCAGGCGCTGTCCGATCAGCCAGTTGCCGCCCCATTCGAACAGCGGCAAGGGGCTGTCCGCACGGAAGGGCTCGAAAGGCTGAACGCCGTCGCTGCTGAAGACCACCTGCGGCGCGATCCAGCGGCGAAGACCTTGGCCGCGGTTCATGCGGACATGCAGGTCCGCCCATTGGCCGTCACAGACGAGTGGAAAGGCCCGGTAGACCTCTTGCAGCTGGCGCGGCAGCCATGGGGAGTCGCTGCGCAAACGCAGCATGGCTGCACCGTAATCCAGCCACAGCCCAGGCCCGGCCAATGCGGCTTTCACATCCGACAGCGGTACATCGAGCAGTGCCGGAAGGGGTCTGGAGCCGTTCGACGGGTTTGGCGCAGTCACCCGGGATTATGGGCAGGGCCGGCGTCGACCCGGAGCAACCCCGCCAACAGCAATTCGTCCCAGACGTGGCTTAGTGCCTGAGCCACTTCTGCGGCATCGGTCTGCGTGTCGCCGGCCAGCACTTGGCAGACAGCCGAGTCGTCCATCGGGCCTTCAGCCAAGAGCTCCAAGACGGCGGCGGCCTCGGCGTTGAGCTGCAGCGTATCGCCCGACAATGCACTGAATGCCGCCCATGTGTCCGCCAAAGGCTCGACCCGCACCCCCCGGGCCAAGCGATAGCGCATCGGCTATCCCCTGAGGATCGCCGCCCCGGCGAGCGAAGCAGCGCATGAGTCGCTGGCAAGCAGGCCCGGACCGCTGCCACCAACGCCGACGATGGAGCCATGGCTGTCGACGCGCAGCACGACCCATTTGTTGACCCGTTCGAAGCGGTAGCCCTTGTCCTTGTCCTTGTCCTTGGGCGATTTCGAATCCTTGCTGGATCCAGGCTTCAACGACGTGCAGGCGCCCTCGGTCATGCCCGTCGGATTGCCGGACCAATCGGTGGCCATGCGCTGCCATTCGCCGTTCTTCGGCTGAAAGGCCCTGGTCACCCTGCCGACCAGTTCCTCAGCACTGCCTTGAACCCAGTAGGACTCGACCTTGTTGTTGCTCTTCTTGATCAAGCCCCAGAGCTGGACTCTCAAGAAGGTGTCCTCGGCGCTGGTGACAAGAGGCACGTCCACCGGCGTCTTCTCCGAGCATAGAACCGACGCGGCGGCAACGCTGCCGCTGTACAAGGTCAGTACAGCGGGCGCCGAGAAGGCGCCTCGAATGAGCCGGCGCCGTGCGCCAGCTCTGGCGACGCCGTCGTTCATGTTCTCATTCACGGGCTACTCCTTCGATTTCTTGCAGCATCACACTGCGGGCTACTGCCCTTCGCGGAACACGATAACACTGACCGTCTCCACCAGCACCAGCAGGTCGAGCATCAGCGAATTGTTCTTCACGTAGTACAGGTCGAACTGGTGCTTGCGCTTGGCGTCGTCCATCGATGCGCCATAGTGATAGCGCACCTGCGCCCAGCCGGTGATGCCCGGCTTGACGGTATGGCGGATTTCATAGAACGGGATCTGTTCCTTCAGCTCCTCGACGAACGCGGGGCGCTCGGGACGCGGGCCGACCAGGCTCATCTCGCCGGTGAACACGCTCCACAGCTGCGGCAACTCGTCGATGCGGCTCTTGCGCAGGAAGGTGCCGATGCGGGTGATCCGCGGATCATTCTTGCTCGCCCAGCGGGCGACGCCGTCGCCTTCGGCGTCCACGCGCATGCTGCGGAACTTGATGCACATGAAGCTGCGCCCGCGCAGGCCGACCCGCTCCTGCCTGTAGAGCACCGGTCCCCGGCTGTCGACCTTGATGGCGATGGCGGTCAACAGCATCAGCGGCGACAGCAGGATCAGCAGCAGCGCCGAGCTGACGATGTCGAAGGCGCGCTTCAGCATCCGGCGCCACTGGCCCTGCACGAATCCGTGGCCATAGACGAGCCAGCTGCCCTTCAGGCTGTCGATGGGCACTTCGCTGCGCGCCGATTCGGTATGGCCCGCCAGGTCCTTCACCGGAATCCCGCGAATGCGGCAAGCCAGCAATTCATCCATCGGCACGCCGCCACCGCGCTGCTCGCGCACGGCGACGATGATCTCCTGGACGTCGTAGCGCGACACGAGATCGCTGATCGACTGGTGTCTGCCGAAGATGCGCAGGCCGTTCTGCCCGGCGCCGTCACTGTCCTCCTCGACCGCCGCCGGATACAGGCCCACCACTTCACGACCATTGCGATGCGCGCTCTTCAGGTCCTGCGCCAACGCCAGTGCTTCCGGCCCCGTGCCGACGATCAGCACGCGCGGCAGCGGTGTCACCCGCCGCATGATCACCATGCCGGCACGCACGAACACCAGCCCGACGACCAGGTAGGTGATGGCCGCAGGCAGCAACTGTTCGATGTAGCCGCGGTCGGCCACGGTGCGCAGACTCAAGCTGGTCAGGTAGCTGCCCACGATCAGCGCGAAGACCGTGCGTGCGGCCGCCGAGACAGCGGAGATCGGCTTCGGGCGATAGAGCCCGACGATGGCGTACATCAGCGCCATGACGATCGAGAAGATCGTCGCGCCGACCAGGATCAGCGGCAACTCCGGCACATCGACCGTATGAATCGTCGCGTAACGGTGCGTCAGCGACGACGCGGCAAGCACCAGAGCCGCGAAGCACAGGAACAGGTCGATGACGATTCCCGGCGCGGCGCCCGGAACAAGTGCATGACGAAAGATCCGCATGAGCGTAGGACTCCTTGAGCAGCTGCCCCGGCGCGTCGCGATGTTCATCAACAACAGCACCGGCAGGGCCTCGATCGCGGCGATTATGGGAGTCATGAATGAGCCTCACACCCCCTTGACTCAGGGGTCGAGGAGGCAGTGCAAAGCGGCACAAAGGCCTTCTGCCCACCACACTGTGAAAGCCGGACTGCCCGCGGCCGCTGCGGATTGCTTGCCCAAGCACCAAAACCATCGAAGGCTCCCGGACGTTTCGCGCCAAATCGCACCAAATGTTTGATGAAAAGCCGACTCGTGATGGGTCAACCCGCCGTTGCATCGTGCAGGATTCTCGAGCGGCGATCGCGTCACATTCGTAACCATCTGTTCGCGTCGCGAGACGGCAGCAGGTTTCGACCGGCTCTACCGTGACAAAGCACGCGCTTGCGCAGCCGCTGAGCTCAGGGCGCGCGTGGACCCGCCAAGCGATGAGCTTCGGAGCAATAGGCGGCACCGCTGCGATCCTCGACGCAGTCGGCGCGCGGCAGGTGCACCCCGCAGTGGCTGCACTGCACCATCGCCTGCGCGTCGGCGGCGCCGGCGGGGGGGCGCGCCGCAGGGGTCTTGCGCCCCCGCAGCATCACCCACAACGCCACCGCGATGACGATGAGCACGATCAGGTACTTCATGCGCTTTGCCTGTCCCTCTAATCTATGGGGCGCCCGAGCACGAACTGCATGACGAAGCGCGAGCCGGCGTAGGCCAGCAGCAGCAGCACGGCGCCGGCATACAGCCAGCGCGTCGCGCGGCGGCCGCGCCAGCCCTGCAGCTTGCGTCCCGCGAGCAGGCCGCCGATCACCGCCCAGCCGAGCAGCGAAAACACCGTCTTGTGCGTCCAGCGCCACTGCGGGCCGGTCATCGCGCCCAGCACCAGCGCCGCGCTCAGCACCACGAAGCCGGCTTCGACGAAGCGGAAGGTCAGCCGCTCGAGTTGCAGCAGCGGCATGCCGAAGGCCAGCCCGCCGGCGTGCTGGCGCATGCGCGTCTCCGCGGCGTCGAGCATGGTGGCGTGCAGCACGGCGGCGCCGAACAGCCCGTAGGCGCCGACGCCCAGCACCCAGTGCAGCGGCGCCCACGGCGAGCCGTGCAGCGGCTGCGGCTCGCCGGGCAGCGCCCAGGCCAGCAGCACCGCCGCGGCGCCCAGCAGCGCCAGCACGCGGCGCACGCCCGGCTGCGGCACCAGCCGGCTCTCGGCGGTGTGCACCGCCAGCACCAGCCACACGGTCAGCGACACCACCGGGCCGAAGCCCATGCGCGCACCGCCGCCGGGGTTGCCCAGGCCGCTCACGTCCAGCACCAGCAGCAGCGCATGCAGCCCGACGCCGGCCAGCAGGGCCGTGGGCAGCCGACGCTCCTCGGCCCGGCCCGGAAACGCCGCCAGCACATAGGCCGCCACGGCCGCCAGCGCCACGGCCCAGGCACCGGGAACGCCCGCGGAGGCCGACGATAAAATCATCGCGACAGTGTACTTTCGCGGTCCCGCGCGCTCGGCGGCCGCCTTGCCGGATGGCTTCCACCCTCACCGAACGCCTGTCGCGACTCGTCAAGACGATGCGCGGCCAGGCCCGCATCACCGAAGGCAACGTGCAGGACATGCTGCGCGAGGTGCGCATGGCGCTGCTCGAGGCCGACGTCGCGCTGCCGGTGGTGCGCGACTTCATCGCCCGCGTCAAGGACAAGGCGCTGGGGCAGGAGGTGGTCGGCTCGCTGAACCCCGGCCAGGCGCTGGTCGGCATCGTGCACAAGGAACTCGCCGCGACGATGGGCGAAGCGGGCTCCGACGGGGCCGGCTCGCGCCCGGTGGCCGACCTGAACCTGGCAACGCAGCCGCCGGCCGTGATCCTGATGGCCGGCCTGCAGGGCGCCGGCAAGACCACGACCACCGCCAAGCTGGCCAAGTACCTGATCGAGAAGCGCAAGAAGAAGGTGCTCACCGTCTCGGCCGACGTCTACCGGCCGGCGGCCATCGAGCAGCTGAAGACGGTGACCCGCCAGGCCGGCGCCGAGTGGTTTGCCTCCACGCCCGAGCAGAAGCCGCGCGACATCGCGCTGGCCGCGCTGGACCATGCACGCCGCCACTATGTCGACGTGCTGCTGGTCGACACCGCCGGCCGGCTGGGCATCGACGAAGCGCTGATGGCCGAGATCCGCGAACTGCACGCCGCGCTGCAGCCGGTGGAGACGCTGTTCGTCGTCGACGCGATGCAGGGCCAGGACGCGGTCAACACCGCCCGCGCCTTCAAGGACGCGCTGCCGCTGACCGGCGTGATCCTGACCAAGCTCGACGGCGATTCGCGCGGCGGCGCGGCGTTGTCGGTGCGCCAGGTCACCGGTGCGCCGATCAAGTTCGCCGGCGTGTCCGAGAAGATCGACGGCCTGGAGCAGTTCGACGCCGAGCGTCACGCCGGCCGCGTGCTCGGCATGGGCGACATCGTCGCGCTGGTCGAGCAGGTGCAGACCAAGGTCGACGTGCAGGCCGCGCAGAAGCTGGCCGACAAGGTCAAGAGCGGCGGCAACTTCGACCTCAACGACTTCCTGGCGCAGATCTCGCAGATGAAGAACATGGGCGGCCTGGCCGGCCTGATGGACAAGCTGCCCAGCCAGCTCAGCGCCAAGGCCGCCGGCGCCGACATGGACCGCGCCGAGCGCGACGTGCGCCGCATGGAAGGCATCATCTGCTCGATGACGCCGCTGGAGCGGCGCAAGCCCGAGCTGATCAAGGCCAGCCGCAAGCGCCGCATCGCCGCCGGCGCCGGTGTTCAGGTACAGGACGTGAACCGCATGCTCAACCAGTTCGAGCAGATGCAGGGCATGATGAAGAAGATGAAGGGCGGCGGCCTAATGAAGATGATGAAGCGCATGGGCGGCGGCGCTTTCCCTCGCTGAGCCCCGGCCGCCGCGGCCGCAGCCGGGTGCCAAGCATTTCGCGCTTGGGCCGCTTTTGACGCGGCCGGCGCCGCGGTTGCAACCGCCGGATACGAATATCGCCGCCTGTCGCATTGACGCGGCGCCGGCTCGCGCATACGGTCGCGGCACCTGCTGCTGCGCCGACATCACCATGGGATTGACCGACCCGCTCGCCGTGCTCGCCGCCTGCTCGACACTCGTCCTGCTGGCGCTGCTGATCCGCCAGCGCCGGCGCGCCGGCGCGCGGCGGCCCGACGCGCGCCGCGACGCGCTCGATACGGTGCAGGACTGGAAGCCCGAGGCCGCGCGCGTGCTGACCATCGCCGAGCGCCGCGCCTACGAGCTGCTGCGCAGCGCGCTGCCCGGCTTCCTGGTGCTGGCGCAGGTGCCGCTGTCGCGCTTCGTGCGCGTGCCGATGCGCCACTCCCATGCCGAATGGATGCAGCGCGTCGGCAGTCTCAGCGCCGACCTGCTGGTCTGCAACGGCGGCTCGCGCGTGCTCGCCGTGATCGACATCCGCCCGGCCGAGCAGACCGAACGCAGCCAGCGCCGCCACGAGCGCATGGCGCGCGTGCTCAAGTCCGCCGGCATCGAGGTGCAGGTGTGGAGCGAGGATCGGCTGCCCTCGGCCGCCGAAGTGCGCTCGCTGCTGGGCAGCGTGCTCGAGCGCTCGGCCGGTGCCGCCGCGGGCGCGCAGCCGCAGAAGGCCAGCGGCTCGCGGCCGATGCCGCTGATTCCGGTGGCCGAGATGGAAGAGCTGCTGATGCACGGCGACGCCGCCGCGCAGGACACCTCCTACGAACCGGTGCCGTCGGCCTTCTTCGACGAGTTCGAGCCGGCGCCGCAGTCCGCGCGCGCCGCCGCCTGAAGTCGGCAGCGGCCAGCGCGGCTCGGGCCACCCGCGCCTGCGCGCGGCTCAGGCGACCCGCGCCTGCGCGCGGCTCAGGCGACCAGCGCCTGCGCGAACTCGGCCGCGTCGAAGGTCTGCAGATCCTGCAGCGTCTCGCCGACGCCGATGAAGTAGACCGGCACCACCCGCCCCTGCTGCGCGCCCCAGCGCGCGATGGCCGCCAGCACGCCGCCCTTGGCCGTGCCGTCGAGCTTGGTCACCACCAGGCCGGTCAGGCCCAGCGCCGCGTCGAAAGCCTTGACCTGCGCCAGCGCGTTCTGCCCGGTGTTGCCGTCCACCACCAGCAGCACCTCGTGCGGCGCGCCCGCCTGCGCCTTGGCGATGGTGCGCCGGATCTTCTTCAGCTCCTCCATCAGATGGGTCTGCGTCGGCAGCCGCCCGGCGGTATCGGCGATGACCACGTCGCAGCCGCGGGACTTGCCGGCCACCACGGCGTCGAAGCTCACCGCCGCCGGGTCGCCGCCCTGCTGGCTGACGATCTCGACCTGGTTGCGGCCGGCCCACACCAGCAACTGCTCGCGCGCCGCGGCGCGGAAGGTGTCGGCAGCGGCCAGCAGCACCTTCTGCTGCGCCTGCGCCAGCCAGCGCGTCAGCTTGCCGATGCTGGTGGTCTTGCCGGCGCCGTTGACGCCGACCACCATGATCACCGTCGGCGTTTCGCGGCCGACTTCCAGCGGTTTCTGCAGCGGCTGCAGCAGCTCGGCGATGGCTTCGGCCAGCAGCGCCTTGACGCGCGCCGGCTCGGTGGCCTTGTGCTCCTTGACGCGCCGGCGCAGGTCGGCGAGCAGGTATTCGGTGGCCGGCAGGCCGGCATCGGCCAGCAGCAGCGCCGATTCCAGCTCCTCGTACAGCGCCTCGTCGATGCGCACGCCGGTGAACACCTGCGCGATGCCGCTGCTCGTCTTGCTCAGCCCGCGCTTCAGGCGCTGCAGCCAGCCGCTGCGCTCGGCATCGGGCGCGGCAGGGGCTGACGCATCGACTGCCGCGGCCTGCGGCACAGGCTGCGCTGCGAGCTGGGGCGTGGGCTGGGGCGTGGGCTGGGGCGTGGGCTGGGGCGTGGGCTGGGACAGGGGCTCGGATGTGGGCGGGGGGGGCTGCTGGGCCGCAGGCGGCGGCGCAGGTGTCGGCACCGCGACGGGTACCGGCGGGGCGTCGATTTCGGCCGGCACTGCGCTGGCAGGCGGCTTCTTCCTGAAGAAGCTGAACATGGTGGGCAGGGGGCGCCGCCGGGCGGACCGCCGGGAAGCGGCCGCTATAATCGCCGGCCGTTGGCGCTTTAGCTCAGTCGGTTAGAGCGACGGAATCATAATCCGCAGGTCCGGGGTTCGAGTCCCTGAAGCGCCACCAACCATCCCACCCCCCTGCAGGTCAATGACTTACAGGGGGGTTTTTGTTCGTTCGGCGCGTCGATCAGACCGATGAACAACTTCAATGCCCGCTGGCCCCGCTTCAAGGGGCTGCTGCGGACGCAGCTGCGCGATCTCACCGCGATCCAGCCAGGCAACCGGCGCTGGCAGATGCCGTTTGCGGCGGCGCTGGCGTCCGGCCTGCCCTTGCTGGTCGGCGCCTATTTCGACCGCATGGACTACGGGTTGATCTCGTCGATCGGGGGCCTGGTGTTCCTGTACCTGCCCGCCACGCCGCTGTCGCACCGCATGCTGTGGCTGATGAGTTGCGGCTTCGGCATGGCGGCCTGTTACGCGCTGGGCCTGATGAGCCATTTCGTTCCGTTGCTGATGGTCGGGGTGCTGAGCTTCATCGCGATCCTGGTGACGATGGTGTGCCGCGTCTACCGCCTGGGGCCGCCGGGCAGCCTGTTCTTCATCATGGCGGCGGCGATAGGCGCCTATTCGCCGGTGGAGGTGATCGACGTGCCGCTGAAGGTGGGGTTGATCACGATGGGTGCCTTGCTGGCGTGCCTGATCGCGTTCTTCTACAGCATCTTCATCCTGCGCCTGGTGGCGCCCGAGCCGGTGCCTGCCCTGCCCGAGCCGAGCTTCGACTTCGTGGTCTTCGACTCGATCGTGATCGGCTCTTTCGTGGGCCTGGCGCTCGTGCTGGCGCAGTTGCTGCAGCTCGATCGGCCCTACTGGGTGCCGGTGAGCTGTCTTGCGGTGATACAGGGGGCGTCGTTGCGCGCGGTCTGGAACAGGCAGCTGCACCGCGTGCTGGGCACGATGGTGGGGCTGCTGCTGGCGTGGGGCGTGCTGCTGCTGCCCCTCGACCAGTGGAGCGTGGCGCTGGTCATGATGCTGCTCACCTTCGTGATCGAGACCACCGTGGTCCGCCACTACGGCTTCGCCGTCATCTTCATCACGCCGCTCACGATCCTGCTGGCCGAAGCGGCGACGCTGGGCCAGGGCCGCCCCGCGGCATTGATCGAGGCGCGGCTGATCGACACGGTGCTGGGCAGCCTGGTGGGGCTGCTGGGAGGCGCATGCCTGCACAGCCCGCGCTTCAGGGCGGTGGTGGGGCGCCGGATCCGCCGGCTCATACCCTCGCGGCTGCTGCCGTGACGGGGCACGCCCGCCGCGACAGCGGCCCGCAGCAGCGCAAGAAGATCCTCCGGCTGTGAGCGCCGATCGGCTCTTCGGCTCTTCGGCTCTTCGGCTCTTCGGCTCTTCGGCTCTTCTTCAGCGCGGGCGCACCAGCGCCAGCACCTCCGACGGCGGCGTCACGCCGGGGTCGAAGGGATGCGAGCGCGCGCCGCCCATGGTCGCCAGGATGCGCCGCACGTACATGCGCGTCTCGGCATAGGGCGGCACGCCGCGGTAGCGCTCGACCGCGCCCTCGCCGGCGTTGTAGGCGGCCAGCACCAGCGACAGATCGCCTTCGAAGTAGGCCAGCAGCCAGCGCAGATAGGCCATGCCGCCGCGGATGTTCTGCACCGGATCCTGGATCTGGCGCACCTTGAAGCGCGTGGCCGTGCCCGGCATCAGCTGCATCAGGCCCTGCGCGTTCTTAGGCGACACCGCCAGCGGATCGAAGTTGGATTCGGTGGCCATCACCGCCAGCACCAGCTGCGGCGCCAGCTTGTATTCGGGCGCCACCAGGTTGACGAAGCGCACGATCGGCTCCGGTGCGTTCGGCGGCGGCGGCAGGGCCGTGGGCAGCCCGGCACGGCGCGCGGCAGCGGCCTTCGCCGCAGCGGCACGCGCCAGCGGCGCCGGGTCGGTGTCCGGCGGACGCAGGCACGGCGGCGGCTCGCCGCGTGGCGTGCCCATCGACGCCAGCATGTTCTGCGCCTGCACCACGCCCTGCTCGGCCGCCGCGGCGAACAGGTGCGCGGCCTGAGCGTCATCGCGCTCGATGCCGCGTGCATTGGTCAGCATCCAGGCCAGGCTGTACTGCGCCTGTGCGTCGCCGTAGCGGGCAGCGCGGCAATACAGCTGCGCCGCGAGCAACGGATCCCGCGCCACGCCGTTGCCGTATTCGTAGGCGGTGGCCTCCTCGCGCCAGCGCGTGACCTGCGCGGGCACCACCGGCCCCACTTCGGGCGGCGGCGTGGCCGGCCGCGGCAGCGACTCCAGGCTCAGCTGCGGCATCGAACTCGGCAGCTGCGCGCCTGCCAGGCCGCAGCCCAGCGCCAGCAGCCAGGCCAGGCCGAGGCGCGCCGGCCATGCGGCGGGCGTGGGTGTATTCAGGCGGCAAAGCAGCGGCATGAGGGCCGCAGTCTATTGAGACAGCCGCCGCGCCCGCAAGCCCCTGACAAGGGGATATGCATGGCCGCGGCTAAGATCGTCCGACACCGGCCACGAAGAAGGGAGCCAACGATGATCGAGCTGCTGCTGTGGATAGGCCGCCTCGCCGGCCTGCTGGGCCTGGCGGCGACAGCCGTGGCGGTGGCGTTGCGCGTCTCGGGCACCTGGCACGTCGGCGGACTGCAGCTGGGCACACTGCTGCAGGCGGGCATCGCGGCGCTGGCCTGCGGCGCCTGGGCCTACGCCGCATCGCTGGCCGAGCGCCGCCGGCCCTGAATCCCGATGAGCGAACCGCCGGAACTCGAGGTGGTGGTCGAAGTGCCGCGCGGCAGCTTCCTGAAGCGCGGCAGCAGCGGGCACATCGACTTCGTCTCGCCGCTGCCCTGCCCCTTCAACTACGGCGCGGTGCCGACGCTGCTCGGCATGGAAGGCGACCTGCTCGATGCGCTGGTGCTCGGACCGCGCCTGAACTACGGCACGCGCACGCGCGTCAGGGCCTGGGCCGCGGTGACGCTGACCGACCGCGGCATGCAGGACGACAAGCTGATCTGCAGCGCGCAGCCGCCGAGCGCGGCGCAGCTCGAGCGCGTGCTGCGCTTCTTCCGCTTCTACGCACGCTGCAAAGGCCTGCTCAACCGCTGGCGGCGGCGCAGCGGCCGCAACGCCTGCGACGGCCTGTGCAGCGCCGCCGCCGCGCTGGGCCGCGCACGTCCGCTGCCGCCGGCCTGGCACGGTCCGGGCGTGCCGTTCTAGGGCGCATGATCTGCCTGGGCAAGGAGGAACATCGCATGACCCGCAACACCGCCACCGCCGCGCTGCAGGCGCTGGGCCAGAGCCTGTGGCTGGACAACATCACGCGTGCGCTGCTCGACAGCGGCACGCTGCAGCGCTATATCGACGAGCTGTCGGTGAGCGGCCTGACCTCGAACCCGACGATCTTCGACCACGCGCTGAAGGGCAGCGACTACGACGCCGAGATCCGCGCGCGGATGAAGACGGGCGCCTCGGGCGAGGCGCTGTTCTTCGCGCTGGCGCTGCAGGACCTGGTGCGCGCGGCCGACCTGTTCCGCCCGGTGCACCAGCGCACCCGCGGCGTCGACGGCTGGGTGTCGCTCGAGGTCTCGCCGCTGCTGGCCTACGACACGCAAAGCACGCTGGCCGCCGCGCGCGAATTGCATGCGCGCGCCGCGCGGCCGAACCTGTTCATCAAGATCCCGGGCACCGCCGAGGGCGTGCCGGCGATCGAAGAGGCCACCTTCGCCGGCGTGCCGATCAACGTCACGCTGCTCTTTTCCAGCGCGCACTACCGCGCCGCGGCCGAGGCCTGGCTGCGCGGCATCGAGCGCCGCATCGAAGCCGGCTTGTCGGCGGACGTGATCTCGGTGGCTTCGCTGTTCGTCAGCCGCTGGGACGTGGCCGTGGCCGGCAAGCTGCCGCCCGAGCTGCACATGAAGCTGGGCATCGCCGTCGCGCGGCAGACCTACCAGGCCTATGGCGAGTTCCTCGCTTCGGCGCGCGTGCAGCGCGTGATGAACGAAGGCGCCACGCCGCAGCGGCTGCTGATGGCCAGCACCGGCACCAAGGATCCGCAGGCCTCGGACACCTTGTACATCGAGGCGCTGGCCGCGCCCTTCACCATCAACACCATGCCCGAGGCCACTTTGCACGCCTTTGCCGACCACGGCCGCCTCGGCGCGCCGCTGCCGGCCGACGGCGGCGACTGCGAGGCGGTGCTGGCCGCGGTGCGCAAGGCCGGCATCGACCCGCAGGCGCTGGCCGCCCAGCTGCAGAGCGACGGTGCGGCAGCCTTCGTCAAATCCTGGCACGAGCTGCTGGGCCGCATCGCCTCGAAGAGCGCGGCGCTGGCATGAAGGTATTGGTCGTCGACGTCGGCGGCACGCACCTGAAGATCCTGCTCAGCGGGCAGGACACGCCGCGCCGCACGCCGTCGGGGCCGCGCATGAACGCCGCGATGATGGTCAAGAAGCTGCGCGAGCTGGCCGAGGGCTGGGACTACGACGTGCTCTCGATCGGCTACCCCGGCCCGGTGCGCGACGGCAAGCCCTCGGGCGAACCGCCGAACCTGGGCAAGGGTTGGGTCGGCTTCGATTTCGCCGGCGCCTTCGGCAAACCGGTGCGGCTGATCAACGACGCCGCGATGCAGGCGCTGGGCAGCTACGAAGGCGGCAAGATGCTGTTCCTGGGGCTGGGCACGGGCCTGGGTTCGACGCTGATCGTCGACGGGCTGGTGATACCGATGGAACTCGGCCACCTGCCCTATCGCGACGCCACCTTCGAGGACTACGCCGGCGAGCAGGGGCTGCTGCGCAACGGCAAGCGCAAGTGGCGGCGGCACGTGGCCGACGTGGTGGCGCGGCTGAGCGCCGCGCTGCTGCCCGACGAGGTGGTGCTGGGCGGCGGCAACGTGCACCAGTTGAAGGAGCTGCCGCCGCGGTGCCGCGCCGGCGACAACGCCAATGCCTTCAAGGGCGGCTTCAGGTTGTGGGCCGGCGCGCAAACCGGCGGGAGAAAAGCACGATGAGTTCCGCGCTGACTTCGAGCGGCAGCTGGCAGGCGCTGCGCACGCATGCGGCAGCGCTGCGCGCGCAGACGCTGCGCGAGCTGTTCGCCGCCGACCCGCGGCGCGGTGAGCGGCTGACGCTGGCAGCCGCCGGCATCTATCTGGACTATTCGAAGAACCGCATCACCGACGAGACGCTGCGCCTGCTGCTGGCGCTGGCCGACGAGGCGAAGTTGCGGGAGCGCATCGACGCCATGTTCGCCGGCGAGCGCATCAACAGCACCGAGCAGCGCGCGGTGCTGCACGTGGCGCTGCGTGCGCCGCGCGGCGCCGACATCCGCGTCGATGGCGTCAACGTCGTGCCCGAGGTGCACGCCGTGCTGGAGCGCATGGCGGCCTTCGCCGAACGCGTGCGCGGCGGCGCCTGGCTCGGCCACGGGGGCAAAAGCATCCGCAACGTGGTCAACATCGGCATCGGCGGCTCCGACCTCGGCCCGGTGATGGCCTACGAGGCGCTGCGCCACTACGGCGCGCGCGACATGCGCTTTCGCTTCGTCTCCAACGTCGACGGCACCGATTTCGCCGAGGCCGTGATGGACCTGGACGCCGGCCAGACGCTGTTCATCGTCTCGTCGAAGACCTTCACCACGCTGGAGACGATGACCAACGCGCTGAGCGCGCGCGACTGGGCGCTGGCACGGCTCGGCGGCGGCCCGGCCGCGGTGGCCAGGCACTTCGCCGCCGTATCCACCAACGCCAAGGCGGTGGCCGAGTTCGGCATCCACACCGACAACATGTTCGGCTTCTGGGACTGGGTCGGCGGACGCTATTCGATGGATTCGGCGATCGGCCTGTCGACGATGCTGGCCATCGGGCCGGAGCATTTCCGCGCCATGCTGGCCGGCTTCCACGAGATGGACGAGCATTTCCGCAGCGCTCCCTTCGCGCAGAACATGCCGGTGCTGATGGGGCTGCTGACGCTGCTGTACGCCAATTTCTTCGGCGCGCAGACGCAGGCCGTGCTGCCCTACGAGCAGTACCTGAAGCGCTTCCCGGCCTACCTGCAGCAGCTGACGATGGAAAGCAACGGCAAGCACGTCACGCTGGACGGCGGCCAGGTCGACTACGACACCGGCCCGGTCTACTGGGGCGAGCCCGGCACCAACGGCCAGCATTCCTTCTACCAGCTGATCCACCAGGGCACGCGGCTGATCCCCTGCGACTTCATCGCCTTCGGCCGGTCGCTGAACCCGCTGGGGCGACAGCACGACATGCTGCTGGCCAACGTCTTCGCGCAGGGGCAGGCGCTGGCCTTCGGCAAGAGCGCCGGCGAGGTGCGCGCCGAAGGTACGCCGGAAGCACTGGTGCCGCACCGCGTGTTCGAGGGCAACCGGCCGTCGAACACGCTGCTGCTGGACGCACTGACGCCCGGCGCCTTGGGCAAGCTGGTCGCGCTGTACGAGCACAGCGTGTTCACGCAGGCCGCGCTGTGGCGCATCAACGCCTTCGACCAGTGGGGCGTGGAGCTGGGCAAGGTGCTGGCGCAGCGCATCATTCCCGAACTGGAGTCCGCCACCGAGCCGGCGCTGGCGCACGACAGTTCGACCAATGCATTGATCCGCCGCTACCGGCAGTCGAGGAACAGCCTATGAATGCACTCAGCCTGCAAACACAGCAGACGCGCAAGATCCGCACCCAGCCCGGCTTCATCGCCGCGCTCGACCAGAGCGGCGGCAGCACGCCGAAGGCGCTGGCCGCCTACGGCGTGCCTGCCGGCGCGTTCAAGAACGACGAAGAGATGTTCGCGCTGGTGCACCAGATGCGCACGCGCATCATGACCAGCCCGGGCTTCAACGGCGACCGCATCCTGGGTGCGATCCTGTTCGAAGGCACGATGGAGCTCGAGGTCGAAGGCCGGCCCACTGCCGACTATCTGTGGGGCGCCAAGCGCGTGGTGCCTTTCCTGAAGATCGACAAGGGCCTGGCCGAGGCGCACGACGGCGTGCAGCTGATGAAGCCGATGCCGGGGCTGGCCGCGCTGCTGCAGCGCGCGAACGCCAAGCGCATCTACGGCACGAAGATGCGCTCGGTGATCCAGCAGGCCAACGCCACCGGCATCCACGCGGTGGTGGCGCAGCAGTTCGAGGTGGCGGCGCAGATCCTGGCCGCGGGGCTGATGCCGATCGTCGAGCCCGAGGTCGACATCCACTGCCCGGACAAGGCGCAGGCCGAGGACGAACTGAAGGCCGCGCTGCAGCAGGCGCTGGCGGGCTTGAGCGCGGGGCAGCAGCTGATGCTGAAGCTGACGCTGCCGAGCCGGGATGATCTCTACGCCGAGCTGACGCGCGACCCGCGCGTGCTGAAGGTGGTGGCGCTGTCCGGCGGCTACAGCCGCGCCGACGGCAATGCGCTGCTGGCGCGCAACCACGGCGTGGTCGCGAGCTTCTCGCGCGCGCTGGTCGAGGGCCTGTCGGCGCCGCAGTCGGACGAGGCCTTCGACAGCGAACTCGACGCGGCCATCCAGGGCATCTACGAAGCCTCGCTGACCTGAGCCTCGAGGAGCTTCAAGGAGCTGCAATGCAACTCGCAATGATCGGCCTGGGCCGCATGGGCGCGAACATGGCGCGCCGGCTGATGCAGGGCGGCCACCAATGCGTGGCCTACGACCGCTCGGCGGACGCCGTGGCGGCACTGGCCAAGGAAGGTGCGGTCGGCGCCGCGTCGCTGGCCGATCTGGTGGCCCAGCTGCACAAGCCGCGCGCGCTGTGGCTGATGGTGCCGGCCGCGGTGGTGGACGCCACCATCGCCGAGTTGGCACCGCTGCTCGAACCCGGCGACGCGCTGATCGACGGCGGCAATTCCTACTACGTCGACGACATCCGCCGCGCGAAGGAGTTGGCGCCCAAGCGCATCGACTACCTCGACGTCGGCACCAGCGGCGGCGTCTGGGGCCTGGAGCGCGGCTACTGCATGATGATCGGCGGGCCCGCCGGCGCGGTGCAGCGGCTGGACCCGGTCTTGCGCACGCTGGCGCCGGGCCCGGGAGACATCGCGCGCACCCCCGGCCGACCACCGGGCCAAGGCACGGCCGAACTCGGCTACCTGCACTGCGGCGCCAGCGGCGCCGGCCACTTCGTCAAGATGGTGCACAACGGCATCGAGTACGGGCTGATGACCGCCTATGCCGAAGGCCTGGGCATCCTGAAGGCCGCCAATGTCGGCCTGCGCGAACACGCGGCCGATGCCGAGACCACGCCGCTGCGCGAGCCCGAGCACTACCAGTACGAGCTGAACCTGCCCGACATCGCCGAGCTGTGGCGGCGCGGCAGCGTGATCTCGTCGTGGCTGCTGGACCTGAGCGCCGCGGCGCTGATCGAAGACCCGGGCCTGGCCAAGTTCGCCGGCCGCGTGTCCGATTCCGGCGAAGGCCGCTGGACGCTGAAGGCGGCCATCGACGAGGCCGTGCCGGCGCCGGTGCTGAGCAGTGCGCTGTACGCGCGCTTTTCCAGCCGCGGCGAAGCCGACTTCCAGAACCGGCTGCAGTCGGCGATGCGCTGGCAGTTCGGCGGGCACCACGAGAAGCCGGCCGAACCATGAGCCGCCCCGCCGCCACCCCGGCCGACGCGCTGGTGTTCTTCGGCGCCACCGGCGACCTGGCCTACAAGAAGATCTTCCCGTCGCTGCAGGCGATGGTGCGGCGCGGCCACCTGGACGCGCCGGTGATCGGCGTGGCGCGCAGCGGCTGGAGCATCGACAAGCTGCGCGAACGCGCGCGGGCCAGCCTCGCCGAGCACGGCGGCTTCGACGCGCAGGCCGGCCCCAAGCTGCTGGCGCTGCTGCGCTACGTGGGCGGCGAATATGCCGACGCCGCCACCTTCGCCGCCTTGCGCCAGGCGCTGGGCACGGCGCAGCGGCCGATGCATTACCTGGCCATCCCGCCGGCGCTGTTCGGCAGCGTGGTGCAGCAGCTGGCGAGCGCCGGCTGCACGCGGGGCGCGCGCGTCGTCGTCGAAAAACCCTTCGGCCGCGACCAGGCCTCGGCGGTGGCGCTGAACGCCCTGCTGCTCAGCCACTTCGACGAAAGCCGCATCTACCGCATCGACCACTACCTGGGCAAGGCGCCGGTGCACAGCATGCTGCACTTCCGCTTCGCCAACGGCATCCTCGAGCCCTTCTGGAACCGCAACCACATCGAGAGCGTGCAGATCACCATGGCCGAGGACTTCGGCGTGCAAGGCCGCGGCGCCTTCTACGACGCCACCGGCACGGTGCGCGACGTGGTGCAGAACCACCTGTTCCAGGTGCTGGCCAACCTGGCCATGGAGCCGCCGGTGCGCACCGACAGCGAATCGATCCGCGACGAGAAGATCAAGCTGCTGCGCGCGGTGCGCACGCTGCAGCCGCAAGAGCTGGTGCGCGGCCAGTTCGACGGCTACCGCGGCGAACGCGGCGTCGCCGCGGATTCGGATACCGAAACCTTCGCCGCGCTGCGCCTGTGGATCGACAACTGGCGCTGGCAGGACGTGCCTTTCCACATCCGCGCCGGCAAGAACCTGCCGCTGAGCTGCACCGAGTTGCTGGTGCGGCTGAAGCGCACGCCGTCGGTGTATTCGGCGGGCAACCCGACGGCCAACCATGTGCGCATGCGCATCAATCCGGACATCGCGCTGGCCATCGGCGTCAACGTGCTGCCGCCGGACGAAGCCACGGCCGGCGTGCCCACCGAGATGCTGGCCAGCCGCCGCCCCGGCGCCGCCGAGATGGATGCCTACGAACGCGTGCTCGGCGACGCGCTGCACGGCGACCAGACGCTGTTCGCGCGCGAGGACTACGTCGAGGAAGCCTGGCGCATCGTCGACCCTGCCCTGGCCGCGAGGGTACCGGTGCAGGCCTACGCAGCGCACAGCTGGGGGCCGTCCGGCGCGCAGCAGCTCGCGCCGCCCGGCGGCTGGCAGGACCCGCAGCTCTGAGAACCGCCGATGCAGGTCGAGATCCTTGCCGACGACGCCGCGGTGGCCCGGCACGCCGCCGCCTTCATCGCCGCGCAGGCGCGTGCCGCGGTGCAGGCGCGCGGCCAGTTCACGCTGGCGGTCAGCGGCGGGCGCACGCCCTGGGCGATGCTGCGCGCGCTGGCCGGCGAAGACCTGCCCTGGGCGCAAGTGCAGCTGTTCCAGGTCGACGAACGCATCGCGCCGGCCGGCGACCCGGCGCGCAACCTGACGCACATCCAGGCCAGTCTGCTGGACCACGCGCCGCTGCCGGCAGCAAACGTGCACGCGATGCCGGTGGAGTCCCGGGCCGCCGACCTGCAGGCCGCGGCGCAGGACTATGCGCGCACGCTGCAGCGCGTGGCCGGCATGCCGGCGGTGCTGGACCTGGTGCACCTGGGGCTGGGGACGGACGGACATACCGCATCGCTGGTGCCGGGGGATGCGGCGCTTCAGGTTCTCGATGCCGACGTGGCGCTGACCGCGCCATACATGGGCCACCGGCGCATGACGCTGGCTTATCCGGGGTTGAACCGCGCGCGCTGCGTGCTGTGGCTGGCGACCGGCGCGGAGAAGCGCGAAATGGCCGCGCGACTGCGCGCCGGCGATCCGGGCATCCCCGCCGGACGGGTGCAGTCCGGGCACGCGTGGCTGCTGGGGGACGTGGCGGCACTGGGTTGAACACGCCGCAAGCTGCCGTGTTGCCAGACCTCCTGAAGGGCGGCACACTGAGCCTGCCGATCGCAAGCACGGGGTGTAGAGTCGCAAATGAGTGCCGGTGATACCCCGCCGCTGGAGTTCACTTGGGATCCGGTCAAGGCAGCGTCGAACATCGCCAAACACGGTGTGTCGTTTGCGCAGGCAGCGACCGTGTTGCTCGATGCCTTGGCCTTGACGGTGTTCGATGCTGAGCACAGCCAGTACGGGGAACGCTGGTTCACGCTGGGCCTGTCGGCCGAAGGCAAGCTGCTGGCCGTGTCGCACACCTACACGGTTGCCGAAGCCGGCCCTACGGGGGTACGCATCATCTCGGCACGCGAGGCCAGCCGCAACGAACGCCGACAGTACGAAAATGAGCCACGATGAGTGGCAGGATCAGAGGCCGAAAAAGAAGGTAAGCACGATGGGCATGCCAGCCAATCCCGACGACGACATGCCCGCGGAGATCGACTTCTCCAAGGGCACGCGCGGCAAGTTTTACAAGCCGGACAGGGGGTTGAGCCTGCCGGTATACCTGGACGCGGAGGTACAGGCCTACTTGTACGCACGCGCCGAGGCCCGCGGCGTCGAGGTCAGTCAACTCGTCAACGAACTTCTGCGCAAGGACATCGAGTTGATCGAGGCCGCCAAGTAGGCGCGCCGCCCTCGCGCTTGCTCGCGTCCGATGCGCCGATTCCGGCGGGGCGCGCCGCATCAGGGCAAGCCATCGTGCTGGCCGACCGCGAGGCCTCGGGTCCTGGGTGAGCCTGCCGCAGGCGGCGCCATCTGTCCGGCCAGGCGCTTGGTGCGGCTCGCTCATGCGGCGGTCAGACTGGCCGTCGCGGGGTCATACACCACCTGGGTGATCGTCCCGTCGCGGATGCGCGCGACCGCCTCGTCGATCACCGGCAGCGGCACGACGAACCACTCCCTCGGCTTCACCGGCTTGCCGAAACGGTCCTCGATCGTCAGGTCGAGCTGCGCGGCGCCGAACAGGCGATGAAAGATGTTCTCCAGCCGCGTCCGGCTCAGGTTGTGCAGCTTGTACTCGGCGACGATCTCGACCGGCGCCAGCAGGTAGGTCGCATCGTTCCCGGCATCGGCGATGCGCGTGCGCACCTTGCCGCCGGTGACGCCGATCTTGTGGATCAGCCGGCGGTGCTCGGCAACGAAGGGGTGCCTGGACAGGCTGCGCAGCACGTAGATCGTGCCGCTCGCGATGTCGTCCGGCTCGGCGCTGTCACCGAACAGCGGGCCCGCATCCGGCTCGCTCAGCCTGCGCCCGTTGCCGCCCTTCGTCAGCGCCCTCTGCAACGAGCGCATCAGCAGGTTGCTTTCGGTGCCGTTGCCGTAGATGAGCCGCAGCCGCGCATCGGGTTGCCGGCTGCTGGTCTCGAACTCTTCGCCCTTGTCTGCCACGTAGGCGAACTGCCCGCCGACGATGAAGAAGTTGCCCTGCTCGACACTGGCTTCGCCCTTGAAGGGAATGGCCTTGCGCAGGCCGTCCTTCAGATCGCGCTGCGCGCGCTCGAACAGCGGCTGGAACTTGTCGAAGTCCGCGCACGGCGTGCGGTCGGCGATCTCTTCGGCGGCCTGCCTCTCGGCGTGCGAGCGAACATGCCGGAGCACGGTGATGTCGGCGTGGTCGAATGCGCCGCTGCTGACGCCCAGCTCGGCGAGCAAGGCATCCTCGCCCATTTCATCCACATCGACCGGCGCCGCCGGCACTGCGGACAACAGGCCAGGCTTGTCCAGCCCGGCCAGCAGGGCGCGCGCCTCGGGCAGCTTGCGCAGTTGATCCAGCCGCACCGCGTACAGGCGCTCGAAGATGTCGCGCCCTTCGCCGTGCTGCGGCGCGCGCTGCTGCGCCGCGTGGAAGCGCAGGATGTCCTCGAAGCCCGCGATGATGCGTTCTTCGCGGGGCGTACGGCCGCCGGTCTTGATGGGCGCGAGCTCGACGCCCAGGGCTTCCAACAGCTCGTCGTCGTCCAGCTCAGCCATTGCCGGCGGCTCCCTGCGGCTGGGCTGCCTTGGCCTGCGCGCCCTTCGCTCGAGCCCTGTAGCGTGCGAAGGCGGCCACGCCCTCGGCCATGCGCTTCTCCCAGGCATCGGCCGAGTTGATATCCGGCACGCGACCGCGTTCGTTCTTGAACTGCAAGGCGCGCTTGGCCAGCTCGCGCGCCTCGTCCTCGGTGATGTTGATCTTCTTGCCGGCAATGCTGGCCTGGATCCGGCGCAGGGACTTCTCGTCCATCGTCCGGGCCAGCACCGCATAGGCGGCCTCGAACGGGTTGATGCGGTCGATCAGGTCGATGTCCAGGTCGCGTACGTTGATGAACTTGCGCACGCCGTCGATCAGGTCGGTGTTGCCCGCCGCCGCTGTGCCGCCATCGCCGCCGCCGGGGGCAGCGTTCGGCGGCGGCACCGCGCCGGGCGCGTCGGACGCTTCGGGCGTGTACGGCGCATCGAAGACCAGCTTGGCCTGCTGCGTGATGTTGACGGCGGCAATCGCATGCTGGCGCACCGCTTCCTGGTCGGCCGCGCTCAGCTCCGGGTAGCGCTCGCGCACGATCTTGCCCAGGCGCTCGATGGTCAGTTCCTCGGGGATCGTGTTCTCCTTGTCCAGCGTGCCGCGCTCGAGCGAAGGTTTGTCCTGGATGAAGGCGGCGATGACCTCGTTCAGGTCTTCCTTGCAGATGCGCTGGCCTTCCTTGCTCTTCGGTTTGGCCAGGCCGTTGATCTCGATGTGGATCTCGCCGGTCTGCCGGTTCACGCCCAGGTTCCGGCCGCCGTCCACGTAGCCGCCAGGGCCGTAGTCGAAGCCCTGCTGTGCGCCGGCGTTCTTCGGCGTGAACTCGTAGCGCGGCGCCAGCACCTGCTCCATCAGCAGGCTGGCGGAAATCGCCTTGAGCATGTCGTTCACGGCTTCCGCCACCGCCGACTGCTCGGCCGTCGGCTCGGCGATCAGGTTGGTGAAGCGCGCGCGCTCCTTGCCCTGCGCATCGCGCGTGGCGCGGCCGATGATCTGCACCACCTCGGTCAGGCTGCTGCGGTAGCCGATAGTCAGCGCGTGCTCGCACCAGATCCAGTCGAAGCCTTCCTTCGCCATGCCCAGCGCGATGATGATGTCCACGTGGCCGCGGTCATGCTTGTGCGCGGGGTCCTTCAACGCGCCCAGCACGCGGGCGCGCCTGGCGGCGTCGCTGTCGTCCACCAGGTCGGCCACCTTCAGGATGCGGCCGTCCTTGGCGCCGATCAGGTGGAAGCCGGTCGCCTCGTCGATGCCCTTCCACTCGCCCAGCGCGTGCATGATCTCGTTGACCTCGCGCTCCTTGTCCTTCAGGCTTTCGCGCGAGTTGACGCTGGGGATGTGGACGATGGTCTTCAGCGCCGAGTCGAGCACCTTGGCCACGGCATCGACGTAGCGGCCGGTGTAGAAGAAGTAGCCGATGTCCAGCGACTTCAGCCAGCGGTAGCCGTTGAGCTGCTCGTAGTAGGTGTAGGTGACGGTCTCGAACTTGCCTTCGTCGGCCGGCGCCAGCACCGCCTCGCTGTCGCCGCGGAAGTAGGAGCCGGTCATCGCGACGATGTGCGCCTTGTCGCGGGCGATGAAGGCGCCCAGCTGGCTGCCCAGCTTGTTGTCCGGGTTGGCCGAGACGTGGTGGAACTCGTCGACCGCGATCAGGCGCTCGTCGAAAGCCTCGATGCCCAGTTCCTCGACCGCGAAACGGAAGGTGGCGTGGGTGCAGACCAGCACCCTTTCATCGGCCTTGTCGCCGGCCAGGAACTTCCTCACCGCCTCGACCTTGGACCTGGCCACGCGCGGCTCGTCGATGCCGGGCGCGTTGCACAGGTTCCACTGCGGCGCGACCGTCCAGTCCCAGAAGAAGCCGTGCCGGGTCAGCGCTTCGTCGGCGAAGCTGCCGCCGATCGAGCGCTCGGGCACCACCACGATGGCCTGCTGCAGGCCCTGGTGGTGCAGCTTGTCCAGCGCGATGAACATCAACGCCCGGCTCTTGCCCGAGGCCGGCGGCGACTTGATCAGCAGGTACTGCTCGCCGCGCCTGGCCCAGGCGCGCTCCTGCATCGCGCGCATGCCCAGTTCGTTGGCCCTGGCCGAAGCGCCGGTGCGTGCCGTGGTGATGGACACCGACGGCACGGTGGTGGTGTTGATCGGGTTGCCCTGCATGCTGTGTAACCAGAACCTCTAAAATCCCGCGAGCAAGCGACGCCTCGTGTCGCCGTGCAAAGCCGATCCCGCGGCCTGCCGCCAAGCTCCAGCGACTGCCATGACCACGCTGACCATAGAACTGCCGGAAGACATCGTTGCCCAGGCCAAGGCCGACACGGGCAAGCGTAGTGCGCGCACTGCGGTGCTGGCCGCGCTGAAGGCGCACCATGAAGAGCGCATGTACGAACCCCTGACCCCCGAGCAATGCGCGGCACGGATACGCAAGCTGCACCGATCGGGCAAGTGGACGCCGGCGCCGGAATTGGCTGCGCTGGGGGCCGGCAAGAGTTTCCTGAAGCGGTAGGCGCGCCGATGCGCAGACCCCGGCCGCTGGACGTGGTCTGGTGCAAGTTCCCGCTGCGGGAGACGCCCGAAGTGCCAGGGCCCAAGGCCCGGCCAGTGCTGGTGCTGAACGTCCTGCTCGATGGCACGGTAGTCGCCGCCGCATACGGCACCAGCCAGGCGCACGCGGCGCCGCAGGCTTGGGAAGTCCGCCATGAGGCGCAACGAGGCACGCTGACCACCTTCGATTTGCTGCGCGCAGCGGACCTGCCGGCCACGCGCGAGTATTTCCCTTCGGGCCTGCCCGCAATGCGCGCCTTTCCCGCGCTGCGCTTCGCCGAAATCGAAGTGGCCGACCGCGCCGCGCGGGCCGAGCTGTCTGCGCGCCGCCGAAGGGCGAAACGGTAGCCGCGCGGCCTCGTCCAACAGCTTGTTGGACATTCGTGCAAGCACCCCTTGCACGAATGCCTCGTCCACCCACGCATCGGTAAACGCGCATGCAATTCATGCGTTCCCCGCTTTGGCCGCCCCGGCGATCTTCCTGGCCGGGGACTTCTTCGCCGGCACCTTGGTCACGGCCGTCATCTTGGTGTACAGCTCGAACAGCTTCTCCAGCCGCTCGGTGTCGTTCTTGAAGCGCCGGCCGATGTAGATGCGTTCCAGCAGTTCGTCGTTGTGCTCGTGGGCGGCGCGCAGGTTCTGCGGCATCGTGTCCAGGTCGTAGAGCTCGGCGATGGTGGCGGGGAAATGCGCTTCGCGGGCGAGCAGGATGTTCTCGGCGCAGCGGCTTAGGTCGGCCTTGTTCTGCGCGGTCAGCAGCGGCACGGGGAAGGTGTTCCAGCCAAGAACGTTGGAGTAGGAGAAGTCGGTTCGCATCCGAACGCAGACTGTGCCGATCCAGACCCAGTGCAGGCGCGAAGCGATCAGCGCCATATTCCATAGTTGCGCGTCGTAGAGGGCGAAGCACTTGTTGCCGACGATCGTCCGTCCTTCCGCCAGACCGACTGGCAGGTACTCACGCCTTTCCGAACTGACAGACCCGACAACCAGCGAATACCGGTCCGCCACCGACTGGATCTGGCGGAAGCGGTGGGGGAAAGCCGCGGCAGGGCGAGTCTCCGCCGCCTTGCTTTCGGCGCGCACTTTGGCAACCGCGTCGATTCGCCGCTTCAGCACGGGAATGGCTTCCGCGTCGGCACGTTCTTCATCCTCTATCCAGAAGCAATAGCGCTGCTCGCCACGAATGAACTCCTGAGCACCAACGAAGGGCCTGACGAAACGTGCGGCTCCCGGCGATTCGCGCAGCACGGCGTCGCGCTCGTTGCGGTCGAGAAAGAGATGGCCGCCATCGGTCGGCTTGTTGCCCCACTCCATCAAGCCTCGTCCGTCCCTCGGCTTGGAAAGAGGCGAGACGATGACATCCTGCCCCAGCACCAGGTAGGCGTTGATGAAATCGCCTTGCTTCTCGATAGTCGAACCGTCTTCGACCACGGAAAAAAGGCGCCGCATCCTGCTCGGATGTCTGCTGATGGCGACGATCGCCACCGTGACACCGGCGTTGTGGCTGGCAAGATTGGCCCACTTGAATGACGTGTGCGCAAAGGCAATGTGGTGCCCCGTCGCGAAGATCTGTGGCCACAGGATCGGCACTTGCGCACCTTGGCAAATGGAGTTGGTGGACACGAAGGCGGCGGTCGCCTTGGTCTGGGTGCCGTAGTCGGCAGCTTTCATGAACCATCCTGCGACGTAGTCCAGCGACTTCCAGTTCTTCGTGCGCCTGCCGAAGATGGCTTCGAGATCGGCCTTCTGCTCGGCCGTCTGCCATGTCGAGCCGAGATACGGTGGATTGCCGCAGATGTAGGTCTCGCCGCCTTCATTCTCGAAGTCGATCTCCGTCTGATCCAGCGGCGTCTCGAACAGGTCATCCGCCGCCAACTTCACCCCTGTCCCGGTCGGCGGGCAGATCGACAGCCAATCCAGCCGCAGCGCATTGCCGCAGACGATCCAGTTCTCGGCCGACAGCGGCAGGAACTCCGCCAGCGCGTCCTTCTGCCCGCGGTACAGCACGTCGCACTGGAACTCGGCAATGATCAGCGCCAGCCGTGCGATCTCCGCCGGAAAGTCGCGCAGCTCGATGCCGCGGAAGTTGGTCAGCGGGATTCCGCTGCGCAGGTGCGTCTCGCCGCGCCGGCGGTTGATCTGCGCCTCGATCTCGCGCATCTGCTTGTAGGCGATGACCAGGAAGTTGCCGCTGCCGCAGGCCGGGTCGAAGACGCGGATGCGCGCCATGCGGCGGCGCAGGTTCAGCAGCTTGATCTTGTTGTCGCCCGCGGCCTCGAGCTGCGCGCGCAGGTCGTCCAGGAACAGCGGGTTCAGCACCTTCAGGATGTTGGGCACGCTGGTGTAGTGCATGCCCAGCTCGCCGCGCTCGTCCTCGTCGGCCACGGCCTGGATCATGCTGCCGAAGATGTCGGGGTTGATTCTCTTCCAGTTCAGCGTGCCGGCGTGCAGCAGGTAGGTGCGCGCCATGCGCGTGAAGCGCGGCACCTCGGCGCTGCCGGCGAACAGCCCGCCGTTGACGTAGGGGAACTGGTCGGCCCACGGGCGCAGGTTCGAGCCGGCTCGGTCACCGACCTTCACGTTCATCGCGCGGAAGATCTCGGCCAGCACCTGGTGCGTGTTGCCGGCGTCGCGGTCGCTCATCTGCTCCAGCGTGCGCGTGAACAAGGCTTCGCCGTTGAAGATGTCGGTGTCCTCGGCGAAGAAGCAGAAGATCAGCCGCGCCATGAAGTGGTTCATGTCGCCGCGGCGCTCGGCCGCGGCCCAGTCGGGGTTCTCGCGCAGCAGCTCGACGTAGAGCTTGTTCAGGCGGCCGGTGGCGCGCACGTCGATGGGGTTGTCCTTGATCTCCTTGACGGTGGAGATGCCGGCCAGCGGCAGGAAGAAGCCGAAGTGATCGGGGAAGCCGGCGTAGTCGCAGGCGATGGTCTCGCCCGCGCTCAGGTCTTCGGCTTCGAGCGTGCGCCCGTCGGTGGCGAGGATGAATCTGGCACGGCCCTTGACGGTGGCCGGGCTGCTGCGCAGCGCCTGCAGGCCGGCGCCGGTGGCACCGGGCGCGCACACGGCGAGGTGGATGTGGTTGCGCTGAAGGACGCCGACAAGTACCGCGCCGCCGGCCACGTCGGAGGCGTTGTTGTTGCCGGCGCGCAGGCGCTTGAGCGTGGTGTCCCTGTTGCCGAAGGCGGCCAGGAAGGCGAAGGGGAATTCGGCGGCGTCGAAGGGCTGCAGCGCCAGATCGGAGACGGCTTGTTCGATTTCTACGGCGTTCATGGGTGTGCGGGCGCGCCCCGGGCGCGGCGGCATGGTAGCAACCGGGCTGGGGCCCGGCCGCGCAAGCGCAGGATGCGGGCACCTTCAGGTCTTGCCGGGATCAGGCTGGCGGACCCTCGAACCGGAGTTCGCTTCAACCCCCGCCAGCGCGCAGCGGATCCGTGCACACGTCGGCGCCGTCGCGCGGCAGCGGCCCCAGCGTCAGCCGCTCGATCGGCAGCAGGATCGGCGAGGCGATCAGCCGCAGCACCGACTCCGCCAGGTCGAGCGGCGTGAAGCCGAAGCGCTGGCCGGTCAAGCTGCCGCTGACGCGCAGCGGCGTCTGCAGGCGGAACAGCGCAAAACCCTTGGCGCGCGGGCGGAAGACGAAGGCGAGTTCCTCGCTCGCCAGGTCGGCCTGGCCGGCGCCGCGGATGCGCAGCGCGGTGGTGTCGATCAGGATCTTGTCGTCGCGCAGCACGCCGTCCTTCAGGTCGAAGCGGGCGACGATGCAGTTCACCGCGGCCTTGCTGCCCGGGTCGATCAGCGGCAGCAGCGCCAGCAGCATGTTCACCGACCACAGGTCGAAGACGCCGCTGCGCAGGTCGGTGGGCCAGGCGGCGAAATCCACCCTGCCGTCGGCCTTGCGCATGATGCTGTCCAGCGACGGCGCGGTGCCCGCCAGCTCCAGGTTCAGGCTGAACAGGCCGCGCAGGTCGTCGGCCCGGCGCAGGCGGCGCGCGATGATGCCGTAGTCGAAGCGCTCGATGTAGGCCGCCAGCGCGAAGTCGAGCTCGGACCCCTTCAGGTCGTAGGCCATCGACAGCCGCAGGCTGCCGCCGGGCAGGTTGAGCACGGCGGGGTCCAGGTACAGGCGCCCGTTGTGCAGCTCCAGGTGCAGCACGCCGTCGGCCAGCCGGTCGGTGCCCGACAGCACTTCCTTGGCTTTGACGTCGATGCTCGCGTCGAAGCGGCGCAGGAAGCGCGCGCTCAACAGCGTGTCGGTGCGCTCGGCCAGCCGGCTGGCCGTGGTCCGCAGGCTCTCATGAGCAAATGTGGCGCCGCCACTTTGCTCATACCCCCGCGGGGGGCGGCCGGCAAGGCCGGCCTGGGGGCGCTCTCCAGGGCCGGGCGGCGCCGGGTCTACCAGCCGCTGCGGCGGCGGGAAGTCGTCGAGCTGGATGCTGGTCGCCGCCACCTCCAGCGCCAGCTGCGGCCGCGGCCCGCTGATGTCGAGCTGGCCGCTGCCGCCGAGCCGGCTGCGGCCCACCGCCAGCTGCAGCCCCTGCAGCTCGTAGCCGGTAGGCGTCATGCGGATCGGGCCGCGCAGCGACCACGGGCCCCAGGGCGGCAGTTCCACCCGCGCCAGCCCGTTGAGCGTGTCGAGGCGCTCGCCGCCGATCTCCAGCACCAGCCGGGCGTCGCGCCCCAGCGGCAGCGCCACCTCGCCTTCCAGGCTCAGCCGCGTGCCTGCCGCGTGCGCCGCCATGGCGAAGGGCTGGCGGCCGGGGTTGTCGACGATGTCGGCCAGCGTGCCGCCGCGCAGCTCGATCTGCAGCGGGGTTTGGCCGAGCGCGCCGCCCAGCCGCAGTTGCACCGGCTCGCCCGGCGCCGCCCCCAGCATCGCCTCGTGCAGGCGGATCTCGGCCACGGCGCGCTGCGCCGCGCCCAGCACCTCGAGGCTGCCGCCGCTCAGCCGCGCCTCGAAGGCCGTCTGCGCAGCCCACTCGCGCAGGCTGTTGCCGCGCCCCTGCAGCCGCAGCTGCAGCGCGCCGACGCGGCCGTCGATGTCCTCGGCGAGGTCCAGCTCGCGCAGCAGCAGGCCGAGGTCGATGTCGCCGGTGGACAGCTCCAGGCTCGCCCCCGGCTGCTCGCCGCGCAGCTCGAGTTCGAGCTGTGCGGTGAACGGCGCGCCCGCGAGCCGGCCCGTCGCCGAAACCGGCAACAGCCGCCCTTGGCGGCTGCGCGCCTGCAGCCGCAGCTCGGCCAGCTCGCTGCGCCCGAGCCGCACGCGTTGCAGCTCGAGCTCGATGTCGGCATCCGCCAGTTCGACGGCGCCGCCCAGCAGCGCTGCGTCGATGCGCCTGCCGTTGCCCGCGCTGCGGCCGGCGGCGGGGCGCAGCGTCGACAGCTGCGGCAGGTCGAGCAGCGGGCCGCGCAGCGTGGCCGTGGTCAGCGGCCGGCCCGCGCTGCGGCTGCGGCGTGCGTCGATCTGCAACTCGCTGCGGCCGATCTGCAGCGTCGTCGCGGCCAGCTGCCAGGCATCGTCGGCGATGCGCAGCTGGCCGCGCAGCGCCAGCGGCAGATCGGACTCGGGCGCGACGCCCAGCCAGCGCGCCAGCTCGCCCGCGCGGCGCGCCTGGAGCTCGAAGCGCAGCGCGGTGTCGCGCCCGGGCGCGGGCAGCAGGGTCTCGACGCGCAAACGGGCCTGGGCCTGGGCCTGGGCCTGGGCCTGGGCCTGGGCCTGCGTCAGCGCCAGCTCCAGTGCGAGCGGGGTCGGCTGCCCGCGCAGCATGTCGCGCAAGCTGCCGCCGCGGATCGACAGCGTCGCCGGCTGGCCCTGCAGCGACCCGCGCCCACGGCCGCGCAGGCGCTCGCCGCGGCGGGCCTCGAGCTGCAGCGTGTCGAGCGTGACGGCCGCCTGCGGATGGCGCAGCTGTACTCCCTTGACCGCGAGCGACAGCTCCAGCTCGCGCAGCAGCGCGCCGGGCGTGTCGCCGCGCCCGCCCAGGCGCAGCTCGACGCGGCCGAGCGTGCCTTCGAGGCCGCTCGCCTGCGCCCAGCCGTGCCCCAGCTCGGCGAGCCGCGCATCGTCCGCGCCGAGCTGCAAGGCCAATGCCGGCGCCGCTGCCGACGTGTCCAGGGCCAGGTGGCCTGCGACGGGCACGCGGCTCAGCGCCGCGCTGATCGGCATGCGCAGGCCCTGGGCATCGGCCTGCAGCCGCAGCTTCGTGTCGTGCAGCTCGACCGGCAGCCCGAGCCAGCGTTCGATGTTCAAGGCCAGGTCGATGTCGAGCGCAGGCCAAGGCCGGATCGGCCGCGTCATGAAATCGTCGCCGGCGGGCTGGCCGTCGGCGCTGGCGCGCAGCGCGCGCAGGTCCAGCATGGCCGCACTCAAGGCGCCGCTCAGGCGCGAGCGCTCGCCGCCGAAGGCCAGCGCCAGATGTCCCTCGAGCTCGGACTCGCCCAGCCGCAGCTGCAGATCGGCCACTTCGACGGCCTGCCTCGAAGCGACCACCTTGCCGCGCAGCGAAGCCGCACCCAGCGACGGCAGCGTCAGGCCCGCGAGCCGAGCCAGCGGCGCCGGATCCTCGGCACCGGCGTCGAGGCGCAGGCGGGCTTCGCCGCGGCGCGTGTCGAGCGTGCCGCCGGCGCGCAGCCGCGCGCCGGCGGCCTTGGCCTCGAGCGTGAACGGCCAGGGCCCGGCCCCGTCCTGCAGCAGCCGCAGCGGCCCGGCGTCCAGCCTGAGCGAAGCGGCGGCGCCCTGGTCCATGCGGCCGCGCAGGGCCAGGTGCAGCGCCGCGTCGTGCCCGCCGCCGCCGTACAGCTCGTCCACGTCGACGAAGCGGCGCGTCCCCGTGCGCACATCGTGGTAGTGAATGCTCAGCCGGCGCAGCGCGATCCGCCCGATGTCGATCTCGGCCCGCGGTCCGGACGCATCAGGCGGCGCCGCCAGGCTCCAGTTGCCGCGCCCGTCGGCCGCCCGCTCGAGCCGCAGCACCGCGTCGCTGGCCTCGAAGCTGCGCAGCCGCCAGCGGCCGCGCAGCGCGTCGAACACGCCGATGCGCGCGCGTGCCTCGCCGATCGACAGCAAGTCCTGCGCGGCAGACCCGGGCGCGTCGAGGATGTGCAGGCCGCCGATGCGCAGGCCCAGCTCGCGGCCCAGGCTCAGCTCGAATGCGCCCTGCAGCAGGACCGGGCGCCCCAGCACGGCCGAGGCCCGTTGCTCGGCCGTGCCGCGCCAGCGCGACAGGTCGATGGAGACACCGAACACCGCCACTGCCGCCACTGCGGCAAGCAGCAGGCCGGCGAGCACGGCGGCGAAGCGGCGCGGGCGAGTCATCGGCGGACGCTGGCAAACCCGCGGCGCCACGCGCTCAGCAAGGGTTCGCCGCTGCGATCATTCGGCTCATCGTACACGGGCGATGCCGGCGCGGCCCGCGCACTCGCGCAGGGAGCGCCAACCGCTTTGGCATGCAGCTTCCACCTCATCTTCCCGGCCTTCACCATCGGCCTGGCGGCCTGGCTGGCGGTGCTGGAAGCCGCGCATCTGATCTGTACAGCGGGCGCGCCATCTGCCGGCGCGTGTTCGAGTTCTGGATGAAGGTCTTCGCCGTGTCCTTCGGCATGGGCGTGGTCACCGGCATCGTCATGGCCTTCCAGTTCGGCACCCACTCTGCGCGCGAGGCAGATCGAGACCCTTGCCGACGGCGGCGTCGGGCACCGCCGCGCAGGTGCGTGCTATCTTTGCGCAGGCCGCGTACAGGGTCTGCGCGAGGAGCAACGGCAATGACGGAACTGGTGGTGCAGCTGCCCGACGATCTGGCCCGGCGCGCCCGCAGTGCCGGTTTGCTGACGGACGGTGCGATCCAGCGCCTGCTCGAAGAAGCCATGCGGCGCGAGGCGGGCCGCCGGCTGATGCAGGTGACCGAGCGGCTGCATGCGGCAGGCGTGCCGCCGATGAGCGAACAAGAAATAGACGCTGAAGTGAAGGCCGTGCGCGCCGAGCGGCGCACGCGCGAAGCACAGAGCCCGAAGCACGAGCCGTCGTGAGGCTGGTGCTCGATACCAACGTTGTCGTTTCCGCCTTGCTCTGGGGCGGCCTGCCGCACAGGCTGATCGAAGCGGCCGCTGCAGGTGACGTCGATCTCGTCGCCTCGCCAACGCTGCTGGCCGAGTTGCACGAGGTGCTCGCGCGCAGGCATCTGGCCTCGCGCCTGGTGCAGCAGGCCTCCACGGTCGAGCAGGCCATCGCGCTGTATGCCGAACTGGCCGTCGTCGTGTCACCGGCGAATACACCACGCGTCGTACCCGGCGATGCCGACGACGACCACGTGATCGCGGCCGCCGTCGCCGGCGGCGCCGAACTGATCGTCTCGGGCGATCGGCACCTGCTCGGCCTGGGCAGGCATCAGGGCATCGCGATCGTCGATGCCGCCGAAGCCGTCCGGCGCCTCGCCGCCGCGAAGTAGCAAGCCGTGGACCTCGACCCCATCCTGCTGTCGCGCATCCAGTTCGCCTTCGTCGTCAGCTTCCACATCATCTTCCCGGCCTTCACCATCGGCCTGGCGGCCTGGCTGGCGGTGCTGGAAGCCGCGCATCTGGCCAGCGGGCGCGCGATCTACCGGCGCGTGTTCGAGTTCTGGCTGAAGGTCTTCGCCGTGTCCTTCGGCATGGGCGTGGTCACGGGCATCGTGATGGCCTTCCAGTTCGGCACCAACTGGGGCGTGCTGGCAGAAAGGATGGGGTCGATCCAGGGCCCGCTGCTCGGCTACGAGGGCTTCACCGCCTTCATGCTCGAAGCCACCTTCTTCGGCGTGATGCTGCTCGGCCGCGAGCGCGTGTCGCCGCGCTTTTACCTGGTCGCCTGCTGCATGGTGGCGCTGGGCACGATGTTCTCGTCGTTCTGGATCATGGCCAACAACAGCTGGATGCAGGTGCCGGTGGGCCACACCATCGTCGACGGCCGCATCGTGCCGGCCGACTGGTGGGCCATCGTCGCCGGGCCGGTGATGATGGTGCGCTGGCCGCACATGCTGCTGGCCGCTTTCCTGACCACCGGCATGTCGGTCATCGCCACCGGCGCGTGGTACCTGCTGCGCGGCGTGCATCGCGCCGAGGCGCATCTGATGCTGCAGTGGAGCCTGGCGCTGGTGGCGCTGCTGATCCCGCTGCAGCTGGTCGTCGGCCACCTGACCGGCGACTATGTACATCGCCACCAGCCGGCCAAGTTCGCCGCCATCGAAGCGCGCTGGCACAGCGAGCAGCCGGCGGCCGAGGTGCTGATCGCCTGGCCCGACGAGGCCAACGAGCGCAATCTCTTCGCCATCACCGTGCCGCGGCTGGGCAGCTTCATCGCCTCGGGCACCTGGGACTCGCGCGAAGTCGGCCTGAGCGATTTCGCGAAGGAGGACCGGCCGCCGGTGCGGATCCCCTTCTTCGCCTTCCGCCTCATGGTCGGCATGGGGCTGCTGATGCTGGCCGTCTCATGGTTCGGCCTGTGGCTGCGCTGGCGCGGCCGGCTGGAGCACGCGCGCGGGTTCCTATGGTGCGCGTTTCTCTCCTTCCCGAGCGGCTTCGTCGCCGTGCTCAGCGGCTGGTTCACCGCCGAGGTCGGCCGCCAGCCCTGGGTGGTCTACGGGTTGCTGCGCACCGCGGATGCCGTCACGCCGTCGCTGCGCGGCATCGACGTGCTGGTGTCGCTGGTCGGCTACGTGCTGGTCTATTCGGTGCTGGCCGGCTTCGGCGTGCGCTATATCTACAAGCTGCTGCGGCGCGGGCCGCAGGCGCCGCAGCCGCTGCCGGCCGGCACCACGCCGCAGCGGCCGATGGCGGTGGCGGCGATGCCGGATTGAAATGCAGCCCCCACGCTCACTTCGTTCGCTGCCCCCCGAGGGAGCGCTCAGTACCTTCGGAACGGCCGGGCGGTGCTGACATGGCGGCCTCGAACCTGGCGCTGTTCTGGGCCGGCGTGATCGCGCTGTCGATCCTGGTCTACGTGGTGCTCGACGGCTTCGACCTCGGCGTCGGCATCCTCTTCGGCTTCAACCGCGACGCGGCGCAGCGCGCGCAGATGATCGATTCGATCGCGCCGTTCTGGGACGGCAACGAGACCTGGCTGGTGATCATCGGCGCGAGCCTGTACGCCGCCTTTCCCGCGGTGTATGCGGTCTTCCTCGGCGCCTTCTACCTGCCGGTGCTGCTGCTGCTGTTCGGGCTGATCTTCCGCGGCGTGGCCTTCGAGTTCAGGCTGCACAGCACACGCTCGCGCGGCTTCTGAAAGGCGGGCTTGTGCATCGGCTCGGCCGTCGCGGCCTTCGTGCAGGGCGCGGCGCTGGGCGCGATGATGCGCGGCATCCCGGTAGCCGGCGGCCAGTTCGCCGGCAGCGCCTTCGACTGGCTGGCGCCCTTCCCGGTACTGACCGGCATCGGCCTGGTGCTCGGTTATGCGCTGCTCGGCGCCGGCTGGCTGGTGCTGAAGAGCGGCGCCGCGCTGCGCCTGTGGGCGCTGCGGCGCCTGCGCTGGCTGTGCGGCGCGCTGGCGCTGACGCTGGCGCTGGCCTTCCTGGGCACGCTGGACCACAGCGTGCTGGCGCGCAGCAACCTGGGGCTGCGGCCGTGGGGGCTGGCCTTGCCGCTGCTGGGCGTGGCCGCGCTGCTGGCCGTGCCGGCCGCGGCGCCGCGCCACGACGCGCTGCCCTTCGCGCTGACGGTGGGGTTCTTCGTCTGCGCCTACCTGACGCTGGGCGTGATGTACTGGCCCTACATGGTGCCGTACAGCCTCACCGTGGCCGATGCCGCCGGGCCCGAAGCCTCGCTGAGCTTCCTGTTCTGGGGCGCGGGGCTGTTCGTGCTGCCGGTGGTCGCCCTCTACACCATCGGCGTTTACTGGATCTTCCGCGGCAAGACGCGTTGACATGAGCCGCCCTTCACGCCGTTCGCGCGCGAGTGCGCATCAAGCGGCATTCAAACATGACCGCTCCAGAGGCGGATCACGGCGCAAAGCGGCCTTCGGCCGCTTTGCGCCTGTGGGCGCTATGCACCACTCCCCCGAGCCCCCTCCGAGAGGGGGCTCCAGTTCGTTCGACAAGTCGGCCTGGCGGCCGATGGAGGGGCCGGGGCCTGCGCCGGCCGCAAGGCCGGCCCGTCGGCCATGCTGGAGCCCCCTCTCGGAGGGGGCGCGGGGGAGCTGCACGAACGCGCCTTGGCGCAAAGCGGCCTACGGCCGCTTTGCGCCGTCAGCCGCCGCCGCTTCCCCGTTCGGCCGCAGATCTGCATCAAGCAGGCACCGCTGGCAGACGGACAAAGCCGGTTCTGCGGCGGCCGCATCATCGGCCTGATGGACAAGAAGCAGCCCCGCCTGCGACTTGCCGCCGGCACGCGCCGCGACGTGCTGGCCGGGCTGTCGCTGGCCTCGATGACCATTCCGCAGGTGCTGGGCTACACGCGCATCGCCGGCACGCCGCTGGTCACCGGGCTGTACACCGCGCTGCTGCCGGTGGTCGCCTTCGCCGCCTTCGGCGCGTCGCGCCACATGGTGGTGGCGGCCGATTCCGCCACCGCGGCCATCTTCTCCGGCTCGCTGCGCGGCATGGCCGAGCCGCACAGCGCGCACTACATGCAACTGGCCGGCATGGTGGCGCTGCTGGCCGCGGGGCTGCTGCTGCTGGCGCGCGTGTTCAAGCTCGGCTTCCTGGCCGACTTCCTGTCGCGCACGGTGCTGGTCGGCTTCCTTGCCGGCGTCGGGCTGCAGGTCGGCATCGCCATGCTCGGCGACATGCTCGGCCTGGCCCTCTCGTCCCGCCTGCCCTGGCAGCAGCTGGCGGAGATCGCCCGCCGGCTGGCGACCCCGGCGCCGCCGCAGGGCTGGCACCAAGCGGCGCTGTCCGCCGCCGCGCTGGGCCTGCTGTGGGCCGGCAAGCGCTTCGCGCCGCGCTGGCCGGCGGCGCTGGGGCTGGTGCTGGGCGCCATCGCCGCCAGCTGGGCCTTCGGCTTCGAAGCGCGCGGCATCGCCGTCCTCGGCGCGGTGGCCGGCGGGCTGCCGCCGCTTCAGCTGCCCGACGTGAGCGGGCGCGAATTGCTCGCGCTGCTGCCGGTGGCGGTGTCCTGCGTCATCGTCATCATCGCGCAGAGCGCCGCCACCGCGCGCAGCTTTGCGCAGCGCCACGGCGAAACCGAGGACTTCAACCGCGACCTGGTCGGCCTGGCGGCGGCCAATGCGGCGGCGGCCTGCAGCGGCGCCTTCGTCGTCAACGGCAGCCCGACGCAGACCGCCACCGCCGAGGCCGCCGGCGCACGCAGCCAGGTGGCGCAGCTCAGCTTCGCGGCGGTGACGCTGGCGGTGCTGCTGTTCATGACACCGGCGCTGCAGTTCCTGCCGCGCTGCGTGCTGGCGGCGCTGGTCTTTTCCATCGCGCTGCACATGATCGACTGGCGCGCCTTGATCGACATCCGCCGCGAAAGCCCCGGCGAATACCGGCTGGCGCTGCTGACCGCCGCCGCGGTGGTGGGCCTGGGCGTGGAGCTGGGCGTGCTGCTGGCGATGGGCCTGTCGCTGCTGCGCCACGTGCGCCACAGCTACGAGCCGACCACCGGCGTGCTGGTGCGCGACGCCGCCGGCGAATGGCTGGTGCTGGACTGCAGCCGGCCGAAGCTGGCCGAGCCGGGGCTGCTGGTCTACCGCTTCGGCTCCGACCTGTTCTATGCCAACGAGCGGCGCTTCGCCGACGAGCTGCGCGGCCTGGCCGAGCGCACCGCGCCGGCGCTGCGTGCCGTGGTCGTCGACGCCTCGGCGATCTCCGACCTGGACTTTTCGGCGGCGCGCACGCTGCGCGGGCTGATCGCCGAGCTGCAGGCGCGGCGCATCGCGCTGGTCTTCGGCCGCGTGTCGCCGGCGCTGCGCGCCGACATGCAGCGCCACGGCATCATCGCGGCGCTGGGCGGGCAGCATGTGCACGCGTCGCTGCACGAGGCGCTGGCCGATGCCCGAGTCGGAGTAGGAATGCCAGTCACCCAGCACCCCCTCCACAGATCCGTGCATG
>DAIMFR010000039.1:0-46363 GCA_036724445.1 Rubrivivax sp. | reverse complement strand
AGCACCATCTTGAAGCCGTTGTAGTCCTTCGGGTTGTGGCTGCCGGTGACCTGGATGCCGCTGCGGCAGCCGTGGCCCCCGCGCGTGGCCGCCACGTAGTACAGCATCGGCGTGGTCACCGCACCCAGGTCGACCACGTCCAGCCCGGTGGAGACCAGCCCGCGAATCAGCGCCGCCGACAACTGCGGCCCCGACAGCCGGCCGTCGCGGCCCACCGCCACCGCGCGCTCGCCCGCGGCCACCGCTTCGGAGCCGAAGGCGCGGCCCAGGTGCTCGGCGAAGTCCGCGTCGATGCTGCGCCCGACGACGCCGCGGATGTCGTAGGCCTTGAACACGGTCGGGTCGATGTGCATGGGCGGAATCTGCTGCGCGCGGTGGCCGGTGGCGCGGCATTGTAGGCAGGCGGCGCGAGCGAAATATGCGCCGAGGCACAGGTCCGAAAACGGCGAGTCGACGCAGCGCCGAAGCCTATGATCTGTGCCTCATGACCCTGCACGACGACGCCGCCTACCTGGCATTGAAGACGCACGATGCGCGCTTCGACGGGCGGCTGTTCGTCGGCGTCACCTCCACCGGCATCTACTGCCGGCCGGTGTGCCGCGTACGCACGCCGCTGCGCCGCAACTGCCTGTTCTTCGCCAACGCCGCCAGCGCCGAGCGCGAAGGCTTCCGCCCCTGCCTGCGCTGCCGGCCGGAGCTGGCGCCGGGGCTGTCGCTGGTGGATTCGTCGCAGACGCTGGCGCTGCACGCGGCGCGGCTGATCGAGCAGGCGGCGCGCGGCGGCGGCGACCCGTATCTGCCCGACATCGCCGCACGGCTGGGCGTCAGCGACCGCCACCTGCGCCGCATCTTCCAGCAGGCGCACGGCGTCACGCCGATCGACTACCTGGCCACGCAGCGCCTGCTGCTGGCCAAGCAGCTGCTCACCGACACCGAGCTGCCGGTGACGCAGGTGGCGCTGGCCAGCGGCCACGCCAGCCTGCGCCGCTTCAACGCCGCGTTCGTGCAGCGCTACCGCATGAACCCGAGCGCGCTGCGCCGGCAGGCCGCCGCCAGCGCGCGCCCGGGCGACGCCATCAGCGGCCTGCGCTTGGCGTACCGGCCGCCCTACGACATCGACGGCATGCTCGGCTTCGCCGCGCAGCGTGCGCTCGCCGGCGTCGAGCAGGTGACGGGCGTGCAGTGGCGCCGCACGCTGCGCTGGATGCACCAGGGGCAGACGCTGCGCGGCTGGCTGCAGTGCCGCTTCGTGCCGCAGCGCCATGAATTGCAGTTGAGCCTGGCGCCGGCGCTGCTGCCGGCGGTGGGCGCGCTGATGCAGCGGCTGCGCCATGCGCTGGACCTGGACGCCGACCCGTCGCTGATCGACCCGGCGCTGGCCGCGCTGCCGCAACCGCCGCGTGCCGGCCTGCGCCTGCCGGGCGCGATCGACGGCTTCGAGACCGCCGCGCGCATCATCCTCGGCCAGCAGGTCACGGTGGCGGCGGCGCGCACGCTGGCCGCGCGCCTGGTCGCCGAGCTGGGCGAGCCGATAGACACGCCCTTTGCCGAACTGCAGCGGCTGTTCCCGACCGCCGCCGACGTCGCCGCGGCCGATGCCGGGCGCATCGGCCGGCTCGGCATCGTGCGCCAGCGCGTGGCCGCGCTGCAGGCGCTGGCACGCGAGGTCGCGGCCGGACGCATCGAACTGCAACCGACGGCGCCGCTGGACGCGACGCTGGACGCGCTGCGCGCGCTGCCCGGCATCGGCGAATGGACGCTGCAGCTGATCGCGATGCGCGTGCTGGCCTGGCCCGACGCCTTCGCGGCCAGCGACATCGGCGTGCTCAACGCGCTGGGCACGCGCGACGCGGCCGCCGCGCGGTCCCGCGCCGAGGCCTGGCGGCCGTGGCGCGCCTACGCGGTGATGGGCCTTTGGCAAAGCCTGGAGCAAAGATCATGACACTTCTTCATCTGGTGGCGCAGGCACGCATCGCTTCGCCGCTCGGCCCGATCACGCTGGCGGCCACCGCCCGCGGGCTGGCCGGCCTGTGGTTCGACGGCCAGAAGCATCATCCCGGCACGCTGGACGCGCCGCAGGACGAGAGCCAAGCCTTCATCGCGATGGCGCGCGCGGAGCTGCAGCGCTACTGGCAGGGCGGCGGCACAGGCGGCGCCCATGGCCGCTTCGAGCTGCCGCTGGACGCGCAAGGCACGCCCTTCCAGCGGGCGGTGTGGCAGGCGCTGCGCGAGATTCCCGCCGGCCGCACCAGCACCTATGCGGCGGTAGCGGCGCGCGCCGGTGCACCGGCCGCGGTGCGCGCCGTCGGCGCGGCGATCGGCCGCAATCCGCTGTCGATCATCGTGCCCTGCCACCGCGTGCTCGGCCGCGACGGCTCGCTGACGGGCTATGCCGGCGGGCTGCAGCGCAAGCAGGCACTGCTGCAGCTGGAAGCCGCCGCCGCGCACGCCGGCTGAGGGCGGGCCGCATCGAGGCCACAAACGACAACGGCGACGGGCCGGTGGGCCCATCGCCGTTCGTGGGGCCCGCCCGCAGGCGGACCGCAGCGGTGGCTTACTGCTTCGGCGCCTGCATGGCGGCTTCGCCCTGCGGGATGGTGCCCGCCTTGTTGGCGGCGGCCGTGCTCGCCTTGCGTTCTGCGCGCGAGGTGGTCGACGTGGCCGCGGCCTCGCGCGGGGATTGCTGACCCGTGGCCGCAGCCGGCGTGCCGCCGACACTGGTGCCCGGGATGTCGCCGGCCTTGTTGGCTGCAGCCGTGCTCGCCTTGCGTTCTGCGCGCGTGGTGGTCGACGCGGCGGCGGCGTCGCGCGGCGACTGCTGGCCCGCGGCCTGCTGAGGCGTGCCGCCGACGCTGGTGCCCGGAATCTGGCCGGCCTTGTTGGCCTCAGCGGTTTCCTTCTTCACTTCGGCACGCGACGGCGATGCGGCCTGGGCCAGCGCCGCCTGGGCGCCAAACAGGGCAACGGCGGCTACGGTGAGCGAGCTGAGAGTCTTTTTCATGGTCAGGTTCTCCTGATATGGCATGGGTTTGCAGTATCACACGGATGCCTGGAGTGGAACAAAACAGCGTTGCCACTGCCTCTACTCACCTCAAGCGCGCTGAGTTTGTCACGGCGCAAGATGATAACGCGACAAGGTAGCGCGAGTTGACAACGCAACGGGGCCCGCCCCATCGGGACACAATTCGTTTCCAATTCGCGACACAGGGGCCGAGCCGCCGATTCACGGCCGGCCTCTTTTCCCAGCATCCACCATGCCCACACCCCGCCGCCGACAGTCCGGGCCGGACCGGGCCCGAGCCCTGGACCAGTACCACCGCCGCGCGGCGGTCTACGACTTCGAGCTCGCGTTGTTCGAGCCGGTGCGCCGGCGCGCCGTGGCCTGGCTCGCACCCGAGCGCGGCGCGACGGTGCTGGACATCGGCTGCGGCACCGGGCTCAGCTTCGAGCTGCTGCACTCCGCGGTCGGCGCGCAGGGGCACGTCGTCGGCATCGAACAAAGCCCGCAGATGCTCGAGCAGGCGCGCCAGCGCGTGCAGCGCCACGCATGGCGCAACGTCACGCTGATCAACGCACCGGCCGAGGAGGCGCGCATCGGCCTGCGCGCCGACGCCGCGCTGCTGCATTTCACGCACGATGTGATGCAAAGCGGCGCCGCGCTCGAGCACGTGCTGCGCCATCTGCAGCCGGGCGCGACGCTGGTCGCCTCGGGCCTGAAGTGGGCGCCGCCGTGGGCCGCGCCGCTGAACCTGCTGGTCTGGCCGGCCGCGCTGCACTCGGTCAGTTCGTTGGCCGGCCTGCGCCGGCCCTGGCAGCATCTGGCCCGGCTGGTCGGCGAGCCCGAGTTGCAGACGATGCTCGGCGGCACCGTGTACCTGGCGCGCGCGCGTGTGCCCGCCGCCGGCTGGCCGGCATGAGGCGGCGCCCGTTGGCAGAATGCGCCGCATGGGCGATCGCATCGAGCTTCGGCTGGGGCGCGCAGCCGATGCCGCGGGCATCGCGCGCATGTCGCGCGAGCTGATCGAAGCCGGCCTCGGCTGGAGCTACGACGCGCCGCGCGTCATGCGGCTGATCGCCGACCGCGACACGCTGACGCTGGTGGCCGCGGACCGTCTCGGGTTGGTCGGCTTCGCGATCCTGCAGTTCGGCGACGAGCGCGCGCACCTGGTCTTGCTGGCGGTGCAGCCGCGGCGCCAGCGCCAGGGCATCGCGCGCCGCCTGCTCGGCTGGCTGCTCGAATCGGCGTATGCCGCCGGCATCGCCGAGTTGAGCCTGGAGCTGCGCGCCGGCAACGCCGGTGCGCGTGCCTTCTACCGCGCGCTGGGTTTCAACGACGCCGGGCTGGTGTCTGGCTACTACCGGCAGCGCGAGGCGGCGCTGCGCATGGTGCGCGTGCTGCGCCGCATCGGCGATGCGGCGCCGGCCTGGCAGGCGCCGACCTTGCGCCGCTCCTGAGCCGCCGCTGCGGGGCGGAAGCTTCGCGGCAGGCGCATCGATGCGCAGCAACGGCCGGCGCGCCGCTCAGGCCGCCCCGGCCTTGGCCAGCCGCTCGACGCGGCCCGCGACCATGCGCACCTTGCGCGGCGCCGCCAGCCACACGGCGGCGATCGACACCGCGCTCGAGCCGACGGCGATCCAGAACGCCGGCGCGTAGCTGCCGCTGAAGTCGTGCGCCACGCCGGTCAGCCACGGCCCGAGCGCGCTGCCGGCCATCAGCGACATCATCACCGTGCCGAAAATCGTCGCGTAGCGCCGTCCCTGGAAGATCTCGAACACGATCGCGCCCATCACCGAGGTCAGGCCGTAGCCGAGGAAGCCCTGCGCCAGCACCATCAGGTACAGCAGCGGCGGCGACGGCGCGTGCCTCAGCGCGATCAGCACCAGGTAGCAGACGACGAAGCCGGCGCAACCGATGCTCCACGCCCATTCGCGGCCGACGCGGTCCGACAGGTGCCCGAGCGCGATCTGGCCCGGCACGGCCACCAGCGCCACCGCGCCCAGCGCCCAGGCGGCATCGGCTGTGCTGAAACCGATCTCGACCAGGTACTTGGTCTGATGCACCTGCACCGCATACCAGACGAAGCCGCCGGTGAAGAAGGCGCAGGCGATCCACCAGAAGCGCGCGGTGCGCAGCGCGCGCGCCAGCGTCCAGTCGACCGCGGCCCAGGCCGGGTCGACGATCTGCGGCGCGCCGCGTGCTGCCGTCGCAGCCGCCGCATGGCCGTCGCCGTCCGGCTGCAGGCCGATGTCCTCGGGCCGCCGATACAGCAGCAGCACCAGCGGCGCCAGCACCACCAGCAGCAGCACGCCGAGCGCCCCGCAGGCGCTGCGCCAGTCGCTGCGGTCCATGAACCACTGCATGCCCGGCAGCAGCACGATCGAGCCGATGCCCACGCCGGCGAAGGCCAGGCTGATGGCCAGCCCGCGCTTGCGCGCGAACCAGTTCGGCAGGAACAGCGACCAGCCGGTGTAGCCCAGGCACACGCTGCCGCCGCCGACCAGCACGCCCAGCGTCAGGTACAGATGCCACGGCGCTTGGATGCGGCTGGCCAGCAGCAGGCCGGCGCTCATCATGGCCACGCCCAGCCCCATCACCGCGCGCGGTCCGCGGCGGTCCATCAGCCAGCCCAGCGTCGGGCTCAAGGCCGCCGAGACGACGAAGCCGAAGGAGAAGGCGCCGGCGATGACGCCGCGTTCCCAGCCGAATTCGTCGAGGATCGGCGCGAACAGCAGCGAGAACGCGGTACGCGCGTTGACGCCGATGCCGGTGGTGGCGAAGGCGATGGCCACGATGACCCAGCCGTAGAAGAAGGGCAGCCGCACGGCACAGTTCCCGAGTTGACGAAGGCGTGCATGCTGAGGCATCGCAGCGCGGCTTTCAATGACCGGGCGCTTCAGCGTCAAGCCGGCGCATGCGGGCACGGCTACAATGCGCGCTCGTCATCGGGGAGTAGCCGCCCTGCGCAATGCAGGGGCCCGCGTCAACACACTTGGCCTTCGGGCCGTGGCGCGCGCAGCTGCCAAGCCTGGCAAGACCTTTGACCGCACGCCTCCGGATCGGGCCGGGAGCGCCGTGTGGTCAATGGCTCTACGCCGGCCCGCTGGAGCCCCCTTTGGAAGCCTTTCTCGTATCCACCGGCGTCGTGGCGCTCGGTGAAATGGGCGACAAGACCCAGCTGCTGGCCATCGTGCTGGCCGCCACCTTCAGGAGGCCGCTGCCGATCATCGCCGGCATCCTGGTGGCCACGCTGGTCAACCATGCGCTCGCCGGTGCGGTCGGCGGCTGGGTGGCCCACACCCTCGGCCCGGACCTGCTGCGCTGGGTCATCGGCCTGTCGTTCCTGGGCATGGCCGGGTGGATGCTGATTCCGGACAAGATCGACGACGAGGCCGCCGGCGGCAGTCAGCGCTTCGGCGTGTTCGGCACCACGGTGGCCGCCTTCTTCCTGGCGGAAATGGGCGACAAGACGCAGATCGCCACCGTCGCGCTGGCCGCGCGCTATCCCGACGTGCCGGCGGTGGTGCTGGGCACGACCTTCGGCATGATGATCGCCAACGTGCCGGCAGTCTTCCTCGGTGACAAGATCGCGCAGAAGGTGTCGATGCACCTGGTGCACAGTATCGCGGCGGCGATCTTCGCGGTGCTGGGCGTGCTGACGCTGCTCGGCGTGGGCGGGCTGTTGTAGCGGGGCACGCGGCGCGGGCAAAAAAAAGCGCCCGCCGCCGCGCCGCGCGCCTTCTAGGACGCCGTGAGCGCGGCGGCGGCAAGCCGATCGGTCTGGCAGGCGAGCGAGTCGCCTCCTTCCATGACTCCTGCGCCAGTACCTGCTCGGCGCGGGCCGCTTGCTCACGCGAGCGGACGGTCGCGTCACCCGGTTCGTTCAATGCCTGCCGTCGGCCGTCGCAGACGATGCGCCACTTCTTGTCGCGGTAGTCGCTGCTCACGCAGCGCCGCACTCGTCGCGCTCAGGCAGCTCGTCATCGCCAGACTCCTCGGAGCCGCGTTCCATAGAATCGCCGGCGCGCGATGCGCAGGGCCACGGCCCGTTTTTCTCGTCAACCACGATCACGAAAGCTCTCATGGCAACTGCGAAGAAGACCGCGAAACCCGCACCGGCCAAGGCCGCATCCCCGGCCAAGACCATCAAGCCCGTCAAGGACACGTTCACCAAGGCCTCGCTGGCCGCACACCTGGCCGAACAGGCGGGTGTCGAGCCCAAGGCCGCGAAGGCCGTGCTGGCTGCGCTGGAAGCGGCCGTGCTGGGCGCGGTCCACAAGAAGGGCGTCGGCGAGTTCACCCTCCCCGGTCTGCTCAAGATCGGCGTGCAGAAGGTGCCTGCCAAGCCCAAGCGCAAGGGCATCAACCCGTTCACCAAGGAGGAACAGGTCTTCGCAGCCAAGCCCGCGACCGTACGCATCAAGGCGCGCGCGCTGAAAAAGCTGAAGGACGCCGCGCTGTAAGCGCAACCCCCCGGCTGCAGGAACCGCACGTTCTGCCGAAGGCCGCGTGCGAAACCTGCTGGCCGTACGGCTGGCAGACCTCACGCCGTTGCCGGCGAAGCAGCCGGCCGCATCTAGAGATGGGGAAGGCGTCGCGGAGCGCTGCAGCAGCGCAGCGCTGCTGTGCGCGCGACGAGGCCATCTCGTCAGGGGCGCGGCCGCGCCGGCGTTCGCCGGCACGCTTCGCAGCCGTCCGCCTAGACGAAGGACGCCGCGGCGCTCGAGCTTTACGGATTCTCGAGGGTCAACGCCGTGGCGCGCGGCCAAACGCACGACCTGCGCGTGCTGTGGGCGCAAAGAAGTGCAACTGCCGTTCGAGCTGGCCGGCATGGACCATCCCGCGCACGACCCGAGCAGCAAGGCCCAGCGCCGGATCAGCCCCTTCGAGCAGGTTCCGGCGATCGACGACGCTGAGGCAGCGCTCTCCGAGTCGGCCGCCATCCTCGTCTACCTCGCGAAGAAGTCTGCTCGCCCGATGCCTGGCGGGCAGGCCGGCGACGCACAGGTGCTGCGCTGGTGCTTCGCCGCGATGAACACCGTGTAGACGCCGGTGCTTGCGCTGACGGTGCTCGACTGGACGGCAGACGGTGGCTGCGGCAAGCACCGCGAGTTCCTGGCCGGCTGGGTGACCCGGGTGCTGCAGAAGCTGGAGCGATGGCTCGCGGGCCGTGAGTTCGTGGCCACCGGGGAGTTCACCGTGGCCGACATCCTGATGGCGCACGTGCTCTCGGACAGCCTCCAGGACAAAGCCTTGCTCGCGCCGTACTCCGGTGTCACGCCGTACCGCGACCGGTGCCTGCGCGGTCCGCGTGGAAACCGGCCTGCGACGCGTACTGCGCACGGGTCGAAGCGGGATCGATCGCCATCGTCCGGCCAGGCAAGACGGGCCCGAAGTCAGCGATTCGGGCTCGCCCGCTCGGACCGTCGCCACGCCCGCGGCAAGGGCCTCCGGCACGACCGCGCTGCGCAAGCCGGGGCGACGTTCAGCGCCGCGCTCACCGCGCTCGCCGCAAGCGTTCCGGCCTTGATGCGATCGCCGCAGAGCAGGCAGCTGTGCTGATGGTCGAGCTCGGGCGGCTTCCACACGAGGCCGTCGACGTGGCCGTACTCGTGGTGCAGCGCCTGCGCACACAAGGCGGTCGCCGCCCAGCAGCGCGGGGGGCTCTCGATCAGCAGCAGACGGATGACCTTCAGTTGGAGCAACGCGCCCGTGCAGCCTGACGAGATGCGGCTCGCGGTTGGGCACCCGCAGGGCATGCGCCCGGCTGCCGAAGCCGCTCCGGCAGCACGACCGGCGCCGCCGCGTTTCGCAGTCACACCGGCCGATGGGAGCCGTTGCCGGCGCCCGCGGCCCACATGAAGGCGGCCGCCGGACTCCTCATCGTCCTGTTGGCCCCCGGCTGCAACCATGGCTTCTGTAAAGCCGTGCGTTGTTGTACTAGGGAAACTCTGGCCTTGTCGATCTTCGTACGCTAGCTTACGATACGCATGAAGGCTGAGGATCGAAGCTGCCCCCCGAGGCTTCCCCAGTCGCCCGGTTCACCGTGCGCGCCACGGGCACGGTGCGCGTGCTCGTCCGCTGCAAACGGTCGAGACGCGTCATTCCTCTACAGATCAAGGAACTCCCATGCCCCCGCAGTCCAAGGTCATCATCACCTGCGCCGTCACCGGCTCGATCCACACGCCGTCGATGTCGCCGCATCTGCCGGTGACGCCGCAGGAGATCGCCGATGCCGCCATCGGCGCCTGCGAGGCCGGCGCGGCCATCATCCACCTGCATGCGCGCGACCCGGTCACCGGCAAGCCCGACCAGCGGCCGGAGGCCTTCGCCTCGTTCCTGCCGGCGATCAAGAAGGGCTGCGATGCCGTGGTCAACCTCACCACCGGCGGATCGCCCTACATGTCGGTGCAGGAGCGCATCCAGCCGAGCATCGTCTTCAAACCCGAAGTGGCGTCGATGAACATGGGCACGATGGGCTTCGGCCTGTTCGGCATGCTCGAGCGCTTCAAGGAATTCAAGCATCCGTGGGAGCGCGAGTACCTGGAAGGCAGCAAGAACCTGGTGTTCCGCAATACCTACGGCGACATCGAGACGGCGCTGAAGGAGATGTCGACCAACGACACGCGCTACGAGTTCGAGTGCTACGACACCGCTCATCTCTACAACCTGAAGCACTTCGTCGATCGCGGCCTGGTCAAGCCGCCGTACTTCGTGCAGACGGTGTTCGGCCTGCTCGGCGGCATCGGCTCGCACCCCGACGACGTGATGCACATGAAACGCACCGCCGACCGGCTGTTCGGCAGCGACTACCGCTGGTCGGTGCTGGGTGCGGGCGCGGCGCAGATGAAGGTGGCGGCGATGGCCGCCGCGATGGGCGGCAACGTGCGCGTGGGCCTGGAGGACAGCCTGTGGATCGGCAAGGGCCGTCTGGCCGAGTCCAACGCGCAACAGGTGCGCAAGGTGCGCGAGATCCTCGAAGGCCTGGGTCTTGAAATCGCCACGCCGGCCGAGGCGCGCGCGATCCTGCAATTGAAGGGCAAGGACCGCGTGGCGTTCTAGGGATCCTGCCGCGGCATCGCTGACGGCGCTTCACAGATAGTGTGCCGCGACGCGGCTCCCTGCCCCGCCAGAGTGGCCGGATGATCCACGACTCCATGCAAGAGCACTACGACATCATCGTCGTCGGCGCCGGCGCGGCTGGCTGCATCGTCGCCAACCGCTTGAGCGCCGACCCCGAGCGGCGCGTCGCGCTGATCGAGGCCGGCGCCTCGGACCAGCGCTTCCCGTTGAACCTGAAGACCACGCTGCCCGTCGGCAACATCTTCCTGTTGCCCGACGAACGCTACAACTGGCAGTTCGAGTTCAGCGGCGGCGCCGGCGTCAAGCACCGCAAGATCCCCTGCCCGCGAGGCCGCCTGTTCGGCGGCTGCACCTCGGTCAACGGCACGGTCTACATGCGCGGCCACCGGCTCGACTACGACGAATGGGCCGCGCTCGGCAACGCAGGCTGGGGCTGGGACGAGGTGTTGCCCTTCTTCAAGCGCCACGAGGACTACGACCGCGGAGCCAACCCCTGGCACGGCACGGGCGGCGAACTCAGCGTGCAGCGGCCGGCGCAGAGCAATGCGCTGGCACATGCCTTCGTCGACGCCGCCGCCGAGGCCGGCTTCGCGCGCAACGACGACTTCAACGGCGAAGCGCAGGACGGCTTCGGCATCTTCGACCTGAACCAGCGCGGCGGCGTGCGCTGGAGCAGCAGCCGCGCCTTCCTGCAGCCGGTGCTGCGCCGGCCCAACCTGAAGGTCTACGACGAGGCGCTGGTCGAGCGCATCCGGCTGCAGGGCACGCGCGCGGTCGGCGTCACGCTGCGCCGCCACGGGCAGACGGCCGAACTGTCCGCCGGCACCGAGATCGTGCTGTGCGGCGGCACCGTCAACTCGCCGCAGTTGTTGATGCTCTCGGGCATCGGGCCCGCCTCGCTTGCCGGTCAAGGCATTCGTGTGCAGCACGAACTGCCCGGCGTCGGCCACAACCTGCAGGATCATCCGACGGTTTCGCTCGCCGTCACCAACCCGACGGCGGAGAGTTATGCGCTCAACTGGCGCAGCGCGCCGCGCGTCGCGATGGCGCCGCTGCGCTACGCCTTCGGCCATCGCGGCATGCTCGCGTCCAACGCGGCCGAGGCCGGCGGCTTCATCCGCACGCGGCCCGAACTCGATCGCCCCGACGTGCAGTACACCTTCATGGTCGGCATGAAGGACAACCCGCGCACGCTGCCGCGCAAGCATGGCTACTTCCTGCACATGGCGGTGCTGCGGCCGAGCACGCGCGGGCGCATCGAACTCGCCTCGCGCGACCCGGCCGCCAAGCCGGTGCTGCATCCCGAGTTCCTGGAGGACCGGCGCGACGTCGAGACGCTGATGCGCGCGCTGCGCGAGGCGCGCCGCATCGTCTCGATGCCGGCGCTGGCCGGCCGCTCCGGCGACGAACTGCTGCCCGGCCCCGCCATCGCCGACGACACCGCGCTGGAACACTTCATCCGCGAGCGCGTGGCCACCACCTACCACCCGGTGGGCACCTGCAAGATGGGCCCGGCTTCGGACCCGCTGGCCGTCGTCGATGCTCAACTGCGCGTGCACGGCTTGCAAGGCCTGCGCGTGGCCGACGCGTCGATCATGCCGAACCTGATCGGCGGCAATACCAGCGCGCCGTCGATGATGATCGGCGAACGCGCGGCCCATTTCATCCTTCACGCCTGAGGAGACGCCCGTGACACCCGCATTCCTGGACGGCAAGGTCAAGGGTCTGTTCATCGACGGCCGCGCGCGGCCGGCGCTGTCCGGCAAGACCTTCGACTCGATCAGCCCGCGCAACGGCGAGCGGCTGGCCCAGGTGGCGCAGGCCGGCAAGGAAGACATCGACCTGGCGGTGGCCGCCGCACGCCGCGCCTTCGAAGGCGAGTGGAGCCGCCTCAAGCCCTTCGACCGCCAGCAGCTGATGCTGAAGCTGGCCGATCTGGTGGACAAGCACTACGACGAACTGGCGCTGCTGGACACGCTGGACATGGGCGGGCCGCTGTCGCGCACCACGCTCGGGCGGCGGCGCGCGGTGGCGCTGCTGCGCTACTACGCCGGCCTGGCGACCACGATCCAGGGCGACACGATCCCGAACTCCGCGCCCGGCGATCACTTCTGCTACACGTTGAAGGAACCGGTCGGCGTGGTCGCCGCGATCAACCCGTGGAACGGGCCGATCGGCCTGGCCGTCTGGAAGCTGTGCCCGGTGCTGGCCACCGGCTGCACCATCGTGCTGAAGCCCGCGGAGCAGGCGCCGTTGTCACCGCTGCGCCTGGCCGAGTTGTGCATGGAAGCCGGCCTGCCGGCGGGCGTGGTCAATGTCGTCGCCGGCTTCGGCGATGCCGGTGCGGCGCTGGCCGAACATCCGGGCGTCGACAAGATCGCCTTCACCGGCAGCACCGAGGTCGGCCAGAAGATCGTGCGCGCCGCCGCCGGCAACCTGAAGCGCATGTCGATGGAGCTGGGCGGCAAGAGCCCGGACATCGTCTTCGCCGACGCCGACCTGGACGCCGCGGTGCCCGGCGCGGCGATGGCGGTGTTCCAGAACTCGGGCCAGATCTGCAGTGCCGGCACGCGGCTGTTCGTGCAGCGCCCGGTGTACGAGGAGTTCGTGCAGCGCGTCGCCGCCTACGCCAAGACTCTGAAGGTCGGCGACCCGTTGGACGCGCAGACGCAGCTGGGCCCGGTGGTCAGCGCCGAGCAGCTGGACCGCGTCACCGGCTACCTGGCGCTGGGTATCGAGCAAGGCGCTCGCGCCGTCGCCGGCGGCGCGCGCCACAGCGACGGCGCGCTCGCGAAGGGCTACTACGTCGCGCCCACCGTCTTCGCCGACGTGAAGGACGACATGCGCATCGCGCGCGAGGAGATCTTCGGTCCGGTGATCAGCGCGCTGCCCTTCGACACGCTGGACGAGGTGGTCGCCCGCGCCAACGACTCCAGCTACGGCCTGGGCAGCGGCGTATGGAGCCGCGACGTGGGCACGGTGCACAAGGTGGCCAAGGGTCTGCGCACCGGCACCGTCTGGGCCAACTGCTACCAGGTGATGGACCCGGCAATTCCCTTCGGCGGCTACAAGATGAGCGGCTTCGGCCGCGAGAGCGGCATCGAGCATGTGCACGAGTACGTGCAGACCAAGGCGGTGGTGCTGAAGCTCGATTGAGCGCCCGGCGGGGCGCCGCGGCCGTTGCGCGCACGGGGAACCATGCCGGACCCGAATCGGGTCGGCGATCAGCATCCTGAACCCGGGACGGGGCGGCAGGCGCCAACCCCATGATCGCCGCTGCGTACGGCGTTGCTGCCGGAATGGTTCCACGATGCCAGCGCTGCCCCGTCCGAGGTCCGCGCCGTTATCGCGCGCGGCGCGTCCTCGGGGTGCTGCTGCCGGGAGAGCCCGGCTACGATGACCTGAAGCGAGGCAGCCCATGAACGATCGCATCCGCGAACTCGACTTCTTCCTGCGCGTGACGGAGGAGCAGAGCTTCTCCGCCGCGGCACGCAGCCTCGACCTGGACCCGTCGACGATCAGCAAGATCGTGCAGCGGCTGGAGAACCGGCTCGGCGTGCGCCTGTTCCACCGTACCTCGCGCGTGCTGAAGCTGACGCAGGAAGGCGAACGCTTCCTGTCGGCCGCGCAGAAGGTGATGCTGGCTCTGGAAGAGGCCGAGGAGTCGCTGAGCCCGGCGCTGATCGAAGCCAGCGGCGTGCTGCGCATCGGCAGCACCCAGGGCTTCGCCCGCTTCTGGCTGACGCCGCTGCTGCCGGCCTTCTGCGAAAAGCATCCGAAGCTCAAGCTCGAGCTGGTGCTGTCGCCGACGCCGCCGAACCTGTTCGAGCAGCAGATCGACCTGTCGTTCCAGAGCGGCAGCATCCCCGACTCGACGCTGGTGGCGCGGCGCATCGCCAGCGTGCACTGGCGCGTCTACGCCGCGCCGGCCTACCTGGAGCGCTTCGGCACCCCGCGCACGCCGGACGAGCTGATGCAGCACCGCTGCCTGAACTTCCTGCCCGGCTCGTACCGCAGCCAGTGGCCGATGAAGGAAGACGGCGCGGTGCGCAACGTCTCGCCCGGCGGGCCGGTGTCCGCCAGCGACGGCGACGTGCTGGTGGCGCTGGCGGTGGCCGGCATGGGCCTGGTGCGGCTGATCGACATGCGCGCCGAACGCGACGCGCCGAAGGGCAGTCTGGTGCGGGTGCTGGAAGGCTACGAAGCCGACCCCGAGCCGATCTACGCCGTCTACCCGAGCCGGCGCCACCTGAGCCTGCGCGTGCGTGCCTTGCTCGACCACTTGGCCGAGCACCTGTCCGACACCTGAAGCCGCCGCCGGCCTTTGCCCGCCGCGCACAGCTGCTGTTCCGCATTCCGCATTGAAGGCGGCGCGGCGCTGGTGGAAGCTTGGCGGTAATGCAACCACGCGGCCCGCTGCCATGATCGAACCCCTGCCCCGTCCCGACGCACTGGCCGGCCTCGTCGTCGTCGACTTCACGATCGTCATGTCCGGCCCGATGTGCGCGCGCATGCTGGCCGACGCCGGCGCCGACGTGATCAAGATCGAGCCGCCTGACGGCGACGTCGTGCGCCAGCGCGCGCCGGTGCGCGGCGGCATCAGCACCTACTACGGCTCGATGAACTGCGGCAAGCGCAGCATCGTGCTGGACCTCGGCAGCGAAGAAGGCCGCCGCGTCGCGCGCGAGCTGGCGGCGAAGGCCGACGTGGTGGTCGAGAACTTCCGCCCCGGCGTGATGAAGCGTCTGGGCCTGGACTACGCCGCACTGTGCGCCCACAACCCGCGGCTGGTCTACGCCTCGATCTCGGGTTTCGGCCAGACCGGCCCGAAGGCGGGCGCGCCGGCCTACGCGCCGGTGATCCATGCCAGCTCCGGCTACGAGGCGGCGCACATGTCGTACCAGAGCGACCGCAGCCGGCCGATGAACAACGGCATCTTCCTCGCCGACGTGCTGGGCGCGAGCTATGCCTTCGGCGCGATCCAGCTGGCGCTGTACGAGCGCGAGAAGAGCGGCCGCGGCCAGCACATCGACGTCTCGCTGATGGATTCGGTGCTCGGCATGCTGATCTACGAGATGCAGGCCGCGCAGTTCCCGCCGGAGCGCCCGCGCCAGGTCTACGAGCCGGTGCGTGCCCGCGACGGCTGGGTGATGGTGGCCGCGGTGACGCCGAAGAACCAGGACGTGCTGTTCGAGGTCATCGGCCATCCCGAAGCGAAGATCGACCCGCGCTTCGCCACGGTCGCCGCCAAGGAGTCGAACTGGAACGCGCTGCTCGAGCTGATCGAAGGCTGGACGCAGCAGCGCACCGCGGCCGAATGCGAAGAGGCGCTGATGGCCGCCGGCGTGCCGTGCAGCCGCTACCGCAGCGTGGCCGAGGCGATGCAGGATCCGCAGGTGGCCGAGCGCGGCTTCCTGGCCGAGCTGGGCGACGGCAACGGCCGCTTCAAGTGCGCCAACCTGCCCTTCCTGCTCAGCCGCACGCCGACACGCGTGCGCCCGCTGCTGGCCGCGCTGGGCGAGCACGGCGAACAGGTGCTGCGCGAGAAGCTGGCGCTGGACGATGCGGCGATCGGCGCACTGCGCGAACGCGGGGTGCTCGGATGATGCTGCCGGACTTCGACCCCGCGCTGCTGCCCGGCAGCGAAGAGCGCGAGTTGCTGCGCGATTCGCTGCGCGGCTGGCTGCAGCAGCACTGGCCGGCGGCCGGCGCCGTCGAGCGCAGCGCCGACGGCGCCGCCGCCGCGGCACTGTGGTCGGGCCTGGTGCAGCAGGGGCTGGCCACGCTCGGCAGCGATCCGGCCGAAGGCGGGCTGCGCGAAGCGCTGCTGGTGATGGAGGAACTGGGCCGCGCCGCGGCGCCGGCGCCGCTGGCCGGCGCGCTGCTGGCCAACCTGCTGCTGGGCCGGCTCGGCGCGCAGCTCGAGCCGCTGGCCGGCCTGCACGCCGGCGAGATGCGGCTGGCCGTCGCGCTGGGCGATGCGCCGCGCATCGACGCTGCGCAGGCCGGCGGCGCGCTGTCGCCGGTGGACGGCGCGGCGCATGCCACACACCTGCTGGCGCCGCTGGCGCAGGGCCTGGCGCTGGTCGAGCTGCGTGCCGGCGGCGCGCAGGTCGAAACGGCGCGGGCGCTGGGACTGGACGGCCATACCGGCTGGTGCGAGCTGCGGCTGCACAACGCGCCGGCCCTCGTCGTGCCGCTGGCCGCGCCCGCCGCCGCTGCGGCCCGCCCGCTGCTGCGCCTGCTGCTGCTGGCGCGCGCCCACGGCGCCGCGCGCCGCGCCTTCGAGCTGGCGGTGGACTACGCGAAAGAACGCTGCCAGTTCGGCCAGCCGATCGGCCGCTTCCAGGCGGTGCAGCACAAGCTGGCCAACGGCCTGATCGCGCTCGAAGGCGTGCGCTTGACGCTGCAGCACGCGGCCACGGCCTTCGACCTGGGCCAGGCCGATTGGCGCTACTACGCCGCCGCGGCGCCGGCCTTCGGCGCGCAGGCGCTGCGCCAGGTGGCGCTGGAAACGCAGCATGCCTTCGGCGCCATCGGCTATGCCGAGGAGCACGAGGCGCCGCGCCACTTCCGCCGCGCACACCTGGACACGATCGTGCTCGGCGGCGCGAGCCAAGCGCGGCGCGAGCTGGCGGCCTGGCTGCTGGACGACGACACCGCGACGCTGCCGCAGTACGACCTCGGCCCGGCCGGCAATGCCTTCCGCGAGGAAGTACGCGACTGGCTGCAGGCGCACTGGAGCGGCGAGCGCAAGGCGGCCTTCGACCGCCAGCCCTTCCACGAGCGCGAGTTCGACGCGGCCTTCGCCAGAGACATCGGCCGTACCGGCTGGATCGGCCTGGCCTGGCCCGAGGAATTCGGCGGCCAGGCGCGCAGCCCGCGCGAGCAGCTGGCCTTCATCGAGGTGATGGAGCGCGCCGAGGCGCCGCGCATCGGCGCCGCGGTGCAGGCGAATGCGCTGATCATGCACGGCACGCCCGAGCAGCGCGCGCACTACCTGCCGGAGATGCTGCGCGGCGAGGCGATGCACGGCATGGGCTACAGCGAGCCCGACGCCGGCAGCGATCTTGCAGCGCTGCGCACCAAGGCCACGTTCGTCGAGGACGGCGACGGCGGGCACTGGGTGATCAACGGCCAGAAGATCTGGACCACCACCTGGTGGGGCAAGTACATGTTCCTGGCCGCGCGCACCGACGCGGACGCGAAGCCGCCGCATGCCGGCATCAGCATGTTCATCGTGCCGATGGACACGCCCGGCATCGCCATCAAGCCGGCAACGACGATGTACGACGGCAGCTTCGCCAACATCTTCTACGACGACGTGCGCATCCCGGCCGCGAACATCGTCGGGCCGGTGAACGGCGGCTGGAAAGTGCTGACCGACGCGCTGGCCAACGAGCGCGGCAGCGTGGGCGGCGGCATCGTGCTGAAGGTGGCGCATGCCTTCGACTTGCTGTGCCGCGACCTGCGCGCGCGGCCCGAGCTGAGGCACGACCCGCTGGTGCGCGAGCGCGTCGGCACGCTGGCCGCCGAGATCGAGGTCGGCCGGCAGCTGATGCTGCATTGCGCCGAGCTGGCCGAGAGCGGCACCACGCCGCCCGAGCTGGGCGCGATCAGCAAGGTCTTCAGCGGCGAGCTGATGGAGCGCTTCGGCGAGGCCGCGCTGGACATCCTGGGCCCGCAGGCAGCGCTGTCGCAGGGCGCGCCCGGCGCGCTGCGCAACGGCCGCTACGAGCAGAACCTGCGCCACTCGCTGATGTGGGTCATCAGCATCGGCACCAACGAGATCCAGCGCAGCCTGATCGCGCAGCGGGGGCTGGGGTTGCCGCGCTGACGGTTCGCGACGCGTGGCTCCGCTCGAGCCGCTCCGCGCCTTCGGCTGCCGTTCGCCGCCCGAGGCCAGCCTGGTGCTGGGTTCTTCGTCCGGCGCATCGATGCATGCATTTCTGTACAATGCATGCATTGACGCCGCAACGAGGGACTGAAGATGGCGATGCTGACCGTTCGCAACCTTTCCGACGAACTGCACCGGGCCTTGCGGGTGCGGGCCGCCCAGCATGGCCACAGCATGGAGGCCGAGGTGCGCGAGATCCTGGAGTCTGCAGTCAGCCCGGCAGGACGAGTGAAGTTGGGCTCGCTGCTGGCCGACATGGGCCGGCAGGCCAAGCTGAGCGACAAGGAGTTTGCCGCCTTCGAGCAGGTGCGCGACAAGACCTCTGCCCGCCCGGTGAGCTTCGAATGATCCTGCTGGACACCAACGTGATGTCGGAGCCGCTGCGCCCCGCGCCCGATCCCCGGATCGTCGCGTGGGTCGATGCCCAACCGCTCGAGACCCTGTTCCTGTGCGCCATCACCGTCGCCGAACTGCGTGCCGGCGTGGCGCTGCTGCCCGCCGGCAAGCGCCGCTCGGGCCTGCAGCAAAGCCTGGAGAAGCGCGTGCTGCCGCTGTTCGCAGGCCGCGTGCTGCCCTTCGATCTGGCCTGCACGCAGGCCTATGCAGAACTGCTGGCCAAGGCCCGCGCCGCGGGGCGCGCCATCACCACCGCCGACGGCTATATCGCAGCCATTGCCGTGGCCAATGGCCTGGCCGTGGCCAGCCGCGACACCGGCCCTTTCGTGGCCGCGGGCGCGGCCGTGATCAATCCTTGGCAGGCCTGAAGAGCCTGTGAAGGCGGTCTCTGCAAGGTCTGGCCGCTTCGGCCGATGCACGGCGCTGCGGCCTCACGGCATCAACCTTGTCCGAACTTCGGCTTGCGCTTGTCCTTGAAGGCCTGCGTCGCCTCCTTGTGATCGGCCAGCTCGAAGGTCACCTGCTCCAGCGCCATCGACGCTTCCATCAGGCGGTTGACGCGGTCCTTGACGATCTGGTTAATCGACAGCTTGGTCCAGCGCGTGGCCCATGTCGGGCCGTCGGCCAGCTCCTGCGCGATCTGCCGCGCGAAGGCCACTACCTCGGCGCGGGGCTGCACGTGGTTGACGAGACCGATGCGCCCGGCTTCGGCGCCCTTGAGCAGCGTGCCGCGCATCAGGTATTCCTTGGCCTTGTTGACGCCGATGAGCAGCGGCCACACCACGGTGCCGCCGTCGCCGGCCACCAGGCCCACCTTGTTGACGTGGCTGTCGCCGATGCGCGCGTCGGCGGCCATGACGGTCACATCGCACAGCAGCGCGATCGTCGCGGCCAGGCCGACGCAATCGCCGTTGATCGCGCAGACGATGGGCTTGTCCAGCTCCAGCTGGCGATTGACCAGGCGGCGGCTGATCATTGGGTCGTGCACTTCTCCTTCTTCCAGCACGTCGCCACCGGGCCGGTCGGACATGGCCTTCACGTCACCGCCCACGCTGAAGCGATCGCCGGCGCCGGTCAGCAGCACGGCGTTCACGTCCGGGTCGTCGCCCAGGTCGTCCCAGATCGTGCGCAGCTCGCGGATCAGCCGCTGGTTGATCGCGTTGCGCGCCTCGGGGCGGTTCAGCGTGACGGTGGCGACCTTGTTCGCCACTTCGATCTTCAGGTCGTGGTAGTCGGCATAACGACTCATGGTGCTTCCTTTCATTGAGCGGAGATGTTGTTGTCGCGCACGACCTGGCCCCAGCGTGCGGAGTCCTCGGCGATCAGCGCGCCCAGCTGCTGCGGCGTCATCGGCTTAACCTCCTGGCCGAGCGCGAGCATCTTGTCCTGGTACTCCTTGGTCGCCAGGATCGCGTTGATTTCCTTGTTCAGGCGGGCGATCACATCCGGCGGCGTGCCGGCGGTGGTGATCAGGCCGAACCAGGTCTCGGCGGCGAAGCCCGGCAGCACGCTGGCCACCGTCGGCACGCCGGGGTTCTGGGAGTTCGGCTGCGCCGATGTCACGGCCAGCAGCTTCAGTCGGCCGGTCTGGATGGCGTCGCGCATCGCGCCGGACATGCTGGTGATCAGCAGCGGCACCTCGCCGGACATCACGGCGGTGGTGGTCGGCGCCTGGCCGCGATAGGGCACGTGCGTCATCTTCAGACCCGCTGCCTTGGCGAAGGTCTCGCTGCTCAGGTGGCCGAAGGAACCGACGCCGGCCGAGGCATAGGGCAGCGGCCCGGGCTGCTTCTTCGCCCATTCGATCCAGCCTTTCAGGTCGTTGACCGGCAGGTTGCCCGGCACCACGACGAACAGCGGCGCCGAGGTGACCATCGCCACCGGCGCGAAGTCCTTGACGCCGTCGAAGCCGGCGTCCTTCTGCACATGCGGCGTCACCGCGACGATGCCGCTGTTGATGAACAGCAGCGCATGGCCGTCGGGCTTGGCGCGGGCCACCTCGCGCGCGGCCAGCACGCCGGACGCGCCGGGCTTGTTCTCGACGATGACGGGTTGGCCCAGTGCCTTGTGCAGCGGCTCCTGCAGCCCGCGCGCCATGATGTCGGTGGTGCCGCCGGCCGGGTACGGGATCAGCATCTGCACCGGATGGGTCGGATAGCCCTGCGCGGCCGCCAGCGACGGCCCTGCGAGCAGCGCCAGCAGGCGCAGCCATGTCTTCATGATGTCTCCTTCGTCTTGGTGTGAAACGGATTCAGCGCAGCAGGTCGCGCGCGATGACCACGCGCTGGATCTGGTTGGTGCCCTCGAAGATCTGCGCGAGCTTGGCGTCGCGCATCATGCGTTCGACCGGATAGTCCTTGGTGTAGCCGTAGCCGCCGAAGACCTGCACCGCATCGGTGGTGACCTTCATCGCCATGTCGCTGCCGAAGCACTTGGCCATGCTGGCCAGCGTGTTCAGCCGCGGCCAGTCGCCCATGTCGCCGGCACGCGCGCATTCGTAGACCAGCGCGCGCGCGGCCTCGATGTTCATGGCCATGTCGGCCAGCATGAACTGCACGCCCTGGAACTCGGCGATGGCCTGGCGGAACTGCTTGCGCTCCTTCGCGTAGGCGATGCAGGCCTCCAGCGCACCCTGCGCCAGGCCCACGCACTGCGCGCCGATGGTCGGGCGGTTCAGGTCCAGCGCGCGCAGGCTGGCGCGGAAGCCCTTGCCTTCCTCGCCGACCAGGTTCTCGACCGGCACGCGCACGTTGTCCAGGTAGATCGGCGTGTTCGGCGCACCGCGCCAGCCCATCTTGCGCTCGTGGCGGCCGAAACTCACGCCCTTCATCTTCTTCGGCTCGATGATGAAGGCGCTGATGCCCTCAGCGCCCCGCGGGGCGCGGGCCTGATCCTCGCCGCGCTCGCCGGCCGTGCGCGCCATCACCACGATGTAGTCGGCCTCGACGCCGTAGCTGCACCACTGCTTGCGGCCGTTGATGACGTAGCTGTCGCCGTCCTTCACCGCGCGCGTGGTCATCGCGCTGACGTCGCTGCCGGCCTGCGGCTCGCTGATGGCGATGGCGGTGACCACGCCGCCTGCGGCGATCTTCGGCAGGAAGCGCTGGCGCTGCTCCTCGGTGCCGAAGTGCAGCAGCGGCATGATGAACATCGTGTTCAGCCCGGCGATCGAGCCGCAGGCCGGCGAGAAGCGGCTGATCTCCTCGCGTGCGATGCACATCATCGTCAGGTTGCCTTCGGGACCGCCGTACTTCTCGGGCACCCACAGCTGCATCAGCCCCATCTCGCCGTAGAGCTTGACGAGTTCGGTGGGGAAGCGGTCGCTCTCGTCGACCTCGGCGGCAATCGGCGCCACGTGCTTTTCCGCCATGCGGCGCACGCTGTCGCGGAACGCGATCTGCTCTTCGGTGAAGTTCATGCGGTGTTCCAGGCTCGCGGGGAAATCGATGCCGCAAGCGTAGACCGCGGCGCCGCCGCCACCAAGACGGGTACGCGGCACAGCAGCTGTGCGCACCGTGCCATGCTGAAACGAGCGGCGGCGTGCACCATCACGCCATGAACGAACGCGACGACCGTGCCCTGGCGGGCCTGAAGGTGCTGGACTTCTCGATCATGATGGCCGGCCCCTATTGCGCACGGCTGATGGCCGACCTGGGCGCCGATGTGGTGAAGGTCGAGCCGCCGGAGGGCGACGACATGCGGCTGCGCCAGCCGCTGCGCGCGGCGCCGGACGGCAGCCGCCACAGCGCCTACTTCGGCCAGCTGAACGCCGGCAAACGCAGCCTCGCGCTGGACCTGAAGCAGCCCGTCGACCTGGAGACGGCGCGGGCGCTGGCGCAGCAGGCCGACGTGCTGGTAGAGAACTTCCGCCCCGGCGTGATGGAGCGCCTGGGCCTGGGCGCCGCGGCGCTGTGCGCCCAGAACCCGCGGCTCGTCTACGCGTCGATCTCGGGCTACGGCCAGCAGGGCCCGGCGCGCGAGCGCGCCGCCTACGCGATGATCGTGCAGGCCGCCAGCGGCTACGAGCGCACGCTCGCGCGCTACGCCGGCGACCGCAGCCGGCCGGCCGCGACCGCCACCTTCGTCGCCGACGTGCTGGGCGGGCTGAATGCCTTCGCCGCGATCCAGACCGCGCTGGTGCAGCGTGCGAGCACCGGGCTCGGGCAGGTGGTGGACGTGGCGCTGATGGACTCGATGCTCAACCTGCTGATCTACGAGCTGCAGGAGGCGCAGTTCCCGGTGACCGATCCGCGCCCGACCTACGGGCCGGTGGCGGCCCTCGACGGCGACGTGCTGATCGTGCCGATCACGCAGCGCAACTTCGACGCGCTGGCCGACGCCACGGCGCTGCCCGAGCTGCGCAGCGACCCGCGCTTCGCCACCGTGCCCTCGCGCGGCGCGCATTGGCAGGCGATGATGGGCCTCGTCGAGCGCTGGACGCGCACGCGCACGGTGGACGATCTGCTGCGCACGCTCGACGCCGCCGGCGTGCCTTGCGCCCGCTATGCCGAGCCGGCCGAGCTGCTGGCCGACGAGCAGGCCGCGGCGCGGGCGCTGTTTGCGCCGGTGCACGATGCCGCCGGCACCTTCACCGGCGTCGGCGCGCCGTGGCGGCTGTCGGCCGGCGGCGGCACCATCGGCACGCGCGTGGCCGATGTCGGCGAAGACCGTGCCGGCGTGCTGCGAGACTGGCTGGGCCGCTGAACCGCCGGAAAAGCATGCGCTGCCGCTGCGGCAGCAGGCTCGGCTGCGTCGAAGCGGCCGACCTCTTCGGCCTGGACCATCTCGGTCAGCGTCTGTCGCGCGCCGGACGAAGGCAGCCGCAGTCGACGGGGCCGGGCGGGATCGCCGACCGCAACTCCGCATATCTGTCCGACAGGCCGCTCCGGCCGTACACGAACACCCCTCACGGCTGCCGTTGCCGCCTTGTCTCGGAGATGCTGGGGTTACCCCGCATCATGCAGCAGCATATCGTGTGCTAGCGTATGACATTGTTTTGATTCGAGAACACGCATGCAAGGCACCCGCTTCCTGACCCAGGCCGTCGCCTGCCAGCCCCACCGCACGGCCACGATCTGCAACGGCCGCCGCCGCACCTGGAAGGAGGTCGGCGCGCGCGTGCCGCGTCTGGCCGGCGCGCTGCGCGCGCTGGGCATCGATGGCGGGCGCTTCGTCGCCGCCTTGGCGATGAACTCCGACCGCTACATCGAACTCTTCTTCGCCGTGCCCTGGGCCGGCGGCGCCTTTGCGCCGCTGAACGTCCGCTGGTCGGTGGAGGAAAACGCCTATGCGCTGACGGATTCGAAGTCCTCCGTGCTGTTCGTCGACGACAGCTTCCTCGACCAGGCGCGCGAGCTGCAGCAGCGGCTCGACTGGGTCAAGCACCTGGTCTGGATCGGCGAGGGGCCCTGCCCCGAGGGCCTGCTCGACTACGAAGCGCTGCTCGCCGCGCACGCACCGGCGCCCGATGCCGGCCGCAGCGGCGAGGATACGTGGGTCATCTTCTACACCGGCGGCACCACCGCGCACCCCAAGGGGGTGATGATGAGCCACCGCGGCCTCTTCGTCGCGACGCTGGGCTACCTGGCCTGGCTGCCCGACATCGAGGACCTGAGCTTCGTCTACGTCGCCGGCTACTTCCACTTCGCCGGCGCCAGCGCCCTGCTCTACATCACGCTGGCCGGCGGCACGCACATCCCGCTGCCCAAGTTCGACCCGGTGCTGGTGATGCAGACGATCAGCGAGCACCAGGCCACCAACGCGGTGCTGGTGCCGACGATGATCAACATGATGATCCGGCACCCCGATTTCGAACGCTATGACCTGTCGAGCCTGCGCACCTGCGTCTACGGCGGCAGCCCGATGCCCGAGGCGCTGATCACCGAGGCGATGCAGAAGCTGCCGTCCTGGCGCTTCTTCCAGGTCTTCGGCATGACCGAGACCGGCGGCTTCGCCAGCATCCTGCGCTGGCGCGACCACCTGACCAGCGGCCCGAAAGCGAAGCGTCTGCGCTCGGCCGGCCAGCCCGCACCGGGCAACGAAGTGAAGATCCTGTTGCCCGACGGCAGCGAGGCGCCGCCCGACATGCTGGGCGAGATCGTCGTGCGCAGCGACATGCTGATGAACGGCTACTTCAACAACCCCGCGGCGACGGCTGCGGTGCTGAAGGACGGGTGGATGCACACCGGCGACGCCGGCACGATCGACGAGGACGGCTTCCTCTACGTCGCCGACCGCATCAAGGACATGATCGTCACCGGCGGCGAGAACGTGTATTCGATCGAGGTCGAGCGCGTGCTCTTCCTGCACCCGGCCGTGCGCGAAGCCGCGGTCATCGGCATTCCCAGCGCGCAGTGGGGCGAGAGCGTGCATGCGGTGGTCGTGACTAAGGACGGCATGAGCGTGACCGAGGCCGAGCTGGATGCGCACTGCCGCCAGCACATCGGCGGCTACAAGGTGCCGCGCAGCTACGAGTTCCGTGCCGAGCCGCTGCCGGTCACGCCCGTCGGCAAGGTGCGCAAGAACGTGCTGCGCGATCCGCATTGGGCGGACCGCGAACGCAAGATCAGCTGAACCAGGAGAACGCAACGATGATGAAGACGAGCATGCTGGCCGCGATGGCCCTGGCAGGCGCACTGCACGGTGCAGCCATGGCCCAACAGACGATCAAGCTCGGCGTGATCAGCATCGACGCCGGCCCGCTGGCAGTGAGTTCCGGCGCCATCAACGACGGCGCTGCGCTGGCCGTCGAGACCCTCAACGCGCGCGGCGGCGCTCTGGGGCGCAAGTACGAGTTGGTGATCCAGGGTCATGACGGCCCGCCGGCCGGCGCCATCGCCGCCGCGACCAAGCTCGCGCGCCAGCAGGGCGTGTCCTTCTTCACCGGGATCAGCCCCTCGGGCAATTCGCTGGCGGTAAGCGCGAAGCTCGCCGATCTGGACGCGCTGTACCTCGACGCCACCGCCGCCAGCGACGACCTCACCGGCAAGAACTGCAATGCCAACTACTTCCGCGTCGGCATCAGCGATTCGAGCCAGGTGCAGGTGTGGCGCGAGCTGGCGCAGCGCAACGGCGCCAAGACCTTCGACCTGCTGAATGCCGACATCGCCGCGGCACGCGACGCGAGCAAGCGCTTCGTCGCCGTGCTGCCGGGCATCGGCGGATCGGTCGGCAAGGAGATCTTCGCCCCTCTGAGCACGACCGACTTCGGTGGCCAGATCGCCCAGCTGCTGGCCAAGCCGGCCGATTCGCTGGTCATGTACATGCCCGGCTCGGCAGGGATCGCGCTGGCCAAGCAGCAGGCGCCCTTCGGCCTGTTCGACAAGTACAAGCTGGTGATGAGCGCCTCGATGGTCAACGAGATCCTGATCGCCGGTCAGGGCGACACCACCGCCGGCGTGTGGTCGTCGCAGAGCTATTTCTGGTCCATGCCCGGCGATGCCAACGCCGAGTTCGTCAAGGCATTCGAATCGCGCTTCAATCGCAAGCCGAGCTATCTGGCGGCTGACGCCTACCTGGCCTTCATCCTCGTGCACGAGGCGATCCTCAAGGCCAAGTCCCCCGATGTCGCAGCGGTGCGCAGCGCGCTCAATGGCCTGAAGCTCGACACCATCGTCGGCCCGGTGGAGATGCGCGCCGCCGATCACCAGTTGGTGCGGCCGATGGTCGTGGTTCAGGCCGTCAAGGCGGCGCCGGGCCGGGGCGAAGTCGTGCTGCGTTCGGTGGAGCCGGCGGCGCGCATCACGGTGCCGCCGAGTCCCGAGTGCCGGATGTAGGCTACGGCCGCGACTGGCGGCGCAGCCGGGCAAGCCGCGCGTCGATCTCCTCGCGGCCCACGCCCAGATTCGCCGCCTGTGCCGCCTCGCGCTCGAAGACCAGGGCCTCGGCCAGCGGCCGCCCGGCTTCTTCGTCCAGCAGCTTCTTGTAGGCCACGATGCCTTCGGGCACGTTGGCCAGCATCTGCCGCGCCATGGCCTGTGCCTCGGCCATCAACTGCGCGGGCGGCACGACGCGGTTGACCAGGCCCCAGGCCAGCGCCTCGCCGGCATCGAAGAAGCGGCCGGTCAGCGCGAGCTCCTTCGCGCGGTGCGAGCCCAGGCGCTGCTGCATGCGCACCGAACCGCCCCAGCCCGGCAACAGGCCCACCTTGGCATGCGTGTCGGCAAAACGCGCGTCACTGGCCGCGAGCAGAACATCGCAGGCCAGTGCGATCTCCAGCCCGCCGGTGATCGCCAGGCCGTTGATCGCGCCGATCACCGGGCCGCGGAACTGCGCCAGCGCGGCCACGGCATTGAGCTCCCAGGCCGCGGCGGCCGGGGCGGCGCTCCATTCGTCTAGATCGAGCCCGACGCTGAAGGCCCGGCCGGTGCCGGTGAGGATCAGCACGCGCACCGCCGGGTCGGCCTCCAGCGCGGCCACCGCCTGCGCCAGCTCGCGGCGCAGCGCCATCGACAGCGTGTTCAGCTTGGCCGGGCGGTTGAAGGCGACGGTGGCGAAACCTTCGTCGCTGCGCTCGACGAGCAACGTGTCGTAGGTCGGCGGCATCAGACGCCCTTGAACACCGGCTTGCGCCGCTCGACCATCGCCGCGATGCCCTCCTGAGCATCGGCTTTGCCCGCCACCCGCGCCAGCGTCAGCGCTTCGTCCTCCAACTGCGCGGTCAAGAGAGCCCCGCCTGCGGCGGCAAAGAGCCGCTTGATCTCGCCGTAGGCCACGGTCGGTCCTTCGGCCAGGCGCTGTGCCAGCGCACTGGCCTCTTGCTGCAGTTGGTCGTCGGCCACCACCCGGTCGACCAGCCCGGCCTGCAGCGCCTCGGCACTGCTCAGCACTTCGGCCAGCAGCACGAAGCGCCTGGCGCGGGCCACGCCCATGCGCGACGTCAGCGTGACGCTGGAGCCCGAATCGCAGCTGAAACCCAGCTGCGCGAAGGCCGATCCGAGGCGCGCCGACTCTGCCGCCAGCACGACGTCCGCGCCGGCCAGCAGCGCGACGCCGCCGCCCATCGCGAAGCCCTGCACCGCGCACACCACCGGCACCGGCAGCTGCCAGAAGCGCTGCAGGCCCATGTGAAGCTGGCCGGTCCATTCACGCACCAAGGGGCCGAGCCGGTCGCGCACCGGAAAGAAGGTCTTCAGGTCGCCGCCGTAGCTGAAATTGGCGCCCTCGGCGCGCAACAGCACGGCACGCAGCCCGCCGGCCTGGTGCCGGTCCCACAGCTCGGCCGCGACGAGCTTGAACTCGCTCCCGAAGCCGCCGTCGATGGGGTTGCCGCGCGCCGCCTGCGCCAGCGTGACGAGCGCCAGCGCGCCCTGCATCTCGAGTTGAATGGCCTGGGTGCTCATGGTCCTGCGGGTCCGTACGGGTTGTGAAGTGCACGACTGTACGCTAATGTACGACTTTCCATATCCAGGATTCCCCGCGGCCATGCTCACTCCCCAGGACGATCTCATCGGCCACCAGCTGCCGACCACCTTCGACCAGATCGACAACAGCGATCCGGCATGGATGGAGCGCCTCTGGTACACCGGCCATCCAACGCCCGGCGGCGAAGTCATCTTCGACATCGGCCTGGGCTACCACCCGAACCGCAACGTCATGGACGGTTTCGCCGGCGTGGCGGTGCCCGGACGGCAGTGGAACTTCCGCGCCAGCCGCCGGCTGCGCCCCGACCCGCTGAACACCACGATCGGCCCGCTGTCGATCCGCGTCATCGAAGGCCTGAAGCGCCACGCGCTGACGCTGGGCGACAACGCATCGGGCCTGCGCTTCGAACTGGAGTTCCACGCCACGCTGAACCCGCACGAAGAGGCCGGTCACCTGCGGCGGCGAGATGGCCGCGTCACCGAGCACATGTACCGCGCCCAGCAGATGGGCCGCTACACCGGCTGGCTGGAATTCGACGGGCGGCGCATGGAGGTCGATTCCTGGCTCGGCCAGCGCGACCACAGCTGGGGCGTGCGCGCCGAGATGCGCAGCGACGAGACCGCGCCGCCTCTGACCTACTACCCGCCCTTCTTCTTCTGCTGGGTGACGGCCCAGTTCAAGGACTACGGCCTGGTGATCTTCTTCAAGGAGCGCGCGCCCGGCGATCTGATCTACCTCAGCGGCGAACAGGTGCGGCCCGCCGGCAGCAAGGCCTCGGGCCGCGATCAGCTGGTCGCCGTGCAGCACGACGCGAAGTGGCTCGCCGACCCGCTCGGCCAGAGCCTGGACCAGGCCAGCTTCGAGCTGACGTTCGCCAGCGGCGAACGGCGCACGGTGCAAGTGCGCGCGCTGCCGACGCGCTACTACCTGAAGGGCGGGCTGTACGGCGGCCTCGACGGCTGGTTCCACGGCGACGACAAGGGCAAGCTGTTCACCGCCCACGAGGCCTGGGACCTGCAGGATCCCGCCACCCGGCGCAAGCTGCGCACGCTGGCCGACCAGGTCATCGAGGTGCGCGACGGCGACCAGGTGGGCTACGGCATCATCGAATACGGCGTCGCCAAGGGCTACGCAAAATACGCCGAAGTGCAGGAGCACCCGGCGATCTGAGCGGCGGCGTCTGCGGCTGTCTCGAGCAAATGCGGCTCTGCCGCTTGACTTGAACCCGCAGGCGCTGCGGCCGGAGCACGGCCCCGGTGGCCCTGGGGCGCTCAGAACGCCAGCGCCGCCCGGTGCTGCTCGCCGTCGATGTCCGCGGTACAGCCGCGATCGATGATCTCGCCCTTGGCCATCACGACGAAGCGCTGCGTCGTGCGCCGCACCAGGTTCAGGTGCTGCTCGACGACGAGCACGCCGGTGCCCGCGTCACGGATGCGGTTGAAGGTCGTCACCAGGTCGTCGACCAGGACGGGCGACAAGCCCTCGGTCGGCTCGTCGAGCAGGATCACCTTCGGGTTGCCGAGCAGCGCGCGGCCGACCGCCAGCATCTGCTGCTGCCCGCCGGACAGCGCCGTGCCCATCTTGTGGCGCCGCTCGAGCAGGATCGGGAACAGCTCGAACACGCGCGCCAGCGTCCAATGCCCCTTGCGGCCGCTGGCCGCGCCGAGCATCAGGTTCTCCTGCACCGTCAGGTGCGCCAGAATCATCCGGCCCTGCGGGCTGATGGTGACGCCGTGCTTCGGCGCCGCATAGGCGGGCAGCTGCTCGACCGCGACGCCGCCGACCGTCAAGCTGCCGCCCTTGATCGTCGTGCCGCCGAAGAAGCTGTTCAGCAGCGTCGACTTGCCGGCGCCGTTCTTGCCGACCACGGCGACCGACTCGCCTTCATCGACATCCAGGTCGATGCCGCGCAGCACCACCGACTTGCCGTAGCCGGCCACCAGGCCGCGAATGTCGAGAAAGCTCATGCCGCCGTCCCCAGGTAGGCCGCGATCACGCGGGCATCCTTGCGCACCGCGTCGGGCTTGCCGCTGGCGAGCAGGCGGCCGAGGTCGAGCGCGGTGACGTCGTCGCAGAAGCGGAACACCGCGTCGACGTCGTGCTCGACGACCAGCGCCGTCACGCCGCGATGCCGTACCAGCGAGACGAGGTGCTCGAACAGCGCCACCGTCTCGGTGGTGGAGAGCCCGGCTGCCGGCTCGTCGAGCAGCATCAGGCTCGGCTTGCCGATCATCGCCAGCGCAATGTCGACGCGCCGCTGGTCGCCATAGGCGATCACGTCGGCCGGCTGGTCGAGCGCGGCGCGCAATTCGAAGGCGTCGACGATCTCGCCGAGTTCCGGATCGCCGAGCTGCGACGCAACCAGCTCCAGCTGCTCGCGCACCGTCAGGCCCGGGAAGATGCTCGTGCGCTGGAACGAGCGCGACATGCCGGCGCGGCGGCGCCACGTCACGCTGCGCTGCGTGATGTCCTGCCCGTCGAAGAAGACGCGGCCGCGGGTCGGCGCGCGGCGGCCGGTGATGGCGTCCATCAGCGTGCTCTTGCCGGCGCCGTTCGGGCCGATGATGCCGTGCAGCACACCGCGCGCGGCGACCTCCAGGTTCACGCCGTCCAGCGCCTGCACGCTGCCATAGGCGACGCTCAGGTCTTCGATGCGCAGCATCTAGAGCCTTCCTTTCAGCATCCGGAGCACGAAGCCCATGGCCCCGCGCGGGAACACGGCGATCATCACGACGACCGCGATGCCCGTCAGCAGCTCGAGGTAGCCGGTGGCGCCGAACGCGTCCTGGCCCCAGGTGTAGAGCAGCGCACCGAGCAACGGCCCGCCGACGGTCGTCGCGCCGCCGACCAGTGTCGCCACCAGCGCGTGGCCGCCGGTCGCGAAGTCCAGCAGCTCCGGCGACGCGAAGGCCGAGTTCAGCGCCATCAGCAACCCGGCGATGCTGATGACGAAGCTCGCGAGCACGAAGGCCGCGAGCCGCGGCAGGTAGGTATCGAAGCCGGAGAAGCGCATGCGCTCCTCGTTCGCCTGTGTGGCGCGCAGCACCCGGCCGAAGCGCGACTGCACCACGGCCCAGACGATGAAGATGACCCCGCACAGCGCAACCCAGGCCACCGGCCAGAAGGTCGCCGCCTTGGCGAGCTGCGCCTGCGTCAGGCCGAGGAAGCTGCCGTTGAAGCTCATCGTCAGCCCGTCGTCACCGCCGGTGATCGGCCGCAGCAGTTGCAGCGTCGACGCCGACTTGAGCATTTGCGCCAGCGCCAGCGTCAGCATCGCGAACGGCAGCGGCCGCGCGCGCACCACCAGCGCGCCGACCAGCGCCGCGAACGCCGTGCTGCCCAGCAGCGCCAGCAGCACCGCGGTCTGCACACCCAGGCCGAACTGCATCGTCAGGATGCCCAGCAGGTAGGCCGGCAGGCCGATGAAGGCCGCGACGCCGAACATCACCAGACCGCACTGGTTCATCAGGAAGCCGATGCCGACCGCGGCGATGCCGAGCACCAGACCGTTGATCAGCAAGCCGAGGTAGAAGCCGCTGGTCAGCACCATCGGCACGAACAGGCCGGCCACGGTGACGAGCGCGAACACCAGCCAGCCGCGCCACCGCGGTGCGCGCGCGGCCACGGGCGGCGACAGCGGCGACATTGACGTATGGCCGTTCATGGCAGCGACCTTGGCCATCACGCCACCCGCCCGCGGCCGAAGCCTTGCGGCCGCCACAGCAGCACGCCGAACAGCAGCAGGTACGGCGCGAGCACGGCGATCGACGGCAGCATGACGGTGCCGATGACCTGGATGAAGCCGTAGACCAGCGCCGCCGCGATCGCGCCGCCGATGCTGCCCAGCCCGCCGACGACGACGACGATCAGGCAGCTGATCAGGATGCTCGCGCCCATGCCCGGGTCGACCGACAGGTACGGCCCCGCCAGCACCCCGGCCAGGCCGGCGAACGCGATGCCCAGACAGACGACGAGCAGGCTCAGGCGGTCGGTATTGACACCCATCATGCGCGCGATGTGCGGCTGCTGGCTGACGGCGCGGGTGTGCATGCCGCTGGTCGTGTACTTCAGCCAGCCGGCGAGCGCCAGACAGGTGCTGAAGCCGACGGCGATCAGGAACAGGCGGTACGACGGGTACATCGTGCCGAACAGGTCGACCGAGCCGGCCAGCACCGGCGGAGGCTCGACCGACAGCGGCACGGTGCCCCATATCTTGTGCACCACCGGGCCGATGATCAGCGCGATGCCGAAGGTGACGAGCGCGACATCCATGTGCGAGCGCTTGGCCAGCGGGCGCAGCACGGCGAGCTCGAACACCGCGCCGACGGCAGCCAGGATCAGCGGCACGACGACCAGCGCCGCCCAGAAGCCGAGCGCCTTGCCGACCGTGTAGCCGACATAGGCGCCGAGCATGTAGAACGCGCCGTGGCCGAAGTTCATCACGTCGCGCAGGCCGAAGATCAGCGCCAAGCCGCTGGCCAGGATCGTCAGCAGCGATGCCAGCGCCAGCGCGTTCGCGAACTGCGCGACGTTGAAGAGGTGCGAGAGCTCGTCCATGCCCATTCCCGGCGCCAGCTCAGCTCGCCTTGCACTCGGGGCTGGGCGGCGGATAGATCTCCGCGCCGGGCTTGACGACCCGCATCACGAAGACGTTCTTGCCGCCCGGGCCCTTGACCACCTGCGCCATGCCGTGCTGGCGGATCAGGTGGTGGTCGGCCGCGCGCATCTCGATGCCGGGGCCGAAGAGGGTGTCGATCTTCAGGCCCTCGAGCGCCTTGCGCACCTTCGCCGGGTCGGTAGCGCCGGCCTTGATGACGCCGGCGCGGTAGACCTCGAGCGCGACCATCACGTCGGCGTCGGTATAGAACGGCCGGCGCTTGGCGATGCGCTCGAAGTCCTTGACGTACTTCTCGTTGCGCGCGCCGGGCAGTTCGGGCGTCCAGCTCAGCGTGTTGAAGACGCCGAGCACGTTGTCGCCGTGCGCCTCGAGCTGGAAGTCGGTGGCGAAGCCGTTGCCCAGCACCATCTTGTACTTGTCGAACAGGCCGAACTGGCGCGACTGCTTCGCGAACGACTGACCGTCGCTCATGTACAGCGTGACGACCAGCCCGTCGGCCGGCTTCGACAGCTGCGTGATGAAGCTGCCGAAGTCGGTCGTGCCCTGCGGCGCGAACAGGCTCTGCTGCACGCTGCCGCCCATGCCGCCGGCGAGATCGCCGAAAGCCTTCGCGAAACTCTGGCCGGCGGAGTAGTCGACCGAGATCAGGTTCCAGCTCTTCATGCCGCTGGCCTTGACGAAGTCCTGCATCATCCGCGTCGAGACGGCGTCCGGCGTGTTGATGCGGAAGTAGTTGGGCGCGCACGACTTGGTCATCAGGTCGTTGCTCTGCGCGTAGTGGTCGATCTGGATCACGTTCAGCGACTCGAGCTTGGGCACCAGCGCGAGCGAGTGCGAGCTCTGCGTCTGGCCGAGGATCATCGACACGCCGCCCTGCTGCGCCAGCTTGGTGGCCGCCGCCATGGCCGCCGCCGGCGTGCCGGAATGCGCCTGGGTGACCAGCTCGAACTTGCGCCCGAGCGCGCCGCCTTCGGCGTTGAGCATCTCGACCGCCGCCTTCGCACCCGATTCCATCAAGCCGGCATAGGTGGCGAACGGCCCGCTGTCGATCAGCAGCAGGCCGACCTTGATCGGCCCGCCGCTCTGCGCGGCAGCGAACGGAGCGGCGAGCGCCAGCGCAGCGGCGCCGAGGGTGCGGCGGGTGAACGTGAGCATGGGTTGGTCTCCTGAGGTGCGATGGTTTTAATACGCTAGCGTACGATATGAGTGGCAGACTACCTGATTCGCACCGGTTGTCAACCGGGGCGAGCCCTCGGCTCGGGCCGCCCGTCCGGCGGCGGGTGCACAGCAGCCGTGATGCGGCGTCAACCTTCGCGGCCGCTGGACATCTCGGCGAACAGCGGCCGCGGCGCGTACTTCAGTTCGAGGTCGACCTCGGCGCGCATCGCGCGCCTGAGCCAGGCCTCGATCTCGCCGCGGCGCCCGGCCGGCAGCGCGTCTCCCTCGGCGCCGAGCCAGCGCATCACCGCCTCGAGCGCGCGGTTGCCCTCGTCGCGCCGCTCCAGCAACTCGGCGATCGGCACCGCCGACGGCAGCGGGGCCGCGGGCAGCGCGACGTCGACCAACGGCCGCAGCGCGTCCAGAGCCTGCTGCTGCGCCGCGATCTGTTCGAGCAGGAAGCCCGACGCCCAGTCGGCACGCACCTTGAAGGTGTTCAGCAGGTTGATGACGCCGAACACCTGGCCGCGCGCGAACTCGTCGTCCAGCCGCGTCAGCACCTCGCTGCGCAGCGTCGCGCACATGCCGTCGATCAGGCGGGGAAATGAATTGTTCATGCAGCCTCGATCAGCTTGTCCATCTGCCGCAGGCAGGTCGCGACCTGGCTGCCCATGGCCGGCATGCGCATGTCGTTGAAGCGGCCCTCCTCGAAGCAGCGCGCCGCGGCCATGTGCGTCGCGGCGAGCTTGAGCAGCGAGAACACCTGGTAGTAGCGCACCGAGGCTATGCTGACCTCGATGCCGGAGCGCTCGGCGTAGCGTTCGAAGAACCATTCCGGCTCGCACAGCCGGCACAGGTAGGGGCTGCCGCCCTTGTACATCGGCAGGCTGACCCAGGCCAGGTCCTCGTGCGGATCACCCAGGTGCACCAGCTCCCAGTCGAGGATCGACGTGATGCGGCCGCCCTGTTCGAGGAAATTGCCGGTACGGTAGTCGCCGTGCACGATGGTCACGCGCGGCGCGGCCGGATGGTGCGACTTCAGCCAGCGCACGCCCCACTCGGCCAGCGGATACGGCCGCATCGCCCAGCGTTCGATCAGGCCTTCGTACAGCTCGACGTTGCGCTCGGCGGCGTTGTCCGGCGCGATGTCGCCGGCCAGCGCAGCGATCGGCCGATCGCGCCAATCGATGCGGTGCAGCGCCGCCAGCGCGTCGATGAACTCGGTGCCGAGTTGCCGGCGGTAGCCTTCGTCCAGCGGCGGCTCGGTGGCCGACACCCACGGCACGACGGCGGAGCCGTCGACCTTCTCGCAGAACAGGAACGGCGCGCCCAGGATCGCCGGGTCGTCGTCGTGCCAGTAGGCGCGCGGCGCCGGCACGCCGCTGCCGTCGAGCGAGCGCATCGCCAGCACCTGCGGGCCGGCGCTGTACGGCGCGAACAGGCCGTAGTCCGGCCCCAGGCGCAGGATCAGTTCGCGCGGGCCGCTGCCTCCTGCCTCATCGAGGCCGCTGACCGGCACCGCGAAGGTCAGCCACGAGAAGCCGACCGGAAAGCGCCGGATCGCGCCGACCTCGACCGGGTGGCCGACCTGAGCCCTCAGGTAGTCGCGGATGCGGGCGGCAAGCGCGCTGTCGTCGAGCAGAGGATTCATGCGCAGCGATGATGAGCGCTCTCGTTGACGCTGACGACGCCGAGCCGTCCGCCGCGCACGATGAGCCGGGTGACCGAGCCGTAGCCCGGCCGGAAGTGGACGATGCGCTCCAGCCCGAGCGCATGCGACAGCACGACGTTGATCGGCAGGCCGTGCGTGAACACGGCGACATGCGCCCCGTCGTCGTCGCCGGCCGCCGTCGCGTCGAGCGCGCCGAGCACCTCGCGGTGGAAGGCCTGCGGATCGCCGCCTAGGTAGCTCACCGGGTCGGCGAGAAAGCGCTCCCACTCGGCGTCGCCGAGCGCGCGCAGCGTCTCGGTGCTGCGGTAGTGCGCGACGTGCCGGTCGGCCTCGGCCCAGCCGTCGACGGTGTCCACCGCCAGGCCGGTGCGCCCCGCCAGCGGCAGCGCGGTCTCGTGCGCGCGCAGCAGCGGGCTGGCCACGATGCGCGTCACGCCGTCGTCGGCCAGCAGCGCGGCCACCGCCTCGGCCTGCCGCCGCCCGGCGGCGCCGAGCGGCGGGTCGTGCGGCCGCGCGGCGTTGCCTTCGTCCGGCAGGCCGTGGCGCACCAGGGTCATCTTCATCGCCGGTTCTTCAGCAGTTCGGGCTGCACCGCGCGATGGAAGCCCATGAACGGCTGGCTGCGGCCCTGCGGATGGAGCTTCCAGTTGTTGCGCAGGTTCGGCGTGCCGCCGTCGACGCGGATGCAGCTGCCGGTGATGTAGGCCGCGGCCGGCGACAGCAGGTAGACGATGGCCGCGGAGATCTCCGACTCGGAGCCGAAGCGCCCGAGCGGCACGACGTCGGTGAACTCGAGGATCTTCGCCTTGGCCTCGTCGGGATAGGTGTCGAAGCCGCTGGAGGCAATGCCGCCAGGCGCCACCGTGTTCACGCGCACGTTGGCATCCGCCCACTCGCAGGCGGCCGACTCGCTCAGCGTCAGCATGCCGCCGCGCGACGCGCCGGAATGCGCCATGTCGGGCCAGCCGCCCCAGATGTCGGCAATGATGTTGACGATCGCGCCGCCGTGGTCCTGCATCCAGCGGTTGTAGGCCTCGCGCATGAAGATGAAGCCGCCCGTGAGGTTGTTGCGCACCACGGCTTCGAAGCCCTTGGTCGAGATCGACTTCAGCGGCGAACGGTACTGGCCGCCGGCGTTGTTGACCAGGCCGTCGAGCCGGCCGCGCTGCTGCAGCACGGTGTCGATGGTCGCGATCACGGCTGCCTCGTCGCGGATGTCGCAGGCGAGGCTGCTCGCGCTGCCGCCGTCTTCGGTGATCTCGGCCTGCACGGCGTCGAGCTTGCTCGCGGTGCGGCCCACCAGCACGACGTGCGCACCGAGCGAGGCGAGTTCGTGCGCGGTGCAGCGGCCGAGGCCGCTGCCGCCGCCGGTGACGATGATGGTCTGGCCGGCGAACAGGCCGGGCTTGAAGATCGACTGGTAGCCCATGCGGACGCTCCTGGTTTTGGTCAGTACTGCACCGCCGCGCGGCCGATGCGCTCGCGGGCAATGATCAGCTTCATGATCTGCGCCGTGCCGTCACCGATCTCCAGCCCCATCACGTCGCGCAGGCGTTGCTGGTGCGGCAGGTCCTTGCTCCAGCCGTAGTGGCCGAAGGTCAGCAGGCACTGGTGGATCACGTCGAAGGCGTTGCGCGGCCCCATCCACTTGCACATCGCCGCCTCGGCGGTGTGCGGCAGGCCGGCATCGCGCAATGCGAGCGCGTGGTAGCAGAGCTGGCGCACCGCGGCGATCTGCGATTCGCCCTCGGCGAGCGGGAAGCTCACGCCCTGGAACTGGCCGATCGGCTTGCCGAAGGCCTGGCGCTCCTGCGCGTAGGCCCAGGCTTCGTCCAGGCTGGCCTGCGCCGCGCCGACGCACTGCAGGCCGATCAGCGCACGGCTGTAGTCGAAGCCCTGCATCACCTGCGTGAAGCCCTTGCCTTCGTCGCCCAGGCGGTGGCTCGCCGGCACGCGCACGTCGTCGAAGAACACCGAGCCGCGGCCGATGATCTCGCTGCCGACGTCGTCGAACTTGGTGCGCGAGATGCCTGGTGTCTTTCCGTCCTTGCCTGCGTAGGGAATGAAGAAGGCACTGACGCCGCGCGCGCCCTCCTCCACGCTGCCGGTGCGGGCGAAGATCAGGTAGGCGTCGGCGCGGTCGGCGAAGGTGATCGACGTCTTCTCGCCGTTGATCACGTAGTCGTCGCCGTCCTTGCGCGCCTTCAGCGTCAGGTTGCCCGCATCCGAGCCGCCGCGCGGCTCGGTCAGGCAGATGGCGACGATCGCCTCGCCGCGCGTCATGCGCGGCACCCACTCCTGCACCACCTCGGGCTGCGCGTGGCGCATCAGGATCGCGCCGTTCAGCGAGATGCCGACCGGCACCGCGCTGACGTTGAAGTCGCCGTAGGCCAGCTCCTCGGCGATCAGCCCGGTGGTCACCGAGTCGATGCCCATGCCGCCCAGCGCCTCCGGCAGGTCGGTGCCGAGCAGGCCGAGCCGCCCCATCTCGGCGATCAGCGTGCGGTCGAGCGTGCCGGCCTTCTCGCGCTTCTGGTAGTCGGGCAGCAGCCGCTCGCGCGCGAAACGGCGCGCCGTCTCCTGCAGGGCCTTCTGGTCGTCGGTCAGCACCATCGTGTCGCTCTCCGGGTTATCGCTGGCGGATGCTACCGTACACTAGCGTACCTTTTGCTTAGGTATTTTCATCAATAGCGCGGCAGCGCGCGCTGTGACGGGGCGCGCCGGGCCGCTGCGCAGCCGCTCGCCGCGTCACCCGGCACCCCAATCGCGCAGCACTTCCTGCTGGTGCTCGCCCGGCAGCGGCGCCGGGCGGCGCAGCGTCCCCGGCGTCGCCGAGAAGCGCGGCGCCGGCGACGGATGGCGCAGGCCGTCGAAGTCCGAGAAGCTGCCGCGCGCCTGCGTCTGCGGGTGCTGCGGCGCCTCGTCGATGCTCAGCACCGGCGCCAGGCAGGCGTCGCGGCCGGCCGCGGCCTCGACCCAGGCGGCGCGCGTGCGCGTGCGGAAGACGGCGGCGAAGCGCTCGCGCATCGCCGGCCACTGCGCGCGCTCGTTCTGCGGCGGCAGCGCCGCCGGGTCGAGATCCATCACCGCCAGCAGCGCAGCGTAGAACTGCGGCTCGATCGCGCCGACGGCGACGTAGCGGCCGTCCGCCGTCTCGTAGGTGCCGTAGAACGGCGCGCCGCCGTCGACGATGTTCTCGCCGCGGCTGGCGGTCCACGTCCCCTGCTGGCGGTAGGCCTGGAAGGCCGACATCAGGTGGATCACGCCGTCGATCATCGCCGCGTCGACGACCTGGCCGCGACCGCTGGCGCGCGCCGACAACACGGCCGACAGCACGCCGACTGCCAGGTACATCGCTCCGCCGCCCAGGTCGGCGACCAGGTTCAGCGGCGGCGGCGGCGGCGTGCCCGGCGCACCCAGGCTGCCGAGCGCGCCGGTGATCGCGAGGTAGTTGATGTCGTGCCCGGCCTCCATCGCGAGCGGCCCGTCCTGCCCCCAGCCGGTCATGCGGGCGTAGACCAGACGCGGGTTGCGCGCGAGGCAGACGGCCGGACCGAGCCCGAGCCGCTCGGTGACGCCGGGGCGGAAGCCTTCGATCAGCACGTCCGCGCGCTCGACCAGGTCGAGCACGCTGCGCACGCCGTCGGGCTGCTTCAGGTCGAAGGCCACCGAGCGCTTGTTGCGGTTGTAGAAGTCGAAGCGCGGCGGCTGCTCGGGCGACTGGCCGGGTCTGAGCACGCGGTCGACCCGGACCACATCAGCGCCGAGGTCGGCGAGCAGCGCGCCGCAGAAAGGCGCCGGGCCGATGGCCGCGAGTTCGAGGATGCGCAAGCCGTGCAAGGGACCATTCATGGGGTAGACGTGCGTGGGGTTGGGGAATCCGACGAGGTCGGCGGCGGATTTGGCGCCGGCGCCGGCGTCAATATCGGCGCGGCGCGCCAGCGGTGCAGACCGTCGCCCGCGGCGGCGCGTTCGCGCAGCCACGGCGACGGCCTGAAACGCGGGCCGAGCACCGCGGCGAGCGCGTCGGCGGCAGCAACGAGCGGCGGCAGCCCGCAGCGCTCGGCCCAGCCGAGCACGCCGCCGCCTTCGGCGCGCGGCCAAGCGAGGCCGAGCACGGACGCGGTGTCGGCGTCATCGGCGCTCGCGACGACGCCCCCTTCCAGGCAGCGCAGCGCCTCCATCACCTCGGCAACGCGCAGCCGCTGCCCGATCGCCTCCGCTGCGGGAGGATGGCCCGCCGGCGGGAACAGCGCGGCGAGACCGGCCCACGGCGTGCGCGTGCCGTCGGCGGCCGTGTCGTAGAAGCCGCCGCCGTCGCGCCGGCCTTTGCGCCCGGCGCCGACCATCGCCGCCAGCACCGGTTCGGCCAGCGGCCGGCAGCGCTGCGGCGGCATGCCGTCGGCGCGCGCCTGCTGCGCCTGCTGCAGGTTCAACGCGAGCGAGATGTCGTCCAGCAGCGCGAGCGGCCCGACGGCACGCCCGAGCGCGCGCGCCGCCGCATCGACGGCTTGCGGCGCGACGCCCTCGCCGACGAGCGCGATCGCCTCGTCGAGGTAGGCGGCGAATACGCGCGACGTGAAGAAGCCGGGGCCGTCGCGCACGACCACCGGCACCTGGCCGAGCCGGCGCACGAAGGCGAGCGCGTCGGCCAGCGTGGCGTCGGAGGTCGCCTCGCCGCGCACGACCTCGACCAGCTTCATGCGCTCGACCGGCGAGAAGAAATGCAGACCGACGAAGCGGTCCGGGCGTGCGAGCGCGCGCGCCAACCCGCCGACCGGCAGGCCGCTGGTGTTGGTGGCGATCAGCGCACCGGCGGGCAGCGCGGCCTCGAGGCGCGCCAGCACGGCGAGCTTCAGCGCCCGGTCTTCGGGTACCGACTCGATCGCGCCGTCGCAGCGTGCGAGCTCGGTTTCATCCGCCACTGGCGCGATGCGGCCGAGCAGGCGTTCCGCGCTTGCGCCGTCGATGCGGCCGCGCGCCACCTGGCGCTGCAGCGCGCCGGCCAGACGCCGGCACGCGGCCTCGCCGGCTGCCGCGTCGCGGCCGAGCAGCCGCACCTCGACGCCGGCTGCGGCGGCGACCTGCGCGATGCCGAGGCCCATCAGGCCCGGGCCGGCGACGACGATGCGCTGCATCCGCCCAGCCCTTCAGCGGTGGAAGTGCACGGCCTCGCCGAGCGGCGCCCGGCCGACCCGCGCGGCATTGGCCTTGACCGCAGGATCCTCGTAGCCGAACGAGATGCCGAACAGCAGCCGGTGCGTCGCGTCCAGGCCGAGGTGGCGGCGCACGACGTTCGGGTACAGACCGAGCGCGCCCTGCGCGCACGAGGCGATGCCGCGCGACGTGAACAGCAGCATCAACGACTGCGCGTACATGCCGATGTCGGCCGCCTCGCGCGTGTCGTGCGGCGCGTGCATGAAGATGAACACGGCGTGCGGCGCGCCGAAGAACGCATGGTTGCGCACGTAGGCGGCGTGGCGCCCGGCCTTGTCGTGCCGCTCGACGCCCATCGCACCGTAGAGCTGCACCGCGGCGTCGACCTGGCGCTCGCGGTAGACGCCGCCGAACTTGCCGTCGGCGGGCCAGTCGGCATGGTGCGGCTCGGCGCGGCTGCCGGTGGCGACCAGCTCGTCGCGCAGCCGGCGCAGCGCCTCGCCCGAGACGACGTGCGGTACCCACGGCTGGACATTGCAGTTCGACGGCGTGCGCTGCGCCAGCGCGAAGATCTCGCGCAGCGTCGCCTCCGGCACCTCGGCCGGCAGGAAGCCGCGCACCGAGCGGCGCAGGCGCAGCGCGGCGTCGACGCTCATAAGGCAACCTTCGCGCTGATCGCGCTCCGGTATGAGCGCCTTGGAGCGGCCATGCGCGCTCATCGCCGCTGCCGTGGCGGAAGACGCGGCGGCGCTCATCGCCCGGTCCTCGCCAGCGCCGCACCTCGGCCGGAATAGGCGAGTGCGAGCTTGCGGCCGACGCGCGCGGCATCGGGCAGGAAGGCGTTGCCGCGCTCGCCGCGCCGCGCGACGCCGGCACTGCCGACCGCGCCGCGGAACATCGCGAACACCTGGTGGAAGGTCGTCATGCGTTCGGTCGAGCCGGCGAGCGTGTAGTAGCGTTCCAGGTACGCCGCCTCGTCGGGGATGCCGAGCGCATCGAGGTCGAGCCCGAGCAGGCCGCCGTTCTCGTCCGGCGCCATGCGCCAGGCCTGGCTGTTGAACGCGACGTCGACCAGCGGGTGGCCGAGCGTCGACAGCTCCCAGTCGATCACGCCGATGACGCGCGGTTCGGTGGCGTGGAACATCATGTTGGTAATGCGGAAGTCGCCATGGCACAGCGCGATCAGATCGCTGTCGGGCACGCGCTCGGCCAGCCAGGCGACGATGTAGTCGAGGTCCGGGTTGTCGTCGTCGCCGCGCCGGAACTGGGCCCACTGCTGCGACCAGCGGGCGAGCTGGCGCGCGAAGTAGTTGCCCGGTCGGCCGTAGTCGGCGAGGCCCAGCGCGCGAAAGTCGGCGCGGTGGATCGCGGCCATGGTCGCGCCCATCGAGTCGAACAGCGCGCGCCGCGCCGCGCGGTCGAGACCCGGCGTCGAGAAGGACTCGAATACGCGGCCCTGCAGCCACTCCATCAGGTAGAACGGCGTGCCGAGCACGGCGCGGTCGGCGCAGTAGTGCAGCGGTTCGGGCACCGGCACGTCGGTGCCGCTGAGCGCGCTGAGCACGCGAAACTCGCGGTCGATCGCATGCGCCGACGGCGCCAGCTCGCCTGCCGGCTGCTTGCGCAGCACCGCGCGCCAGTCGCCGCGCGCGACGAAGTAGGTCGGGTTCGACATCCCGCCCTCGGTGCGGCGCACCGACAGCGGCTCGCGGCCGTGGCCGAGCGCCGAGCGCAGGTAGGCGTCGAGCGCGGCAGGCTCGAAGTCGAGCCCGGCCGCGCCCGGGGCGGCGGCCTGCGGCGGCATCGTCATGCCTTGGCCGGCGACGAAGTGGCCTTCTTGCCGCCGAAGCCGAACAGGTACTGCGCGACGCGGCGCATCTGCACCTCCTCCGTCCCCTCGGTGATGCGGTAGCGGCGGTGGTGCCGGTAGATGTGCTCGAACGGCTTGTGCCGGCTGTAGCCGACACCGCCGTGCACCTGCATCGCGCGGTCGGCGGCCTCGCACACCAGCCGGTTCGCGCGGAAGTTGCAGATCGACACCATGTCGCTGATCTCGAGCGGGTTCTGCCGGTCCATCTGCCACGCGGTCTTGAAGATGAAGTTGCGCGTCATCTCGCACTCGGCGTACAGCTCGACCAGCGGCCACTGCACTGCCTGCTTCTTCGCCAGCGGCTCGCCGAAGGCGACGCGCTTGTTCGCGTACTTCACCGCCTCCTGGATGCAGTAGCGCGCCGCGCCGGCGCTGGCCGCGGCCTGGCGGATGCGGTTCTCGTGCACGAAGCGCTGCGCGCAGACCAGACCTTCGCCTTCCTTGTGCAGGATCGCGCTGTCGGGCACGCGCACGTCCTTCAGCGCGGTCTCCGCATGGTCGCTCGGCATGTTGAAGGTCCAGTGGTTGTACAGGACCTTGTGCCCAGGCGTCGCGGTCGGCACGATGAACGCGGTGATGCCCTTGGCGTCGCCCGGCTTGCCCGAGGTGCGCGCGAAGACGAGGTTGCCATGCGCGCGCGCGACCTGGCTGTTCCAGCGCTTCATGCCGTTCAGGATCCAGTCGCCCGAGCCGTCGCCGGCGCGCACGCCGGTCGTCTCGAGCCAGGTCGCGTCGCTGCCATGCCCGGGCTCGGTAAGGCCGAAGGACAGGTGCATGCGCCCGGTGATGATGCCCTCGATGTACTGCTTCTGCTGCGGCGTGCCGTAGTCGGCGAGCACCGGGATGATCGGGAAGTTGCCGACGACCGACGACTCGTCCTGCAGGTCGTTGTGCAGCCCCAGGCCTTGGGCCGCGAGATGCTCGCGGATCGCGGCGATCATCAGGTTGCTCGCGCCGCCGCCGCCGGGCACGCTCTTCGGCAGCCCGAGCCGCAGGTGGCCGGCCTTGTCGGCACGGCGCTCCATCTCCTCGATCAGCGCGCGCCACTCCTTGCGCGCCCGGCCGTCGTTGTCCCAGTCGGTGCGGGCGTTCTCGCGCCGGTGGTCGAAGAACTGCGGGTGCTCGCGTTCGAGCGGTTTGATCTCGCGCGCGATGAAGGCGTCGAGTTCGGCCAGCTTGGCCGTGATGTCGTCTGGCAGGCGGAAGTCCATGCGCAAGGCTCCTGTCGGGCACTGGCCCGTGGTGTCGATGATGTGCTCTTGCACACCATACATATGCGTACGATCTGTGTCAATGGTGGAAGCCCGGCGCGCCGGCGCGGGCTGCGCGGCGCATGAACCGCCCGTGTCAACCCGTGATGGCACCGGCGGCCGCGTCGCGCGGCGCGAGCTGCGTCCAGACCACACCACCCAGCGCCAGCACGGCGCCGAGCAGCTTGACGCCGCCGAAGTGCTCGCCGACGGTCAGCCAGGCGATCACGCCGGCCACGGGCGGCACCAGGTAGAGCAGCGGCGCGGTGCGCGCGACGCCGCGTACCGCGTTGATCCAGCCCCATAGGATCCAGCCGAGGAAGGCCGACACCAGCACCGACCAGAAGAACGCCAGCCAGATCGTGCCGTCGATCGCGCCGTACGGCGCCTGCGCCGCCGCCGGTGCGGTGAACAGCAGCATCATCGGCGTGGCCAGCAGCGTCGCCCAGCACATCACCGCCACGCCGCCGTGGCGCGCGACGAGCGGCGTTGCCCAGATCGTGTACAGCGAGAACACGATGGTGGACAGCAGCATCAGCAGGTCGCCGCCGCTGGCGCGCAGGTCCGCCTTGATCAGCTTGTCGCTCATGAACAGCAGCACGCCGGCCAGCGCGGCGGCGACGCCCAGCATCTGGCTGCGGTGCAGCCGCGTGCCGCGGATCGCCCGCAGCAGCACGAGCGTGAACACCGGGCCGAGCGCCATGATGAGCGCGCTGGAGAACGGCGTCGACCAATGGATGCCGTAGGTGACGAGCCCGATGTGCAGCGCCTGGCCCGCGGCCGCGCAGGCGAACAACTGGCCCCACTCACGGCGCGTCAGCGACGGCCACAGCGCACGCCGCCGCCAGCGCAGCAGCAGCACGGCGCACAGCGCCATCAGCAGCGCGCGGCCGAAGAGGAAGCCGCCGGGGCTCATCGCCGAGTAGGCGGCCTTCTGGATCGTGAAGCTGGCGCCCCAGACGAGCACCAGCATCAGCCCGGCGCCCAGCGCGCGCTGCTGCGCTGCGGCGTCGTCCGTCACAGCAGCTGCGCCGCAGCCGGCGCGCCGCCTGCGTCGACCACGGATAACAGGGCGCGGCCGATTTTCGATGCCCTCTCGAACGCTCTGACGGTTGAAGGACGGTTAAAGGAATTTAGAGCGTCCGCCCCGACGCCACCCACCTGTCCCGCAGCGCCCGCTTCAGGACCTTGCCGATGCCGTTGCGCGGCAGCTCGTCCACGAACTGCACCGCCGCAAGCCGCTGAGCCTTGTTCAGCTTGGGGTAGCTCCACGTCATCAACTCCTGCGCCGTCAAGTTCGATCCGGGCCGGCGTATGACGAATCCGATCGGGCTTTCGCCCCAGCGCGCCGACGGCACACCCGTGACGGACACCTCAGCGACCTCGGGGTGCTCGCGCAGCACGGCTTCGACGTCGCTCGGGTAGACGTTGAACCCGCCCGAGATGATCATGTCCTTGGTCCGGTCCATCAGCACCAGGAAGCCGTCCTCGTCGAAGTAGCCCACGTCTCCGCTTCGGATGAAGCGGTTGCCCTGCGCATCGAACCACTCCACCTCGCGCGTCTTTTCCGGCTGGTTGAGGTAGCCCTGCATCATCGTGGGACAGCGGCCGATGATCTCGCCGGTGGAGCCGGGGGGCAGTTCGCGTCCTTCCTCATCGATGACGCGCATGTCGTGTCCGGCGACGGGATGGCCGACGGTATGCAGCTTCTCCGGGTGGCGGCGCGCGTCGAGCACGCACACGCCACAACCCTCGGTCATGCCGTAGTACTCGATCAGCTCGCCCGGCCAGCGCGCCAGCGTTTCCTTCTTGAGTGCGGCGGGAAAGGCGGCGCTGGCGCAGGACTTGGCCTTGAAGGACGAGAGGTCGTACTTGTCGAAATCGGGCAGCGCCAGGATGCGCTGGATCTGCACCGGCACCATCATGGCGTGCGTGACGCGGTGCCGCGCGGACAACCGGACGAACTGGCCGGCATCGAACTTCGTCATCAGCACGATGGTGCTGCCCAGCGCCAGTGGCGGCAGAAAGCTCGACAGCGTCATGTTGGAGTACAGCGGCAGCGACACCATCACCACCGCTTCCTTGCCGTAGCCGAGCGGCCGGAACAGCTTGAACTGCGCCCACCGAAACTCATGCGGCAGGACGATCCCTTTGGGCGTGCCCGTCGTCCCCGACGAATAGATGATGTTGAACACCGAGTCCGGCGCCACCGCCGCGGGCTCTGGCCGAGCGTCTGGCGCGGCCAACCAGGCGTTCCAGGCCGCGCCGGCAGACGAATCATCGAGCGCGACGCGCGCTATGTTCAATCCCTGGGCCAGCGGCTCCAGGGCTCGAGCGACACCCTGGTCCAGCAGGAGCAGCTTCGCGCCCGAGTCGATCACCATCGCCGCCAGCGCGCCGGCCGTCATGTCGGGGGCCAGCGGCGCCACGGCGACGCCCGCGCGCAGGGCGCCGAGGAAGGCGACGACATAGGCCACCGAATTGGCGGCCGACATGGCGACGACGTCGCCCACACCCAGTCCTTCACGCTGGAGCGTTGCCGCCATGCGATCCAGCCACCGGTCCAGCGCGGCGTAATCCAGCACCTTCCCGTCGCAGACGATGGCGGGATGCGCCGGCTGGCGCACTGCATGGTCACGCAGCAAATCAGACAGCGTGCCGAAGTCCTGGTCCAGAAGGTCTGTCATCGCGCAAATGTGATTGAGGTCAACGGTGCTTCCAGACGGGCGCGCGCTTTTGCGCATAGGCGTCGAGCCCTTCGTCCACGTCGTGCAGCGGCAGCAGTTCGTCGAGGTACATGCGCATGCCCGCGTCGAATCCGCTTTCGAGGGTGTTCCCCCGCGCCTGCCTAACCATTCATGATCCGGCCGGCTCGCCCCCGAGCATGAAAGCTCTGGCGGC
>DAIMFR010000038.1:0-48030 GCA_036724445.1 Rubrivivax sp. | reverse complement strand
GCCAAGGTCATCACCGTGCCGCCGCCGCAGATGGTGGCCAACATGCGCGTCGGCAACATGGACGGCTTCTGCGTCGGCGAGCCGTGGAACCACCGCGCCATCCTCGACGGCATCGGCATCACCGCGGCGACCACGCAGGACATCTGGAAGGACCATCCGGAGAAGGTGCTGGGCTGCACCGGCGACTTCGTCAAGCAGAACCCGAACAGCGCGCGCGCCGCGATCATGGCCGTGCTCGAGGCCGGCCGCTGGATCGACGCCAGCCTGGCCAACAGGATGCAGATGGCCGCGACCATTGCCGAGAAGGCCTACGTCAACACCTCCGCCGACGCGATCAACCCGCGCATCCTCGGCCGCTACAGCAATGGCGTGGGCGGCGGCCTGGGCAAGACCTGGGACGACCCGAACCACATGAAGTTCTTCGGCGGCGGCGCGGTCAACTATCCGTACCTCAGCGACGGCATGTGGTTCCTGACGCAGCACAAGCGCTGGGGGCTGCTGAAGAGCCATCCGGACTACCTGGCGGTGGCCAAGCAGATCAACCAGACCGAGCTCTACAAGCAGGCTGCGGCGCAGTTGAAGGTCGACGTGCCGAAGAGCGAACTGCGCGCCGGCAAGCTGATCGACGGCGTGGTCTGGGACGGCCGGGAGCCGGCGAAGTACGCCGACAGCTTCAAGATCAACGCCGCCGCGGCGGGCTGAGGAGGGCGCGATGAGCAGCAGTGCCGTACTCCACCCCGCCGCCGGCGCCGCGCCGGCCCAGGCAGGCGAAGCCGCGCGTACCGTGCTCGCGCCGGCGCCCGCGGCACCCGCCGCACCGGCGCTCGAACGCGCACCCCGCCCGCCGCGCGCGCCGATCGACTGGCGCGGCGTCTGGCTGGCGGTGCTGCCGCCGGTGCTGGGCCTCGGCCTGTTGATCGGCATCTGGGCGCTGGCCACGGCCGGCGGCGGCAGCCTGCCGACGCCGGCCGCCACCTTCGACGCCGCGCTGAAGCTCTTCGCCGACCCGTTCTACCGCAACGGCCCGAACGATCAGGGCATCGGCTGGAACGTGCTCAACTCGCTGCAGCGCGTGGCCGTCGGCTTCGGGCTGGCGGCGGCGGCGGGCATCCCGCTGGGCTTCGTCATCGGCCGCTTCGACTTCGTCGGCCGCATGTTCGGCCCGCTGATCAGCCTGCTCAAGCCGGTGTCGCCGCTGGCCTGGCTGCCGATCGGCCTGCTGGTCTTCAAGCGCGCCGACCCGGCGGCCATCTGGACCATCTTCATCTGCTCGATCTGGCCGATGGTGGTCAACACCGCGGTCGGCGTGCAGCGCGTGCCGCAGGACTACCTGAACGTGGCGCGCGTGCTCAACCTGAACGAATGGAAGGTCATCACGCGCATCCTCTTCCCCGCCGTGCTGCCCTACATGCTGACCGGCGTGCGCCTGAGCGTGGGCACGGCCTGGCTGGTGATCGTCGCCGCCGAGATGCTGACCGGCGGCGTGGGCATCGGCTTCTGGGTCTGGGACGAGTGGAACAACCTGAACGTGCAGCACATCATCGTCGCGATCTTCGTCATCGGCATCGTCGGGCTGGCGCTCGAGCAGCTGCTGATCGCCATCGCACGCCGCTTCTCCTACGCCGAGGACTGACATGGCAAGCTTCATCGACATCCAGGGCGTGGAGATGGTGTTTTCCACGCGCAAGGGCCCTTCCCGAGGTTTCCATGCGCTGCGCGAGATCGGCCTCGGCGTGGCGCAGGGCGAGTTCGTCACGCTGATCGGCCATTCCGGCTGCGGCAAGAGCACGCTGCTGAACCTGATTGCCGGCTTGACGCAGCCCACGGCAGGCGTGCTGCTGTGCGACAACCGCGAGATCGCCGCGCCCGGGCCGGAGCGCGCGGTGGTGTTCCAGAACCATTCGCTGCTGCCCTGGCTGAGCTGCTTCGACAACGTGCACCTGGCGGTGGAGCGCGTGTTCGGCGGCACCGAGACGCGCGCGCAGCTGAGGGCGCGCAGCGCCGCGGCGCTGGCCCTGGTCGGCATGGACCACGCAGCGGTGAAGCGCCCGCACGAGATCTCCGGCGGCATGAAGCAGCGCGTGGGCATCGCCCGCGCGCTGGCGATGGAGCCCAAGGTGCTGCTGCTGGACGAGCCCTTCGGCGCGCTGGACGCGCTGACGCGCGCCAAGCTGCAGGACGAGCTGCTGAAGATCGTCGCGCGCACCAAGAGCACCGTGGTCATGGTGACGCACGACGTCGACGAGGCGGTGCTGCTGTCCGACCGCATCGTGATGATGACCAACGGTCCGGCCGCGACCATCGGCCAGGTGCTGCACGTCAACCTTCCCCGCCCGCGCGAGCGCGTCGCGCTGGCCGAGGACCGGCACTACCTGCATTGCCGCAAGCAGGTGCTGGATTTCCTGTACACGCGGCAGGGCCACGTCGAGGCCGCGGCCCCTTGTCTTTGAAGCGAAGCGAGGACAACCATGCAGAAGATGAAACTGGTGCTGGTGGGCAACGGCATGGCCGGCGTGCGCACGCTGGAGGAACTGCTGCGGATCGCGCCCGAGCTGTACGACATCACCGTGTTCGGCGCCGAGCCGCACCCGAACTACAACCGCATCCTGCTCAGCCCGGTGCTGGCCGGCGAGCAGACGGTCGAGCAGATCGTGCTCAACCCGCTGTCGTGGTACGAAGAGCACGGCATCCGCCTGCACCTGGGGTGCAAGGTCGAGCGCATCGACCGCGTGCGCCGCCGCGTGGTCGCCGGCGACGGCGGCGAAGCCGCCTACGACCGGCTGCTGCTGGCCACCGGCTCGACGCCCTTCATGCTGCCGGTGCCGGGCCACGACCTGGCCGGCGTGCTCGCCTACCGCGACATCGCCGACACCGAGGCGATGATCGCCGCCGCCGCGCGCTACCGGCATGCGGTGGTCATCGGCGGCGGCCTGCTCGGGCTGGAAGCGGCCAACGGCCTGACGCGCCGCGGCATGCAGGTGACGGTCGTGCATCTGATGCCGTGGCTGATGGAGCGCCAGCTGGACGAGATGGCCGGTGGCCTGCTGCGCAAGTCGCTGCAGGAGCGCGGCATCCGCTTCGAGCTGGGCGCGCAGACCGAGGCGCTGATTCCGGGCATCGATGGACCGGTGGATGGGACCGGCACGCAACCGCGCGTCAGGGCCGTGCGCTTCAAGGACGGCCGCGAGATTCCGGCCGACCTGGTGGTGATGGCCGCCGGCATCCGGCCGAACACCGCGCTGGCCGAAAGCGCCGGGCTGCACTGCCAGCGCGGCATCGCCGTCAACGACACCCTGCAGACGGTGACCGACCCGCGCATCTACGCGGTCGGCGAATGCGCGGCGCACCGCGGCGTGGCCTACGGCCTGGTGGCGCCGCTGTTCGAGCAGGGCAAGGTCTGCGCGACGCACCTGGCGCACTTCGGCATCGGCCGCTACGGCGGCAGCCAGACCAGCACCAAGCTCAAGGTCACCGGCATCGACCTGTTCTCTTGCGGCAACTTCATGGGCGCGCAATCCGGGCATCCTGGGGACGAGGGCACCGAGGAGATCGTGCTCAGCGACCCCTATGCCGGCGTCTACAAGAAGCTGGTGCTCAAGGACGACAAGCTGATCGGCGCCTGCCTGTACGGCGACACGGTGGACGCCAGCTGGTACTTCAAGCTGCTGCGCGAAGGGCGCAAGGTGGCCGACATCCGCGACAAGCTGATGTTCGGCGAATCCAGCCTCGGCGATACCGGCCACGAAGGCCACAGCAAGGCCGCGGCAATGGCCGACAGCGACGAGGTCTGCGGCTGCAACGGCGTGACCAAGGGGGCCATCTGCAAGGCCATCAAGGACAAAGGCCTGTTCACGCTGGACGAGGTGCGCAAGCACACCAAGGCCAGCGCCAGCTGCGGCTCGTGCACCGGGCTGGTGGAGCAGCTGCTGATGTTCAGCGCCGGCGGCGACTACAGCGCCGCGCCCAAGACCAAGGCCATGTGCGGCTGCACCGAGCATGGCCACCAGGTGGTGCGCGACGCCATCCGCAAGCTGCATCTGCTGAGCATCGACGCGGTGCAGCGCAGCCTCGACTGGCGCACGCCGAACGGCTGCGCCAGTTGCCGGCCGGCGCTCAACTACTACCTGCTCAGCACCTGGCCCAAGGAGGCGCGCGACGATCCGCAGAGCCGCTTCATCAACGAACGCAGCCACGCCAACATCCAGAAGGACGGCACTTACAGCGTGATCCCGCGCATGTGGGGCGGCGTGACCAGCGCCGCCGAGCTGCGCCGCATCGCCGACGCGGTGGACAAGTACCAGATCCCCGCGGTCAAGGTCACCGGCGGCCAGCGCATCGACCTGCTCGGCGTGAAGAAGGAAGACCTGCCCGCGGTCTGGCAGGACCTGGGCATGCCCAGCGGCCACGCCTACGCCAAGGCGCTGCGCACGGTGAAGACCTGCGTGGGCAGCGAGTGGTGCCGCTTCGGCACGCAGGACTCGACAAAGATGGGCCAGGACCTGGAGCGGGCCCTCTGGCGCATGTACGCGCCGCACAAGGTCAAGCTGGCGGTATCGGGCTGCCCGCGCAACTGCGCCGAATCGGGCATCAAGGACGTGGGCGTGGTCGGCGTCGATTCGGGCTGGGAGATCCATGTTGGCGGCAACGCCGGCATCAAGACCGAGGTGGCGCAGTTCCTGGTCAAGGTGAAGACCGCCGGCGAGGTGCTCGAGTACAGCGGTGCCTTTCTGCAGCTGTACCGCGAGGAAGGCTGGTACCTGGAGCGCACCGTGCACTACCTGCGGCGCGTCGGCATGGACTACGTGAAGAAGCGCGTGCTCGACGACGCCGAAGGCCGCCGCGCGCTGTGGGAGCGGCTGCAGTTCGCGCTGGACGGCGAACCCGACCCGTGGTTCGAGTTCGACCAGGCGCAGGTCGACCTGCGCCAGTTCCAGCCGCTGCGGCCGGTGATCAAGATCGAGGAGATCGCATGAACGAGTGGCGCTTCGTCTGCCGCGTCGAAGACATCCCGGTGCTCGGCGCGCGCCGCGTGGCGCGCGAACGCGGCGCCGCGGTGGCCGTGTTCCGCACCGCCGACGACCGCGTGTTCGCGCTGCTCGACCGCTGCCCGCACAAGGGCGGGCCGCTGTCGCAGGGCATCGTGGCCGGCGACGGCGTCGCCTGTCCGCTGCACAACTGGAGCATCGGCCTGGCCGACGGCTGCGCGCGCGCCCCCGATGCCGGCTGCACGCCGAAGTTTGCGGTACGCGTCAGCGGCGGCTGCGTGCACCTGGACGCGCGCGAGCTGCTGGAACACGCCGTCGATCCGCTGGCTGCCTGAACCTGCGCCGATGCAGACCCGTTCCACCTGCCCGTACTGCGGCGTCGGCTGCGGCGTGATCATCGACAGCGACGGCGCGCGCATCACCGGCGTGCGCGGCGATCCCGAGCACCCGGCCAACTTCGGGCGGCTGTGCACCAAGGGCAGTACGCTGCATCTGACCGCCGCGGCGCACATCACGCAGCAGGTGCGTGCGCTGCAGCCGCTGCGCCGCGCCGCGCGCAGCCAGCCGCTGCAGCCGGTGGCCTGGGACGCGGCGCTGGACGAGGTGGCGGCGCGCTTCGCCGGCATCGTGATGCGCGACGGCCCCGATGCCGTCGGCCTGTACCTGTCGGGCCAGTTGCTGACCGAGGACTACTACGTCTTCAACAAGCTGGCCAAGGGCTTGATCGGCACCAACAACGTCGACACCAACTCGCGGCTGTGCATGAGCAGCGCGGTCGCCGGCTACAAGCAAAGCCTGGGCGCCGATGCGCCGCCGGCCTGCTACGACGACCTGGACGCGGCGCAGACGGTGTTCATCAGCGGCTCGAACATGGCCTGGGCGCATCCGGTGCTGTTCCGCCGGCTGGAGGATGCGCGCACCGCCAACCCGGCGCAGAAATGGATCGTCGTCGACCCGCGCCGCACCGAAACCGCCGCGGTGGCCGACCTGCACCTGCAGCTGCAGCCGGGCACCGACGTCGTGCTGCACCATGCGCTGCTGCACCTGATGCTGTGGGAAGGGCTGACCGACCCGGCCTTCATCGCCGCCCATACCAGCGGCTTCGAGGCGCTGCGCGACCGCGTGCGCGAGTTCACGCCGGCGCATGCGGCCAAGGTCTGCGGCCTGCGCGCCGACGACATCGTGCAGGCGGCGCGCTGGTTTGCCGGGCTCGATGCCGGCGGTACGCGCAGCCCGACGCTGTCGCTGTGGTGCCAGGGGCTGAACCAGAGCCGCAGCGGCAGCGACAACAACTCGACGCTGATCAACCTGCACCTGGCCACCGGGCAGATCGGCAAGCCCGGCGCCGGCCCGCTGTCGCTGACCGGGCAGCCCAACGCGATGGGCGGGCGCGAGGTCGGCGGCCTGGCCAACCAGCTCAGTGCACACCGCGACCTGCACGACCCGGCGCACCGCGCCGAGGTGGCGGCGCTGTGGGGCGTGCCGCAGGTACCGGCGCGGCCCGGCAAGGCGGCGCTGCAGATGTTCCAGGCCGCGGCCGACGGCGAGATCAAGGCGCTGTGGATAGCCTGCACCAACCCGGCGCAGTCGCTGCCCGACCAGGCGACGGTGCGGCGCGCGCTGCAGCGCGCCGAATTCGTCGTGCTGCAGGAGGCCTATGCGCACACCGCCACCGCCGCCTATGCCGACCTGCTGCTGCCGGCCAGCAGCTGGGGCGAGAAGCAGGGCACGGTGACCAACAGCGAGCGCCGCATCAGCCGCGTGCGCGCCGCGATCGCGCCCCCAGGCGAGGCGCGTGCCGACTGGGCGATCGCGGTGCAGGTCGCGCGGCGGCTCGAGGCCCAGCTGCGTCCGGGCATGCCGACGCTGTTCCCCTACGACACGCCCGAGCAGATCTGGAACGAGCACCGCGAAAGCACGCGCGGCCGGGATCTGGACATCGGCGGGCTGAGCTGGGCCGCGCTGGAACGGCAGCCGCAGCAGTGGCCCTGCGCCGCCAGGGCCGTGGGCGGCACCGCGCGGCTTTATGCCGACGGCCGCTTCGCCACCGCGGATGGCCGCGCGCGCTTCGTCGCGCCGGCCTGGCGCGGCGTGGCCGAGCCGCGCGATGCGCGCTTCGCGGTGTCGCTGACCACGGGCCGGCACCGCGACCAATGGCACGGCATGAGCCGCAGCGGCACGCTGGGCCGGCTGTTCGGGCATGCCGGCGAGCCGGCGGTCGAGCTGCATCCGCAGGAACTGGCGCGCCGCCGGCTGCAGCCCGGTGATCTGGTGCGCGTCAGTTCGCGGCGCGGCGCGCTGCTGCTGCCGGCCCGCCCCAGCGAGGCGCTCGCGCCGGCGCAGGCCTTCATCGCGATGCACTGGGGCAGCGAGTTCGTCGGCGGCGGCGGCGCGTTGGGCGTCAACGCGCTGACCAGTCCGGCGAGTTGCCCGCAATCGATGCAGCCGGAGCTGAAGCATGCGGCGGTGCGCATCGAACGCGCCGCGCTGCCGTGGCAGATCGCCGCCGCCGCGTGGCTGCCGGCCGATGCGGCGCTGGCCCTGCGCGAGCGGCTGCGGGCGCTGTTCGACCGCTTCGACTATTGCCATTGCCTGCCTTTCGGCCGCGAGCCGGACGCGCTGCTCGGCCTGCGCTTGCGCGCGGCGCTGCCTGCGCCGGCCGAGCCGGCGCTGCTGCGCGAGATGGAGGCCGCGCTCGGCCTGGGCAGCGGCCCGGTGCTGCGTTATGCCGACGCGCGCAGCGGCCAGAGCCGCGCGCTGGCGCTGGACGCGGAGGGCGCGCTGCGCGCCTTCGTGCTGGCCGGCGACATCGCCGCCGACGACTGGGTGATGGCGCTGCTGCGCGAGCGCGCACCGGCTGCCGCCTTCGGCCGCGCGCTGCTGGCCGCCAGCCGCACGGCGCCGCAGGCGCTGGCGCCGCGCAGCCCGCAGGTCTGCGCCTGCCACGACGTCAGTGAAGCGCGCATCGTGCAAGCGGCGGCGGCGCTGGACGGCAGTGCCGAGCAGCGGCTGCAGGCCCTGCAACGCCAGCTGCGCTGCGGCACCGAATGCGGCTCGTGCCTGCCGGCACTGCGCAGCCTGGTGCGGCGGCAGGCCGCGCTGGAGCCTGCCGCTTGAAACGACAGCCTAGATGAAGGGCGACGGAAGGCCCGCGGCAGCGGTGACTTGGGAACCTTGGTCTGCAGCGCGGCGCTTCTCGCTGAATCGGCACTTCCAGTGATCGTCGTCAAGCGCTGAAAGCCGTGCAAGCGCAGGGTTGCGCTAAAAGGCTTGTGCACAAGCGCCTTGCCCGAACTCTCGACATGTCATACCAGCCAAAGCCCAAACCCCAAAGGGCTGTTCATCCGAGGACGGTCAGTGGGCAAGCCCAGAAGGCCAGGACGCGCGCGGCCATCATTCAGGCGGCGATTCCGATCTTCGCCCGCCATGGGCCGGACCTCCCGGTCATCGACGATTTCGTGAAGGCTGCGGGCGTTTCAAGGGGCACCTTCTACAACTACTTCCAGACCACTCGGGATTTGCTGGAAGCCTCGATGGCCCACATCTCGGATGAACTGATCAAGACGGTCATCCCGGCGGTCGCCGATGAGTCCGATCCCGTCATCCGTCTTGCCACCGCGGCGCGGCTGTTCTACCGCAAGGCCACGCTCGATCCGGTGTTCAGGGCGTTCCTGGGCTCGGTCTCAGGCGTTGGCAACTTGGCTGCCCAGCATGCGCGCGCGGACCTGGAGGAGGCCATCGAGAAGGGCTTGGTCAAGGTCAAGGACATCGAGTTGGCCGAGGCGATCGCTTTTGGCGTGATGGTGTTTGCCTTGCGCAGTTCCAAGGTGGAAGCGGGTGGCCAGGAGCGTGCGCTGGAGGTGCTTCGCGCCATGCTGAATGGACTCGGCGTGAAGCCTGGCTTGATCGATCGGGCCATGCGGGTGGCCCTGCCGCCACCTGCGCCGCCGGGCAACTGCTAGTCGGGGTTTACCCGTAAATTGACATTGTTGTCATTGACAAAAGTGTCACTGTAGATAAACTTCCTGCCATCTTCTCTGGACCTGTTCGCCTGTCGCGTACCGTCGTCCATGCGCACGGGGCGCGGCTGCAAGGCGGGACGGTGAGACGGGAAGTCAGCATGACGCAGTCCAAGTTCGTCGAGGGACACACCGAGAGCGGCGCAGCGTGGCGCATCGCCTACCAGGTGAGCGGTTCCGGCGATGACGTGATCCTTCTTCACGGCGGTGGTCCCGGTGCCACCGGCGCCAGCAACTACAGCAAGAACATCGAAGCCCTGGCGCAGCACTTCCGCTGCTGGGTGCTCGATTTCCCCGGATGGGGACAAAGCTCGAAGAACCTGAACGCTTTCGGCGGCCTCGGCCCGTTCCACAACGGCGGGCGTGCGGTGCGCGCCTTCATGGACGCGGTCGGCCTGGCGCGCGCGCACCTGATCGGCAACTCCTTTGGCGGGGCGTCGGCGCTGTGCCTGGCGATGGACCACCCGGACAGGGTGAACAAACTGGTGCTGATGGGACCGGGCGGCGGCGTGGTCGCGGGCGCGACGGGCCCCACCGAAGGCATCAAGCAATTGTTGACCTACTACCTGGGCGACGGCCCGAGCCTGGAAAAGCTGCAGGCCTTCATCGGCAACCTGGTGCACGACACCACGCTGCTGACGCCGGAGTTGATCCGCCAGCGCTTCGACGCGAGCAACGATCCCGAGATCCGCGCCAACCCGCCCTTGGTGCCGCCGCCGGGCGGCCCCGGCAAGGAAACCTTCATCAGCCTGGACCCCCGCCTGGCCATGCTGCCGCACCGTGCGCTGTTCATCTGGGGCCTGCAGGACAAGGTGAACCCCGTGCAAGGCCTGGAGCCGTTCAAGGCGATGCCCAATGCCGACGTCCTGCTGCTGACCAACTGCGGCCACTGGGCGCAGTGGGAGCATCCGCAGCGCTTCAACGACGTGGTCGCCAGCTTCCTGCGGCACGACGGCTGATGTCCCGGCACCGGCTCTCGCCAGCGCATCTTCGTCCGCTTTCGACGCTTTTCTTCGAGCCTTCAGGGCCCGGGGCGGCCTTGGCTTTTTCTTCATCCGACAGGAGACAAGCATGACCCTTTCCATCCACGAACTGGGCTACCTCGGTTTCGAGGTGTCCGACCTGCCCCGCTGGGAGCGCTTTGCCGCCGAGGTGTTGGGCCTCGGCGTGAGCAGCGGCCCGCAGAACACGCGCCGCCTGCGCCTGGATGCCGCGCCGGCGCGCTTCATCCTGAGCCAGGGCCCAGCCAACGACCTGGCCTTTGCCGGCTGGAAACTGGGATCGGCTGCCGAGCTGGATGCCTTCGTGCGCCACCTGGACAGCCAGGGCCTGAAAGGCAGCTGGGGCTCCGACGACGAACTGGCCGTGCGCCATGCTGAGCGCATGCTGCACTTCAGCGATCCCGAGGGCAACCGCCACGAGGTCTATGTCGAAGCGCCGTCGAAGGAAGCGCCGTTTCGTTCGGACGTGGTGAGCTCCGGCTTCGTCACCGGCGCGGGCGGCGCCGGCCACGTGGTGTTCGAGGCCGATCGCTATCCGGACACCATTGCGTTCGCACGCAAGGTGCTGGGCGCCCGGCTGAGCGACCACATCCACCTGAAGCCGGCGCCCGGTGTGGATGTCGTAGTCTCGTTCTTCCACGCCAACGAGCGCCACCACTCGCTGGCCGTGGCGCCGCGCTCCCCGGCGCCGGGGCCGAGAAAGCGCATCCACCACTTCATGATCGAGGTCGGCAGCATGGCCGATGTCGGCCGCGCACGCGACCGCTGCCTGAGCTTCGGCCTGCCGGTGGTGATGGACATCGGCCAGCATCCGAACGACCAGATGATCTCGTTCTACGCCCACACGCCTTCCGGGTTCCTGGTCGAGGTCGGCTGGGGCGGTGTGAAGGTGGACGACGCGAGCTGGAAGGTCGGGGCCTACGACCGCGTCAGCACCTGGGGCCATCGCGCCTTCGGCGCGCGGCCGGAAGAGGGTTCGCCGGTGCCGGCATCGGTGGTGGAGGTGGCCTGACATGACTGCCCCGCAAAAGACCTTCGATGCCGATGTCGCGATCATCGGCTACGGCCCCAGTGGCCTGGCCGCCGCACTGAGCCTGGGCCACTACGGCATCCGCACCATCGCGTTCGAGCGCGACCGCGAGATCTATCCCCGGGCACGCGCCGTCACGGTCAACGACTGGACGATGCGCTGCTTCCAGTCGCTGGGGCTGGACGAGGAGCTGGCGCGCACCATGGACCCGACCGTGGCGCTGCGCTGGGTCACCTACGACGGCCAGCAGATCACGCGCATGGACTTCCCGCCTTCGCGCCTGGGGCGGCATCCCACGTCCTACGCCATCTACCAGCCCGCGATGGAAGAGGTGTTGCGCAAGGCGAATCAACGCCATGCCGAGCATGTGGACGTGCGCTACGGCGTCGAGGTGACCGGTCTGGTGCAGGACGCCGAGGGCGTGACGCTGAGCTCGCGCGACCTGGCCACCGGAGCGTCGACGCCGGTCCGTGCGCGCTATGTGCTGGCCTGCGATGGCGGCGGCAGCAGCACGCGCGAACGGCTGGGCATCAAGCTCATCGGCGAGACGCGCGAGGTGAAGTGGGTGGTGATCGACGCCAAAGTCAAGCGCTGGTGGCCCGAGCGTCACATCCTCACCTTCTGGTCCGACAAGCAGCGGCCGGTGGTGGACATCGCGCTCGCCCAGGGCAACCACCGCTGGGAGTTCCCGCTGGAGGCGCACGAATCGGAAGCCGACTTCAACACCCCCGAGTCGTTGTGGCGGCTGCTGAACTCGTTGGGCGTGACGCCCGACGACGTGCAGATCCACCAGCACGCGTTCTACAAGCACCACATCCGCCATGCCGAGCGCTGGCGCGAGGGGCGCGTGTTCCTGCTGGGCGATGCCGGCCACCTGATGCCGCCGTGGGCGGGGTCCGGCATGCAGTCCGGTATGCGCGATGCGTTCAACATCTGCTGGAAGCTGCGCGAGGTGCTGCGCGGCCGACTGCCCGAGACGCTGCTCGACAGCTATCAGGCCGAGCGCGCACCGAACGTGGCTTTCTACACCGGCGTGGCGGTGCAACTGGGCCGCATCATCCAGCAGCAGCTCAGCGACGAGGAGACAGCCGCGCTGGCGCCGAAGCCGGGCGAGCCGCCGCCGGAGCCGCCGCTGCTGTGGAACCCCTGGTACGAGGCAGGCTGGCTGCGCGGCGCGCCGACGCCCGAGAGCGCGGTCGGCAAGATGATGCCGCAGCCCCGGGTGGGTGACGCGCGCGGCCGGCTGTGCTGGCTCGACGATCAACTCGGCGACGGATTCGCTTTGCTGGGCGACGGTATCGATCCGCGGTCGGTGCTCAGCGCAGGCGAGCAGGCGGGCTGGGACGCACTGGGTGCGCGCTGCCTGCGCGTGCTGTCGCCCGAACAGCACGGCAAGGGCAGCGACGACATCGTCGATCTGGACGGCGCGCTGCTGGCCTGGATGCGCCGCTACGGAGCCAAGGTCATGGCGGTGCGTCCGGACCGTTTCGTCGCCGCGGCCGACGGGTCGGGGCTGGCCGTGCCGGATGCCTGAGCGCGATTCCTTTGCCGGACACCGGAGCTTCGGGCCGGTTGTCCGGTGTCTATCGATCGGGTGCTTCGGGTCGGCAGATCAGTAGGTGGCGTCGGGTGCGGACAGCGACGGTTCGGGCAGATCCTGCAGCGCCGCGTCGATGGCCGCGCCGGCCACCGCCTCGTCGTCCAGGCGTTCGCACAACAACAGCGCCAGCCGCGCCAGGAACAGGGTCTCGCGCGAACTGCCGGCAGTGCTGACGCCCTGCGCCAGCCGCGTGTAGATGCGGTCGCGCGCCGAGCTGCTGTCGGCGGCCGTGCCGCCATCGACGACCCCGGCTTCGCGCCCTTGCGCACGCCGCAGCGCGGCGCGCAGCCCGGCTTCGCTGCACCGCTGCCAGCGCGCCGCGACGTGGCCGTCGGGCCGCAGCAGGTAGGCGCTGCCGGGCGCGGCGCCGTAGGCGCGCGCCAGCCGCGCGCGGGCATCGATCAAGGCCAGGGGCCACTGCGCGTCGGCATGCTCCAGCACCGGCACCACGCGCAAGCTGTCGATCGCAGTCCACGGTGGCGGCGCGCCGAAGTGCAGCAGCACGAAGCCGGGGCCGACGACTTCGGTGACATGACCGACCGGCCCGCCGACCGGCACCTCCGGCAGCACCTCGCCCGGCGCCGGACCGGCGGTCCACGCATCGGTATCCGGCGTCGACAGCGGCGAGCCGGTGTAGGCCACCGCGGCGGTCTGGCGCGGGTTGATCAGCTCGGCGATGCCGCGCTCGTGTTCGGCCAGCGACAGCACCGCTTCGCGCATGACGTCGAAGCCGCGCGACGGCGGCGACATGAATTCGGTGCTGCGCCGCGCGCTCTCGGCGTTGACGTGGAAGGCCTGCACGCGCTCGCTGCTGTAGCTGTCGAGCAGCGCATCGCTGCCGCCGTGCAGCACCGCGGCCAGCTTCCAGGCCAGGTTGTCGGCGTCGTCCAGCCCCGAATTCAAGCCGCGCACGCCGAAGATCGGCATCGCATGCGCGGCATTGCCGGCGAAGAGCACGCGGCCGTGGCGGTAGCCGGCCAGCGTCATCGCGCCGGCGCGGTAGATCGAACTCCACGCCGGCTTCCATTCGAGGTGGCCTTCGCCGATGGCGTCCAGGTGGCGCTGCACGAAGGCGCGTACGTTCTCGGGCTGCATCGCCTCTTCGGTGCGGTCGCCGTGGCGCAGCTGCCAGTCGATGCGCCACAGGTCGTCGGGCTGGCGATGCATCAGCACCGTCGCGCCGCGGTGCCACGGCGGGTCGAACCAGGCGCGGCGCTCGGTCGGGTGCTTGCTCGGCAGCTCGATGTCGACGATCACGTAGCGGCCGGTGTAGGCCGTGCCTTCGAGCGCCAGGCCCAGGGCGTTGCGCACGAAGCTCTGGCCGCCGTCGCAGGCCACCACCCAGTCGGCCTGCAGCGTGCCGCGGCCTGAACCATTGACCAGCCCGAGGCTCGCGCCGCCGGCGCCGGCTTCGATCGCATCGACCGTCGTCGCCCAGCGGATGTCGATGCTGCCCGGCGCGCTTTCGTTGGCGCGCGCCACCGCCGCCAGCAGCGCGTCCTCGATGTAGTACTGCTGCAGGTTGATCATCGGCGGCAGCCGCTGGCCTTCGTACAACGGCATCGAGAAGCTGAACACCTCGGTGCTCTGCCAGAAGCTGCGCCCGCCGGACCACGGCAGCCCGCGCTGCAGCATCTCGGGCAGCGCGTCGAGGCGGCCGCAGATTTCCAGGCTGCGGCGCGAGATGCAGGCGGCGCGGCTGCCGACGCAGACGCTGTCGTCGGCCTCGATGACCACGCTGCGCACGCCCTGGCGCGCCAGCCCGAGCGCGGTGGCCAGCCCGACCGGCCCGCCGCCGACGATGGCCACGGCAGCGTGCTGATGCGCCGGCAGCGGCGGCGGCGCGAAATGGCGGTAGACATAGGGGCCGATGCGTTCGATGGGTTCGGTACTGGACATGGCGTTTAGAGGAGGGTGAGAGGGCGGGCAGCGTGTCGGGCGCAATTTGACGCTGATCAAACTCATGATGCAATCGAATCCTTTTCATGCATTGATGAAACCGGTCCATGAGTGCAAACCTGACCTTGCGCCAGCTGCGCGCCTTTGCCGCCGTGGCGGAACTCGGCAGCTTCACGGCGGCGGCGGCGCGCATGCACCTGACGCAGAGCGCGCTGTCGGTGCTGGTGCGCGAGCTGGAGCACGAACTCGGCGCGCGGCTGTTCGATCGCCACACGCGCCGCGTGCTGCTCACCGAGGCCGGGCACGAGCTGCTGCCCAGCGCGCGGCGCGTGCTGGGCGAGGTGGCGCAGGCAGCGCAGGCGGTGGCCGAGCTGCGCGACAAGAACCGCGGCCGGCTGCGGCTGGCGATGCCGCAGCTGATGGCCTCGACGCTGGGCGCGCAGGCCATCGCCGCGTTCCACCGCCGCCACCCGGGCGTGGCCATCGAGTTGCACGACACGCTGACCGATCGGCTGGTGGCGCAGGTGCTGTCGGGTGAGGTCGAGCTGGCCATCGGCGTCGAGGTGCCGTCCGGCGCCGACATCGAGCGCCGCGTGCTGCTGCGCGACCGCCACTGGCTGGTGTGCCCGGCCGCGCATGCGCTGGCGCGGCGCGCGCGGCTGCGCTGGGCCGACCTGCGCGGCGTGCCGTTCATCGCGCCGACGCGCGACTTCATGCGCTGGCTCGAGCCGCTGCTGGCGCCGCGTGCGCTGCTGCCGGCGCCGGCGCACACCGTCGGCTACGTCAGCACCGCGCTCGGCCTGGTGGCGGCCGGGCTGGGCGTGACGCTGGTGCCGACCTACGGCGCGACGCTGGCGCAGGCCCGCGGTCTGGTGCTGCGCGCGCTGGTGGCCCCGGTGTTCGAGCGCGACGTGCAGATCTACAGCGCGCCCGGCCGCAGCCTGACGCCGGCCGCGCAGGCTTTCGTCGCCGAATTGCAGTCGCTGGCCGCGCGGCCGGGAGCGCCGCTGTCTTCGGTGTAGTCTCGGACGCACCGATCTACTCGCTCCCCCGCCATGCCGCTGCCCCCTCCGGACTGCGAACGCCAGCCCTCGCACCAGCGTTCGATCACCATCACCGCCTACACCCGCAGCGACGGCCTGTGGGACATCGAAGGCCACCTCACCGATGCCTGGACGGCGCCGATTCCGCGCGCCGGCGGCATGCTGCCGCCGGGCGAGCCGATGCATTCGATGCGGCTGCGGCTGACGGTGGACCGCACGGCGACGATCGTCGCCGTGCAGGCCGCCACCGATGCCGGACCCTACGACGCCGCCTGCAGTGCCATCGCCCCCGACTACGGCCAGCTGGTCGGCGTGCGCGTGGCGCGCGGCTACCGCGATGCGATCCGCCGCCTCTTCGGCCGCACCGCCGGCTGCACGCACATGAGCGAGCTGGCCGGCGTGATGGGCAGCGCGGTGCTGCAGGCGATGTGGGAGGTGCTGACGCAGGACGCGGACCAAAAGCCCTTCAGCATCGACGGCTGCCATGCGCTGAAGTCCGACGGACCGCAGGTGGCGAAGTTCTTCCCGCGCTGGTACCGGCCGCCGGGCTGAAGGGATCCAGCCCCGCTCCGGCTGTCCGTGGGGGCGGGTTCAGCGCGGGCGTCGCCGCGGCAAAATGTCGCGCCCTGGAACTTGCGCGCGGCGCGCGTGTCGCAGCAGGCCGGAGCCCGTTTCCCGTCAACCAACGCCACCATGAACACCTTCAACAAGCTGCTTGCCGCATTGGCGGCGACCCTCGGCCTGTGCGCCGGCGCCCTGGCGCAGAACACCGAGCCCAAGGTGCTGAACGTCTACAACTGGTCGGACTACATCGCCGAAGACACGATCAAGAACTTCGAGAAGGAAACCGGCATCAAGGTGCGCTACGACAACTACGACACCAACGAGATCCTTCACGCCAAGCTGGTCGCCGGCAGGAGCGGCTACGACATCGTCGTGCCCAGCGCGCAGTTCGCCAAGCAGCAGATCGACGCCGGGCTGTTCCAGAAGCTGGACCGCGCGCAGTTGAGCAACTGGAGCAACCTCGACCCGGCGCTGCTCGAACTGCTGGCCAAGGTCGACCCGGGCAACCAGTACCTGGTCGACTGGATGTGGGGCTACATCACGGTGGGCATCAACGTGCCGCTGGTGAAGAAGGCGCTGGGCAACGACCCGCTGCCCGAGAACCCCTGGTCGCTGATCTTCGATCCGAAGTACGCCAGCCGGCTCAAGTCCTGCGGCATCAGCTTCCTCGACTCGGCTTCCGAAGTGCTGCCGCTGGCCATGTACTACGCCGGCAAGCCCGGCTACAGCCGCACCGCGGCCGACTACACGGCAGCGGCCGAGATGCTGAAGAAGGTGCGGCCCTACGTGACGCGCTTCTCGTCCTCGGGCTACATCAACGACCTGGCCGGCGGCTCGCTGTGCGTGGTCATGGGCTATTCGGGCGACATCAACATCGCGCGCGCGCGCGCCATCGGAGCCGGCAAGGGGCCGGTCATCCAGGCGCTGGTGCCCAAGAGCGGTGCGACGCTGTTCTTCGACGTGATGGCCATCCCCGCCGACGCGCCGCATCCGAAGAACGCGCACCTGTTCATCAACTACATCATGCGCCCCGAGGTGCATGCGTCGCTGACCAACAAGGTCTTCTACGCCAACCCGAACAAGGCCTCGCTGAAGTACGTCAAGCCCGACGTGGCGACGAACCCGACCGTGTTCCTCAGCGACGCCGACAAGGCCAACATGCACGTGCCCGAGGCGATGCCGCAGGACATCCGGCGCGTGCAGACGCGCATCTTCACCAACTTCAAGGCCGGTTCGTAGCCGCGCGGCCGGCGGGCCGCGGTCGCGCTACTTGCCGAACACCGACTTCAGCAGCTCGGTGGAGCGCGCGGCCGGGTTGGTGCGGATGCTCTTCTCTTCCTGGCCGAGCATGTAGAACAGGCCGTCGAGCGACTTCTCGGTCACGTAGTGGTCGAGGTCCAGCGACTGCGTGCCCATCATCGGCACGCTTTCGTACTTTCCGATCATCGCCTTGTAGGCGTGGGTGGTGCCGACTTCGTCGACCTTCTTCGACACCACCGGCTTGAACGCGGCATACAGCTTGTCGTGCGTCTTGCGCTTGAAGAAGTCGGTGGCGGCGGTGTCGCCGCCGCCAAGGATGGCGCGCACGTCGTCCAGCGTCATCGCGCGGATCGCGTCGCCGAAGATGTTCGCGGCCAGCGGCGCCGCAGCCTCGGCCGCACGGTTCATGCTGAGAGTGAATTCGTCGACCTGCTTCTGGTAGCCGACCGTGCGCGCCACCTCGGCCACCTTCTGCAGGCTGGACGGCATCAGGATCTTCACCGCCGCGTTGCCGAAATAGCCGTCCGTGCGTCCCAGGCTCGCCACGGCACGCTCGGTGCCGACGGCCAGTGCCTCCTTGATGCCGGCGGCATCGGTCTTGCCGTCGCCGCTGCCGGCGGCGGACTTCGCGCCGGATGACTGGGGCAGCTTGCCGAGCTGTTTGCCCAGATCGTCCAGCTTCGGCAGCTGGGCCCGCGCCAGCGGCGGCAGAACCAGCCCGAACATGATGATCAGCCTTCGTTTCATGGGTGTGCTCCCTCCGGTCGATGATGTCCGCGCGCTCAGCACTCGACGATGTTGACCGCCAGCCCGCCGCGCGCGGTTTCCTTGTACTTGCTCATCATGTCGGCGCCGGTCTCGCGCATCGTCTTGATGACCTGGTCCAGACTGACGTGGTGCGTGCCGTCGCCGTGCAGCGCCATGCGCGCGGCGTTGATGGCCTTGACCGAGGCGATGGCATTGCGCTCGATGCAGGGGATCTGCACCAGCCCGCCGACCGGGTCGCAGGTCAGGCCGAGGTGGTGCTCCATGCCGATCTCGGCGGCGTTCTCCACCTGCGCCGCCGTGCCGCCGAGCACCGCGCACAGCGCGCCCGCGGCCATGCTGCAGGCCACGCCCACCTCGCCCTGGCAGCCGACCTCGGCGCCGGAGAGGCTGGCGTTTTCCTTGTAGAGCAGGCCGATGGCGGCGGCGGTGAGCAGGAAGTCGATCACGCCCTGGTCGGTGGCGCCCAGGCCGGCGCCGGGCCGCCCCGAGCCGGCCGCGTCCCCCTCGGGGGGATCGGCGTTTCGCGTCGCCGGGGGCGGATTCACGAAGCGCGTGTAGTAGTGCAGCACCGCCGGCACGATGCCGGCCGCGCCGTTGGTCGGCGCGGTGACCACGCGGCCGCCGGCGGCGTTCTCCTCGTTCACCGCCAGCGCGTACAGGTTCACCCAGTCCAGCACCTGCAGCGGGTCGCGCAGCGCCCGCTCGGGGTGAGAGGTCAGGTCGCGGTACAGTGCCGCGGCGCGGCGCCGCACCTTGAAGCCGCCGGGCAGCGTGCCCGAAGCCGCACAGCCGCGCCGCACGCAGTCCTGCATCACCTGCCAGATGTGCAGCAGCCCGGCGTCGATCTCGGCGTCGCTGCGCCCACCATTGCCCAGTGCGCGTTCGTTGATGCGCATCACGCCGGCGATGCTCAGGCCCTCGCGCTGCGCGATGGCCAGCAGTTCTTCGCCGCTGCGGAAGGGCAGCGGCAGCAGCGCGGCATCGGGCGCGATCGTCCTCAGGCGGCTGCCGTCGGCGGCCACTTCGCCGCTGATGACGAAACCGCCGCCGACCGAGTAGTACACGCGCGCATCCAGTTCGGCGCCGGCCGCGTCGAAGGCGGCGAAGCGCATGCCGTTGGCATGCAGCGGCAGCGTTTCGCGGCGGTGGAACTGCAGGTCGCGCTTCTCGGCGAATTCGATGCCGTGGGCGCCGGCCAGCTTCAGCCGGCCGCTGTCGCGCACCGCCTTCAGCAGCACGGGGATGGCCTCCACCTCGACGGTGTCGGGCTCGTGGCCGAGCAGGCCCAGCAGCACCGCCTTGTCGCTGCCGTGGCCCTTGCCGGTGGCGCCCAGCGAGCCGTACAGATCGGCCTGCACGCGCTGCACGCGCGGCAGCCGGCCCTCGTGCTGCAGGCGCAGCGCGAACAGCCGCGCCGCGCGCATCGGGCCGACGGTATGGCTGCTGCTCGGGCCGATGCCGATCTTGAACAGGTCGAAGACCGAGACGGCCATGTTCAGCTCGATGGGGTCAGCGGATCAGGGTGATCCTGAAGCCCTTCAGATCCTTCCACAGGCGATCGGCGGTGATCACCTGCGCGCCGCGATGCGCATGGTTGACGCTGCTGATCACCGCATCGCCGTCTTCGAGCAAGCGTTCGGCCTGCTGCGAACCGGGTTCGGCGAACACCACGGCCAAGGCCGCCGAGGCGGCGAAGACCTTCATTCGCGGGCGGCCTCGGCGCGCTTGTCGCGAATGAATTCGTCGACTTCGCTGACGCCTGGCCGCTTGTACTTGGCGGCCACTTGCTGCGCGCGGCGCAGCGCGGCCCGCGGCGATACCAGCCTCAGGCCTTGTTCGTCCTCGACCCAGAGCAGCGAATCGCCGATGGCAATGCCGTGCCGGGCGCGCAGTTCGGCCGGGATGACGACCCGGCCGCCTTCGGAGACCTTCGCATTCGACATGGCAGGCACTTCAGAATCTGACACTCTGGAACCACTATGTCATTCAGCCGAAATCGTGTCACTCGGCGGATGCCGCGTAGGCGGACATCGGCGGACAGCTGCAGCTGAGGTTGCGGTCGCCCCAGACGTTGTCGACGCGGCCCACCGGACTCCAGTACTTCTGCCGCCGCAGCGCCGGCAGCGGGAAGGCCGCCTGCTCGCGGCTGTAGGGGTGCGGCCAGTCGCTCTTCAGCAGCGCCGCGGCGGTGTGCGGCGCGTTCTTCAGCGGGTTGTCCTGTCGGGACCACTCGCCGGCCTCGACCTTGGCGATCTCGGCGCGGATGGCGATCATCGCGCCGCAGAAGCGGTCGAGTTCGATGAGCGGCTCGCTTTCGGTCGGCTCGACCATCAGCGTGCCGGCCACCGGGAAGCTCAGCGTCGGCGCGTGGAAGCCGTAGTCGATCAGCCGCTTGGCCACGTCCTCGGCGCTGACGCCGCTGCTCTTCTGCAAGGGGCGCAGGTCGAGGATGCATTCGTGCGCGACGCCGCCGCCCTTGATGCCGGCGATCTCGCTGCTGTAGTGGATGTCGTAGTGCTCGGCCAGGCGCGCGGCGATGTAGTTGGCGCTGAGGATCGCGGTCTCGGTGGCATGGCGCAGGCCTTCGGCGCCCATCATGCGGATGTACATCCAGCTGATCGGCAGCACCCCGGCATTGCCCCACGGCGCCGCCGACACCGGGCCGACTGCCGCGTCAGCGCCGATGCCGGGCTGTGCCGGCAGGAAGGGCGCGAGGTCCTCGACCACGCACACCGGGCCGACGCCGGGGCCGCCGCCGCCGTGCGGGATGCAGAAGGTCTTGTGCAGGTTCAGGTGGCTCACGTCGCCGCCGAATTCGCCCGGCGCCGCCAGGCCGACCAGCGCGGTCATGTTGGCGCCGTCGACATAGACGCGGCCGCCGAACTCGTGCACGGTGGCGCACAGCTCCTTGACGCGCGGCTCGAACACGCCGTAGGTCGAGGGGTAGGTGATCATCACCGCGGCCAGCCGCGGGCGATGCGCTTCACACTTGGCGCGCAGGTCGGCGAGGTCGACGTTGCCCATGTCGTCGCACTTCACCACCACCACCTGCATGCCGGCCAGATGCGCGCTGGCCGGGTTGGTGCCGTGCGCCGATTCGGGGATCAGGCAGATGTCGCGCTGCGGCTCGCCGCGGCTCGCGTGCCAGGCGCGGATGGACAGCAGCCCGGCGTATTCGCCCTGGCTGCCGGCATTGGGCTGCAGGCTCACGGCGGCGTAGCCGGTGGCCTCGGCGAGCCAGCCGCACAGCTGCTCGGACAAGGCCTCGTAACCGGCCAGCTGGTCGCGCGGCGCATAGGGATGCACTTGCGCGAACTCCGGCCAGGTGATCGGGATCATCTCGGCCGTGGCGTTGAGCTTCATCGTGCAGCTGCCCAGCGGGATCATGCAGCGGTCCAGCGCCAGGTCCTTGTCGCTCAGGCTGCGGATGTAGCGCAGCATCTCGGTTTCGCTGTGGTGCGTGTTGAACACCGGGTGCGTCAGGTAGGCGCTGCCGCGGCGCAGCGCGGCGGGGATCAGCGGCTCGATGCCTTTTTCGAAGGCGCCGAAAGAGGGCAGCGGCGCGTCGCCCGCGAACACGCGCCACAGCGCGACGATGTCCTCGCGCGTCGTGGTTTCGTCCAGCGTGATGCTCAGGTAGGCGTCGCCCCATTCGCGGTAGCGGCGCAGGTTCATGCCCGCGTCCAGCGCGCGCTGCATCAGCTCGGCGGTGCGGGCGCCGGTCTTCAGGCACAAGGTGTCGAAGGCCGTGACCTGGCCGTCGCGGGCTTGCGGCGTATAGCCCAGCTGCTTCAGCCCCGCGGCCAGCACGGCCGTGAGAGCGGCCACGCGCTGCGCGATGCGCTTCAAGCCCTGCGGGCCGTGGTAGACGGCGTACATGCTGGCCATCACCGCCAGCAGCACCTGCGCGGTGCAGATGTTGCTGGTGGCCTTCTCGCGGCGGATGTGCTGCTCGCGCGTCTGCAGCGCCAGCCGGTAGGCGCTCTGGCCGTGCGTGTCGACGCTGACCCCTACCAGCCGGCCGGGCAGGCTGCGCTTCCATTCGTCGCGGCAGGCCATGTAGGCGGCATGCGGGCCGCCGCCGGCCATCGGCACGCCGAAGCGCTGCGTATTGCCGACCACCACGTCGGCGCCCCATTCGCCGGGCGGCGTCAGCAGCGTCAATGCCAGCAGGTCGGCGCAGACGAGGAAGGCCGCGCCCGCGGCATGCACGCGCTCGACCTCGGGCCGCCAGTCCTCGATCGCGCCGTGCGTGCAGGGGTAGGCCACGAGCACGGCGAAGTAGTCGCCGCCGCCGATCAGCGCCTGCCACTCGTCGTGCGAACTGGCGAGCTTGACCGTCAGCCCCAGCGGCGCGGCGCGCGTGCGCACGACCTCGATGGTCTGCGGATGGCAGTCGCCGGCGACGACGATGACCTGGCTCTCGTGATTGACGCTGCGCCGGGCCAGCGTCATCGCCTCGGCCGCGGCGGTGGCTTCGTCGAGCATGCTGGCGTTGGCGATGGCCATGCCGGTCAGGTCGCAGACCATGGTCTGGAAGTTGACCAGCGCCTCCAGCCGGCCCTGCGAGATCTCCGCCTGGTAGGGCGTGTACGCGGTGTACCAGGCCGGGTTCTCGAGGATGTTGCGCTGGATGACGCCCGGCGTGTGCGTGCCGTGGTAGCCCTGGCCGATGAAGCTCTTGCGCACCCGGTTGCGCGCCGCCAGGCGCTGCAGCTCGGCCAGCGCCTGCGCCTCGCCCACGGCCGGCGGCAGCGCCAGCGGCCGCTGGCGCGCGATGCTGCGCGGCACCAAGGCATCGATCAGCGCCGCGCGGCTGGCCGCGCCGATCACGCCGAGCATGTGCGCTTCGCCGGCGGCGTCGGGGCCGATGTGGCGGGCGGTGAATTCGGCCGGGTTCTCGAGTTCGGTCAACGGGGGAAGGGCGGACATCGGCATGGGGGATCCGGGGATCGGGGGAGCGAAAGGACTTACAGCGTTTTCAGCAGCGCGTCGTAGCCGGGCGGGTCCATCAGCTGGTCGAACTCGGCCATGTCGGTGACGTGCACCTTGAAGAACCAGCCGTTGCCCATCGGGTCGCTGTTGGCCAGCGACGGGTCGGCGCGCAGCGCCTCGTTGACCTCGACCACTTCGCCCGACACCGGCATGAAGATGTCGGCCGCGGCCTTGACCGATTCGACGACGCCGGCCACCTCGCCCTTCTTGAAGCTCTTGCCGACCGCGGGCAGATCGACGAAGACCACGTCGCCCAGCGCTTCCTGCGCATGCAGCGTGATGCCGACGACCGCGGCCTCGTGGTCTTCGATGTTGATCCATTCGTGGTCGGACGTGAACATGGTGGTCATCGGTAGCGCTCCTCGGTGGGTAGGGGTTGATTCAGCCGCATTCAGCCGCGGTAGTAGCGGTGCGGCACGAAGGGCATCGGCGTCACGCGCATCGGCACCTTCTCGTTGCGTACCTCGGCATAGACCTCGTGCTGCGGCGACGCGTGATCCGTGCTCAGGTAGGCCATGGCGATCGGCTTGTCGATCGTCGGCCCGATGGTGCCGCTGGTCACGATGCCCAGCTTGCGGCCGCGGGAGTCGACCAGCTTCGCGCCTTCGCGCACCGGTATGCGCTCCAGCGCCACCAGGCCGACCCGCTTGAAGCTGACGCCGCCGGCCAGCTGGCCGGCAATGATGTCGGCGCCCGGATAGCGGCCGGCGCGTTCGCCGCCGGGACGGCGCACCTGCTGGATCGCCCAGCTCAGCCCGGCATGGACCGGGCTGGTGCGCGTGTCGATGTCGTGGCCGTACAGGCAAAGCCCGGCTTCCAGCCGCAGCGTGTCGCGCGCGCCCAGGCCGGCGGGCTTGACATCGGGCAGGTTGATCAAGGCGCGTGCCAGCGCCGTTGCGGCTTCGGCCGGCACCGAGATCTCGAAACCGTCCTCGCCGGTGTAGCCCGAACGCGTGACGTAACACTCGGCGCCGGCCAGCGTGACGGCCGCGCCGCTCATGAACACCAGCGGGCGCACCGCCGGATTCAACTGCGCCAGCGCTGCGGCCGCGCGCGGGCCCTGCAGCGCGAGCAGCGCCAGGTCCGGCAGCGGCTGCACCTGGCAGCGGTGGCCGATGTGGGTCACCAGGTGGCGCGTGTCGGCGTCCTTGCAGGCGGCGTTGACCACCAGCAGCAGGTCGGACTCGCGGCGCGTGACCATCAGGTCGTCGAGCATGCCGCCGCCGGCATCGGTGAAGAAGGCGTAGCGCTGCTGGCCCACACCCAGCCCCAGCACGTCCACCGGCATCAGCGTTTCCAGCGCCGCGGCGGCGTCGGCGCCCAGCAGGCGCAGCTGGCCCATGTGCGAGACGTCGAACAGCGCCGCCGACTCGCGGCACTGCCTGTGCTCGGCGATGATGCCGCCGGGATAGTTGACCGGCATCTCGTAGCCGGCGAAGGGCACCATGCGCGCGCCCAGTTCCAGATGCAGGGCATGCAGCGGGGTCTTCAGCAGTTCAGCGGACATCACACTTACTCCCAGGGCTGTCGAACAACCCTATTCTGGTTGTTCTTGGCCCCCGCTGTCCGCTTTACCTGAGAGCGCCCCCGGGCCGGCCTTGCCGGCCGCCCCCCGCGGGGGTATGAGCAAAGTGGCGGAGCCACATTTGCTCATGATTGGCGCTGCACGTATAGATGGCTGCGGTGCTTGCTCGTTCGGTGGGCAGGCGCCCAGGCCTGCCTCTCTCCAGCGAGGAACGCCCCGTCGCCGGAACGCTTGCCAGTCCTTTTGCCTGAGCGTTCGGCAGCGATGTCGCTGTCTCGCGGCCTGCGCCTTCGGCGGCCCCGGCCGGCAAGGCAAGGGCTCTCTCCTGACGCGGCGCAGTGTAGCCGAGCGCGCCGTGCGGGCAGCGTGCCGCGCGCGCTATGCCGATCCGATGCGGCGATGCTGCGCTTCGGCGCCGAGGCGGCAGAGCCGGCGCTGCTCGAGGACTGGCCGGCCGCCCAGCTCGATCGCCTGCGGCGGCGCATCGTCGGCCGTGAAGCCGAGCGCGCGATAGAAGCCGATGGCGCGCTGGTTGCCGACCAGCACCCACCGGCTGCAGCCGGTGCAGCCCCGCAGGCGCATCCGTTGGCTGCCCCGCGGCCACAATGCGCGGCCGATGCCCCGCGACCAGCGGTCCGGCGCCACGCAAACAGCCCACAACTCGACCTGCGCCGCCGGCGCGCCTGCGTCGCGGCACGCACCGAACGCGGCCCAGCCGCCCACTTCGCCGCCCTGCCGCCCTGCCGCGCGACGAGCAACTCGGGCCGGCCGCACGCGACCGCCTCGCGCCACATCGGCTCCCGCTGCTCGACCGGCAACGATGCCAGGAACTGCGGCGACAGCAGGCCCCGGTACGCCGCACGCCAGGCATCGGCGTGGATCCGCGCGACCGCGCGCACATCGGCCGGTGTCGCGCCATCGATATGCATCGGCTGACGCGGTTCGAGGGCGAGGGGCTCTTTGGGCGTCATGTCGGGCCGCGGTAGTCGGCGCGGGCATCGTGCCCGTCTGCGCCGGCGCGTCAAGCGTCCGCGTCCGCCCCCACCGGCGGCTCGGGCGAGGCCGGGCCAGACGCCAGGCTCAGGCGGTGGCGGCGCAGGCCCGAGGGGTCCGCGATGACCTCGAAGCTGCCGCCGTGCACCGCGGCGATGCGCCGCACCACCTGATGGCCCAGGCCCAGGCCGAGCACGGCCGCCGACGCGTGCCGCGCGGCCGCGGCCGGCGCGCGCCGCGGCCCGTCGTCGCTGACCTCCAGCAGCGGCGGATGCGCGCCGACGCGGATCTCGACGCCGGTGCCGGGCGGCGTGTGGCCGAGCGCGTTGACGATCAGGTTGCGAAGCGCGATCTCCAGCAGCACGGGATGGCCGCGCAGCGCCACCGGCTGCGGCGCGTCCACCGCCAGCGTGTGGCCGCTGGCGAAAGCGGCCTGGCCATAGTCGGCGGCCACGCGCCGCGCCAGCGTCGCCAGATCCAGCTCTTGCGCGGCATCGGCCAGTTCGCTGCGGCTCGCGCGCGCCAGCGCCAGCAGGTCGTCGATCACCGCCGCGGCGCGCGCCGCGTCGTGCCGGATCTGCGCCAGCGCGGCGTCGCGCTCGGCCGGCGTGGCCGACGCGTCGATGGCATCGGCATGCAGCCGCAGCGAAGCCAGCGGCGTGCGCAGCTCGTGGGCGAAGCTGTCGGCCAGCTCGCGCTCGTGTTCCAGCGCCGTGTTCCAGCGGCCGGCCAGCGTGTCGATGGCCGCCACCATGACCTGGAATTCGCGGTGCGGCGGCGCGTGCAGCGGCGTACGCCGGCGGATGTCGAAGGCGCGCACGCTGGCGCTCAGCGCATGCAGCGGCGCCAGGCCGCGGCGGATCGCCAGCGTCAGCCCCAGCGCCACCACCGGCAGCAGCCACAGCCCCGGCAACGTGATCTGCGCGGCGATGTCCTTCACCAGCTCGTCGCGCTCCTGCAGGCTCAGCAGCACCGCGATCCTGCGGTCGTGCTTGTCGTCCCAGCGGGTGAAGACGCGCCACGGCTGCGGCGGCGTGCCCAGCGTCAGCGTGGCGAAGCCGTCGCCCAGGCCGAAGCCGGGCACCGGCGCCAGGCCGGAGTGCGCCAGCAGCCGGCCGTCGCGGTCCCACACGGCGACGCTCAGCGAATGCTGGTAGTCGTGCGCCTTCAGCTGCGGCGGCACGCCCAGGGTGGCGGCGTCGGGGCGCTCGCCGAAGGCCGACCGCGGCTGCGCCAGCAGCAGCGAGGCGACGCTCGCCAAGTGGCCGTCGGTCAGCTCGTCGGCCTCCTCGACGCCGGTGCGGTAGCCGACGAAGACGAAGGCCGCCCACACGACGATCAGCGCGCCCAGCGCCCAGGCCAGCAGCTGGAGCTGCAGCGAGGCGCCGCGTTTCATGCCGCCGCTTCGGGCACGAAATAGCCGACGCCGCGCAGCGTCTGGATCAGTCCGTCGCCGAGCTTGCGCCGCAGGTGGTGCACGTGCACCTCGATGGCGTTGCTTTCCAGCGCCTGATCCCAGCCGTACAGGCGCGTCTCCAGCTGCTGGCGCGACAGCACGCGCGGGCTGGCCTCGACCAGCGCCAGCAGCACGCCGTACTCGCGCACCGACAGCTCCACGCTGCGCCCGGCGCGCTGCACCTGGCGCGTGGCCGGGTCGATCTGCAGGTCGCCATGCAGCAGCAGCGGCTGCGAGCGCCCGGCGGCGCGGCGCCGCACCGCGCGCAGCCGCGCCGCCAGCTCGCCGGCGTCGAAGGGTTTGGTCAGGTAGTCGTCAGCGCCGGCGTCGAGCAGCTCGATGCGTGCCGCCACCTGGTCGCGCGCCGTCATGACCAGCACCGGCGTGGCCGGATCCGGGCAGCCTCGGGCCGGCGCCCGCCGCAGCCGCCGCAGCAGTTGCGCGCCGTCGCCGTCGGGCAGCGTCAGATCCAGCAGCAGCGCATCGAAGGGCTCGGCGCGCAGCGCCGCCCAGGCCGTCGCCAGATCGCCGCAGCATTCTGCTGTCCAGCCCTGCTTGCGCAGCGCCAGCGACAGACCCTGCGCGATGCCCGCGTCGTCCTCGACCACCAATGCCCGCATGGCGCGCATTGTCTCGCGGCGCCTTAAGCATGTCTTAAGGCCGCGCCGCGCAGCCGCCGCCGATGCGGATGGCGGACCAGCGCTTCGGGCACATCACGCGTGCCGCGCGCGCAGGCCGCGCCCCGGAGCACGAGCTGCACAGGGTCATCCGGTGACGCGGCGGCTGCATGCCGTCGGCTGGGCCTTCGGACTCGGCGCGGCCTTCGCCGCCGCCGCTGCTGGACGCCGATCTGCTGGGCAGCGTGCTGCTGCCGGCGCTCAGGCCTTCGCAGCAGGTGCTCAGGCCGCGGTCTCGACTTCGAGGCCGGCCGCCTTCCATTCGGGAAAGCCGTCTTCCAGCCGCCGTACGCGATAGCCTTTGGCGCGCAGCAGGGCGACCGCCTCGAAGGACAGCAAGCAATAGGGGCCGCGGCAGTAGGCGACGATGTCCTGCGTCCTGGGCAGTCCCGACAGGCGCTTCTTCAAGTCCGCCAGCGGAATGTTCAGCGCGCCGGGCAGATGCCCGGCGCCGAACTCGTGTTCCGGCCGCACGTCGATCAAGGTCACGCCGCCGTCGTGCAGTCGCGAGATCAATTCCTCGCGCGACACCGGCGCCAGCGCGTCGCGCGCGGCGAAGTAGTCGCGCATCACCTGCTGCACCTCGGCGCGGTTGCGCTCGCCGATGCTGCCCAGCGCCTTGAGCAGCGTGGTGATTTCCGTAGGGCCCGCGAGGCTGTACAGCACACGCTTGCCCTGCCGCTGCGTTTGCACCAGGCGCGCGCGGCGCAGGATCTGCAGATGGCGCGAGGTGTTGGCGAAGCTCAGCCCGCCCAGCGCCGCCAGTTCCTCGACGCTGCGCTGCCCTTGCGCAAGATGCTCCAGCAGCTCGAGCCGATGCGGATGGCCGATGCCCTGGGCGATCTCGGCAAGACTGGAATAGACGGCCTGCTTCGGTCCCGGCTGCGCCACGTTTGCCTCCGTAAGGGACTATGGGTCGCGTTCATGCGTCGGAGCCGCCGACACCACAGCAGTGCTTGACAGGCCTCGATGATTTAACAATCATACAGCAGATCGATTGAATGAATTTCGATGCACGGAGGCTGCCCCCCATGAAAGCGCTCATCATCATCAACGACCCGCCCTACGGCACCGAACGCATGTACAACGCGCTGCGCCTCGCCGGGGCGCTGGTCAAGAGCGGGGAACACCAGCTCAGCCTGTTCCTGATGGCGGATGCGGTTGCAGGCGCCAAGGCGGGCCAGAAGACGCCGGACGGCTACTACAACATCGAGCGCATGCTGCGCCGCGTGCTCAACGGCAAGGGGGAAGTCCTGCTGTGCGGCACCTGCCTGGACGCGCGCGGCATCGGCGATGCCGGCCTGCTGGCCGGAACCCGGCGCAGCACGATGGACGAATTGGCGGCCATGACCGCTGCCGCCGACAAGGTGCTGGTGTTCTGACATGGCCGGCATGCACCGCCAGGTGCTGATGCTTGCCGGCGCACAGGCCCTGTTCCAGATCGTCTCGGTCGGCGTCATGACCGTGGGCGGACTGGCGGGTGCGATGCTGGCGCCGAACCCGCGCTGGGCCACCTTGCCGATCGCCACGATGTTCCTGGGGACGGCGGCGATGATGTTTCCGGCCTCGATGTGGATGGCCCGCGTCGGCCGCCGGGCCGGCTTCCTGTGCGGCACGCTGCTCGGGGCCGCCGGCGGCCTGACGGCCGCCTTCGGCTTGGCGGGCGGATCGCTGGGCCTGCTTGCCTTCGGTACCTTCCTGATCGGCAACCACCAGGCCTTCGCGCAGTTCTACCGTTTTGCGGCCAGCGAGGTGGCCGACGATGCGTTCCGGCCCCGCGCCATCTCGCTGGTCATGGCCGGCGGCGTCGTCGCCGCGCTGGCCGGCCCGATGCTGGCCCGCCTGGGCGGCCCGCTGCTGCAGCCGCAATACCTGGGGTCCTTCCTCGTCATGGCGGCCGTCTCGCTGGCCGGCACCGGCGTGCTGCTCGGTCTGCACGTTCCCGCACAAGGCGCCGCTGCGGCCGCATCGGCGAGCCGCGGCCGGCCGTGGCCGCAGATCGTGCGGCAACCGGCCTACCTGGTCGCGCTGTTCGGTGCGGCCACCGGCTACGGCATCATGATCCTGGCCATGACCGCGACGCCGATCGCGATGCTGCACCACGAGCACGCGCTGGGCGCGGCAGCCACCGTGATCCAGCTGCACGTGCTGGGCATGTTCCTGCCGTCCTTCGCCACCGGCTCGCTGATCGTGCGCTTCGGCGTGCTGCGCATCATGTTCACGGGCGTGCTGCTGCTTCTGGGCCACGTGCTGATGACGCTGAGCGGCACCGGCTTCGGCTCCTTTGCCGGCGCGCTGACCCTGCTCGGCGTGGGCTGGAACTTCCTCTACATCGGCGGCACCACGCTGCTGACCGGCACCTACGCGCCGGCCGAGAGGGCGCGGGCGCAGGCCATCAACGACATGACGATCTTCGCGATCGGGTTGGCCTGCTCGTTCAGTGCCGGCGGATTGCTGCAGGCGCTGGGCTGGCAGCGCATGAACCTGGTGCTGCTGCCCTGGCTGGCGCTGGCGGCGGCGTCGCTGGCATGGCTGGGGCTCAAACGACAGCCGCGGCCACCGCAGCAGGCGGCAGCCCCCGGCGCCCCCCGCTGACCGGCCTTGCAGTCTTCAGCGCGGCCGCGGCATGCGCCGCCCCTGGTTCCACCACACCAGCGCGATCAGCGCGAAGGCCGGCAGGTAGAACCCGTGCGGGCTGGGCGCGCCGGTGGGTACCAGCACCGCGGCCACGTCCCAGCCGGGCTCGAAGCCGCCGCGCCTGGCGCGCGAGCCGAACCTGACGTTGCCGACCTGGATCTGCTCGCCCAGCGGCACCAGTTGCAGGCCGGCGTCGGCCAGGCGCCTGCGCCCGTCGGGCCCGGCTTCGCCCAGTTGCAGCGCGACGGTCTTGGTGATGTCGTCGCCTTCGAGCGTGCTGCCCTTGATCAGCATCGCCAGCGTGGCATCCGACGGCGCCTCCTTGGCGATCTCGAAGACCTGCGCCGCAGGCGCCTCCCGCGCCGGCGGCGCGAGGCGGTCCATGAAGTAGTCGGGGCGGAACAGCAGCAGCACGGCCAGCGCCAGCAGCGCGGTCTCCCACAGCCGGTTCTTGATGCGCAACCAGCCCATCGTCACCGCGGCGAACATCAGCGTCGCGACGGTGCTGGCGACCACCACGCGCACCAGCTCGGCGCTGCTGTGCACGTCGATCAGCAGCAGCTGCGTATTGAAGATCCAGATGAAGGGCAGGATCACCGTGCGCAGCGCGTAGATCGAACCCTGGATGCCGGTCTGGATCGCGTCCTCGCCGCTGATCGCCGCCGCGGCGAAGGTGGCCAGACCGACCGGCGGCGTGATGTCGCCCATGATGCCGTAGTAGAAGACGAACAGGTGCACCGCGATCAGCGGGATCACCAGCCCGCTGCGCGCGCCCAGCTCGACCACCACCGGCGCCATCAGCGTGGCCACCAGCACGTAGTTGGCGGTGGTGGGCACGCCCAGGCCGAGCACCAGGCACACGAAGGCGGTGAACAGCAGCATCATCATCACGTTGCCCTGCGACACCAGCTCGACGAACTCGATCATGCGCAGGCCCACGCCGGTGAGCGTGATGCCGCCGACGATGATGCCGGCGGTGGCGGTGGCCACGCCGATGCCGATCATGTTGCGCGCGCCGTCGTTCAGCCCGCGCACCGTCTCGCCGAAGCCGGTGCGCAGCGTGCCCTGCGTCGAGCGGCCGCGGAAGAACTCGGTCAGCCAGCGCTGCGTCAGCATCAGCAGCAGCAGCACGACGATCGCCCAAAAGGCCGACAGCGACGGCGACAGCTCCTCGATCATCAGGCACCAGATCAGCGTGCCGATCGGCAGCAGGTAATGCAGCCCGCCCTGCACCGTGGGCCAGATGGCCATCGCGCGCGGATGGTCGATGTCGATGTCCTGCGGCAGTTCGGGGCCGCGCGCCGCGGTGCGCACCGCCACCAGGTACAGCGCGGTCATGATCGCGCCGATCGCGTAGGGCGCCGCCGCACCGAGCAGCGCCTGGCAGGCGCTGAGCAGGTAGAACAGCAGCGACACGACGACGATGCTGCCCGACACGCCGAGTGCCAGGCGCAGCGCGCGCTCGCGCAGCGGCCTGGGCTCGCGCCGCACGATCGGCTGCATCTTCAGCTTCAGCGCCTCCAGGTGCACGATGTAGAACAGCCCGATGTACGACAGCAGCGCCGGCAGCGCCGCGTGCTTGATGATCTCGCTGTAGGGAATGCCGACGTACTCGACCATCAGGAAGGTCGCCGCGCCCATCACCGGCGGCATGATCTGGCCGTCGACCGAGGACATGGTCTCGATCGCGCCGGCCTTGACGCCGCCGTAGCCCGACTTCTTCATCAGCGGGATGGTGAAGATGCCGCCGGACACCACGTTGCTGACCGAGCTGCCGGAGATCATGCCGTTCAGCGCCGAGCTGACCACTGCGACCTTGGCCGGCCCGCCGCGCAGGTGGCCCAGCGCGGCGAAGCTGACCTGCATCATGTAGTTGCCGCCGCCGCCGCGGTCGAGCAGCGCGCCGAAGAGCACGTAGACGAAGATCGTGCTGGTGGACACGCCCAGCGCGATGCCGAACACGCCTTCGGTGGTCAGCCACATGTGCGACAGCATGCGGTTCAGGCTGGCGCCCTTGTGCGCCAGCACCTCGGGCATGTAGGGCCCGAGCATGCTGTAGGCGATGAACAGAATGGCCAGCGCGGCCATCGGCCAGCCGACGGTGCGGCGCGTGGCCTCCAGCAGCAGCAGCAGCCCGGCGCTGGCGACGACGATGTCCAGCGTCGTCGGCTGTCCCGGGCGCGTGGCCAGTTGCGCATAGAACAGCAGCAGGTAGCCGCCGGCGAAGGCGCCGGCCAGCGCCAGCAGCACGTCGGCGGCGGGGATGCGGTCGCGCGGCGAGCGCTTGAAGGCGGGCCAGGCCAGGAAGGCGAGAAACAGCGCGAAGGCCAGGTGGATCGAGCGCGCTTCGGTGTCGTTGAGCACGCCGAAACGCAGCGCGAAGGGCAGCGGCGACGCATACCACAGCTGGAACAGCGCCCAGGCGAGCGCGGTCCCGAAGATCAGCTGCCGCGCGAAGCCGCGCGGCTCGCGCCGGCCGGTGTCGGCCTCGGCGACCAGCTCCTGCAGTTCGGCGGACGCCTTCTCGATGTCGGTGGCCATGCACGGTCACCGCCACGGCGGTGTGCAAAAAGCAATCGGAAAGGGGGAAGGGCGGGCCTGCAGGCCCGTCCCGCTCCTCGCCCCGTTCGCCGTTACTTGATCCAGCCCTTTTCCTTGTAGTAGCGCAGCGCACCGTCGTGCAGCGGCGCCGACAGCCCGTCCTTGATCATGTCCTCGGGCTTGAGGTGCGCCAGCGCCGGGTGCAGCTTCTTGAATTCCTCGAAGTTGTCGAACACCGCCTTGACCACCTGGTAGACGGTGTCGCTGGGCACCTTGACCGAGCTGACCACGGTGGCCAGCACGCCGTAGGTGTTGGTGGCGTCCGGGTTGTTCGGATACAGGCCGGCCGGGATCACCACCTTGGCGTAGTAGGGAAAGTCGGTGACCAGCTTGTCCACCGCCGGGCCGGTGAGCGGCACCAGCCGCGCGGCGCAGGAGGTGGTCGGGTCCTGGATGTTGGCCGAGGGGTGGCCGACGCCGTAGAAAAAGCCGTCGATCTTGCCGTCGCACAGCGCCGGGCCGTGCTCGTCGGCCTTCAGTTCCGAGGCCAGCGCGAAGTCGCTCAGCTTCCAGTTCATCGCCGCCAGCAGCTCTTCCATCGACGCGCGCGTGCCCGAGCCGGGGTTGCCGACGTTGAAGCGCTTGCCCTTGAAGTCGGCGAAGCTCTTGACGCCGGCCTCCTTGCGCGCCAGCACGGTGAAGGGCTCCGGGTGCACCGAGAACACCGCGCGCTCGTCGGTCCACGGGCCGGCGTCCTTGAAGGCGCCCACGCCCTTGAGCGCGTTGTACTGCACGTCGCTCTGCGCGAAGCCCAGGTCGAGCTCGCCGGACTTGATGGTGTTGACGTTGAACACCGAGCCGCCGGTCGATTCCACCGAGCAGCGGATGCCGTGCTTGGCGCGGTCCTTGTTGACCAGGCGGCAGATCGCGCCGCCGGCCGCGTAGTACACGCCGGTGACGCCGCCGGTGCCGATGGTGACGAACTTCTGCTGCGCGGCGGCCGGCGTCCAGGGTAGGGCCAGGCTCAGGGCCGACGCGGCCAGCAGCGTGCGCAGCGGGGTGAACTTCAGGCTTGGCTTCATCATGAGGCTCCAGTGCGTGCGAATCGTTGACGGTGGATCAGTCCGGCCACGGGCGCCGGCTGCCGGGGTGCGCCGACGATAGCGCATGCCCCGCGCCGCTCAACCCGGGACTTCCGCCAATGCGCGGTCGACGGCGCTTGCCAGCCGCTGCACGATTTCGTCGAGCGCGGCGTCGTCGACGATGAAGGGCGGCGCCAGCAGCACGTGGTCGCCCGAGCGGCCGTCGATGGTGCCGCCCATCGGGTAAACCAGCAGTCCTTCGGCCATGGCGTGCGCCTTGATGCGCGCGTGCAGTTTCAGCGCCGGATCGAAGGGCAGCTTCGTCGCGCGGTCGGCGACCAGTTCGACAGCCTGGAACAGGCCGCGCCCGCGCAGGTCGCCGACGTGAGCGTGATCGCCGAAGGCCGCCTGCAGCCGCCGGCGCAACTGCTCGCCCTGGTGCTGCACGCGCTCGACCAGGCCGTCGCGGCGCATCACCGTCTGCACCGCCAGCGCCGCGGCGCAGGCCAGCGCATGGCCGATGTAGGTGTGGCCGTGCTGGAACGCGCCGCTGCCCTGGGCGATGGCGTCGACCACGTGGGCCTGCGCCAGCACCGCGCCAATCGGCTGGTAGCCGCCGCCCAGGCCCTTGGCCACCACCAGCAGGTCGGGCACCACGCCCTCGGCTTCGCAGGCGTGCAGCGTGCCGCAGCGGCCCATGCCGCACATCACCTCGTCGAGGATCAGCAGCATGCCGTGGCGGCTGCACAGCTCGCGCACGCCGCGCAGATAGCCCGGCACCGGCACGGTCGCGCCCTGCGTCGCGCCGCCGACGGTCTCGGCGACGAAGGCGATGAGATTCTCGCCGCCGAGGCGCTCGATCGCCGCGGACAACTCGGCGGCCAGGCGCTGCCCGTAGGCCTCGGCGCTTTCGCCGGCCTGGCGGTCGCGGTACTCGTAGCAGGGCGCGACGTGCGTCACGGCGATCAGCAGCGGCGCGAACTGCGCGCGCCGCCAGGCGTTGCCGCCGACCGCCAGCGCGCCCAGCGTATTGCCGTGGTAGCTCTGGCGGCGTGCGATGAAGTGGCGGCGCTGCGGCTGGCCGATCTCGACGAAATACTGGCGCGCGAGCTTCAGCGCCGCTTCCACGGCCTCGGAGCCGCCGGACACGAAGTAGGCGTGGCTGGTGCCGGCCGGTGCGTCCTGCACCAGCCGCTCGGCCAGCGCCTCCGCCACCTCGGTCGTGAAGAAGCTGGTGTGCGCATAGGCCAGCCGGTCGAGCTGCGCATGCATCGCCGCCAGCACCTCGGGATGGCCGTGGCCGAGGCAGGACACGGCCGCGCCGCCCGAGGCGTCGAGGTAGCGCCGGCCCTGCGCATCGATCAGGTGGATGCCTTCGCCGCCGGCGGCGACGGGCAGGGCGTGCGCCATCTGGCGGTGCAGGATGCGGCTGGGTAGGTTGGCAGCGGTCATGGCAGGCTCGGGCGATGCGGTCGCTGCAGTGTTCCACAGGGCTGGCCGCGCGGCTGGCCGCGCGGCGGCATCGGGGCTAGACATGCCGGAAGTCCGGCGACCCGCTTCATCGCGGGATCGACGCAGGACGAGAGCCGGCGAACGATCTGAAAGCGCAGGCTCAGCGCCGGGCGTCGCCCGGCGCGGCATCGGCCGGATAGCGGATCCGCTGCACCAGCGCCTGCTGCTGCGGCCCGGGCCGCTGGGTGAGCAGGCTGACGATGACGATGACGGCGAATCCCGCCGGCACGCCGAATACCGCCGCCGACGCCGGCTGGATGCCCCACCACAGCTCGACCGGGCCGCTCGCGCCGAACAGCGCGCGCACCCAGGCATCGGTGGTGGCGATGTAGTAGGCGGTCAGCGTGAGCCCGGCAAGCATGCCCGCGGCCGCGCCTGGAGCGTTGGCGCGCGGCCAGAACACGCCCAGCACCAGCGCCGGGAAGAAGGTGGCCGCGGCCAGCGAGAACGCGGCCGAGACCAGCACCAGCAGGTCCGGCGGCCTCTGTGCCGTGACGGCGGCCGCGGCCACCGCCACCAGCAGCATCAGCGCCTTGGACAGCGTCACGCGCTGCGTCGTCGAAACCTGCGGGTTGATCATCTTGTAGTACAGGTCGTGGCCCAGCGAGTTCGAGATCGTCAGCAGCAGGCCGTCGGCGGTCGACAGCGCCGCGGCCAGCCCGCCGGCCGCGACCATCGCCGACACCACGTAGGGCAGCCCGGCGATCTCGGGCGTGGCGAGCACGATGATGTCGGCGCCGATGCGCATCTCGCCCAGCTGCAGCACGCCGTCGCCGTTGACGTCGGCCACCGACAGCAGCGCCGGGTCGAGCTTGCTCCAGTGGGCGATCCACGCCGGCAGCCGGTCGAAGGGCGTGCCGACCAGCGTGCTGAAGATCTCGTACTTGACCAGCACCGCCAGGGCCGGCGCCGTCAGGTACAGCAGCACGATCAACAGCAGCGACCAGGTCACCGACTCGCGCGCCTGGCGCACCGTCGGCGTCGTGTAGTAGCGCACCAGGATGTGCGGCAGCGCGGCCGTGCCCATCATCAGACAGAACACCAGCGCCAGGAAGTTGCGCCGCGAATGGTCGAACTGCTGCTTTGCCGCCGGCTCGCCGTTCGGGTCGCCGGCAAAGGCCTGCGCATGCGGCGGCATGCCGGCCAGCGGCGCCGCGCGCGCCTCGTTCTGCGCCTTGGCGGCGCTCCAGGCGCGCGTGGCCTCGGCCGCATCGCGCGGCAGCGCCGCCAGCGCGCGGCTGGCGCGCTGCACTTCGAGCAGCGGGCCGTTGCCGGCGCTCGAGCGCTCGAGCCGCTGGCGCGCGGTCTCGCGTTCGGCGGCCAGCGCCGCGGGCACGTCGCGCAGCTTCTGGTCGAGCGCCGCGGCGCGCGCGCGGAAGGCGGCGGCGACCTCGGCCTCGCGCGGGTCGTCGAGCAGCTTGCGCTCGAGCGCGCTGATCTTCTGCAACTGCTGGCCGTACACCGCCGTCGGCAGCGGCACGCCGGTCTGCTTGACCGACAGCCAGACCACCGGCACCAGGTAGGCGACGATGATGACGATGTACTGCGCCACCTGCGTCCAGGTGACGGCGCGCATGCCGCCGAGGAACGAGCACAGCAGGATGCTGCCCAGCGCCGCGAACACGCCGATCTCGAAGGGCAGGCCCGACAGCCGCGTGGTGATCAGCCCGACGCCGTAGATCTGCGCCACCACGTAGGTGAACGAACACAGGATCGCGCCGAACAAGGCGATGCTGCGTGTCAGGTCGCTGCCGTAGCGCTCGCCCAGGAAGTCGGGCACCGTGTACTGGCCGAACTTGCGCAGGTAGGGCGCGACGAACAGCGCCACCAGGCAGAAACCGCCGGTCCAGCCGAGCACGAAGGCCAGCCCGCCGTAGCCGCTCAGGTACAAAGTGCCGGCCAGGCCGATGAACGAGGCGGCGCTCATCCAGTCGGCGGCGGTGGCCATGCCGTTGTACATCGCCGGCACGCGGCGGCCGGCGACGTAGTACTCCACCGGCACCGTGGTGCGGCTGACCATGCCGATCACGGCGTACACCGCCACCGTCGACAACAGGAAGGCGACGCCGATGGCCTTGCGCGGCAGCCCCATCTGCTCGAGCAGCGCCATCAGCAGCACGAACAGCGCGTAGCCGAGCATGTAGGCGGCGACGTACTTGTCGAGCCGGCGCTTGAAGCTGCGGCGGGCCGTTGCGGGGGAGGGCGGCGGGAAAGTGTCCATGGCGGGTGCCGCGTCGTCTGCCGGCTGCACCCTCTGTCGAGAAAACGTTTCGTAAGCCGTTGACTTCTTTGGGTGCACCTGGCGCCGTGAGCGGGGTCTGGGATGCTCAGAGAACGATTCGCCGCGCGGTCGGGCGCCCGAAGCATAGCTGCTGCGCTATCGTCGGCGCCTGCCCCACGCTGCCCGGCCATGAGCGGCGGCATCAGCACCCTGCGCCGCATCCTGCGCGAATGCCGCACCATCGCCATCGTCGGCCTGTCGGCCGACTGGCACCGGCCGAGCAACTTCGCGGCCAAGTACCTGCAGCAGCACGGCTGCCGGGTCGTGCCGGTGAACCCGCGTTATGACCGCATCCTCGGCGAGCGCAGCTGGGCCGCGCTGGAAGACATTCCGTTCGCGGTGGACATGGTCGACGTGTTCCGCAAGACCGCCGGCGTGCTGCCCTTCGCGCGCGGCGCCATCGCCATCGGCGCGAAGTGCCTGTGGCGGCAGATCGGCGTGCTCAACCTCGAGGCCGATGCGCTGGCGCGCGCGGCCGGTCTGGATACGGTGATGGACCGCTGCGTGAAGATCGGACATGCGCGGCTGTTCGGCGGGCTGCACTGGGCCGGCGTGAACACGCGCGTGATTTCCGCGAAGAGGACGGTCTGACATGCAGCCCCCGAGCTCACTCCGTTCGCTGCCCCCACGGAGGCGCGTCAGTACCTTCGGCCGGCCGGGCGGTACTGACATGGCCGACCGCGAGTTCCAAGCCGAGACGCTGGCCATTCACGCCGGGCAGATCCCCGACGTGGCCACCGGCGCACGCGCGCTGCCGATCTACCAGACCACCAGCTTCGTCTTCGACAGCGCCGACCATGCGGCCAGCCTGTTCAACCTGCAGACCTTCGGCAACGTCTATTCGCGCTCGAGCAACCCCACGGTCGCGGCTTTGGAGGAATGCGTGATGGTGGAAAGCGGCAAGTTCCCCTGGGACAACGGCAAGTTCCCGGGCATGACCGAAGCCTCGCCCGGCTGCCACGGCGTGCGCTTCTACGAGACCTTCGGCGACTTCGGCTTGTGCATGCGCGCGCGCATGGAGACGCTGCGCGTCTACGGCGCGGCCTCGAGCCCGACGAGCGCCTGGCAGATCCTGCAGGGCGTTCAGACGCTGCCGCTGCGCATGGAGCGGCACCGCCGCAACGCGCTGGCGGCGGCGCGCTTCCTGCAAGCGCATCCGCGGGTGAGCTGGGTCAACTACCCCGGGCTGCCGCAGCATCCGCAGCACGCGCTGCTGCGCCGCCAGATGCGCGCGCTGGACGGTGAGCCGATGGCCTCCGGCCTGCTGGCCTTCGGCGTCAAGGGCGGCGCGGCTGCCGGCGTGAAGTTCATCGAAGGCGCGCAATTGAACGAGCGCTCGAGCGACCTGGCGCCTGCGTGCTCGAGGCGCACGCTGCGGGCTCGATCGGGCTGCGCAGCCGACGGCGGCGCATCCCGGGGCGCAGCCCCGCTATTGCTGGTGCGGCGCCAGCTGCGCCTGTTCGCGCTGCAGCAGCCGCCGCGCCGCATGCGCCAGCCAGGCCAGGCCCAGCACGGCGGCCAGCGCGACGAGCCAGCGGCCCAGGCGCGCCTGATCGTCGAGCAGGTAGGCGTTGCACAGGCGCAGCGGCGAATCGATGTAGAGCTGCCCGACGACGACCATCATCGGCAGCCACATGCCGAGGAAGAAGCTCTGCAGCACGAGCCCGGCCGGCGGCCACGACACGCGCAGCGCGGCGCCGGCCAGCAGCAGCGCGGCGCACTTTGCGGCCTCGATGCCGGCGTCGCGCAGCGCCAGGTCGAGCACGCGCGGCACCATCAGCACCGACAGCACCACGCCCACGGCCACCAGCCCGCTGATGCCGTGGGCGTTGGCGCGGGCGATGAGGCTGCGCGCGCGGGGCGGCAGAGCCGCGGCAAGCAAGGCGCCGGCCAGCATCCACAGCGGGAACTGCAGCAGCATGTGGCGCCACATGCTGGCTTGCAGCCACTGGCGCGCAGCCGGCCAGGCCAGCGCGAGCAGCAGCATCAGCCCCAGCACGGCCTGCTGCCTGGGGTGGGGGCACGCGAGCTTCATGGCCGCCGGCTCGCCAGATGGCGTGCGTAGTCCAGGGCCAGCTGCTGCTCGGCCAGGTCGAAGATGCGCAGCATGCGTCCTTGCGCGTCGAAGATCAGCAGCGCGGCGTTGTGTTCGTAGTCGCCGCGGCCGTCGGGCACCACCACCACGCCCAGGCTGCGCAGCAGGGCCTGCTGCTGCGTGCTGTCGGGTACGCGCACGAAGCGCCACAGGCTCGGATCGGCACGCAGGCTCTGCGCATAGGCCTGCAGCGCGGCGGGATCGTCGCGCGCGCCGTCGAAGCTGATCGACAGCAGCCTGAGCTTCGGCGCATGGCCCGCAGCCCGGTCGGCTTGCAGCGCCGCCTGCAGCTGCTGGAAACTGCTGCCCAGCGACAGGCACACCGTCCGGCACTGCGTGTAGATGAAGTCCACCACCGTGACCGCGCCTTCCTCGGTCAGCAGCGCCGGCAGGCTGGCGCTGTGTGCCGGCCCTTGCACCGTGACGGCGGGCGCGTCCACCGGACGCAAGGCCACCTCCAGGCGGCGCGCGCCCTCATCGGTCCAGACCTGGAAATCGCAGGTCAGCCAGCTTGCCGCGGCCCAGCCGGCCAGCAGCAGCAGGGCGCTCAGCAGCGCGGTGCGCCACACGGCGGGCTCACTTCTGCAGGGCCTTCAGCGCCGCTTCGCCTTCGAACGGCGTCTTGCGTTCGGCGCCGGCCTTGCGTTCGTCGGCGAACAGCTTGGCGTCCAGCGGCTCGTTCTTGTTCGACCAGCTGCTGCGGATGTAGCTGGCCACGGCGGCAAGCTCGGCGTCCGGCAGCTGGGCGAAGCTGGGCATCGCGCCCTGGTACTTGTTGCCCTTGACGGTGATCTCGCCGGTGACGCCGTGCAGCAGGATGTTGGCCAGCACGCGCGGCTCGCCGTGCACCCATTCCGAGCCATCCAGCGGCGGGAACACGCCCGGCAGGCCGGCGCCGGTGGCCTGGTGGCAGGCGGCGCACTGGGCGGCGAAGATCGCCTTGCCGTCGACGGCCGCGCCTGCGGCGGGCGCCGCCGGGCCCGACAGCTCGGCGCGCGTGCGCTGGTCGCCGTAGCGGGACAGGTCCAGCGGCTCGGTGTTCAGGATGTAGATCACCGCCCACAGCACCATGCCCACGGCGATCAGCAGCACCACCAGCGGCATCGGGCGCACGGCTTCCTCGGGGTCTTCGTTCTCGCGCTGCTGCGCGCGCGTGGCCGCGTCTTGGCTCATGGTCGCAGTCCTTTCACGAGGCCGGCCTGGGCTGCGGCGCCGCGGGCGCCGCGGACGTCTTGGCGCCCGCCGCCTCGTGCGGCTCGGGCGGCAGCACCGGGTAGTTGCGCTTCAGCGCCTGCAGGTACTTCACCAGATCCAGCGCTTCGGGCGTGGGCACGACGACCTTGCCCGCCGGGCTGTGGCCGGGCGGCAGGTTCAGCGCCTCCTCGCCCGGATCGGCCTGGTCCTTGACGTCGAACAGATAGGGGTAGGCCGGCATGATCGAGCCGGGCACGTAGGCGCGCGGCTGGTACAGGTGGCCCAGCTGCCAGTCCTTGCTCGGCTGGCGCACGCCGATGTTCAGCAGGTCCGGCCCGGTGCGCATGCTGCCCAGCAGGTGCGGTTTGTCGTAGTAGTAGTCGCCCGGCACCGAGGCCCGGCCCCAGCCGCGCTTGGCGTCGGCGGGCGCGAAGCTCTCCGAGCGCGGCTGCTGGCTGTGGCAGTAGAAGCAGCCGTTGGCGACGTAGGTGGCGCGTCCGCGCAGTTCGGCGCTGGTGTAGGGCTTGAGCCCTTCGGGCGGCTTCACGTCGCGCACCTGGATGTAGGGCAGGATCACCAGCGCCGAGACGGCGATGGCGAAGGTGACCATCGCGCCGGCGGTTAGTTTGGTTTCATTCTCCATGCGCGAGCTCCACCGCCTTGGGCCGGTTCGAGAACAGGGCGGCACCGGCGCGGTCGGGCCCGAAGCGCAGCGCCATGGCCATGAAGTGGAAGACGAAGATCAGGTGGCTGGCGACCATCAGGCTGCCGCCGGCGCTGCGCCATTGCAGCCATGGAATCGTTACCGCCACCGAGTCCATGAACGGCCGGGACGCATCCAGCATAGCCAGGCCCTGCAGCCAGCCGCCCCAGCTCAGGCCGACGAAGTAGATCATGATGCCGATCGCGGCGAGCCAGAAGTGCAGCGAGATCAGCTTCGGGAACGGCCACTCCCAATGCAGGATGCGCGGCATCATGAAGTAGATGGCGCCGAACAGCACCATGGTCACGAAGCCGTAGGCGCCCAGGTGGGCGTGGGCCACGGTGTAGTGCGTGAAGTGCGCCACCTGCTGCACCGAGCGCAGCGCCTCGAACGAGCCCTGCAGCGAGGACAGCAGATACATGAAGCCGCCGAACATCATGAAGCGCAGCGTCGGCGAATAGATCCCCAGGCGCATGCGGCCCTTCATGGTCAGCGCCATGTTGATGGAGAAGGCCAGCACCGGGATGATCATCATCATGCTCTGCACGATCGACAGCGTGACCAGCCAGCCCGGCACCGGTCCGCCCACCAGGTGGTGGCCGCCGACCTGGGCGTAGAAGAAGGCCAGCGTCCAGAAGCCCAGGATCGACAGGTTGTACGAGCGGATCGGCCGCGCGATGATCTTCGGCAGGAAGTAGTAGATCGCGCCCACCGCCACCGGCGTGAACCACAGGCCGAGCACGTTGTGGCCGTACCACCAGTTCATGGCCGCCTGCTGCACGCCGAAGTGCACGCCGGGCATCTTGCCGACGATGAACAGCAGCGTGATCCACAGCAGGCCCGCCGTGTGATACCAGGTGGTCACGTACAGCGACTCGACCTTGCGGTTGACCAGCGTGTACATCACCGGGCCGATGATGCAGACCATGCCGGCGGCGAAGAAGATGCCGATCTGCCAGGGCATCTCCAGGTACTCCAGCCCGTCGGTCCAGCCGGCGCCGATGGCGCCGATGCCGCTGGCGATGGCGGTGTTGACCAGCGCGCCGCCCATCATGATCCACATCGGGCCGATCAGCGGCCGGCGCAGCAGCCGCGGCATCAGCCAGATGATGACGGCCAGCTCGGCGTTGGTGATCCAGCCGTAGAGCACCGCCGTCAGGTGCACGGTGCGGATGCGGCCGAAGGTCATCCAGGCCTCGCTCACCAGCCAGTCGGGCCAGTGCAGCTTGAGCGAGGCCGTCAGGCCGGCGATGCCGCCGAACAGCAGCCACATGCAGGCAAAGGCGATGAACATGAAGACCGGGAAGGCGCTGGAGCGGTCGGCCGCGATGCGGTCCTCGATCTCCTGGGCATCGGGCGGATGAGCGGAATCGCCCGCCTCGGCGGCCGCGGCCTGGAAGTGCTGCCGCCCGGCTTGGCCGAGGGCGGGATCGTCGGTGTGGCCGATCTCGCCCCGGGCAAAGATGGCCGAGGCGGCGCGCGGGTTCTCGACCAGCAGGCCCTTGCGCAACGACCAGATGAAGACGAAGAGGCCGAGGATGGACAGCAAGAAGGCGCCCAGCAGGCTCAGGACGGCACTGTCCATCGGTTGGTTTCCCTTCTGTTCCGGCGCAGGGCATGCGCCAATCAATTGACGTCGCGCAAGCGCGCCACACAGGCGTCGTGTTAGCGCCGAGTGGCGACGATTCTAAGATTCGTTAACGATGCATCTTTAGGTGCGCGCCTGCAAGCCCATGCGGCCAGCGTTGTCAAGCCGAGCGGCAGGCCGTGCCAGGCCGTGCCGTTTGCCGTCGTAAGCTCGCGGCGATGACGACCCTCACGCGCCGCCAGCTCATCGGCCTCGTGGCGTTGACGCTGATGTGGGGCCTGAACTGGCCGATCATGAAGCTGTCGCTGCGCGAGCTGGCGCCGCTGCACTTCCGGGCGCTGACGATGGGCCTGGGGGCGCTCGCGCTGGCGGCGTACTTCGGCGCGCGCGGCGTGCGCCTGCGGCCGCGCGGCCGAGCCGAGTGGCGCGACGTGCTCGTGCTCGGGCTGCCCAACATCCTGGGCTGGCACGCGCTGTCGATCGTCGGCGTGGCGCACCTGCCCGCCGGGCGGGCGGCGATCCTCGGCTTCACGATGCCGGTGTGGACGGTGCTGCTGTCGGTGCTGTTCTATCGCGAGCGGCTCACCGGCCGGCTGATGCTGGCCGTGGCCGCGGTGCTCGCCGGCATCACGCTGCTGCTGTGGAACGAACTGGCCCAGCTTGCCGGCCGGCCGGCGGGCATCGCCTGGATGCAGGGCGCGGCGCTGTGCTGGGCGCTGGGCACGATCTGGATGCGTCGCGCGCGCCTCACGCTGCCGGCCGAGGCGCTGGTGGTGTGGATGATGCTGTGGTCGGCGCTGGCCATCGCCTTGCTGGCCGCCTGGCTCGAGCCGCCGCAGCGCTGGCAGTTCAGCGCCGCCGTGTGGGCCAGCCTCGTCTGGTCGGTGCTGATCAACTACGGCGCGGCGCAGGTGATCTGGTTCGCGCTGGCGCGCGCGCTGCCGGCGTCGACCAGCGCGATGAGCGTGATGGCGGTGCCGCTGATCGGCGTGCTCAGCGCGCCGCTGATCGTCGGCGAGTGGCCGAGCTGGCAGGACCTGGCGGCCATGCTGAGCGTCGTCGTCGCCATTGCCGCGGTGTTGTTGCGGCCGGCCTGAGCGCGCTGTCGGGCTGCTCTGCGAATGCCAAGCACGACTGGCTCAGGACAAACGCGTAGACGGCACGCGCGGCACTGCGCTCTCGGCTACTATCGCCGCCGCTTCGGGGACTGCCCGCAGAAGCAGCAGCACGAAGACCGCCGAACGCAGGCGCAGCGAGTTCATTCCCGAAGCCCGTCACACGGCCGCGCCTTGCGTGAATTCAGCGCCGCCCAGCTGGAGCGAAGCAGCCGCTGCGGCACGAATGCCTGGGCGTGCGAAGCCGAGGCTTTCACGCGCGAGTTCCGACCCCTGACCCCTGACCCTCACTGACAAGGAAAGACGACATGAAGCGCAAGCTGCTCAGCACGCTCATCGCCGGCATGGGCATGGCGCTCGCCGGTGCGGCGCAGGCCGAAATCAGCGGCGGCGTGGTCAAGATCGGCGTGCTCACCGACATGTCCGGCCCCTACGCCGACCTGGCGGGCCAGGGCTCGGTGGTGGCCGCGAAGATGGCGGCCGAGGACTACGTCAAGCAGACCGGCTCCAAGCTGAAGATCGAGGTCATCTCGGCCGACCACCAGAACAAGCCCGACATCGGCTCGAGCATCGCACGCAAGTGGATCGACTCCGAAGGCGTGGACATGATCCTCGACGTCGCGACCTCCTCGGTCATGCTCGCGGTGGGCCAGATCGTGAAGGACAAGAACAGCGTCATGGTCAACTCGACCGGCGGCTCGTCGGATATGACCGGCAAGGCCTGCAACGCAAACACCGTGCACTGGACCTACGACACCTGGATGCTGGCGCACGGCACCGGCAGCGCGGTGGTCAAGAGCGGCGGCGACACCTGGTTCTTCCTGACCGCCGACTACGCCTTCGGCCACGCCCTCGAGCGCGACACGGCCGCGGTGGTCACGGCCTCCGGCGGCAAGGTGCTGGGCACCGTCAAGGTGCCGCTGTCCACGCAGGACTTCTCGTCGTTCCTGCTGCAGGCGCAGTCGTCGAAGGCGAAGATCATCGGGCTCGCCAACGCCGGCGCCGACATGATCAATACGGTCAAGCAGGCGTCGGAGTTCGGCATCGTCAAGGGCGGTCAGAAGATGGCCGGCCTGCTGGTGTTCCTCTCCGACGTCCACGGCCTGGGCCTGCAGGCCGCGCAGGGCCTGCAACTGACCGAGACCTTCTACTGGGACATGAACGACGGCACGCGCGCCTGGTCCAAGCGCTTTGGCGCCGCCATGAACGGCCGCATGCCGACGATGGCCCAAGCCGGCGACTACGCCGGGATGCTGCACTACCTGAAGGCGGTCGACGCGATCCAGGAAGACAAGGACGGCGCCAAGGTGGTGGCCGAGATGAAGAAGCTGCCGACCGACGACCCGCTGTTCGGCAAGGGCATGATCCGCATCGACGGCCGCAAGATCCATCCGGCCTATCTGTTCGAGGTGAAGAAGCCGAGCGAGTCGAAGGGGCCCTGGGACTACTACAAGCTGCTGCAGACGATTCCGGCCGAGCAGGCCTTCCGTCCGCTCGCCGACGGCGGCTGCCCGCTGGTGAAGTAGGGCTGGACTGCCCCGAGGCGCAGCGCGCGGAGATCTTCGGCGTCCCGGTGCAGGCCCTGCGGGGCCGGCCCCTCATCGGGCTGGAACACGCCGGCGACATCCTCCGGGACATCGCCAGGCGCTGGCGCGCACTCGAGCGGCACGGCCGCTGGCCGGGCCCTCAGCCGGCCCTTCCGCGCTGGGCAAGCCCGAACCGTTCCGCCGGCACGTGCACGCGGCGCTCGAGAACCTGTAAGCAAGCCGCCACGGCTCAGGCCCTGGGCGGCAAAGCCATCCGTCCAGGCGGGGCACACTGAGCACCACGAGCCGAGGCAGGCGCACACTGAAGGCCATCCGAACCGCGCTCCGCTTGCCGGGGCTGCACACGCCGATCGACCCGGAAGGAGTTGCAAGATGAGCGTGACCACCGCCAACCAAACCCGCAGCAGCACGAAATCCGCTCAGGCGGCCCAGCCCGAGGCCCTGCGCTACATGAGCGGCTTCGCCAGCGAGTTCGCCACCGAGGCGCTGCCCGGCGCCTTGCCCGAGGGCCGCAACTCGCCGCAGCGCGCGCCCTATGGCCTGTATGCCGAGCAGCTGACGGGCACCGCGTTCACCATGCCGCGGCACCTGAACCGGCGCAGCTGGCTGTACCGCATCCGCCCGAGCGCGGTGCAGACCACCGGCTTCGAGAGCGCCGAGGTCGGCAAGCGCTGGCTCAGCCGCTTCGACGAGGTGCCGGCGCCGCCGAACCAGCTGCGCTGGGATCCGCTGCCGATGCCGGACGCCAAGACCCCCACCGACTTCATCGACGGCATGGTGACGATGGCCGGCAACGCCGGCTGCGGCATCCACCACTACGCGGCCAACCGCTCGATGGACAAGCGCTACTTCTACAACGCCGACGGCGAGCTGCTGATCGTGCCCGAGACGGGGCGGCTGACGGTGGCCACCGAACTGGGCACGATCGAGCTCGAGCCGCAGGAGTTCGTGGTCGTGCCGCGCGGCGTGCGCTTCCAGGTGCGGCTGCCCGACGGCCAGGCGCGCGGCTACGTGTGCGAGAACCCCGGCGTGCCCTTCAAGCTGCCCGACCTGGGCGTGATCGGCTCCAACGGCCTGGCCAACCCGCGCGACTTCCTCACCCCGGTGGCCGCTTACGAGGACGCGACGGGCGAGTTCGAGATCGTCGCCAAGTTCCAGGGCCACTTCTGGCGCTGCACGCAGGGCCATTCGCCGCTGGACGTGGTCGCCTGGCACGGCAACTACGCGCCCTACAAGTACGACCTGCGCCGCTACAACGCGATCGGCTCGATCACTTACGACCATCCGGACCCGTCGATCTTCCTGGTGCTGCATGCGCCCAGCGCGCTGCCTGGGCAGGACAGCATCGACTTCGTCGTGTTCGCGCCGCGCGTGCTGGCGATGCAGGACACCTTCCGCCCGCCGTGGTTCCACCGCAACTTCGCCAGCGAGTACATGGGGCTGATCCACGGCGTGTACGACGCCAAGGCCGAGGGTTTCGTGCCCGGCGGCAGCTCGCTGCACAACTGCATGACCGGCCACGGCCCCGACCTGGGCACCTTCACCAAGGCCAGCAGCGCCGACACCGGCAAGCCCGATTACATCCGCGACACGATGGCCTTCATGTTCGAGACGCCTGCCGTGCTGCAACCGACACGCCATGCGCTGCAGACCCAGCAGCCCGACTACTACAAGGTCTGGAACGGGCTGGACACGCAGTTCGACCCGAAGCGGCGCTGAGAGCGTGTGAAGCATTCCGCCACGCCCGCTCGTGCGCCCGAGCGCAAACAGGCGCCGCTCGGCGTTGCAAATGCTCGCCGTAGCCCGGGCTACGACTGCGCTTTGCGCCTTGATCGACACCTTTTCGGACGCCCGCTCGGACGCGTCGGAATACTTCACAGGCTCTGAGAGGGTGTAGCCAAAATAAACATGTCGCTATAT
>DAIMFR010000037.1:38047-50496 GCA_036724445.1 Rubrivivax sp. | reverse complement strand
GCGAGCCGCCGAAGGACAGGCCCTTGCCGGTGAACACGCAGTCGGCGCGGTTGCTGAGCTTCTTCACCATGCCGGCGATGTAGCCGACCTCGCGCCCGCCGACGCCGATGTCGCCGGCCGGCACGTCGGTATCCGAGCCGACGTGGCGGAACAGCTCGCTGGCAAAGGCCTGGCAGAAGCGCATCACCTCGCCCGGGCTCTTGCCCTTGGGGTCGAAGTCCGAGCCGCCCTTGCCGCCGCCCATCGGCAGCGTGGTCAGCGCGTTCTTGAAGGTCTGCTCGAAGGCCAGGAACTTCAGGATCGACAGGTTCACCGACGGGTGGAAGCGCAGCCCGCCCTTGTAGGGTCCGATCGCCAGGCTGTGCTGGATGCGGTAGCCGCGGTTGACGTGCACGCGGCCATGGTCGTCGTGCCAGGAGACGCGGAAGATGATGATGCGTTCGGGCTCCACCAGCCGCTCCAGCAGACCGTGTTCGGCGTAGCGCGGGTGGCGGCTGAGGAAGGGCCACAGGCTGTCGATGACCTCGGTGACGGCCTGCAGGTATTCGGGCTGGCCGGCATTGCGCTCGGCGACCTGAGCCATGAAGGCATGACGATCGGTGTGCTGCATGAAGTGAAATGGATCGGATGGAGAAAACCCGCTATTTTCATGCAGGAACGCACCGCTTCCGGCCGCACCCGCAAATCGGGGGCGCCGGGTCAGTTCAGCGCGTCGCGCTCCGGCGGGCGGTCGACGGGCGGCACGAACAGCGTCGCCGCGTCGATGGCGTCGAAACGGTACTGCTGGCCGCAGAACTCGCAGCCGACCTCGACCTCGCCGCGCTCGGCGACGATGGAGTCCACCTCCGCGCGCCCCAGGCCGCGCAGCATGCCGGCGACGCGCTGGCGCGTGCAGCTGCAGGCGAAGCGCGGCTGCCGCGGCTCGAAGCGCCGCACGCGCTCCTGCCAGAAGAGCCGGTGCAGCAGCGCATCGGCGCCCAGCGTCAGCAGCTCGCCGCGCTGCAGCGTCGCGGCCAGATGGGCGATGCGGTTGAAGCCTTCGTCGCGGCCGATCGCGTCCTCGCGGCGTTCGCCCGAGACGCGCGTCGGCCCGTCGGCAGGCATGCGCTGCAGCAGCAGCCCGGCGGCGGCGTGGTCGTCGGCGGCCAGCACCAGCCGCGTGTCGAGCTGCTCGGACTGCAGCATGTAGTGCTCCAGCACCTGCGCCAGCTGCTGCAGCGGCTCGCGCCGGTCGCCGTGCAGCGGCACCACGCCCTGGTAGGGCTGGCGGCCGGGCAGGCGCTCGCGCGGGTCGAGCGTGATCGAGCAGCGGCCCTGGCCGTGCACGTTGAGCAGCGCTTCGAGTCCAGCCTGCGGCGGCACCGCGCCGACCACCGTGGCCGTGGCGCGGAAGCTCAGGTCGCTGCGCACCTCGGCCACCGCCAGCTTGACCGGGCCGTCGCCATAGACCTGCAGCAGCAGCGCGCCGTCGAACTTGATGTTCGACTGCATCAGCACGCCCGCCGCCGCCATCTCGCCGAGCAGCGCGCGCACCGGCGCCGCATAGGGCTGGTGCGCGCGGCGCGCCAGCATCTCGCGCCAACTGCTGCCCAGGCGCACCAGCTGGCCGCGCACCGGCAGGCCGTCGAAGATGAAGCGCTGAAGTTCGTCCACGCGCGGGGTTCAGTCGATGCGCTTCAGGCCGCTGCGGTGGCGCTGCGTCTGCGCCACGTAGTGTCCGGCCAGGTGCGACAGCATGTCGAACTGCGCCGGGCTCAGCTCGCGCACCACCCGCGCGGGCGTGCCGACGATCAGCGAGTTGTCGGGGAATTCCTTGCCCTCGGTGACCAGCGCGGCGGCGCCGACGATGCAGTTGCGGCCGATCTTCGCGCCGTTCAGCACCGTGGCCTTGATGCCGATCAGCGTGCCCTCGCCGATGCTGCAGCCGTGCAGCATCACCTGGTGGCCGATGGTCACGTGGTCGGCCAGCGTCAGCCGGATGCCGTGGTCGGTGTGCAGCACGCTGCCGTCCTGCACGTTGCAGTTGCGGCCGAGCGTGATCCAGTCGTTGTCGCCGCGCAGCACCGCGCCGTACCAGACGCTGGCGCCCTCTTCCAGACGCACGCGGCCGATCACGGCGGCGCTGTCGGCCACCCAGGCGCCGGCGGCGATGTCGGGCACCCAATCGTCAAGCTGGTAGATGGCCATCGGCGATCCTCGAACGCAAAGCGCCGATTCTCGCCCCTTCGACCCATGCCGCCGGCAGAGGCCGGGAGAAGGCCCTGCGCGCGGCGCCCGGCGGCGCGACGCGGCCGCGCGTCTCCAGCGCCCAGCCTTCGGTGGCGGTGCTGCTCTCGTGCAGCAGCAGGTGCGTGCCCGCCAGCCCGGCCGCCGCGCCGCGCTCGAGCAGCCGCTGGACCAGCGGCCCGTCCAGCTGCAAGGCAAAGCGCTGCCAGCAGCGGTTGACGCGCGCATCGGCCCAGGCATCTTCCAGCGTGTCGCGCAGCGCCTGCATGTCGGCATCGCGCCCGGCCTGCAGGCAGCGCGGCAGCAGCGCGCTCAGGAAGCGCGCGAAGTCCGTGCGCAATGCCTCGCCGGGCAGCAGTTCGGACAGCGCGCGCAGCCGCCGCGTGCCGTCGGGCCGCGCCAGCTCGCGCGTCACCAGCGCCTGCAGACCCTGCACCGGGTTCAGCAGCCGCAGCCGGTTCGGCGGCAGCACGCGCAGCGGGATGCGCGCCGCCTGGGCGTGCGCCAGCGGCGTGACGAAGGAGACCAGCACCGCCACGCGCGTCCAGGCCGCGGCGTCGAGGCCATCGACGCAGCCGCCTTCGGTGGATGCCGCCCGGTGCGCGCGTTGCAGCGCCTCGTCCCAGGCCAGGCGGCCCTTGGCGCGGTTGGCCGCCGCGCCGAGCAGCGCCAGGTTGCCGGCGGCATAACCTGCGGCGTCGCAGACGCGGTCCACCGAGGCGTCGGCCGCGCCCAGCGGCTGGCGCGTGACCGGGCAGCGCGTCACCTCGATCTGGCCCAGGTAGTGCGGCGTCACCTGCGCCAGCTCGAACACCAGGCCGCGCCGCCAGGCGTGCAGGCGCAGCGCCAGCCAGCGGCGCACGCGCGGCGGCGCCGCCAGCGTGCGCGCGCCGAAGCAGGCCCTGCCCGCGCTCCAGCCCTGGTGCAGCGGCGGCTCGTCGATGGCCTGGGCCGGCGGCGGCAGGCCGTGGCGGGCATGGTCCCAACCGATGTCGAAGCCGGTCTGCAGGTCGGCGGGGCGGGACTCGAAGGCAAGAAGGGTCTGGGCCATGCGTCACTCCGGTCGTCGCGCCCGGCCCCTTGCCCGGCGCATGCAGGCAGTGTCCGGCACGACAGTCTCATGGCGTGAGACTGCGTTTAAGATTCCGAACGATGGACCGCACCGAACGCTTCTACAAGATCGAGATGCTGATCCGCCACCGCGGCTGCGCCGCCTACGAGCAGCTGCAGGCCGAGCTGGAGGTGTCGCGCGCCACGCTGATGCGCGACCTGCAGTACCTGCGCGAACGGCTGGACGCGCCGATCGTCTTCGACCGCCTCGGCGGCGGCTATCGCTTCGCCGGCAACGCGCGCGAGCCGGCGCGCGAGCTGCCCGGGCTGTGGTTCAGCGACAAGGAGATCCACGCGCTGCTGACGATGCACCAGCTGATCCGCGGCCTGCAGGCCGACGGCGTGCTCGGCCGGCACCTGCAGCCGCTGCTGGACAAGCTGCACGGCATGCTCGGCAGCCGCGACGTGGCCGCCGGCGAGCTGATGCAGCGCGTGAACATCGTTGCCGTGGCGCGGCGGCCGGTGCCGGCGCGGCATTTCGAGCTGATCGGCAGCGCGCTGTTCGAGCGGCAGCGGGTCGAACTGCTTTACTTCACGCGCGGGCGCGGCAGCGAGAGCCGGCGCGAGGTCTCGCCGCAGCGCCTGACGCACTACCGCAACACCTGGTACCTGGATGCCTGGTGCCACCGCAGCGGCGGACTGCGCCGCTTCGCGCTGGATGCGGTGCGCGGCGCCGCCGTGCTGCCCCAGCGCGCGCAGGACGTACCGCTGACCACGGTGCAGGCCGAGCTCGACGCCGGCTACGGCGTGTTCGCCGGCCGGCGCCTGCAGTGGGCGCGCTTGCGCTTCAGCGCCGAGGCGGCGCGCTGGGTGGCCACCGAGCAGTGGCATCCGCGGCAGCAGACGCGCCGGCTGGCCGACGGCAGCCTGGAGCTGCGGCTGCCCTACGCCGACAGCACCGAGCTGAGCATGGACATCCTGCGCCACGGCGACCAGGTGCGCGTGCTCGCGCCGAAGACGCTGCAGCGCCAGGTGGCCGAGCGGCTGCGGCGCGCGGCGGCGATGTACGCCGGCGAATGACGGCCGCGGCCCTCCGCTTCAGCAGTGCAGCCGGTGCGGCTCGCGGTGGATGATTTCGCGTGCACGCTTCAGCGCGTAGCTCAGCGCCGCGGCCGGCGACCCCCAGCGGTGGCCGCAGGCCAGGCTGTCGTCGCGGAAGGCCTCGCGCGGCGTCGGCCCGGCGCCGTGCACGCGGTTGACCACCACCGCGGCGATGTAGCCCTGCCCGCGCGGCGCCTCCAGCGCGCCGGCATAGATGCGGTAGTCGCCTTCGAGGCGTTCGTCGAAGATCATGGCCCGCCCCTCGCAGCCGGTCCAGCGCCGGCCCGTGGGGCGCGATGATGCGCGCATCGCACTGCCGATGGAATCCCTCCGAAGGTGGAAGACGAGCGCGAAGCCGTCAGCCGCCAAGCCAGTGGTGTGCGAAGGCGGCCAGATCCTGGTGCACCGAACGCGCCAGCTTCAGTTCGTCCCCGACGTTCGGGCTGCCGTTCGGCGCGCGCAGCACCAGCGCGGTATGCACTTCGGTAGGCACGCCGCGCATGTAGGGGATGTAGTCGTCGACGAAGGCCACCGGGCGCAGCGCCTGGATCGCATCGGCTTTCGGGCTGCGCTCGCCTTCGACATGGCCGGTGGCGACGACACGCCGGATCGGGAAGCCCAGCGCCTTCAGGTTGTTCAGACGCGCCTTCTGGAACCGCGACTGCAGCGCGGTGACGCAGACCAGCTCGTAGCCGGCATCGTGCAGCCGGTGGCAGGCCTCGACCGCGCCGGCGATCGCCGGCAGCGTCTCCCACAACTCGACGCGCTCGAACTGTGCACGCAGCAGCAGCCGCTGCTCGGCGTCGAGCGGGTCGACGGCCCAGCGGTCCATCGGCCAGTAGGCGTGCGGATCACGTTCGGCAGGCGTCACGCCGAAAGCCTGGCGCCAGGCGCGCGCATAACCAGCGTGCAGATCGACGAGCACGCCGTCGGCGTCGATGGCGAGGATCGGACGGGTCATGGCGCAACTGTATAGGCTGCCGCACCGGCGGCGGCTGCGGCCCATGCCGGCGAGGCAGTGCCCGCCCCCGACTTTCGGTGTTGCGCAACGACTCGACCGCCCGATCTGCGTCCGAACGCAAGGGCTCGGGAAGCGGCTTTCGGCGCAAAGCGGCCGTAGGCCGCTTTGCGCCAAGGCGCGTTCGTGCAGCTCCCCCGCGCCCCCTCCGAGAGGGGGCTCCAGCATGGCCGACGGGCCGGCCTTGCGGCCGGCGCAGGCCCCGGCCCCTCCATCGGCCGCCAGGCCGACTTGTCGAACGAACTGGAGCCCCCTCTCGGAGGGGGCTCGGGGGAGTGGTGCATAGCGCCCACAGGCGCAAAGCGGCCTACGGCCGCTTTGCGCCGGCAGCAGATCTGCGCATGAGCCGGCTCAGTCGGCGAACACCGCCGGCCGATTCTGCTGCCGCGCGCTGATCGCCTCGACCTGCTCCGGCGCGCCGATCAGCGCCGCCTGCTCGCGGCTCTCGGCGAGCAGCATGGTCCGGGTGTCGGCATGCTGCGCCAGCTCGAACAGGCGCTTGGCGGCGCGCATCGCCTTCGGCGGACGCGCGGCAATCTCGCGCGCCAGCGCCAGCGCGCCGGCATAGGGGTCGGCGCTGACGCGCGTGGCCAGCCCGAGTTGCTGCGCCTCGTTGCCGTCGAAGACGCGGCCGGTGTAGGTCAGCTCGCGCGCCACGTCGTCGCGCACCAGCGCCGGCAGCAGCGCCATGCCGCCCATGTCGGGCACCAGCCCCCAGTTGATCTCCATGATCGACAGCCGCGTATCGGGCGCGATGAAGCGCATGTCCGCCGCCAGCATCAGCTGAAAGCCGCCGCCGTAGGCCACGCCGTGCACCGCGGCGATCACCGGCACCGGCAGCTCGCGCCAGACCATCACCGTGTGCTGCGGCGGGTTCGCGCCGCCCGCCGTGCGTTCGCCCTGCAGCAGCGGGTCGCCGCCGCGCTGGCCCGAGGCCATGCGGCCGAAGTTGGCGGTGTCGAGCCCGGCGCAGAAGGCACGGCCCGCGCCGGACAGCACCACCGCGCGCACGCCGGCCCAGGTCTTCAGCCGCTCGCCGGTGTCGCGCAGCGCAGCGAACATCTGGTCGTCAAGGGCGTTCATCTTGTCGGCGCGCACCAGGCGCACGTCGGCCACGCCTTGCTGCACGGTCACGCGGATGCGGTCGTCCATGGCTTCATTCCTTTGCGTCAGGGGGAAGGGGAAGGAGAAGGGGAACAGGTCCGGCAGCTGGCCGCCAGCCGGTCGAGGCTGGCGAGGAAGCCGCCGATGTCGATCGGCTTGGTCCAGTAGTCGTCGAAGCCGCCGGCACGCGCGCGCGCCGCGGCGTCCGGCATCGCGTTGGCCGACAGCGCGACCACGCGCGAGCCGAAGGCCTGCGCGCGCAGCCGGCGCAGCACCTCGTGGCCGTCCATGTCGGGCAGCTGCATGTCCACCAGCACCAGGTCGGGCCGGCGCGCCAGCGCCGCATCGACGCCGCGGCGGCCGTCGGCGGCGACATGCAGCGTGATGTTCGGCCGCAGCGTCACCATCTCCTGCACCAGCATCGCGTTGACCGGGTTGTCTTCGATGTAGAGCATCGACAGCGGCGCCGCCTCGGACGCGCCGCCCGGCGCGGCCGCGGTGGCCGCGGTGGCCGCCTTCTCGTCCTGCGCCGCGGGCAGCCAGACCAGGAAGTCGCTGCCTTCGCCGCTGCGGCTGCTCAAGCGCAGCCGCCCGCCCATCAGCTGCACCAGGTGGTGCACGGTCATCAGCCCGATGCCGCGGCCTTCGATGCCTTCGCGTTCGGCGCCGAGCCGGTTGAAGGGTTCGTACAGATGCGCCTGCTGCTCGGCGCTCAAGCCGCGCCCGGTGTCGCGCACGCTCAGCTCCCAGCCCGGCACGCCGTCGACCAGCAGGCGCCGCGACGCCGTGGTCACGCGCCCGCCGCGGCGGTTGTACTTGATGGCGTTGCTCAGCAGGTTGGCGAGCACCTGGCGCAGCCGCCGCTGGTCGGCCATGACCCGCGCGCCGCCGTCGGCCGCGCGCAGCGAGACCTCGCGTTCGGCAGCCATCGGCGCGACCCACTGCCGCACCTCGTCGAGCAGCGGGTCGAGCTCGACCGGCTGCAGCGCCACCGGCAGCGAGCCGGCCTCGACCGCGCTCAGGTCCAGCACCTCGTCGATCAGCGCCAGCAGGTGCGTGCCCGCCGAATGGATGCGCGACAGCCGTTCGCGCTGCGGCGCGTCGAGGCGGTCGGCGGCGTCGCGCGCGAGCAGCTGCGCGAAGCCGAGCATCGCGTTCAGCGGCGTGCGCAGCTCGTGGCTCATGCGCGACAGGAACTCCGACTTGGCGCGGCTGGCGCGCTCAGCCGCCTCGACGTCGCGCAGCGCGGCCTCGGCCAGGCGGCGCTGCGTCACGTCCCAGTTCAGCCCGACCATGCGGCGCGCCCGGCCCTGCTCGTCGCGCACCGCGCAGCCGGTACTGGTCAGCCAGCGCCGCGAACCATCGGGCCAGTGCACCTCGAATTCGCAGGCATAGGGCGCGGAGTCCTCCAGGTGGCGCCGGATCAGCCGCCGGCGCTCGGCCAGCGACTCGGCCGGCACGATCTGCTCGTCGATCTGCCGCGGCGTGCGCGCATCGTCCGGCGCCAGGCCGCGCAGCCGGTACATCTGCTCTTCCCAGACCACCGTGCCGGTGTCGATATCCTGATCCCAGATGCCGACGCCGGCGATCTGCGTGGCCAGGCGCAGCCGCTGCTCCTGCAGCTGCAGCGCCTGGCCCAGCGCATGCTGCTGCGTCACGTCGAGGTGGATGCCGTGCAGCACCGTGCGGCCGTCGCGCTCGTCGCGGTGGCTGCGGCACACCACCCAGCGCGGCGACCCGTCGGACCGCAGGACGCGAAAGCTGGTCTCGAAGCCGGCCTGCTCCGAACGCGGCACGCGGCGCCGCTCGCAGGTCACGCGTTCGCGGTCGTCGGGGTGCAGCCGTTCGTGCATCCATTCGCGCACCGGCGGCGGGGCCTCGGCCGCATTCAGGCCGTAGATCAGGAACATCTGCGCGTTCCACTCCACGCGCTCGGCATCCGCCTGCCCCGGGTTCTCGACGCGCCACACGCCGACGCCGGCCGCGTCGGCGATCAGCTGAAGGCGCTGCGCCAGCGTCTGCGCGCGGCGGCGCTCGGCGACGTGCTCGGTCTGGTCCAGCAGCACGCCCGACAGGGCCACGACGCGGCCCTGCGCGTCGCGCTCGGCGACGCGACGCGTCAGCACATGACGGTAGCCGCCGCCGGGTCCGCGCACGCGGGTCTCGGCGTCGACCACGCCGCTGCCGGAGCTGGCGCGTTCGATCGCGCGTTCGGCGATCGGCAGATCCTCCGGGTGCACACGCCCGCGCATCTCGTCCAGCGGCATGCCGTCGGGCTGCGGCAGCACGCCGGCAAGCCGCCAGCCGGCGTCGTTGAAATGGATGCGGCGCTGCTGCAGGTCGATGCGCCACACCGAGACCTTGGCCAGCTCGAGCGCGCGCGCCAGCTGCGCGCTGACCGCCTGCTGCGTGCGCACGCGGCCGGCGCTTTCGGTGTCGTCGACGACCACGCCGAGCATGCGCGCCGGCCTGCCGTCGGCGCCGTTGCGCACCTCGGTCAGCCACTGCAGGTCGCGCTGCCGGCCGTCGGGCAGCAGCAGCCGGCAGCGTGTCTGGTAGCGGCCGGCCTGCAGCATCGACTGCTCGTGGTGGCGCTTCAGCTTGTCGCGGTCGTCCGGATGCACCAGGCGCAACGCCTGTTCGAAGCTCGGCGGCGCCAGCGCCGGTTCCAGGCCGGTGATGCGGTAGACCAAAGGGTCCCACCAGCCGCGGCCGCTGCGCGTATCGCGTTCGACGAAGCCGACCCGCCCGAAGCCCTGCATCAGCGCCAGCTTGTCGGCGGCGGCATGCGGTTCGCCGGAGTGCGGCGCGCGCGGCAGCGCCTGCGGCGTCAGCCACAGCAGCCAGCCGCGGGACAGCGCGACGCTTCGCCAGCACAGTGCCTGCCTACCGAGCCGCGTCCGCCCCTGAGGCGGCGGCGCGTCCCCGGCCAGCAGCGCCCCGGCCAGCGCGCGCCAGCCGGCTTCTTCGACACCGTGCTCGACGGACCATTCGACGGCGGCGCGGTTCAGCCGCCAGTGCACGCGGCCGGCATCGCGCCACAGCTCGAGCGCCGCACAGGGCGCGTCGTGCCAGATCGAGGCCGGGTCGGACATGGCGCGATTATCGACAGGCTCCTAGTGCAGTGTTCCACGCTATGCAGCACATAAAACCGCGTCTTTGCCGCCCTGGCGTCGTTGCGAATCCTCGTGATACCTACGGGTATCACTGCGGTTTGCGCCTAGCCAGGACGACAAATCCATCGGTTTTCTCGAGTGCCGCACAGCATGGAACACTGCACTAGTGCAACACGCGCTGCAGCGCCGCCATCAGCACCTGCTGATCGATCGGCTTGGTCAGGTAATCATCGAAGCCGGCGGCGCGGCCGCGCGCGACATCGGCCGGCAGCGCATTGGCGCTGACGGCGATGACCGGAATGTCGCGCGTGGCGGCATCGTCGCGCAGCCGCCGCAGCACCTCGTAGCCGTCGATGCCGGGCAGCTGGATGTCCAGCAGGATCAGGTCAGGCCGCTGCTCGCGCGCGAGCAGCAGGCCGGCCTCGGGCAGGTCGGCGCTGAGCAGCTTCAGCTGGGTCTGCTGCTCGAGCATGGCCTGCATCAGCAGCAGGTTGACCGGGTTGTCTTCGATGTACAGCACCGTGCCGCCGGCCGGCGGCACGCCGTGCACGCCGGCGCGCGGCAGCTGCAGCCAGAAGCGGCTGCCGCGGCCGGGCTCGCTGTCCAGCCCGATGCGCCCGTGCATCAGCTCGACCAGCCGCTTGCTGAAGCCCAGGCCGATGCCCGCGCCGCCGGCGGCGCCGGGCTCGGCGCCCAGGCGTTCGAAGGCACGGAACAGCCGCTCCTGCTGCTGCGCATCGAGCCCCGGGCCGGTGTCGCTGACGCTCAGCCGCAGCGTGCCGCCGCCGCACTCGGCGTGCACGCCGACCGAGCCGCCGCGCCGGTCGTGCCGGATGGCGTTGGACAGCAGGTTCAGCAGCACCTGCTTCAGCCGCTCGCGGTCGGCGAGCACGCAGCCGTCGATGGCCGGCGGCGGCTGCAGCTGCACGCCATGCTGCCGCGCGAGTGCGGCGCTGGCCAGCACGCATTCGTGCAGCAGCGGCTGCAGCACCACCGGCTCCAGCTTCAGCGGCAGCTCGCCGGCCTCGATGCGCGCCAGGTCCAGCAGCTCGTTGATCAAGGCCAGCAGCTTCGCCCCGGCACGCAGGATCTCGCGCAGCTGCGCGCGCGACGCCGCCGGCAGCACCAGCGCCGGGTCGGTGTCGAGCAGCTGGCCGAAGCCGAGGATCGCGTGCATCGGCGTGCGCAGCTCATGGCTCATGCGCGACAGGAACTCCGACTTGGCGCGGTTGGCGCCTTCAGCCTCGTCGCGCGCATGCACCAGCTCGAGCGTGCGCTGCTGCACGCGCTGCTCGAGCTCGGCGTTCAGCGCGCGCAGCGCCTCCTCGGCCTGCGCGCGTCCGCTCACGTCGCGCACGCTGAGCACGATGCCGGCCACCGCCGGATCGGCCAGGCAGTTGTTGGCCAGCATCGCCAGATGGCGCCAGCCGCCGCCGGCGTGGCGCGCGCGCACCACCGTTTCATTGCCGCTGTTGCTGAAGTCGACCACGCTGGCCAGTTCGGTCAGGGCCACGGCCAGGTCGTCGGGGTGCAGCCAGTCGAACACGCTGCTGCCGCGCATCTGCTCGGGCGCGACGCCCAACAGCCATTGCGCGGCCGGGCTGGCGTAGTCGATCAGACCTTGCGCGTCACAGACCACGGTCAGCAGCTGCGAGCGTTCGGTGAAGGCGCGAAAGCGCCTCTCGCTGGCCTGCAGCGCCAGCTCGGTGCGGCGCTGCTGCGTGATGTCCTCGACCGTACCTTCGTAGCAGCGCAGGCTGCCGTCGGCAGCGCGCAGCTCGTGCGCGTTCTCGCGCACCCAGATGCGCTCGCGCGTCTTGTGGCGGTAGACCTCGGAGACGAAGTCGACGACCTGGCCGTCGCGGCGCATCAGCTGCTGGAACTCGATGCGGCGCTGCGCGTCGACGTACCACTCGCGGCCGATGTCGTCGACCGCGGCCATCAGCTCGGCCTCGCTGGCATAGCCGTTCAGCCGCACCAGCGCGCGGTTGGCGCGCAGCTGGCGGCCTGCGGGGCTGGAGCGGAAGGCGCCGATCGGCAGCAGCTCGAACAGCGTCGAGCCTTCGGCGGCTTCGCGTTCGGCCGCCTGCCGTTCCGCCGCTTCGCGCTGCGCCTCGTCCATCAGCGGCGCGCCGGTCTGCGCGCGGGACCCGGCGGCGCTCGCCGCCGTTGCGGCGGCGCATCGGCAGGCTGGCGTTCGCGGCGCTCTTCGCGTTCTCGCCGCGCCGCCTCGAGCAGCGGCGGCAGCTGCTCTACGGCGACGCCCTTCAGCGCGCAGAAGTTGGCCGGGCTCAGCGAGCTGCCTTCGAAGGCGTGCAGCAGCTCGGCGCGCTGGCGCCGCTGCTCTGCGATGGCCGCGTCGCGCGCCGCGTGCAGCGCACGACGCCGCGCCAGCTCGTCCAGGGCCGCCTGGCGGTGTTCGGCGCTGATCTCGCCGGCAGGTGCGCCGTCCAGGTCGAAGCGTTGAGCGGCGCGCGTCAGCGCCACCAGGTAGGCGCTGCGTCCGGTATGCCGGCGCAGGAAGGCCGACAGCGCGGCCTTCGTGAACACGCCCGGCGCGCGCGCCTGGATGTCGGCCTGGATGCGCAGCTTCAGCGGCTTCGGCGCACCGGCGAACAAGGCGGGAAAGCGCTGGCGCAGCTGTTCGGCGCAGTCCTCGGTGCCCGCATCGGCAGGATCGGCGGGCGCGGTCTGGGCGGTCATGATTCGGCGACAGGCTGCGGCAAGGCGCGCATTGTGCCTCGCCGCACACGGGCGCTGCGCCGCCCGAAGCGGCATGCGGGCGCTGCGCCGCCCGAAGCGGCATGCGGGCGCTGCGCCGCCCGAAGCGGCAT
>DAIMFR010000037.1:0-37947 GCA_036724445.1 Rubrivivax sp. | reverse complement strand
GCGCGGCGTGCTAACGTGGCTGGCCGGTTGGCCTGCGACCAGCCGGCAGTTGAGCTTCGCTGAACCACGGCCCGGCCGACGCGGCGGATGAACGGCCAAGGAGTAGAGCCCAAGGAATGGACCCCAAGGAGTAGAGCATGAGCAAGATGCAACACCTGAGCGCAGTGGACGGCGCCTTCCTGCACCTGGAAACGGCGGAGATGCCGATGCACGTCGGCTCGCTGCACCACTACCAGCTGCCCGAGGGCTACCAGGGCAACTGGTACGAGGACGTCAAGGCGCACCTGAGCAAGCGGCTGCACCTGGCGCCGGTGTTCACGCGCAAGCTGGCGCTGATGCCCTTCGACCTGGCCAACCCGGTGTGGATCGAGGACGACGACATCGACCTCGACTACCACATCCGCCACACCGTGTTGCCCAAGCCGGGCACTCGGGCGCAGCTGGAGGCGCTGGCCGCGCGGCTGCATTCGAGCCTGCTCGACCGCAGCCGGCCGCTGTGGGAGTTCTATGTCATCGAAGGTCTGGCCGACGGCACGATGGGCTTTTACTGCAAGGTGCATCACGCGGCCATCGACGGGCAGGCCGGCGTCGCACTGGGCAACGCGATGCTCGACGTGACGCCGGTGCCGCGCAGCGTCAAGCCGCCGCGCGCGCCGCGCACGCACCGCTACCAGCTGGGCATGGCCGAGCTGCTGGGCGCGGCGCTGTCGAACACGCTGCAGCAGGTGCGCATGCTCGGCAAGCTGGCGCTGCCGCTGGGGCGCACGCTGCTGGACAGCGCGCGCGAGGCGCTGGCCGAACGCAGCTTCAGCCTGGCCTCGGTGCGCAAGCTGCTGACGATGGCGCCGCCCACGCCCTTCAATGCGTCGATCACCAACCAGCGCGTCTTCGCCACGCTGACGCTGCCGCTGGACGAGGCCAAGCGCCTGGGCAAGGCGCATGGCGCGTCGATCAATGACCTGGTGCTGTGGCTGTGCTCGACGGCGCTGCGCGAGTACCTGAAGGAGTCGCGCGAATTGCCCGAGGCCTCGCTGGTGGCCGGCGTGCCGGTGTCGCTGCGCGCCGAGGGCGACACCCGCATGAACAACCAGGTGACGATGAACATGCTCGAGGTGGCGACCGACGAGGCCGATCCGTTGGAGCGCCTGAGCCGCATCCGCACCGCCACCGCGTCGATGAAGAACACCATGGGCGCGTTCGGCGATCTGATCCCCACCGACTTCCCGTCGCCGGGCGCGCCGTGGCTGCTCAGCGGGCTGGTCTCGCTGTACGGCCGCTCGGGCCTGGCCGACCGCATCCGCGTCTCCAACGTGACCATCTCCAACGTGCCCGGCTCGGCGGTGCCGCTGTACCTGGCCGGCGCGAAGATGCTCGACTACTACCCGGTGTCGATCGCCGTGCACGGCGTGGCGCTGAACATCACCGTGCAGAGCTACATGGGCCAGCTGTGCTTCGGCCTGATCGCCTGCCGCCGCGCGGTGCCGGACGTGCGCGACATCGCCGTCAACCTGCAGCGCGCCTTCGACCGCTTCAAGCAACTGCCGCTGCCCGAAGCCGCGGCGCCGCCACTGAAGCTCGCCGCCGCAGCGCCGCCCGAGCCGGCGGCCAAGCGGGTGGCCGATCGGGCGGCCGATCGGGCGGCCAAGCGGCCGGTCAAGCGGCCGGCGCGCAAGGCCGCCGCCGCGCCGGCCAAGGCGCCGCGCAAGGCCAAGCCCACGCTGCGCGTGGTGGCCAAGGCGCCGGCGCGGCGCCGCGCCGCACGCAGGGCCGAATCATGAAGCGCCGGCTGTTCACGCTGATCGCCGCGGCCTGCCTGGGCGCGGGCGGCAATACGCTGGCGCAGGCCGACTGGCCGACCCGGCCGGTGAAGATCGTCGTGCCCTTCGCGGCCGGCGGCACCACCGACCTGACGGCGCGCATCATCGCCGAGCCACTGGGCCAGAGCTTCAAGCAGACCTTCATCGTCGACAACAAGGCCGGCGCCGGCGGCAACCTCGGCGCCGCCGAGGTGGCCCGTGCCGCAGCCGACGGCTACACCCTGCTGATGGGTACGCCGGGCACGCAGGCCATCAACCAGTTCCTGTACTCCAAGATGCCCTACGACACGGCCAAGGACCTGGTGCCGGTGTCCTTCGTCGTGCGCGTGCCCAACGTGCTGATGGTCAACCCGCAGCTGCCGGCCAAGAACCTGCCGCAGCTGATCGCGCTGCTCGAGGCGCAGCCGGGCAAGCTGGCCTACGGCTCCCCCGGCAACGGCACCACCGGCCACCTGTCGACCGAACTGTTCAAGACCCAGGCCGGCGTCTTCGTCACGCACATCCCGTACCGCGGCAGCGGCCCGATGCTGCAGGACCTGATGGCCGGGCAGATCCAGATGTCGATCGACAACCTGCCCTCGGCCATGCAGCTGATCCAGTCGGGCAAGCTGGTGGCGCTGGCCGTGACCTCGGCGCAGCCGGTGGCGCAGCTGCCGGGCGTGCCGCCGGTGGCCAGCGTGCTGCCCGGCTACGCGGCCGAAAGCTGGTTCGTGCTGATGGCGCCCGCGGGCACGCCGCAGCCGATCATCGACCGGCTCTCGGCCGAGGTCGACCGCATCCTGAAGAAACCCGAGATCATCGAACGCTTTGCCAAGCTCGGCGCCATCCCGGTGGGCGGCACGCCCAAGCATCTCGGCGACTACATCGCCGCCGAGACGGTGAAATGGAAGGAAGTGGTCAGGAATTCGGGCGCCAAAGTCGATTGATGGCGCTGAAGTCCACCATCTACAAGGCGGCGCTGCAGATCGCCGACATGGACCGGCAGCTCTATGCCGACCACGCGCTGACGCTGGCGCTGCACCCGTCCGAGACCGAGGAGCGGCTGCTGGTGCGGCTGCTGGCCTTTGCGCTGCACGTGCCGCCCGACACCGGGCACGGCGCGCTGCAGTTCGCGCGCGGGCTGTCCGACAGCGACGAGCCCGACCTGTGGCAGCACGACCTGACGGGCCAGCTGGTGCAGTGGATCGAAGCCGGTCAGCCGGACGAGCGCCGCCTGGCCAAGGCCTGCGCGCGCGCCGAGCGGGTGACGATCTACTGCTACGGCAGCGCCGCGGACATCTGGTGGGCCGGCATCCGCAACAAGCTGACGCGGCTGTCGAACCTTCATGTCTGGCAGATCCCGGCCGAGCAGGCGCAGGCGCTGGCCGCGCTGGCCCAGCGCAGCATGCAGTGGCAGCTGACGGTGCAGGACGGCCATGTCTGGCTGAGCAGCGGCGACCATTCGCTGGAGCTGCTGCCGCAGCGGCTGACGGGAGCGCAGCGATGAGCGCGCACGACGAAGACGCCGACCGCTGGCGGTGGCTGGAAGAGGTGCAGGGCGACGCGGCGCTGGCCTGGGTGCGCGAGCGCAATGCCGAATCGCGGCAACGGCTCGAAGCCTGGCCCGGCTTCGAGGACACGCGCCGCGGCATCCGCGCGGTGCTGGACGCGCAGGACCGCATCCCGATGGTCGTGCGCCGCGGCAGCTTTCTCTACAACTTCTGGCAGGACGCCGCGCAGCCGCGCGGCCTGTGGCGGCGCTGCACGCTGGACGAATACCGCCAGCCGCAGCCGGCCTGGGACACGCTGCTGGACCTGGACGCACTCGGCCGCGCCGAGGGCGAGAACTGGGTCTGGGGCGGCGCGGCCTGCCTGGGCCCGGACTACCGCCGCGCGCTGCTCAGCCTGTCGCGCGGCGGCGCCGATGCGCACGTGCTGCGCGAGTTCGATCTGCTGGAAAAGCGCTTCGTCGACGGCGGCTTCACGCTGCCCGAGGCCAAGTCCGAAGCCGCCTGGGCGGACATCGATACGGTCTACGTCGGCACCGATTTCGGTCCTGGCTCGCTCACCGATTCGGGCTATCCCAGGATCATCAAACGCTGGCACCGCGGCCAGCCGCTGAGCGGCGCGGCGACGGTGTTCGAAGGGCGCGCCAGCGATGTGGCGGTCAGTGTCAGCGTCGACATGACGCCCGGCTTCGAGCGCACGGTGCTGAAGCGCGCGCCGGACTTCTTCAGCAGCGAGGACGCGCTGCTGGCCGGCGATGCGCTGCAGCCGCTGCGCAAGCCCGCCGATGCGCAACTAGGCTTCTGGTACGGCCAGGCGCTGCTGGCGCTGCGCAGCGACTGGACGCACGACGGCCACACCTGGCCGCGCGGCGCGCTGCTGGCCAGCGACGCCGCGGCCTTCATCGCCGGCCGGCCGCAATGGCACGCGCTGTTCACGCCCACGGCCACGCGCTCGCTGGCCGGCCATGCGCTGCTGCGCCACAGCGTGCTGCTGGAAGTGCTGGACAACGTCGCCGGAAGGCTGGAAGAGCAGCGCTTCGACGGCCGGCGCTGGCAAGCGCGCGCAGTGCAGGCGCCCTTCCCCGGCACGCTGTCGGCGCAGAGCCTGCACGATCCGCTGGTGCCCGGCGACCCGCTGGGCGAACACTACCTGCTGGTCTACACCGACTTCCTGACGCCCGATTCGCTGCTGCTGGGCAAGAGCGGCAGCGATGCGCACGAGCCGCTGAAGGCGCGCGCGGCCTTCTTCGACGCGCAGGGCATGCGCGTCGAGCAGCGCTTCGCGACCTCGAAGGACGGCACGCGCGTGCCCTATTTCGTCATCTGGCCGGCCGGCACCACCGCCGCCGGACGCAACCCCACGCTGCTCTACGGCTACGGCGGCTTCGAGGTGCCGCTGCAGCCGCAGTACGCGGGCAGCTGCGGCCCCGCGTGGTACGCCCGCGGCGGCGTGCAGGTGGTAGCCAACATCCGCGGCGGCGGCGAGTACGGCCCCGGCTGGCACCAGGCGGCGCTGAAGCACAAGCGCCAGACGGCGTTCGACGACTTCATCGCCGTGGCCGAAGACCTGATCGCGGCGAACATCACCACGCCCGGGCAGCTGGCGATCAAGGGCGGCAGCAACGGCGGGCTGCTGGTGGGTGCGGTGATGCTGCAGCGGCCCGAACTGTTCCGCGCCGTGGTCTGCCAGGTGCCGCTGCTGGACATGCGGCGCTACCACCGGCTGCTGGCCGGCGCCAGCTGGATCGGCGAATACGGCGACCCCGACGATGCCGAACAATGGGCCTGGATGGCCAGGTACAGCCCCTACCAGAACGTGCCGCCGGCCGGCAAGCGGCTGCCCGCGGTGCTGTTCACCACCAGCACGCGCGACGACCGCGTGCATCCGGGCCACGCACGCAAGATGGCGGCGCGGCTGCGCGAGGCGGGCCACGCGGCGTGGCTCTACGAGAACATCGAAGGCGGCCACGGCGGCGCAGCCGACAACGCGCAGCGCGCCGACATGATGGCGCTGGAGTTCGCCTTCCTTTGGCAGGAGCTGGGCCGATGAACATGTCCGATATCCGACACGACGCCGCGGCGGGCCGCTTCGAAGCCGCGGTCGACGGCGGCATCGCCGAATGCGTGTACCGGCTGCAAGGCGGCGTGATGGACATCGTGCATACCGAAGTGCCGCCGCGCGCCGAAGGCCGCGGCATCGCCGCCGCGCTGGTGCAGGCGGCGCTGGGCGAGGCGCGCGCGCAGGGCTGGCGCGTGCGGCCCTCGTGCAGCTACGTGCGCAGCTGGATGCGGCGCCACCCCGAAACCCAGGACCTGCTGGCATGACCGCCGCCGCCGACCCGCGCGCCGCCGAGGTGCTGGACTTCTGGTTCGGCCGGCCCGGCGAGCCCTTCCACCTGCACAGCCGGCCGGAATGGTTCCGCAAGGATCCGGCCTTCGACGCCGCGATCCTCGCACGCTTCGGCGCGCTGATCGAGGCCGCGCTGCGCGGCGAACTGCAGGGCTGGGCCGCGCAGCCGCTGCCGGCGCTGGCGCAGGTGATCGTGCTCGACCAGTTCACGCGCAACACCCGGCGCGGCACGGCCGGCATGTTTGCCGGCGATGCCCGGGCGCTGGCCGCGGCACGCGCGCTGGTGCAAAGCGGTGACCACCGCCGCCTGCCCGGCGTGATGCGGCAGTTCGTCTACCTGCCCTTCGAGCATGCGGAAGCGCTGGCCGACCAGCACGAATCGATGCGCCTGTTCGCGCAGCTGGCCACCGACGAGCCGGCGCTGGCCGGGCTGGTGGAATGGGCGCACAAGCACCTCGTCATCATCGAGCGCTTCGGCCGCTTCCCGCACCGCAACGCGGCGCTGGGCCGCGCCTCGACGCCCGAGGAAATCGAGTTCCTGAAGCAGCCGGATTCGAGCTTCTGAACATGGACGCCGCCGAGGCCGCGCTGCGCGCCACGCGCGCCTGGGTCGAGCAGGCGGTGATCGGCCTGAACCTGTGCCCCTTCGCCAAGGCGGTGCAGGTCAAGGGCCTGGTGCGCTGGGTGTGCAGCCAGGCGCGCGACACCGCGACGCTGCTGGCCGCGCTGCGCGCGGAGCTGCTGCGGCTGCACGACACGCCGATCGAGGCGATCGAGACCACGCTGCTGGTGCACCCGTGGGTGCTGACCGACTTCATGAACTACAACGACTTCCTCGACGAGGCCGATGCGCTGCTGCGCGAACTCGATCTGGAAGGCACGCTGCAGATCGCCGGCTTCCACCCGCACTACCGCTTTGCCGGCACCGATGCGGACGACATCGCCAACGCCACCAACCGCTCGCCGCACCCGACGCTGCACCTGCTGCGCGAAGCCAGCATCGAGCGCGCCGTCGCCGCCTTTCCCGAGCCCGAAGCCATCTACGAGGCCAACATGCGCACGCTGCGCGATCTCGGGCCAAGCGGCTGGGCGGCATTGCAGGCGCGCTGCCTGCGCGACGCGCATCGCGGCGGCGGCTGAGAGCCTGCGAAGCATTCCGCCACGCCCGCTCGAGCGCCCCAGAGCAAACAGGCGCCGCTCGGCGTTGCAAATGCTCGCCGTAGCCCGAGCTACGGCTGTGCTTTGCGCCTTGATCGACACCGTTTCGGACGCCCGCTCGGACGCGCCGGAATACTTCACAGGCTCTGAGGCCGGCGGCGGCGGACTCGCCGGCCGGCGACCGCACTACGCCGCCCGCAGCACCTCGATCAACGCCCGCACGCCGGGCAACGCATCCGCCTCGGCGCTGCGGCAGATCAGCAGCCGCCGCTTGGCCCAGGCGTCCTGCAGCGTCGCGATGCGCACCCTGGCCCGGCTCCAGCGGCCGGCTGCGCTGCGCGGCATGACGGCCACGCCGACGCCCGCGTCGACCAGTCGCGCGACGGTGTCGAAGCCGCTGACGCGCACCCGGTGATGCGGCACCTTGCCGCATCGGGCGGCCTGCTGCAGCAGGAAGCGGCTGAGTCCGGACTGCGCCGACAGCCCCACGAACGGCCGCTCCAGCAGCTGCGAGAAATGCATCGCGGCGCTGCGCGCCGCCCCGCCTTTGGCCTTGGCTTCAGCGGGCAGCAGCGCGACCAGTTCATCCTCGACCCAGGTCTGCGCCTGCAGGCCCGAGGTGTCGACATGGTCGGCGACGATGCCCACGTCGGCCGCGCCGCGCCGCAGCGCCGCGAGCACTTCGTCGCTGGGCAGTTCCTGCAGTTCGAGGTCGATGTCGGGGTGCGCCACCAGGAAGCGCGCGATGCGCGGCGGCAGCGCCTCCGACATGGCGGCGGTGTTGCACAGCAGGCGCACCGATCCGCGCAGCCCCTTGCCGAAGGCGGCCATCTCGATGTGCAGCGAGTCCAGTTCGGCCAGTACGCGCTGCGCCTGGCGTGCCAGCGCGCGGCCCGCATCGGTGGCGCTGGCGCCGGCCTTGGAGCGCTCGAGCAGCTTCGTCCCGACCCGGTGTTCGAGCGCCTTCAGGCGCGCGCTGGCGGCCGCCAGCGACAGGCTCGTCGCCCGGGCTGCGGCGGTGATGCTGCCGTGTTCGAGCACGGCGGCGAACAGCTGCAGGTCGAAGGCTTCGACCCGGTAGTCCAGGGCACGGCGGGCGGTGGGCATGGCGCTTCCTTCGTCAGTGCCAAAGGATATGCGCGGATCTTTGCGATGGACACCTGTACAGGCCCGCGCCGATGATGCGTGCATGCAAACGATCGAAGTGCTGGCCCTCGGCCTCGTGTTCGCGATCGCCGGCGGCGTCAAGGGCATCACCGGCATGGGCCTGCCCACCGTCGCCGTCAGCCTGCTCGGGCTGTGGATGGCGCCGGCCCAGGCGGCGGCGCTGCTGGTGATGCCGTCGCTGGCGACCAATGTCGCGCAGTGCCGCGGCGCGCATACGCGGCGGCTGGTCAGGCTGCTGTGGCCGGCCTGGCTGGCGCTGGCCGTGGTCACCGTGTGGGCGCCCGGCTTCGACAAGACGGGTTCGGCGATCGACCCGCATGCGCTGCTGGGCGGGGTGCTGGTGGTCTACGGCCTGTGGGGCCTGTGGCGGCCGGCGCTTCCGGCGTTGTCGCAGCGGGCAAGCTGGCTGAGCGCCGGCCTGGGCGCCGGCATCGGCGCCCTCACCGGCCTGGTGACCGCCGCCACCGCCGTGTTCGTGATCCCGTTCGTGGCCTACCTGCAGGCCCTGCGCCTCGACAAGGACGCGATGGTGCAGGCCCTGGGCTTGTCGTTCACCGTGGCCACGCTCGCGCTGGCCGTGCGGCTGCATTCATCCGGCGCCCAGATGCTGCTGTCGGCGCCGTCGGCGCTGGCCTTGGCCGCCGCCTTTGCCGGCTTGTGGCTGGGCGCGCGGGTGCGCGCACGCATCAGCGCAGCGGTCTTTCAGCGTTCGTTGTTCTTGGTCTTCATCGGGCTCGGCGCGGCCAACCTGATGCGGGGCCATTGAGCCATGCCGGGCGCTGCAGGCGCCGACGATCAGCGGGGCCGCGCGGCCGTCCTACCGCGCCTGCTGGTCCTGCAGCAGCCGCCACATCACCTTGCCCGAGCCCGACTTGGGCAGCGCATCGGCGAACTCGACGATCTTCGGCACCTTGTAGGCCGCCATGTGCTCGCGCGCCCAGGCGATGATGTCCTCGGGCTTGGCGGTGGCGCGCGCCTCGGCGCGCAGCACGACCACCGCCTTGACCGTCTCGCCGCGGTATTCGTCCTTGGCGGCGATGATGCAGGCCTCCTGCACCAGCGGGCACTTGAACAGCAGCAGCTCGACTTCGCTGGGCCAGACCTTGTAGCCGCTGGCGTTGATCATGCGCTTGAGCCGGTCGGTGATGAAGAAGTAGCCCTCCTCGTCCATGCGCCCCAGGTCGCCGCTGCGGAAGAAGCGCTTGCCCTCGAAGTCGATGAACGCGGCCTCGGTGGCCTCGGGGTGGCGCCAGTAGCCTGTGAAGACCTGCGGCCCGTGGATGATGATCTCGCCGTCCTGGCCCGGCGGCAGTTCCTCGAAAGTGACCGGGTCGACGATGCGCGAGTCGGTGCTGAAGTACGGAACGCCCAGGCACTGCAGCTTGGCGCGCTCGACCGGGTTGCTGTGGCTGGGCGCCGCGGTCTCGGTCAGGCCGTAGCCCTCGGCGAAGGTCAGGCCGAACTCGTCCTGCAGCCGCTGCGCCACCGCCTGCGGCATCGCCGCGCCGCCGCCGCCGATGTAGCGCAGGCTCGACAGGTCGAAGTCGCGATAGTTGGGGCTGCCGAACAGGTCGATGACCATCGTCGGAATGCAGGTCCAGTGGGTGATGCCGTGGCGCGCGAACAGCCGCCCCGCCAGCTCGCGGTCCCAGCGCGGCATCAGCACCAGCGTTGCCCCGGAGAAGACCGTGCCCAGCGCGCACAGCATCATGCCGGTGATGTGGAACATCGGCACCACGCCCAGGCCCACCGTCTCGGGGCCGCTGTGGCTCCACTGCCCGGACACCGCGTTGTGCATCAGCGTGCGGTGCGTGTGCATGCAGCCCTTGGGCAGGCCGGTGGTGCCCGAGGTGTAGGGCAGCAGCGCCAGGTCGTCGGGGCCGGCGGAGTGCGGTCCGGGCACGAGGCCGGCGGCCAGCGCCTCGTTCCAGCGCACATGGCCGGCCGGCAGCGGCGGATCGGCGCGCAGCCATTGTTCGATGGCCGGGTTCGGCGTTTCGGCCGGGTCCAGCGCGCCTTCGGGCATGGCGTCGCTGTAGCGCGTGACCAGCACTGCCTTCAAGCGCTGCGCCGCGGGCAGCGCGGCGTCGGCCTCGGCGGCGAAGGCGGCGAGGTCGGCGGCGCAGATCACGACCTTGGTTTCGGGGTCGCTGATGTAGTGGCCGAACTCGTCGGCCCGGTTCATCGGGTTCACCGGCACCGCCACCGCGTTGGCGCGCAAGATCGCGTACAGCGCGACCACGAACTGCGGGCAGTTCTGCAGGTACAGCGCGACGCGGTCGCCGACGCCGACGCCCTGCGCCTGCAGCCAACCCGCGAGCCGCTCGGCCTGCGCCTTCAATGCGGCGTAGCTCAGCGCCTGGCCGAAGAACACGAACGCGGCCTTGTCCGGATAGCGCGCGGCCGCGACCTCGAGGTTGAACCACAGCGAGGTCTGCGGCACCACCAGCGTGTGCGGCAGACGCTTCGGCCAGATCTTGTAGTGAGGGCGCTCGGCGTTGGGGACAGGAGTAGACATCGGCAGATCCACGGGCTGGAGGAGGAATGTAGACGGGTATAACCCGGCCGCGACGTGCCAGCGCGGCTCGAGGGCTATACGCAGGTCGGGGAAAACCCGGACGAACGAAGCAGAAGCTCAGGCGGCGCTGCTGATAACGCAAGCTCCGCGCTGATCGCGCTCCGGTATGAGCGCTTTGGAGATGGCATGCGCGCTCATTGGAGTACCTTCGCGCTGCGCGCTCCGGTATTCGCCCTTCGGGCGGCCGGGCGGGCTCATTGGAGTACCTTCGCGCTGCGCGCTCCGGTATTCGCCCTTCGGGCGGCCGGGCGGGCTCATAGCGGCAGCTCGAAGCGCTGGCCGCGGATCGTGAACACCGCGCTCTTGGGACGGATCTGCTCGAGCTTCAGCTCGGGCGTCAGCGCGCTGCCTTCCTGGAACACCTGGCCGTTGACCACGACCATGCGCGCGCTGGCCTGCGGCGAATAGACCGAACCGCCGATGGCCAGCGCCGGCACCTGCTGGCGCAAGTCGCCCGGCAGTTCGGCCAGCGTCGGCACCCGCGCCGCTGCCGCCGATGCGGCGGCGGCCTCGGCGGCAGGCGCTGCACCTGCCGCCGCAGCCCGGGTCTTGGCTTGGGCTGGCACCGGCCTGGCGCGCGCCGCGGCCTTCGCCGACGCTGCGGCGTCGCGCTTGACGGGCGGCGCGGCCTTGCGTGCCGCAGGCGCCGGCCTGGCTGGCACGGCCGCCGCGGTCGCTGCGGGAGCCGCAGGCGCTGAAGGCGCTGAAGGCGCTGAAGGCGCGGATGCCGCCGCCGCTGGCGCGGCATCGGCGCCCGATGCCGGCGCTGCCGGTGCGGCGATCGCCGGCGCAGGCGCCGCCACCCGCACCGGCACCTCTTGTCGGCCGAGCAGCAACCAGGCTGCCGCGCCCGCCGCGCCGGACAGCACGATGCCCGCCAGCCACGGCCACGCGCGCGAATGTGCCGCGCCCCCGCCCGCGTCGGTGCCCGGCCCTGCGGCCAGCGTCTGCTGCGCATGCAGGCCGGGCACGGCACCGCGTTGGCGTTCGGCTTCGGCCTTGCGCAGCGCTTCGAGGATGTACGACACCGGCGCCTACCTCCCCGCCTGCTGCGGCGCGCTCGCGGCCGAAGGCGCTGGTGCGCGCAGCGCGTCGGCAGCCAGCAGGCCGGCGCCGAACAGCACCGCGCCGCCGATCGCGCCCAGGCCCAGCGCCAGCACGAGCCGCGCACGCGGCGTGCGCAGCCCGGGCGGGCGCGCGCGCGGCGGCATCTCGCCGCTGACTTCGGCCGCGGCCTTGTCGACGATGTCGAGGTTGACCGCCGGCTTGCCGCTGGCATAGGCACCGAGCAAGGCGCGGTCGCACAACAGGTTGATGCGCCGCGGCACGCCGCGCGCCAGCGCATGGATGCGCTGCAGCGACGGGCCGTCGAAAGGCAGCGCGCCGCTCAGGCCCGCGACCGCCAGCCGGTGCTGGATGTACTGCGCGGTCTCGCGCGGCGTCAACGCATCGAGGTGGCAGCGCGCGATCACGCGCTGCGCCAGCTGCTCGAGCTCGGGCCGCGCCAGCATCTCGCGCAACTCCGGCTGGCCGATGAGGATGATCTGCAGCAGCTTGCGCTCGTTGGTCTCCAGGTTGGTCAGCAGCCGCAGCTGCTCCAGCACCTCGGCCGACAGGTTCTGCGCCTCGTCGATGATGAGCACGTTGTTCTGGCCGACGCCGTGCATGCGCAGCAGGAATTCGTTGAGCGCGGCCACGTGGTCGCGTGCGCTCGGCTGCCGGCCGGCGGGGCTGGTGCGCGGAATGCGGAACTCCTCGCAGATCGAATCGAGCAGTTCCTCGGCCGACTGGCGCGGATTGAAGATGTAGGCGACGTTGCAGCGCTCCGGCACCTGCTCCAGGAAGCAGCGGCACACCGTCGTCTTGCCGGCGCCGATCTCGCCGGTGAGCAGCACGAAGCCGCCGCCGCCGCGCACGCCGTACAGCAGGTGGGCGAGCGCCTCGCGGTGGCGCTCGCTCATGAACAGGTAGTGCGGGTCGGGAGCGATCGAGAACGGCTCCTGCTTCAACCCGAAGTAGTGCTGGTACATCGGCGCCGAGGATAGTGCCTCCCGCTCTCGCGCCTGCATCAGCACGCCGCGCGCAGGCCGCTGCCGCGCGGCGCGCGGTGTTTCACCGGGCCTCAGTTCCTCTGACCGGACTGCTGCTTGCCGGCCTGCACGCCGGCATCGAAGGCGCGCTGCTGCGCGGCGGCCTGGCGCTGGCGTTCCTGTTCGGTCAGGTAGCCGGCGCCGGCGCCGATGGCGGCGCCGGCCGCGGCCCAGGCCCAGTCGCCGGTGATCGCACCGACGGCCACGCCCGCGGCCGTGCCGATGCCGGCGCCGGACAGCGTCGACTGCTGCGACTGGGTCATGTTGGAACAGCCGGCTGCGGCGAGCAGCGCGGCCAGCGCGGGGGCGAGGATCAGGTTGCGGTTCATGGGGCTGGTCCTTGGTTCGTTGGCGGCCGCTCAGCGCTTGCAGGGGTAGGCGCCGGCCGCGTAGCGGAACAGCGCGTCGATCGCGCCGTCGTTGCCGTATTGCGGGTTGGCTTTCAGCCAGGCGACGAAGCCGTCGGCCACCTGGGCGCGCGTGACCTGCGGCGACGACGGCGCGCAGACGAAGCGGTCGGCTGCCGGCGTGGCCGACAGGAAGTAGCCGTAGGCGCCGGCAAGCACGCCATGGCAGAAGGACACGGCCGTGACATGGTCGCCGGCCGAAGCCGGCGTCGAACACAGCCGCGCCAGTTCGGCCGCGTTATGCAGCCCGTAGTGTTCCTGGGCCATGACCGGCATGGACAGCGCCAGAGCCAATCCGGCAGCGGCTGATGCGAGCTTCATAGGGATCCCGAGCGAGTTGAATGCAGCCACCAATGCTAGCAGTCGCCCCAACGCCCGAGCGGCGCCGCGCTGCACACGCCGCCGAGCGGCGCGCGCCTCATGCGAGACTCCCGGCCCGCATGCCGCAAGCGATGGCCGCCTGCGGCGCAGGACAACGAGGACCGGAAAGCGAGCCCATGCCCATTGCCACCTACGGCCACCATCAGGTGCACTACGAACTCAGCGGAGACGCGGACCGCCCGGTCATCACCTTCCTGAACGGCCTGACGCAGAACGCCAGGCTGTGGACCAGCTACGCCGAATACTTCGTGCCGCGCGGCTGGCGCGTACTGGCCTACGACATGCTCGGTCAGGGGCGCTCGTCCAAGCCGGTGATCGACATCGAACTGGCCATGCACGCCGAACTGCTGGACCACCTGCTGCAGCATCTCGACATCGACAAGACGCATCTGTGCAGCATCTCCTTCGGCGGCATCATCGGCCTGGACTTCGCCATCCGCTACGGCCACCGGCTGCACAGCCTGACCGCGATGAGCACCTTTGCCGAGCTGACGCCGCAGCTGGAGATGCTCGGTGCGGTGATGCTGCAGGGCCTGGCCGAAGTCGGCCTGCCGTACCTGCAGAGCATGCTGTACCCGATGAACATGAGCTCGCAGTGGATCGCCGCCAACCGCGAACGCATCCCGGCCATGAAGCGCGCCGGCTACATCGGCAACGACGGCTACGCGATGCAGAACCTGATGGAGTCCTTCACCCAGTTCCAGCCGCTGACCCCCGAGCTGCACCGCATCGAGGTGCCCACGCTGATCATGAACGGCGAATTCGACTTCTTCACGCCGCGCGAATGTCATGAAGTGATTCGCCGCGAAGTAAAGAACTCGCGGCTGCTGATCATGCCGCACGCCTATCACGCCTTCACGCTGGAGATGCCGGCGCTGACCATGCGCCAGGTCGAGCATTTCCTCGGCCTGGTCGCCACACAAAGCTGGCACGGCGGCCAGAGCGTGTGGATCGCGGCAGAGGACCCGGCCGCTGCCGTCCCGTGGCTGCGCTGCAGCGGCGACTGGATGCGCGCCGTCCAGCCGGTGCCCGCGCCGGCATCCACACCTAAAACCGTCCAACCCGCCGCAAGGCGCAAGAGCAAAACCCGAGGAGCTGCCGCATGATCGACGCCGCGCTGTACGACCAGGCGCGCGAGCGCATCGCCGCGCTGGGCTTCACGCCCGAGATCCAGACCAAGCTCGCGCTGCTCATCTGCGCCGCCAAGAACGGCAACCTGATGTTCCATGCCGGCGTGCAGTGGCTGCCGCAGCTGAACCTGGTGCAGCAGTTCGTGCTGTCGCAGTACGCGCGCGAGCTCGAGGCGGTGACGCTGCTGAGCAAGACGGCGCGCTGGTCGCCGAGCCCCCTGCTGGCCATTGAAGCCGGACGCATCGCGGCGCCGTTGACGCTGGCCTGGGCCCAGCTGATGCTGCCGCCGGGGCCGATGCTCAATCCGCAGGCCGCCTACCGCGGCATTTCGCTGGGCCACGCACAGCTGGCGCGCATCCGCCTGCTGCCGGTGATCCCGGACAACGCCGATCCGCTGGACCCCTTCGTGGTCGCGCTGCAGCGCATCGAACAGGAGAACGGGCGCATGCTGCAGACGCAGATCCGCCTGCTGAAGTCGGTGGGCACGGAGATCCCGATCGAACAGCGCGAGGCGCTGGTCGGCAAGGACCAGGAACTCGTGGACGGGGTGTTCAGCCGGTTCCTGGAGTGGCTCGCCGCCACTTGAGCCGCGCCGCGCCGAGCGCGCGGCGATCCGCATCGAGCGATCACCGATGGTTATGACGGTAGTCTGAATCTGCATCGGCAAACCCGTTGATCGCAGCAGCGCCAAGGCCGATTTCAGCCGGGCCGCGGCTAGCATCGCGCCGCTGAAATCGCTGCGGCGATGCCCGCCCATCCAGTTTCGGAATTGACATAGGAACGACACATGAGGAATCGTCTGTTGGGCTGCCCCGCATTGCTGCGCTGGCTGGCAGCGCCGCTGATGGCACTTTCGCTGCTCGGCATCGCGCATGCGCAGCAGGCGATCACCGAGCGCTCGGCGGTCGCCGACCTGGACAAGCTCAAGCAGACCGTCGAGGTGCGCAACTTCAGGATCGGCGGCAAGTACGACTTGGCCAAGCCCAAGGCCTGGGAAAACGGCGGCGAAGGCGGCACGACGCTCGAGTCGCTGGGCGCGGCGCCGGCGCGCAGCTCGTACATCGCGGTGGGCACGCCCAAGCGCAACGACAAGGGCGAGATCGTCAACGCCATCGTCATCAGTACCTTCTTCTCGGGTGACGCGACCTCCATGTACAATAGCTGGGTCGCCGGCCAGTCCGGCAACGGCTTCGCCGGCGGCGCGCTGGTCGGCCCCGGGCTGATGTTCGATACCAACCGCTACTACGTGGTGTTCCTCGACGGCCTGGGCCTGTGGGGCGCGTCCAAACCCTCGGACGGCCTGGGCCGCAAGTTCCCGGTGTACAGCTACTACGACATGGTGCAGCTGAACTACCGCCTGCTGCGCGACCACCTGAAGGTCGGCCAAGTGGTGCTGGCCACCGGCGTGTCGATGGGCGGCACGCAGGCCTACTACTGGGGGCTGATGTACCCCGACTTCGTCAAGGCCGTGATGCCGGTGGGCGGCGCGTCGGCCACCGACGGCCCGGGCGGACAGATCGCCGCATGGACCTTCCAGCTGGCCAAGGCCTCGCTCGAAGCCGACCCGGTGTGGATCGAGACCAAGGCCGACTACTACAAGCTGCCGAAGGACAAGCATCCGAACCAGGGTGTCGAGTTCCACTGGTCGCAGCTGCTGCTCACCGGCTTCGACCTGGGTTTCCGCCAGTCGCTGGGCTGGGACGAGGTGTCGAAGGACGTGTTCGCCTGGAAGGATGACCCGCGCCTGGGCAAGAACATCGGCGTCAACCTCGAGCGCATGGCCGGCCAGTTCGACGCGGTCGACCTGTGGTATCGCGACACGGTCGGCGAGCTGCACAACGTCGACAAGCTGCTGCCCGGCATGAAGCCGCGCACGCTGGTGGTGCACGTCGACAACGACATGTGGCTGATGGCCAGCGACGCACGCAAGGCCTCCGAGGCCATCCCCGGCGGGCTGTACGCCGGCTTCAGCGACCCGATCGCGCACTACGCGGTGTTCAAGGCGCCCAACGTGCTGAAGGACAACCAGACCTTCGGCGCCTTCATGCGCGCGACCGGCGTGTTCGACGCCGCCGAGCAGGGCATCGTCTGCGAGGCCAAGAACTACCGCCGGCCGCGCATCAACATGAACCCGGATCCGAACAAGTCGTTCTGGAAGGACGAGATGGTCTCGCCCTTCCCGGTCAAGTACGCCAAGGCCAAGGACCGCAACGGCGTCGAGTGGCAGATCGGCTACATGGACGAGTACTGCGGCAAGGAGCGCAACCCGACCACGCTGGTCATGGTGCACGGCAAGGGAGCCTTCGGCGCGCACTACGGCAACGTCGTCAAGTACGCGGTCGAGCGCGGCTTCCGCGTCATCGTGCCCGACATGCCGCTGGCCGGCACCTCGGGCCCGGGCAACCTGGACAAGCCGCAGACGCGCGCGCTGGACGACATCCGCGACGCCTTCCACACGCTGGTCGTCGGCCAGCTGGGCGTGAAGAAGGCCTACTACTACGGCCACTCGCAAGGCGGGCAGGTGGCGCTCGGCTATGCGCTGCGCTATCCCGACGCCGTGCAGGGCCTGCTGCTCGAAGGGCCGGCCGGCATCGAGGAGTACCCGAAGAACTTCAAGATGGGCGACAAGGAGCTGCCGATCTGCGACAAGGCCATCGGCCGCGACCTCGAGCGCTGGAAGGCGGCGTGGGGGCCGTTCAATCTGGTCGAGACCGAACTGAAGCGCACGCCGCAGCAGGTGCGCGACTTCTTCTACTGGCAGCGTCGTGATGCCGCCGGCAACGCGGTGCCGGCCCCGGCGGGTTACTTCGTCAACGACACGCCGTACTCGCGGCTGCACACCGACCAGCGCATCGCGATGATCAGCGGCAACCCGCGCGAGTTCGAGCAGTGGGCCTTCCTGTTCCACTACGACACCTTCTCGATGTGCTCGGAGAACGCGCGCGAGGACGAGAACTCGCTGTACAAGCGGCTGCCGCAGATCAAGGCACCGATCTTCCTAGCCTTCGGCGCGATCGAGCCGTTCATCCCGAGCACCGCGCTCAACGGGCTGACCGACAAGTCCAAGCAGATCATCATCCCCTTCATGGAGCGCATGAGCGCCGCCGGCAATGCGCCGGTGGTCAAGATCTACCCGGGCGTCGGGCACTTCATCCACACCGACGTGCCGCTGGAGTTCGCGCGCGACGTGGTCAGCTACATGAAGACCGGCCGCGTCGACGCGATGACGCCGCAGGCGGTCGATTCGCTGATCAACGGTGCCAGGCCGATGGCTGCCGCCGCGCCGGCTGCCGGTGGCGACAAGCCGGCCGGCCTGGCCAAGTGAGGGGCACGATGCAAGCCAACCTGAGGAAAGCACACGTGAACAAGCACCTCGTTGCCCTGGCGCTGGCGGCCGCTTTCGCGCTGCCCGGCGCCGCCCTGGCGGCCGACGCCAAATTCCCGCTCACGCCGCGTTCGGGCTCGATGGAGTTCGACGCGCTGAAGCAGCAAGTCGAGATCCCCAACTTCCGCATCGGCGGCAAGTACAAGCTCGACGCCGATCCGCAGACCTGGCGCGACGGCGGCGAAGGCGGCACGACGCTCGAATCGCTGGGTGCCGGCCCGCTGAAGGTGGCCTACATCGCCGTCGGCACGCCCAAGCGCAACGACAAGGGCGAGATCGTCAACGCGGTGGTCGTCAACACCTTCTACTCGGGTGATGCGACCAACATGTACAACTTCTGGTACGACGGCCAGCCGGGCAACGGCTTCTCGGGCGGCGCCGTGGTCGGCCCGGGCAAGGCGATCGACACCGACCGCTACTACGTGGTCTTCGTCGACGCGCTCGGCTTGTGGGGTGCGTCCAAGCCCTCCGACGGCTTGGGGCGCAAGTTCCCGGCGTACAGCTACTTCGACATGGTGCAGACCAACTACCGGCTGCTGCGCGACCACCTGAAGGTCGCACAGGTCGAAGTCGCCACCGGCGTGTCGATGGGTGCCACGCAGGCCTGGGTCTGGGGCGTGATGTATTCGCCCAGCGGCTTCGTCAAGGCGATCATGCCGATCGGCGGCACCACTGCGTCGGACGGCGACGACCCGGTCGGTGCCTGGACCTTCCTGCTCGGCCAAGCCGCCATCGAGAGCGACCCGAAGTGGCGCGCAACCAACGGCGACTACTACCAGCTGCCGCTGGATCAGCATCCGAAGCAGGGGCTGCAGTTCATGTGGTCGCGGCTGCAGCTCACCGGCCTGACCTTCCCGGTGCGCTCGGCCACGCCCTGGGACCAGATCGAGCGCGAAGTCTTCCACTGGGAGCCCAAGGGCAACCAGAACGCCGCCTGGATCGCGCGCGTCAAGAACGAAGACGCAGTCGACTTCTGGTACCGCAACGACGCCGGCTTCAACTACAACATCAACCAGGACCTGAAGCGCATCAAGGCGCGCACGCTGGTGGTGCACGTGGACAACGACATGTGGCTGGTCGTCGACAACGCACGCAAGGCGGCCAAGGCCGTCGACGGGGCGGTGTTCGCCAGCTTCTCCGACCCGACCGCGCACTACGGCGTGTTCAAGGCGCCGAACGTGCTGAAGGACACCATCAAGTCCTTCGTCGACAACAGCTTCACCACCAGCCTGCCGGGCGTTGCCGGCGCCTCGTCGGGCGGCGGCGCGGCGGCGGCGGTCGAGAAGCCGGCCGGGTTGTCCAAGTAGCCGATGGCGCGCGACGCGAGGAAGGTCGCCGGGCGCGGCCTTCCTTCGAGTCGCCTTGCATCGGCGAATCCACAGCGACACCACTGCGAAACAACCACAGGAGCGAGTCATGCCGCGCGTCCAGGCTGGCGACATCGAACTGAACTACATCGAACACGGCAGCGGCGACCAGGTCGTGCTGGCCGTGCACGGCAACCTCGGCTGCGCGCACTGGCTCGACCTGGCCATGCCGCTGCTGCCCGACAAGCTGCGCGTGATCGCCGCCGAATGGCGCGGCTGCGGCGATTCGGACAAGCCGGAACCGACAGCGGACTACTCCAACTACACGATGGAAGTGCATGCGCGCGACCATCTGGCGCTGCTCGACGCGCTGGGCATCCAGAAGTGCGAGCTCTACGGCCACTCCACCGGCGGCATCATCATCTCGCACATGCTGACGCTGGCGCCCGAGCGCTTCGGCAAGGTGCTGATGCTCGACCCGGTCAGCCCGCTGGGCCTGCAGTTGAACCCCGGCCAGGTCGGCGTGCTGACCGCGATGAAGACCGACCGCGACGTCGGTTTTGCCGGCCTGGCCAGCGCGGCGCCGACGCTGTTCCGCCCGGAGACGCTGGTCGCCGGCCAGATGCCGCAGTTCGCCGACGCCACCAGCACGGCGCAGCGCGAGCTGTTCGCGCTGATCATCGACAAGACCCGCGTGCTCTCCGACGGCATCTGGTTCGGCACACCGCACAACCTCGGCCTCGAATGGGACTCCGGCGCGCTGGCCGAACGCATGCCGCAGATGAGCCACGAGCACCTGGTGCTGTTCGGCAAGATGGACTACTGGATCCCGCGCGAACACATGGACGTGATGGTGCAGAAGCTGCCCAACGCCAGGCTCGAAGTCTTCCCCTACGTCGGGCACTCGATGAACATCGAACAGCCGCTGCTGTTCGCGCGCATCTTCAGCGACTTCTTCCGCGGCTCGGAGGCCGTGAAGGCATAGAGCAACTGCTGCGGCCGAAGCGAGGCGCGACCGCGGGCAGCCCAGCAAGCAGACATCGCCCCGTGGCGCTATCGGCAGCAGACGGTTCACGAACCCCCGACACCCGCGATACGCCCCTGACAAGACCCACCACCCACCGAGGAGACAAGCGGACATGCACAAGAAGGCATCGACCGGCGTTCTGACGCTGATCACCTGGGCCATGGCCCTTGCGCTGTTGCTGGGCGCCGGAGCCGCTTCGGCCCAGGGCACCCAGACCGATCAGGCGCAGACCAAGACCGGCATAGCGCTCTGGGACGATGCCTCGTTCGGCTACTTGTTCCGCACCGCCACGTTCAACCGCCATTCGCCCGGTGATCCGAACGCGCCGGGCTCGGCCTTCAAATGGACCGGGGGCGGCGTCGGCGCCTATCTGTTCGGGACCACCGGCGAGATCGCCGACTTCCTGTCCTTCGGCGCCACCTACAACTTCGTGCTGCCGATATGGTCGCCCGAGGACTATCCGTTCAACTTCATCCTGAAGGATCCGGACCAGTCCGGCTACGGCGTGTTCGGCGAAATCAACGCGCGCGCGCGCTTCGGCAGCAACACGCTGGTCGTCGGACGCCAGACGGTGCGCACCCAGTGGTTCATGGACGGCGTCTACCGCTTCTTCAACAAGCTCGACCAGGGCATGATCGGCGCGCGCGACATCCGCAACATGAACTGGCTGACCTTTCAAGGGGTGACGCTGCAGGGCCGCGCCTTCGACGAATCGGTGCGCTACTACGGCGGCTACGTGAACCAGATCAAGCAGGTCAACGAGGACCGTTTCCGCAACCTGTACCAGGGCGCCTGGAACGTCTTCCTCTACCCGACCGACCTGCGCCGGGGAGACAGCGACGGCATGGCCTACATCGGCATGAACTGGAAGCCGACCAAGGACAGCATGGTGTCAACCTCGTACAACAGCGCTCAGAACATGCTGAACATGTTCTACCTGGACTACGACCACGTCTTCCGCATGGAAGGCACGCAGTATTTCCGCGTCGGCGCGCAGTTCATGTACCAGGAATCGAATGGCGACAGCCTGATGCGCGGCGTCAACGGCCAGCCGGGCCCGAGCTTCAACACCAACATGTTCGGCCTGTATCTGGAGGGACGGCCGGTGCCCTGGTGGATCCCCTATGCGATGTTCGGCATCACCTCCGACCGCAATCAGATCTACTCGCCCTTCTCGCTCGGGCCGTCGTACCTGATCCAGCGCATCGGCGAAAACTCGCTGGCCGGCGAGCGCACGTGGATCCTCGGCACGACCCTGGACTTCTCGACCCTGGGCGCCAACGGCCTGTCCTTCGACCTCACCTACGGCCAGCGCAGCAACCGCAACGTCAATGGCTGCTCCAGCTGCCCGCTGGCCGACTGGAACGAGACCGCCACCGACCTGATCTACATCTTCCCGCAGGACGGCTTCTTCAAGAACCTGCGTGCCCGGGCGCGCTATGCAATGGCGGTGCAGAAGGGCGACAACTGGAACGGGGTGTCTGCACCGTACGTCGACTACCGGACCTACGACCTGCGCTTCGATCTGCAGCTGAACATTCCGTTCAAGTAGGCGCCACCCGCCCGTGCGGCGCCGCTGCGGAACCTTGCGGCACCGCGCGAGTCACAGCTTGGCATGTCGTACACATCGGAATCCGCCTCCATCGTGCAGCGTACGCTCGGTGCAATGCTGCGCGCCGCTCTGATCGTCGGCGGCATGCTGCTGATGCTTGGCGCATTGATTTTGGGCCTGATGCTGGCCACCGGCGTCATGCTTTGGGCCCTGGTGCGCGGGCGCAGGCCGGCTGCGGTCGACCTGCGCTGGAGCGCGATGCGGCGCCCCGCCAGCTTCGGGCAACAGCCGCAAGGCGAGGTGATCGACGTGCCGGTGCGCGAAATCGGCGCTCCTTCGAAGGATTGAGCGCGGCGCCGCTGGGAGAGAATGCCGCGCATCGAATCGATGCGCGGCGCGCGAAAGGCTCCCAGATGTCCGTCAAACCCGAATCCGTCGGCATGTGCTCGGCGCGCCTGGCGCGCATCGACCGCTTCCTGGCCGAACGCTACATCGACAGCGGCCGCCTGCCCTGCGCACAGCTGCAGATCGCGCGCGGCGGCCAGCTGGTGCATCAAACGGTGCTCGGCAAGGCGTCGCTCGAGAGCGGCACGCCGCTGGTCGAAGACAGCATCGTGCGCATCTACTCGATGACCAAACCGATCACCAGCGTGGCCTTCATGATGCTGGTCGAAGAAGGCCTGGTGGCGCTGGAAGACCCGGTGCACCGCTTCATTCCGTCGTGGCGCAACCTGGGCGTGTACGTCGGCGGCGGCGTCGGTCTGCCCGGCACGCCGGCCGGCTGGCTGACGCGGCCCACCGACGCGCCGATGCGCATCGTTGACCTGCTGCGCCACACCTCGGGCCTGACCTACGGCTTCCAGAACCGGACCAACGTCGACGCGGCGTATCGCGCCAACAAGATCGACCCTCTCGCACGCACCGACGGTCTGCAGGGTTTCGTCGACGCGCTGGCCGAGGTGCCGCTGGAATTCTCGCCCGGCACCGCGTGGAACTATTCGGTGTCGGCCGACGTGCTCGGCTATCTGGTGCAACAGATCTCCGGCCAGCCTTTCGAGCAGTTCCTGCAGCAGCGCATCTTCGATCCGCTGGGCATGCGCGACACGGCGTTCTTCGTCGGCGACTCGAAGGCTTCGCGCCTGGCGCAGTGCTACCTGAAAGGGGGTGACGGCAAGCTGATCCCTGCGCAGCTGGGCAGCTTCCGCGAACCACCGGCGGCACCTTCGGGCGGCGGCGGCCTGGTCTCGACCGCCGCCGACTACATGCGCTTCTGCGAATGCCTGCGGCGCGGCGGTGAACTCGACGGCGCGCGCCTGCTCGGCCCGAAAACACTGGCGCTGATGCGCATGAACCACCTGCCCGGTGGCGGCTGTCTGGCTGACCATTCGGTGTCGATGTTTACCGAGGCGACCTACGCGGGTGTGGGTTTCGGCTTGGGCTTCGGCATGACCACCGACGTGGCCAAGACGCAGGTCGCCGGCTCGCAGGGCGAATACTGGTGGGGCGGCGCCGCGTCGACCGTGTTCTGGATCGACCCGGTCGAGGATCTGTGCGTGGTCTTCCTGACGCAGTTCCTGCCGTCGACGATGTACCCGATCCGCCGCGAGCTGCGCACGCTGATCAACGCCGCCGTCATCGACTCGAAGGCGGCCTGATCCCGCACCGCCCGCGCGCGCGGCGCTGCACCTTGGCGCGGTTGCCCGAGCTGCTGCGCGGCCTTCGTGCTCGATCCGGGTGCGTATTTCACGCCATCGCGGCCGTCGTGCCGCAGCCGGCGCCATCGTGTGGAATGCACGCGCAGCTGCCGGCGCAGCGGCGTATACATGTCGATAACACGCAGGCAACCCGAGGATGCACGGCCGACATCAGCCGGACACCAAGGGTGCGCAGACTGCTCCCCATCGCGGCCACATCGTCACGCCGCATGGCTTCACGGGGCGACTGCGACGCTGCGAGGAGTACGTCATGGAAACCACATCCGCTGCGGCCTGCTACCAGTTGCGCTTCCGCTCGCTGTTCGACGAAGGCCGTGCACTCGCCTTCCCATGCGATGCGCAGGGCCATGTCGACCTGGATGCGCTGAGTCCGCGTGCGCTGCGCAACTACCTGTACGCACGCACGGTCATCGGCCGTGAATACTCTGTGCCCTCGGTGCTGGCGCCTCTGGCGCACTGAAGCCGCGGCGGCGATGGGGCCAGGCCGCCGTCCAGGCCGGCGCGCGGCAGGGTGTCCTTGCCGCCGCCGTCGCGTTCATTCGAACGCCGGTTCGTCCCACCACGGGAAGAACTCGGGCATGTCGCTGGACACCTTGTTCGGGTACACCGGCGCGCGCTTGTCGAGGAAGGCGCTGACGCCTTCACGCGCATCGGCCGACGCGCCGCGCGTCTGGATGGCACGGCTGTCGACGCGATGCGCCATCATCGGATGCTCGGCGGCAGCCAGGCGCCACAGCATCTGCCGCGTCAGCGCCACCGAAACCGGCGCGGTGTTGTCGGCGATCTCGCGCGCCAGCGCACGCGCCGCCGGCAGCAGCGCGTCGGGCGCGTGCAGCGAGCGCACCAGGCCGCGCTCCAGCGCCTCCTGCGCCGGGAACACGCGGCCGGTGAAGCACCACTCCAGCGCCGTCTGCATGCCCACCAGCCTCGGCAGGAACCAGCTCGACGCGGCCTCCGGCGTGATGCCGCGGCGCGCGAACACGAAGCCGAAGCGCGCCTCGGTGCTTGCCAGGCGCATGTCCATCGGCAGCTGCATCGTCATGCCGATGCCTACCGCCGGCCCGTTGATCGCGCCGATCACCGGCTTCAGGCTCTTGTAGATGCGCAGCGTGACCATGCCGCCGCCGTCGCGGTAGACGCCGCCGACCTTCAGCTCCTCGCGCGCCGACACCTGGCGCGCCGCATAGTCGAAGGTCTGGCCGCCGCCCGACAGGTCGGCGCCGGCGCAAAACGCGCGGCCCGAGCCGGTGACGATCACCGCGCGCACGGCGTCGTCGGCATCAGTCTCGTCGAAGGCGGCGATCAGTTCGTCGCGCATCTGCGGCGTGAAGGCGTTCAGCTTGTCCGGCCGGTGCAGCGTGATCGTCGCGATGCCCTCGTCCACGCTGTACCGCAGCGTCTGCAGTGCATTCAATGCCATGGTCTGGTCTCCTGGGTAGTCGGCGGCCAGCATAACGCGCACGCACTGTCGCGCACCGGACATGGAAAACCTCGATCCTGCACCGGCCCGCGTGCTGCCATCATCGTGCTGCGGCGGCGAGCGCGCCCCGTTCTCCTGAAGACAGCCTCCCCAGCAAAGCCCATGGACCTGAACTACGCCCCCGAAGAACTGGCCTTCCGCGACGAGGTGCGCGGCTGGCTGGCCACGAACCTGCCGGCCGACATCCGCGCCAAGGTCACCGGCTACCGCGGCCTGGCCAAGGAGGACCACATCCGCTGGCACAAGATCCTGGCGGCCAAGGGCTGGTCGGTGCCGCACTGGCCTCAGGAATGGGGCGGCACCGGCTGGAACATCACGCAGCGCTACATCTACGACGAGGAATTCGGCCTGGCCGGCGCGCCGATGCTGCCGCCCTTCGGGCCGAGCATGTGCGCGTCGGTGCTGCTGCGCTTCGGCACCGAGGGGCAGAAGCGGCGCTTCCTGCCGCGCATCCGCGAAGGCGACGACTTCTGGGTGCAGGGCTATTCGGAGCCCGGCGCCGGCTCCGACCTGGCGGCTCTGAAGACGCGCGCCGAGCGGCGCGGCGAGCACTACCTCGTCAACGGCCAGAAGATCTGGACCACGCTCGGCCACTACGGCGACTGGATCTTCTGCCTGGTGCGCACCGACAGCTCGTCGAAGAAGCAGGAGGGCATCAGCTTCCTGCTGATCGACATGAAGACGCCCGGCATCACGGTGCGTCCGCTGATCCTGCTCGACGAGGGCCACGAGGTCAACGAGGTGTTCTTCGACGACGTGAAGGTGCCGGTGGAGAACCTGGTCTTCGAGGAGAACAAGGGCTGGACCGTGGCCAAGTACCTGCTCGGACACGAACGCATGGGCTCGGGCGCGGTGGGCGCGTCCAAGCGCGAGTTGCTGGCGCTGAAGGCGCTGGCCGCGAAGGAACAGAAGAACGGCAGGCCGCTGCTCGAGGACGTGCGCTTTCGCGACCGGCTGTCGCGCGTGGAGATCGAGCTCGACGCGCTCGAGCTGACCTCGATGCGCTTCCTGGACAAGATGCGCCGCACCGGCCAGCCGCCGGGCGCCGACGTGTCGATGCTGAAGATCCGCGGCACCGAGATCCAGCAGGCGATCACCGAGCTGATGATGCAGGCGGTGGGCCCGATGGCGCAGCCCTTCGCCGCGGTGGACGGCGGCCAGGTCGATGCCTACGTCTCGCGCTTGTCGCCGCGTTACTTCAACTACCGCAAGGCCAGCATCTACGCGGGCAGCAACGAGATCCAGCGCAACATCATCGCCAAGATGACGCTCGGCCTGTGAGGACATCGGGATGAACTTCGAATACAGCGATGAACAGCAGCAGCTCGCCGACTCGGTGCGCAAGTTCCTGGCGCAGAGCTGCGGCTTCGAGCAGCGCAAGGCCACTGTGCAGTCCGCCAGCGGCGGCAGCGACGCGGTGTGGCAGACCTTCGCCGAGATGGGGCTGACGGCGCTGGCGCTGCCCGAGGCCGACGGCGGCTTCGGCGGCGGCGCGATCGACCTGATGCCGGTGATGGAAGCCTGCGGCGAGGCGCTGGTGGTCGAGCCGCTGCTCGACCAGATCGTCGGCGCGCGGCTGGTGGCGCGCGGCGGCAGCGCGGCGCAGCGTGCGGCCTTGCTGCCCGGCGTCATCGACGGCTCGCGCAAGCTCGCCTTTGCCTACCTGGAGCCCGGCCGCCGCTGCGAGCCGGCACCCCTGGCGACAACGGCCGCGAAAGCCGGCGACGGCTGGGTGCTGAACGGCGAGAAGTGCGTGGTCATCGGCGCGTCCGCCGCTGACGCACTGATCGTCTCCGCCGATGCCGGCGGCGCCAGCCTGTTCGTCGTCGATGCCAAGGCTCGCGGGGTGGGCCTGAACCCGTACCGCAGCGTCGATGGCCAGCGTGCGGCCGACGTGAAGCTGGCCGGCGTGAAGCTGCCGGCCGACGCGCTGCTCGGCCCGGCCGCGAGCGCACAGCCGCTGATCGACGAGGCGCTGGACTTCGCGACGGCGCTGCAATGCGCCGACGCCGTCGGCGCGATGGCCTATGCCAACGACGCGACGCTGGAGTACCTGAAGACGCGCAAGCAGTTCGGCGTGCCCATCGGCTCGTTCCAGGCGCTGCAGCACCGCATCGTCGAGATGTTCATCCACGCCGAGCAGGCGCGCTCGATGGCCATCCTCGCGGCAAGCAAGGTGGACACCGAGCGCGACGCCGCCCAGCGCCGGCGAGCCGTGTCCGCGGCCAAGGTGAAGATCGCCGATGCCGCGCGCCACATCAGCCAGGAAGCGGTGCAGCTGCACGGCGGCATGGGCATGACCGAGGAGCTGAAGATCTCGCACACCTTCCGCCGCCTGACGACCATCGGCCAGCGTTTCGGTGACGCCGATCACCATCTGGAACGCTATGCCAGCCTCGGCTGAGCCCCGCACTCCGGCGCCGCCGGTCGGCTACGACGTCACCGCGGTCGAAGCCTGGATCGCGCGCCACGTGCCCGGGCTGACGCCGCCGCTGACGTGGACGCGGCTCGAAGGCGGCCATTCGAACCTGACCTACCTGATCGAAGGCGCGTCGGGCGAGCAGGCGGTGATCCGCCGCCCGCCGCTGGGCGAGCTGCTGCCCAAGGCGCACGACATGGCGCGCGAATGGACGCTGATCAGCGCGCTGGCGAAGACACGGGTGCCGGTGCCGCGCGCGCTGGGCTTCTGCGCCGACACCTCGGTCACCGGCGCGCTGTTCTACGTGATGAGCCGCGTCGACGGCCATCCGCTGTATGCGGCCGCCGACGCCGAACGCTGGGCCCCGCCGCAGCGGCGCCGGGAGATCGCGCACTCGTTCATCGACGTGCTGGCCGAGCTGCATTCGGTGGACCCCGACGCCGTGGGCCTGGGCGAACTGGGCAAGAAGGGCGACTACATCGGCCGCCAGCTGAAGACCTGGTACCGCTCATGGACCGCGTCGGTCGCCGGCGCGCAGTTCGACGACCCGCGCGCGCACGCGCTGCAGCAGTACTTCCTCGAGCACATGCCCGAGCAGGGACCGGCGCGCATCGTGCACGGCGACTACGGGCTGCACAACACGCTGGTCGGCCCCGACGGCCGCATCGCCGCGGTGGTCGACTGGGAGATCTCGACGCTGGGCGACCCGCTGGCCGACCTGGCCTATGCGCTGAACCAGTGGGCCGAGCCCGGCGACCCGCCGTCGGTGCGCGGCATTCCGCCGACCAGCCTGCCCGGCTGGCCGACGCGCCGGGAGCTGGCCGAGCGCTATGCGCAGCGCAGCGGCCGCGACCTGGGTCTGCTCGACTATTACGTCGGCTTCAACCGCTGGAAGAGCGCCGCCATCGTGCACGGCGTCTACGCACGCTACCTGGAAGGCAAGAAGAGCACGGCGGGCGTGGACCTGCCGGCGCTGAAGGCGTCGATCCTGCGCTCGCTGGAGCAGGCCGAAGAGGCGGTGCAGCGGCTGCAGCGGCGCTGAAGCCGCTGCGCCGTCATTGCCCCGTCAGCGCACGCGCCGGCGCCGGACGACGCCTGCGACGGCCAGCGCGACGCCGGCCAAGGCCAGCGACGCCGGCTCGGGCACGGCCGTGACGCTCTGCTGCTGCTCGGGAGCGGCCAGCAGTTCGACGGTGGCGCGTGCGGTCTGGGTGCTGTTGCTGGTGAAGGACAGCGGATCCGCCGACAGGCGGAACCTGCCGCCGATGCCGAAGTCGGCTTCGACCGGAGCCCAGGCGATCGCATAGTCGACCTCGGCGTCGTCGATCGGCCCGATGTGGGCGGTGACGTCCGCCGCCAGTTGGATGGCGTTGCCGACCGGATCGGTGAAGCTGAAGCTGGTCGTCAGGCCGATGTTGTCCAGCTCCTGTTTGCGAATGCCCTCGTTGCTGCCCTTGCCGGTGTTGGGTTCGGCGAAGTTGACCGTGGCGAAGTCGAAGCTGATGCGGTGGCCGACGTGGGTCAGCGCGAAGCTCTGCGCAACGAAGGTGTTGACAAAGCGGACGTCGAGCAGTGTGCCGCCGTTCTCCGGGTTCGGTCCGCTGTCTATGCCGTAGCCGGTCCCCGGGGTCAGGGACACGGCGCTGATGCCGATGCTGACCGGCGCGGCCTGCAGCGCCGGCGCCGCACACAGCAGTGCACAGGCCGCGAGGTGAGAAATGCGTTTGGGACGTTGGTTGCTTTGGCTCATCGCAGGTGGCTCCGGTGGCTTCGATGGTGCGCCCGATACGGCTGTGCGGGGCGTTGCAGGCACTGTAGGGGGCGAGGCCGGCGCGCAGCGCTGCCCGCACCCCCCGGGTCACGGGTCCGCTGCCGTGCTTATTTCGCATGCGCAAGCCGAATGCGGCGCGCACGTGACCGGCGTCACGCGGCGGCTTCGGTCAGGAGGGCGGCGCCCCCAGCAGGAAGTCGATGCGCTGCTGCCACCAGTGCGCATCGGTAGTGGCCGGCCAGTCGTTGTGGCCGGCGCCGGGCAGCAGCACCCGTTGTTTGCGCCCCGGCAACGCATCGTGCAGCGCCTGGCCCAGGCGTGCCGGCACGATGTCGTCGTGTTCGGCCAGCACCACCGCCACCGGCGCGTCGACGTGCTGCAGATGGGCCACGCTGTCGTAGCGGTCGCGCAGCAGCCGACGCACCGGCAGCCACGGATAGTGGAACGCGGCCACGTCGGCCAGCGTGTTCCACGGCGTGATCAACAGCAGCCCGGCGACCTGCGCGCGCTGCCGCTCGGCGGCCGCCGCGGCCACGCCCGCGCCCAGCGATTCGCCGACCACCAGCAGCGGCGCGCCGAACTGCGCATGCGCCAGCTCGATGCTGCGCGCCGCGTCGTCCACCAGCGAAGCCTCGCCGAGCTTGCCGCCGCGCGGCCCGTAGCCCGGGTACTCGGCGAGGATCACGCGCAGCCCCAACGGTGTCAGCGCCTGGGCATAGAAGCCGCGGTCGCCGGCGTGGCCGGCATTGCCGTGGAACACGATCGCGGTGCCGCGCGGCACGCCTTCGGCCCGCGCCAGCAGCCCGCGGAAATCCTGCGCATCGGGCCAGGGCTGCAAGCCGCCGGCGCTGGCCTGCGCCACGCTGACGCGCGCCGGAAAGTACAGCAGCCGCTCCTGCATCAGCGCGGGCCCGGCGAAGAGCAGCGCGGCGGCCAGTGCCAGCCCCAGCGCCACCGGCCCCATGCGCGTCACACCGAGCGCGTCAGCCCGCCGTCGATGCGGATGTTCTGCCCGGTGAGGTAGGACGCACGCGGCGACGCCAGGAAGGCGATCAGCTCCGCGACTTCGCCGGCGCTGCCGTAACGGCCCATCGGGATGCGCGCGCGGCGGTCTTCCTTCTCCGGCAGGCTGTCGATGAAGCCGGGCAGCACGTTGTTCATGCGCAGCCCGTCGGCCGCATAGCGGTCGGCATACAGCTTGGTGAAGGCCGCCAGCCCGGCGCGGAACACGCCCGAGGTCGGGAACGCCGCTTCCGGCTCGAAGGCGGCATAGGTCGAAACATTGACGATCGCGCCGCGCCGCTGCTGCTGCATCGGCGGCGTCACCAGCCGCGCGATGCGCACCACGTTGAGCAGGTAGTAGTCCATGCCCGACTGCCAGTCGGCATCGCTGATCTGCAGCAGCTCGCCCTTGGGCCCATGGCCGGCACTGTTGACCACCGCGTCGATGCGGCCCCAGCGCTGCAGCGCGCCGTCGACCAGCCGCTGCAGGTCGCGCTCGTCCTGGTTCGAGCCGGTCAGGCCCAGCCCGCCGAGTTCGGCGGCCAGCGCCGCGCCGCGGCCCGACGGCGACAGGATCGCCACCTGCCAGCCCTCGGCAGCCAGCTTGCGCGCCGCGGCGGCGCCGATGCCGCTGCCGGCGGCGGTGAACAGGGCGACGGATGCTTCCATGCGGCGATTATCGGCATGCCGGCCGATGCCGCCAGCGCGGCGATGGCATGATGCGCCCCGATGCGCGACACGACAATCCAGCCTGCCGCACGCCCGGCCGCGCCGCGCCTGGTGCTGCCGTGGGCGCTGAGCCTGCTCGTGCTGCTCGCCGGCTGCGATTCGCCGGTGCGGCTGATGCCCACGCCGGTGAGCTTCAGCAGCAGCGAGGTCGACCCCTTCGAGCAGGCCGGCAACAAGCTGCTGGGCACCGACATGCCGGTGCTCTATGCCACCAACCGCGGCGCGGTGATCGAGAAGCCCGAGCCGATCCACACGCTGCTGCCCAGCGAGCGCCTGCGCATGGGCGTGGCACACGTGCGCATCGGCGACGAGACGCTGGACTGGGACGCGCTGCACCGGCTGTCGACCAGCGACGACCCTGACGAACGCCCGATCGTGCAGCTGGAGATGCTGGAGCCGCTGGTCTCGATCGGGCCCCAGGACCAGGCCGCCGAGCTGCCCGAGGCAAAGGCCTTCTTCGCGCTGGTCGACAAGGCGCTGGCGGCCAGCGCCAGCCAGGACCTGCTGGTCTACGTGCACGGCTCGAACAACACGATGCCGCGCGGCTCGGCGCAGGCGGCGCAGCTGCGCCACTTCACCGGCCGGCGCGTGGTGGTGCTGGCCTTCCTGTGGCCTTCGGCCGGCTCGATCCTGAGGTACTTCACCGACGTGGCCAACGCCGCAGCCTCGGTGGATCCCTTCGTGCGTCTGATCGAGCTGCTGGCGGCGAACACCCAGGCCAGCAACATCGACGTGCTGGCCTACAGCGCCGGCGCGCAGATCGTCAGCCCGGGCCTGGCCAGACTGGGCACGCCGCAGCCTGGCGAAAGCGCCGCGCAACTGCGCCGGCGGCTGCGCCTGTCGCAGGTCTACTTCGCCGCGCCGGACATCGACACGCGCCGCTTCGTGCGCGAGCTGGGCGCGTACGTGAAGATCGTCGACCGCGTCAGCATCGCCGCGAACCTGAACGATTCCGCGCTGCGCTTCGCCAACATCGTGCACCGGGCCTCGCGCGCCGGCCGGCCCAACCCGAGCGAACTGGACGCCGCGCAGACCGGCTTCCTGGTCAAGGCCTCGCAGGAACTGGGCTTCGACCTGATCCGCGTCAACCCCAACGAAATCCCGAAGCTGCCGGCCACCTCGCACGACTTCTGGTACGAAGACCCATGGGTCAGCAGCGACCTGCTCGGCCTGATGCTGCTGAACGCCCCGCCCGAGCGCCGCGGGCTGGCGGCGCAGGATGCCGCCGGCGTGCGCTACTGGAGCTTTCCGCCGGATTTCGACCAGCGCGTGCGCGAGCTGTTCGCACCCGCCGCGGCGCCGCGTCCCTGATTCCTCAGGAACACGCCGAGCGCAGCCGGCGCAGCGCCTCGTTCGAAGCCGGCAGCGGCGCCGGATCCTCGCCGGCGAAATGGCGCTGGCCCGGGCTCATCTCGTGCACGCCCTGCGCCGGCCAGCCGCGCACGGCGACGACCCCCGGCGCCAGCCGCTGCGCAGCGATGCGGCCGTTGTCCAGGTCGCGCCGGCAGACCATCAGCACGCCGTTGGCGGCGAGCACGCGCTCGCGCAGCCGCACTTGAGCGCGCGTGGCGGACGTCGTCAGCGCCGCGCTTTCGGGCGGCAGCGCGAGCACGAAGAAACGCTGTCCGCGCGGGTTCTGCGCCAGGCCGCGCTCGGCCGCGGTCTTGAAGCTGAACTCGGCTCCGGCGATGTACAGCCCGCCTTCGGATTGCGCCGCGGCCCAACCGGCCGGACCCAGCGCCAGCGCCAGCAACGCCGCCAGCGCGGCAGGCGACGAACGCAGCGTGTCATTGAGGGCCATCGAAAACCTCTGCTTGATCGACGTGCCGGCGATGCTAGTGCAGTGTCCGGCGCTGTGCCGCACATAAAGCCGCATCTTTGCCGCCCTGACGTCAGTCGTCGATGGCTGTGCCGCGGCCCGGCCGCAAGCGCGACCCATACGCGCTTCACGGTAGAGTGCGCGCAGCTTGAAGACGCTGCGCACCCTCGAGGCCACCCGCTACCTGACGCCGCTGCGCGAGGGCGGCTCGCTGCCGGCCATCGTCGAAGCCGACGACGACGGCCTGTACGTGCTGAAGTTCCGCGGCGCCGGCCAGGGCCCGAAGGCGCTGATCGCCGAGCTGGTGGCCGGCGAGATCGGCCGGGCGCTGGGCCTGCCGGTGCCCGAGATCGTCTTCCTGCAGCTCGACCCGGAACTGGCGCGCACCGAGCCGGACCCTGAGATCCAGGACCTGATCCGCGCCAGCGGCGGGCTCAACCTGGGGCTGGACTACCTGCCCGGCGCGCTGGCCTTCGACCCGTTGACCATGCCGGTGGATGCGGATCTGGCCTCGGCCATCGTCTGGTTCGACGCGCTGGTGGGCAACGTCGACCGCACGGCGCGCAACGTCAACCTGCTGTGGTGGCACCGCCGGCTGTGGCTCATCGACCATGGTGCGGCGCTGGTCTTTCAGCACCAGTGGGACGGCTTCCTGGAGCGTGCCGCGCGGCCCTTCGCGCCGATCCAGGACCATGTGCTGCTGCCCTGGGCCGGCGCGCTGGACGAGGCCGATGCACGGCTGGCGCCGCGGCTGACGCCGCACTGCATCGACTCGATCGTGCAGCTGATTCCGGACACTTGGCTCAACGAGGATGCGCATTTCGCCGACCGCGCCGCGCAGCGCGATGCCTATCGCCAGTATTTCGAGGCGCGGCTGCGTGCGCCGCGCGCCTTTGCCGCAGAAGCCCGCCGCGCCCATGCACAGCTATGACTACGCCATCGTGCGCGTGCTGCCGCGCGTGGAGCGCGGCGAGCAGGTCAATGCCGGCGTGATCCTGTCCTGCGCTGCCGCGGGCTATCTGCGCGCGGGCTTCGCGCTGGACGAGGCGCTGCTGCGCTGCATGGCGCCGGGGCTGGACCTGCAGCCGATCCGCGCCGCGCTGGCCGGCATCGCGGCGGTGTGCGCCGGCGGCCCCACGGCGGGCGCGCTGGGCAGGCTGTCGGCGCGCGAGCGCTTCCACTGGCTGGTGGCGCCGCGCAGTACCAGCGTGCAGGTGTCGGCGGTGCACACCGGGCGCTGCGCCGACCTGGACGCGGCGCTGGACGACCTGATGCAAAAACTGGTGCGCAGGCCGCCCGCTTGACGCTCGGACGGCTCTCTCAAGCAAATGTGGCTTTGCCACTTTGCTTGACCCCTGGGGGCGGGAATGACGAAGTCATTTCCTGGGGGTGCTCAGAGGCTGATCTCAGAGCTGGAAACCCACCCACAGCACCATGCCTTCGAGCAGGTCGCGCGCCAGGCCGGCCTTGCGCGCGGTGTAGGGCTGCGCCGACCGGCACTCGCGCTCGAACCACTGGCTGAACCGGCGCACGTCGTGCGCTTCATGGAAGGCGACCATCATCTCGTAGTTCAGGAACAGGCTGCGGCTGTCCAGGTTGGCCGAGCCGGCCAGCGCCAGGTGTTCGTCGACGACGACCAGCTTGGCGTGCAGCATCTGCGGCGCGAGCCGGATGTGCGCGCCGGCCTGGGCCAATGCGCGCAGGGCACGGCCGCGCGCGATGTCGGACAGCCGATGGTTGGAGCGCCGCGGAATCAGCAGCTCGACCTGCACGCCGCGCCGCGCCGCCAGGCACAACGCCATCAGCAGCGCGGCGTCGGGCACGAAGTACGGCGTGACCAGCGCGATGCGCCGCCGCGCCTGGTAGGCGGCACTGATCAGCAGCGTGTAGACGGTGTCGTCGACCTGGTCCGGGCCCGAGGCGACCAGCTGCGCGCCGTGCGCCGGCGCAGCGTCGTCGCTGTCGGCCTCGTGCGGCATCTGTTGCGGCGCCCGCGCCGTGCGTGCGAAGGCCCAGTCGCGTTCGAACAGCGCCAGCGCCTGCTGCACCAGCGGCCCGCCGAGGTCGAAGCTCAGGTCGTGCCAGGCGGCCTTGCCGGGCTCGCCCTCGAAGTATTCGGACGCCAGGTTGCGCCCGCCGCTCCACAGCCGCGGCGCTGGACCAGCAGCGTCGACGATCAGCATCTTGCGGTGATCGCGCAGGTTGGTGCGGCCCTTCAGCGGCGAATGCAGCGGCGGCACGAACAGCGCGACGTGCGCGCCCGCCGCCGTCAGCGGCTGCAGCTTCGGCCGGCCGGCCATCAGGCTGCCCATGCCGTCGAGCAGCAGCCGCACGCGCACGCCGGCACGCGCCTTGGCACACAACCGATCGATGAATTCGCGGCCGAGCGCATCGCGGCCGAGGATGAAGGTGCACACGTCGATCGACTGCTCGGCAGCGTCCAGGCACTGGTGCAGCGCCTGCAGCGCCTCGCGGCCATCGGCGTGGATGCGCAAGTCGTGATACGCGGCCGGCGCCGGCTGGCCCAGCGCATGCAGCGTCTGCAGTGCCCACGAGCCGCCGGGCGCCAGCGGCGCGACGTTCTGGCCGGGCGCGGAGCGCGGGCGCGCCAGCTTGCGCGAGCCGAAGGCCAGGAACATCGGCAGCGCCGCATACGGCAGCAGCAGCATGAACAGCACCCAGGCGATGGCCGCGGTCGGGTGGCGGCGCTGCTCCAGCACGTGCGAGGTGACCACGTAGGTCAGCAGCGCCACGACGACGACGAGCCCGTGCAGGGTGAGGAATCGGTCCATCTTCAGCGCGCGCAGCATAGCCTGCGGCCGATGCGCAAGAATCGCCGTTCCACTTTCCATCCACCTCACCGACGACCATGAGCTCTCTGACGCTGCAGCAGGCACACACGCTGATCAACGCCGCCTTCGCCGAGGCGCGCACCCAGGGCTGCAAGCCGATGGGCGTGGTCGTGGTCGACGGCGCGGGCCAGGTCAAGGCCGCGGCACGCGAGGACGGTGCCACCGCGCTGCGCATCGACATCGCCAACGGCAAGGCCAGCGCCGCCCTCGGCATGGGCGTCAGTTCCCGCGTGCTGGCGCAGCGTGCCAAGGAACTGCCCGCTTTCCTGACCGCGCTGGCCAGCGTGTCGTCGCAGAAGTTCCTGCCGCAGACCGGCGCGGTGCTGATCAAGAACGCCGCGGGCGAGGTGATCGGCGCGGCCGGCGCCTCGGGCGGCACCGGCGACGAGGACGAGGCCATCTGCATCGCCGGCATCGCCGCCGCCGGGCTGAGCCACGGCTGAAGCCGACGCGGCCGCGTCTGCAGCGCACCGCGCCGTGATCAGCTGAGACGGTTCTGCTCGCGCAGCCGGCGGCACTGCTCATGCTGCGCCAAGGGCTTCTTGGCGCACTGCGCCCGCATGCATTGCAGCAGTTCGTAGCGGGTGCGGCCGGCGCAGCGCTGGCGCGGGCTCGCCACGGGCCGCACGGCGGGAACCTGCGGCGACGGCATGGCGGCAGGCAATGCGTCAGGCGGTGGGGCGGGTGGTGCCGGCGGCGGCGGCATCGGCACGGGCACGGCGGCCAGCGCCGGCGCCGCAGGCACCTCGGGTGGAGTCGGCGGCACCGGCGCCCCGCGGTTGGCGAGCGTCTCGGCCGGCTTTGCGCCGGCCGCCGCTTCGACGCCGTTGCCCTGGCGCGGCGGCCAGACGAGGATGGCCAGCACCGCGGTCAGTGCCAGCACGAGCGCCGCGCCGGCGGGCCGCAGCCAAGGCCTGCGCCCAGGCGGCATCGCTGCGCCGGGGCGAACTTCCGTCGCGCTGGGCGTGGCCTGCTGCGCCATCGCCGTCGAGGGATCGGCCTGCGGCTGCGCGCTTGCTGCAGCCAGCGCGGCCTCGTCTGAGCCCCCACGCGAAATGACTGCGTCATTCCTGCCCCCAGCGGTCAAGGAATGCGGCAAAGCCACGTCTTCTTCAGAGCCTGGCGGCGCCGATGCCGGGGCAGCCGCACTCTGCGCCGCAGGCGGCAGCAGCTGCGTCATCGCCACGGCAGGCGTTGCCGCCGGCAGCGGCCGCGCGTCGAGCAAGGCTGCGAGCTGCGCCGCGCTTTGCGGCCGGTCCTGCGGGTTGTCGCACAAGCAGGCGTCGAGCACGTGCAGCCAGTCCGGCGCGGCGTCCAGGCCGGGCTGCGTGTTGCGCAGCCGCTGCCACACGGCACCCAAGGGCTCGAACGGCGGTGTCGCCGAAGGCGCATGCGGCGGCGCAGGCAGCTGCCCGCTGATGCAGAAGTGCAGCGTCGCGGCCAGCGCATACAGGTCGGTCCACGGCCCCGGCACCATGTACGACACCGGGGCGCGCTGCTCGATCGGCTCGAAGCACGGCTCGAGCGCGGCCATCATGCTTAGGGTGCGATCGCTGAGCAGCGCGCCGCGCACGGCATCGAGGTCGAGCAGCAGCGGCCTGTCGTCCGGCCGCAGCAGGATGTTGGCCGGCGCCACGGCACCGTGCACGCAGCCTTCGGCATGCAGCGTCTGCAGCGCGCCGAGCAGATCGTCGAGCCAGACGCGCAAGGTCCGCGCGCTCGGCGGCGCCGTGCGCTGCCGCTGTTCGAGCAGCGTCGGCCGCGGGCAATAGGGCATCACGCGGTAGACGCTGCCGTGGCAGCGCATCAGGCGCAGTACGCGCAGCAGCGAGGGGTGATCGCAGCGCTGCAGCAGCTGCGCCTCGGCGACGAAGGCCTGCAGGCCCTGCTCGAAGGCCTCGGCATGGGCGGGCGCACGCAGCACGATGTCCGAGGCGTCGTTGCGCAGCGCCAGCGCCTCGGGCAGGTATTCCTTGATCGCCACCGGCTGCGCCGACGCCGTATCGACGGCGTGGTAGACGACCGCGAAGCTGCTCTGCGCCAGCACGCTCCGGATCTCGAACTCCTCCAGCCGCGCCAGCGCCGCTAAGGCGCGGCCCGGCACCCGCGACGGGTTCGGCGGCACGGCAGCGCTCGAGCTCATTTGGGGCGCGATGCTACTTCGGCTGGATGCAACGGTCGAGTCGTCCGCAGTCGTCCGCGCCGTCGCCGCCACCATCGAAGCGCAACGCGCCAGCCCTTGCGAAAGCAAATCCGCAGCGGATCGCGATTAGTCTCTAGACGGATCAGTTTTGACAGATTCTGCGAAGACTTCAATGCGCAG
>DAIMFR010000036.1:0-52855 GCA_036724445.1 Rubrivivax sp. | reverse complement strand
TCACCTTCCGCGCGGTGATGGCGGCGCTGACCGCGCTGCTCATCGGCCTGGCCTTCGGCCCATGGGTCATCCGCCGCCTGGCGGCGCTGAAGATCGGCCAGCCGATCCGCGGCTACGGCATGCAGTCGCACCTGGCCAAGAGCGGCACGCCGACCATGGGCGGCGTGCTGATCCTGATCGGCATCGGCGTGGCCACGCTGCTGTGGTTCGACTGGAGCAACCGCTTCGTCTGGATCGTGCTGCTGGTGACCTTCGGCTTCGGCGCCATCGGCTGGGCCGACGACTGGCGCAAGGTGGTGCAGAAGAACCCCGAAGGCATGCCCTCGGGCGAGAAGTACCTGTGGCAGTCGCTGATCGGGCTGGTCGCGGCGCTGTACCTGGCCTTCAGCGTGTCCGAGACCTCGAACCTGCGCGTGCTGGAGCTGTTCATGCGCTGGGTCGGCAGCGGCTTCTCCAACGACCTGCCGCCCAAGGCCGACCTGATGGTGCCCTTCTTCAAGACCATCAGTTATCCGCTGGGCGTGTTCGGCTTCATCGCGCTGACCTACTTCGTCATCGTCGGCGCCAGCAACGCCGTCAACCTGACCGACGGCCTGGACGGCTTGGCGATCATGCCGGTGGTCATGGTCGGCGGCGCGCTGGGCATCTTCGCCTACGTGGTCGGCAGCTCGGTGTATTCGCGCTACCTGCTGTTCCCCTACATCCCCGGCGCCGGCGAGCTGCTGATCTTCTGCTCGGCGATGGGCGGCGCGGGGCTGGCTTTCCTGTGGTTCAACACCCATCCGGCGCAGGTCTTCATGGGCGACGTCGGCGCGCTGGCGCTGGGCGGCGCGCTGGGCACGATCGCGGTGATCACGCGCCAGGAGATCGTGCTCGGCATCATGGGCGGCATCTTCGTCGTCGAAGCGCTGTCGGTGATCGCGCAGGTCGGCTGGTTCAAGTACACCAAGCGCCTCACCGGCAGCGGCCGGCGCATCCTGAAGATGGCGCCGCTGCATCACCACTTCGAGAAGTCCGGCTGGACCGAGACGCAGGTGGTGGTGCGCTTCTGGATCATCACCATGCTGCTGTGCCTGGTCGGGCTGGCCAGCCTGAAGCTCAGATGAGCGCGCTGCAAGGTCAGACGGTGCTGGTGCTGGGCCTGGGCGAATCCGGGCTGGCGATGGCGCGCTGGTGTGCGGCGCAGGGTGCCGGCGTGCGCGTATGGGACTCGCGCGAGACGCCGCCGCAGGCGGCGGCGCTGCGCGAGGCCGTGCCTGACGCCGCGCTGCAGGGCGGCACACTGGACGCGTCGGCGCTGGACGGCATCGATCGCGTGCTGAAGAGTCCCGGCCTCGCGCCGCACGACGAACGCATCGCAGCGCTGCTGGCCGCAGCGCGCGCGCGCGGCACGCCAGTGCAGGGCGAACTGGCGCTGTTCGTTGAAGCGCTGGCCGAACTGAAGGCCGAGCGCAGCTACGCGCCGCGGCTGCTGGCCGTGACCGGCACCAACGGCAAGACCACCACCACCGCGCTGACGGCGCTGCTGGTCGAACGCGCCGGCCGGCGCGTCGCCGCCGCCGGCAACATCGGGCCGGCGCTGCTCGACACGCTTACGCGCGTGCTGGCCGCCGCGGCGCTGCCGGAAGACGAGGCGCAGCCGCTGCCCGAAGTCTGGGTGCTGGAGCTGTCCAGCTTCCAGCTCGACGCCGTCGACGCTTTCGAGCCCGACGCGGCCGCGGTGCTGAACCTGACGCAGGACCATCTGGACTGGCACGGCACGATGGACGCTTATGCCGCAGCCAAGGCGCGCGTCTTCGGCCAGCACGCGCTGATGGTGATCAACCGGGACGACGCGCGCGTGCGCGCGCTGGTGCCGCAGCCGCCGGCGGCCGACGCGCCGCGCAAGGCGAAGGCGCCGAAGTTCCAGCCGCGCCGCGTCTGCAGCTTCGGCCTGGGCGTACCCGCGCAAGCGGGCGATTTCGGCCTGGCCGAACAGGGCGGCATGGCCTGGCTGGCGCGCGCGCTGCCGCTGGACGACGGCTTGAAGCCGCGCAAGGGCAGTCAAGGCGATGGACCGGAGATCCATCTGCAACTGCTGATGCCGGCCGACGCGCTGCGCATCCGCGGCCGCCACAACGCCGCCAACGCGCTGGCCGCGCTGGCGCTGGCCACGGCCATCGATTGCCCGCTGGCGCCGATGCTGCACGCGCTGCGCGAGTATCGCGGCGAGGCGCATCGCGTCGAGCCGGTGGCGGTGGTCGGCGGCATCGAGGTCTTCGACGACAGCAAGGGCACCAACGTCGGCGCCACCGTCGCCGCGCTCGACGGCCTGGGCGCCGAGAAGGCGCCGGGCAAGCTGGTGGTGATCCTCGGCGGCGACGGCAAGGGCCAGGACTTCGCGCCGCTGGCCGTGCCGGTGGCGCGCCATGCACGCGCGGTGGCGCTGATCGGCCGCGACGCCGCGGCCATAGAGGATGCGCTCGCCGGCTGCGGCGTGCCGCTGCAGCGCCACGACAACCTGGAAGCCGCCACCGCCTGGTGCTTCGCGCAGGCGCGTGCCGGTGATGCGGTGCTGCTCAGCCCCGCCTGCGCCAGCCTGGACATGTTCCGCAACTACGGCCACCGTGCCGAGGTCTTCGCCGGCGAGGTGCGGCGCATCGCCGCCGAGCGTGGCGAGGTGGCGGCATGACGGCGAGCGCACGCCCCGGCTGGATCGCGCGCCTGGCGCAGGCCTTGCCCGGACGCAAGGCGGACGGCGCGCTGCCGGTGCGCGACACCTTGCAGATCACGCCGCAGCGCAACACCCGCCTGACGCACTTCGACCGGCCGCTGGTGTGCGTCACGCTGGCGCTGCTGGCGATGGGACTGGTGATGGTCTATTCGGCCTCGATCGCGCTGCCCGACAACCCGAAGTTCGCCAACTACGCGCCCACCTACTTCCTGGTGCGGCAGGCGCTGTTCATCGCCATCGGCGGCGTGGCCGCGCTGCTCGCGCTGCAGGTGCCGGTGAACGCGTGGGAGAAATGGGCGTCGTGGCTGTTCCTGCTGTCGCTGGCGGCGCTGCTGCTGGTGCTGGTGCCCTTCATCGGCAAGGGCGTCAACGGCGCGCGGCGCTGGATCCCGCTGGGCGTGATGAGTTTCCAGCCCAGCGAGCTGGCCAAGCTGGCGATGGCGCTGTACGCCGCCAGCTACATGGTGCGCAAGATGGAGGTGAAGGAGAACTTCATGCAGGCCGTCTGGCCGATGGCCGTGGCTCTGGCCGTCGTCGGCCTGCTGCTGCTGGCCGAGCCGGACATGGGCGCGTTCCTGGTCATCGCGATGATCGCGCTGGGCATCCTGTTCCTGGGCGGCGTCAACGGCCGCATGTTCGCGCTGGGCGTCGGCGTGCTGATGGGCGCCTTCGTGCTGATGATCGCGCTCAGCCCGTGGCGTGCGCAGCGCATCTTCGCCTACCTGGACCCGTGGAACCCTGACTACGCGCAGGGCAAGGCCTACCAGCTGACGCATTCGCTGATCGCCTTCGGCCGCGGCGAGATCTTCGGCCAGGGCCTCGGCGGCAGCCTGGAAAAGCTGCACTACCTGCCCGAGGCGCACACTGACTTTTTGCTGGCGGTGATCGGCGAGGAGCTGGGTTTCGCCGGCGTGGCGGCGGTGATCGCCGCCTTCTTCTGGCTGACGCGGCGCATCTTCGTCATCGGCCGCCAGGCGGTGGCGCTGGACCGCGTCTTCGCCGGGTTGATGGTGCAGGGCATCGGCATCTGGATGGGCGGCCAGGCCTTCATCAACATGGGCGTCAACCTGGGCGTGCTGCCGACCAAGGGCCTGACGCTGCCGCTGCTGAGCTACGGCGGCTCGGCGATCCTGATGAACATGATCGCGATGGCCATCGTGCTCAGGGTGGATATCGAGAATCGAACGCTCATGCGCGGAGGCCGCGCATGAACGCCATGACCATGGCGTCGGCGCGAAGCGCCGGCCTTCGATTCCGGCGCAGGCTCATGTCGCGCAGCGATGTGAAGCGCGCGCAGCGCGCGTGCCGCAGCCAGAACAGAACGCTCATGCGCGGAGGCCGCGCATGAGCCACCTCGTCGTCATGGCGGCAGGCACCGGCGGGCACGTGATCCCGGGCCTGGCCGTCGCGCGCGAGATGCAGTCGCGCGGCTGGAGCGTCAGCTGGCTGGGCACGCGCACCGGCATGGAGAACAAGCTGGTGCCGCCTGAGTCCGAGTCCGGCATCGCGCTCGACCGCATCGGCTTCTCCGGCCTGCGCGGCAAGGGCCTGCTGCACACGCTGAGCGGCGGCCTGCGGCTGCTGCAGGCCTTCTGGCAATGCCTGGGCATCCTGCGCCGCCGCGGCGCCGACGCGGTGCTGGGCATGGGCGGCTATGTCTGCTTCCCCGGCGGGCTGATGGCTTCGCTGCTGGGCAAGCCGCTGGTGCTGGTCAACGCCGATGCCTCGCTGCTGCTGAGCAACAAGGCGCTGCTGCCGGTGGCGGATGCCATCGCCTTCGGCTTCGACGGCGGCGCGGCGCGGCGCATCAAGCGGGCCGTGGTCACCGGCAATCCGGTGCGCGAGGCGATCGCGCTGCTGCCGGCGCCTGCCCTGCGCTTCGCCGGCCGCAGCGGGCCGTTGAAGCTGCTGGTGGTCGGCGGCAGCCTGGGCGCGAAGGTGCTCAACGACACGCTGCCGCTGGCGCTGCAGCGCCTGCCGTTGTCGCAGCGGCCGGCAGTGACGCACCAGACCGGAAGCGCGCATTTCGAGCCCGTGCGTGCCGCCTACGCGCAGGCCGGCGTGGCGGCTGAAGTGCTGCCCTTCATCGACGACATGGCGCCCAGGCTGGCGGCGTGCGACCTGATCGTCTGCCGCGCCGGCGCAGTGACGGTCAGCGAGCTGTGCGCGGCCGGCGTGCCCAGCGTGCTGGTGCCGCTGATCGTCAGCACCACCTCGCACCAGCGCGACAACGCCGCGTACATGGCTGACCACGGCGCGGCGATCCACCTGCCGCAGGCCGAGCTGTCGGCCGAGCGCCTGGCCGGTCTGCTGCAGTCGCTGGACCGCAGCGCGCTGATGGCGATGGCCGACAAGGCACGCTCGCTGGCCCGCGCCGATGCCGCGGCGCGCGTGGCCGACGAGATCGAGCGGCTGTCGGGCAAGGGAGGCGCGGCATGAACGAATTCACTCACCGCAGAGGGCGCAGAGAACGCAGAGGGATCGCAGAGGCCATAAAAAAGCATTGCCTCTGCGCACCTCTGCGTCCTGCGTTCCTCTGCGGTGAAGGTCCTTTCGGCGTGCGCCGCGGGGTTCAGACATGAAACACGCGGTCAAGCACATCCACTTCGTCGTGACCGAGCAAGTGCCGTCGAAGGCCTGGTGCGGATGGGAGGCCGGCGCATGAAGCACGCGGTCAAGCACATCCACTTCGTCGGCGTCGGCGGCGCGGGCATGAGCGGCATCGCCGAGATCCTGCACAACCTCGGCTACACGGTGTCGGGCTCCGACCAGGCGGACAGCGCCACGTCGCGCCGGCTGGCCTCGCTCGGCATCCGCGTCTACAGCGGCCACGACGCCGCGCACATCGCCGGCGCCGAGGCCGTGGTCGCGTCGACCGCGGTCAAGGGCGACAACCCCGAGGTGATTGCGGCTCGCGCCCGAAGGGTGCCGGTGGTGCCGCGCGCGGTGATGCTGGCCGAGCTGATGCGCCTGAAGCGCGGCATCGCCATCGCCGGCACGCACGGCAAGACGACGACCACCTCGCTGGTCACCAGCGTGCTCGCCGAGGCCGGGCTCGACCCGACCTTCGTCATCGGCGGGCTGCTGCACAGCGCCGGCGCCAATTCGCGGCTGGGCGCGGGCGACTACATCGTGGTCGAGGCCGACGAGAGCGACGCCTCGTTCCTGAACCTGAACCCGGTGCTGTCGGTGGTCACGAACATCGACGCCGACCACATGGACACCTACGGCCACGACTTCGCGCGGCTGAAGGCGGCCTTCGTCGATTTCGTGCACCGCATGCCCTTCTACGGCGCGGCGATCCTGTGCGCCGACGATCCCGGCGTGCGCTCGATCATCTCGATGATCTCGCGTCCGGTGGTCAGCTACGGCCTCGACGAAGGCGTGATGGTGCGCGCGGTGGACGTGCAGGCGCTGCCCGGCGGGCAGATGCGCTTCACCGCGCAGCGCCGCAACGGCGCGCCGATGCCGGACCTGCCCATCACGCTGAACCTGCCCGGCGAGCACAACGTGCGCAACGCGCTCGCTGCGCTGGCCGTGGCCACCGAGCTGGAGCTGCCCGATGCGCCGATGGTGCGCGCGCTGGCCGCCTTCAGCGGCGTCGGCCGGCGCTTCCAGCGCTACGGCGAGGTGGCGGCGCCCTCGAGCTCGGGCGGCGGCCGCTTCACGCTGATCGACGACTATGGCCACCATCCGGTGGAGATGGCGGCGGTGCTGGCCGCCGCGCGCGGCGCCTTTCCCGGCCGGCGCCTGGTGCTGGCCTTCCAGCCGCACCGCTACACGCGCACGCGCGACTGCTTCGAGGACTTCGTCAAGGTCATGGGCACGGCCGACGCGGTGCTGCTGGCCGAGGTCTACGCGGCCGGCGAGGCGCCGATCGTCGCCGCCGACGGCCGTGCGCTGGCACGCGCGCTGCGCGTCGCCGGCAAGGTCGATCCGCTGTTCGTCGACGACGCGGCCGAGCTGGTGGCGGCCTTGAGCGAACAGGTGCGCGACGGCGACGTGGTCATCACCATGGGCGCGGGCTCGATCGGCACGGTGGCGCAGGCGCTGAAGGACCGGCTGGGAGAGGCGCGATGAGTGCCTCCTCGAGCGCCAAGGCGGCGGGCAAGGCGGCGGTGCCCGGCTTTGGAAAAGTCGCTGTGCGCGACTTTGGAAGAGTCGCTGTGCTCCTGGGCGGCGACTCGGCCGAGCGCGAGGTCTCGCTGATGTCCGGCCGCGGCGTGCTCGAGGCGCTGCTGTCGCAGGGCGTCGACGCCAGCGCCTTCGATCCGGCGCACACCGACCTGTCGGAGCTGAAGGGCGAGCGCTTCGAGCGCGTCTTCATCGCGCTGCACGGCCGCCACGGCGAGGACGGCACGGTGCAGGGCGCGCTCGAGCTGCTCGGCATCCCCTACACCGGCTCGGGCGTGATGGCTTCGGCGATCTGCATGGACAAGGTGATGACCAAGCGCGTCTGGGTGGCCGAAGGGCTGCCGACGCCGCGCTGGGTCTGGCTGGCGCGCGACCAGCTGCAGCGCGAGCGCATCCGCGAGCTGCCGGACCGCATCGGCCTGCCGCTGATCGTCAAGCCGCCGCGCGAGGGCTCGTCGATCGGCATCACCAAGGTGCTCGACGCGGCGCAGATCGATGAAGCGGTGCGGCTGGCGACGCAGTACGACCCGGACCTGCTGTGCGAGGAGTTCATCGACGGCATCGAACTCACCTGCCCGGTGCTGGGCAGCGGTGCGCACGCGCGCGCGCTGCCGGTGGTGCGCATCGCCGCGCCCGGCGGCAACTACGACTACGAGCACAAGTACTTCTCCGACGACACCGGCTACCACTGCCCGAGCGGCCTGCCGCCTGAAGAAGAGGCCGAGGTGCAGCGCCTGACGCTGGCCGCCTACCGCACGCTCGGCTGCCGCGGCTGGGGCCGCGCCGACCTGATGCGCCGCGCCGGCGACGGCAAGTTCTTCCTGCTGGAGATGAACACCTCGCCGGGCATGACCGGGCATTCGCTGGTGCCGATGTCGGCGCGCGCCGCCGGCATCGGCTACGAGCAGCTGTGCCTGCAGCTGCTGTCGCTGGCGGCGCTGGACGGCGCGCCGCGCGCCAGGGGTTGAAACATGGCCCGCCGCCGCCCGCCTGCCGCCCCTCCCGCGATGCCCTACGACATCCGGCTGATGAACGGCGTGGCCAGCCTGTTGTACGCGCTGGCCGCGCTCGGGCTGCTGGCGGCGCTGGGGCTGTGGCTGGCGCGCTCGCCGTGGCTGAACATCCGCGTGATCCAGCTCGAAGGCGATCTGCAGCGCAACAGCGTGGCCACGATCCGCGCCAACGCGGCGCCGCGGCTGGCCGGCAACTTCGTCTCCATCGACTTGGACCAGGCGCGCGCCGCCTTCGAGGCCGTGCCCTGGGTGCGCCAGGCGACGCTGCGCCGCGTCTGGCCCGACCGGCTGGCGGTGCATCTGGACGAACACCATCCGGCCGCGCTGTGGCAGGGCGACGGCGAGGCACGGCTGGTCAACGACCGCGGCGAGGTCTTCGAGGCCAACCTCGGCGAGGTCGAGGACGAATCGCTGCCCGAATTCAGCGGCCCCGAGGGCAGCGCGGCGCAGATGCTGTCGCTGTACCGCCGGCTGGCGCCGCTGTACGCGCAATACAAGATGGCGCCGGTGGCGCTGCAGCTGTCGGGGCGCGGCTCGTGGAGCCTGGAACTCGACACCGGCGCCACCGTGACGCTGGGCCGCGGCAGCGAGGACGAACTGCTGGCGCGCAGCGAACGCTTCCTGCGCAGCGTCGACCAGATCACCGGCCGCTTCCAGCGCGACCTGGAATACGCCGACCTGCGCCATGCCGACGCTTACGCGGTGCGGCTGCGCGGCATCACCACCACCGTCGTCCCGGCCGCCAAGGCCGCCAAGAAACCAAGGTAAGGCTATGGCCAAAGAGAACAAGGACCTGGTCGTCGGCCTGGACATCGGCACCGCCAAGGTGATGGCGGTGGTGGCCGAGGTGCTGCCCAGCGGCGAACTGCGCGTCGCCGGTCTAGGCGTGGCGCCGGCACACGGCCTGAAGCGCGGCGTGGTGGTCAACATCGACGCCACCGTGCAGAGCATCCAGGAGGCGCTGAAGGAGGCCGAGATGATGGCCGCCTGCAAGATCGCATCCGTCTACACCGGCATCACCGGCAGCCACATCCGCGGCCAGAACTCCACCGGCATGGTCATCGTGCGCGACAACCGCGAGGTCACGCCGGTGGACGTGGCGCGCGTCGTCGAGACCGCCAAGGCCATCAACATCCCCAACGACCAGCGGCTGCTGCTGGTCGAGCCGCAGGAATTCGTCATCGACGGCCACGAGGTCAAGGAGCCGGTGGGCATGAGCGGCAGCCGGCTCGAGGTCAAGGTGCACATCGTCACCGGCGCGCAGAGCGCCGCCGAGAACATCCTGAAGTGCGTGCGCCGCTGCGGCCTCGAGGTGGAGCGGCTGGTGCTGAACCCGAGTGCGTCCAGCGCCGGCGTGCTCAGCGCCGACGAGAAGGACCTGGGCGTGGCCATGGTCGACATCGGCGCCGGCACCACCGACGTGGCCATCTTCACCGACGGCGCGATCCGCCATACCGCGGTGATCCCGATCGCCGGCGACCTGATCACCAGCGACATCGCCATGGCGCTGCGCACGCCGACCAAGGACGCCGAGGAGATCAAGGTCGAGTACGGCATGGCCAAGCAGCTGCTGGCCGATCCGAACCAGGAGATCGAGGTGCCGGGCCTGGGCGACCGCGCGCCGCGGCGGCTGAGCCGCCAGGCGCTGGCCGGCGTGATCGAGCCGCGCATCGAGGAGATCTTCTCGCTGGTGCACCAGGTGATCCGCCAGAGCGGCTACGAGGAGCTGTTGTCCAGCGGCATCGTGCTGGCCGGCGGCAGCTCGGTCATGCCCGGCATGGTCGAGCTCGGCGAGGACATCTTCCTGAAGCCGGTGCGCAAGGGCCTGCCGCTGTACGGCGGGCCCTTGTCGGACATGGTGGCCAACCCGCGCTCGGCGACGGTGATGGGGCTGCTGGAAGAAGCGCGCTACGCGCGCGCACGCGGGCTCAAGGCTGCGCAACAGGCGGGGTCGATGAAGACCCTCGCCGGCCGCGCGAAGGACTGGTTCTTGGGCAATTTCTAGAAGGAACCCGGCATGCACGCACAGAGGTTCCGCATTCGCGGGTGGGGTGAGGGGTGATGGAGTCGAGGGAACGAGGGTGGTGGTTTGTTCATTGGCAACTGCAGCTGACTAGGAGGCGCACATGGCTATCGAAATGATCGAAGAGTTTGACCAGGGCACGCAGATCAAGGTGATCGGCATCGGCGGCGGCGGCGGCAACGCCGTCGAGCACATGATCGCGCAGGGCGTGCAGGGGGTGCAGTTCGTCTGCGCCAACACCGACGCGCAGGCGCTGAACCGCAGCCGCGCCAGCGACCTGGTGCAGCTGGGCGCCAGCGGCCTCGGCGCGGGCAGCAAGCCCGAGGTCGGCCGCGGCGCCGCCGAGGAGGCGGTGGACCGCATCCGCGACGCCATCACCGGCGCGCACATGCTGTTCATCACCGCCGGCATGGGCGGCGGCACCGGCACCGGCGCGGCGCCGGTGATCGCGCGCGTGGCCAAGGAGATGGGCATCCTGACGGTGGGCGTGGTCACCAAGCCCTTCGAGTTCGAGGGCAAGCGCCGCTGCACGCAGGCCGACCACGGCGTGGCCGAGCTCGAGGCCAACGTCGACAGCCTGATCGTGGTGCTCAACGAGAAGCTGCTCGAGGTGCTGGGCGACGACATCACGCAGGAGCAGGCCTTCGCGCATGCCAACGACGTGCTGCGCAATGCCGTCGGCGGCATCAGCGACATCATCCACGTGCCGGGGCTGGTCAACGTCGACTTCGAGGACGTGAAGACGGTGATGAGCGAGCCGGGCAAGGCGATGATGGGCACCGCGCAGGCGGGCGGCCCCGACCGCGCCAACAAGGCCGCCGAACTGGCCGTGGCCTGCCCGCTGCTCGAAGGCATCGACCTGTCCGGCGCGCGCGGCGTGCTGGTGCTGATCGCCGCCAGCAAGCAGACCTTCAAGTTGTCGGAAAGCAAGAACGCGATGAACACCATCCGCCGCTACGCCGCGGACGATGCGCACGTGATCTTCGGCACCGCCTACGACGAAGGGCTGGGCGACCAGCTGCGCGTGACGGTCATCGCCACCGGCTTGTCGTCGCTGGCGCGGCGCGGCGCGCAGCCGCCGCTGCAGGTGGTGCAGCAGCCGGCCACGAGCCTGCGCACCGGCACCGACAACCTGCCGATCCTGAACCAGCCGCTGCAGGCCGGCGGCGCGGCGGCGGCGCCGCAGAACTACAGCGAGCTGAACACGCCCAGCGTGTGGCGCACCGCGCGCTCGCAGAGCGCCGCGGCCAAGGTGGAGGCGCTGTCGAGCAACGGCATGGACGAGATCGAGATTCCGGCGTTCCTCAGGAAGCAGGCCGACTGAGGACGAGAGGGCGTGCCTGCGCACGCCCGAACGCCTCAGGAGGGGCGAGCGCCTGCAAGCGCGAGCGCGGCCTGCAAGGCCGACTGAGGACGAGAGGGCGTGCCTGCGCACGCCCGAACGCCTCAGGAGGGGCGAGCGGCTGCAAGGCCGATCGAGGCCCGGATTGCGGCCGCAAGCAGGCGGATCGAGGGTGCGTTCGCAAGGGCCACGCGGAGCGTGACCCTTGTCGGTGAATAAGCGCTTCGCAGCGTCGCCGCCGGAGCAGCATCCGTCCATGCAAATCGTCAGACGCACCGTTGTCGCGGGCAAGGTCGTGCTCGAGCGCGACTCGCTTCCAGAATGAGCGGAGCTGGGCGTCTTCCTCACTCGCCAGGCGGCCTCGGTGCGCCTGCCGCCGGCCTTGCAGAAAGAGCTCGAGGACGCCCTGGGCGAACCCGATCGCGCGCTTGGCATTCTCCGCCGAGGAACTCTCCGCCGAGTTGCGCAAGTACGCGGGCGCTGCGGTTGCTGGTGGAGTTTGCGCACATTGGCACGCGAGTGGAGAACGCGAAGTGGCTTGAAAGGCGGCGTTGGCTCCTGGAACGCGTCGGCTGCCACGTCGACTACAGGCCCCGCGGGCCCATTCTCGAAGTCATCCCGTTCTGGAGTTCGGAGCGGGAACGCGCGCCCCGCGTATAAGGGCCATCGTGCTCGCTCGGTTGGCTTTCCTCGCGTTGATCTCTACGCTGGTCGGTTGCGTGGTGGCGGAACGGAACACGCTGCGCATCGAAGGCCGCCTCGACGGCCCGGCCGCCGGCACGCTGCCGCAGCCGGCCGAATGGGTGGTCGAGCTGCGCGACGACAGCTCGGGCAGCGTGCTGGCCGAGCAGCGCGGCACGGTGACGGGCGCGCAGCCGCCGATCCCCTTCGTGCTGAAGATCGATGCGGCACGCATCGACCCGGCCCACCGCCACAGCCTGCGCGGCGCCGTCAGCGTGCAGGGTGTAGTGCGCTGGCTGAGCGTGCCGCTGCCGGTCTCGCCGCGGCAGGCGCGTACGGAGTCCGGCAGCCTGCGCCTGCAGCCCTACACCTGGCCCGGCGCTTTCGCCAGCCTGCTGGACTGCGGCGGCCGGCAGTTGGTTGCCGGCTACGTCGGCCAGCGCCTGCGGCTGAGCGAGGGTACGCGGATCGTCGACCTGGAGGCCGTCGCCGGCAGTCGGCCGGCGCGCTTCCAGCAGGCCGGCGATCTCGGCAGCTTCGTCCAGATCGACGGCGACCGGACGGCGACCGTGTCGCTGCAGGGCACGTTGCTGCCGCCTTGCAGCGCGCAAGCGCTGCCTGAATGAAGCCGTCGTGGAGCTGCCGTGAAGCCGGCGCCCGCGCCGCCGCGCCGCAGCGGCGAGAATCAGCGCCGGCCGTCGCCAATGGAGATCCAATGAAGCCGCATTCGGGTTCGGGTATAGGCGCCATCGTGCTCATCGTGCTGGGTGCCTTGTTCCTGCTGTCCAACCTGGGGGTGATTCCCCGGCTCGGCGCCCTGTTCACGACCTGGTGGCCGCTGATCCTGATCCTGGTGGGCGTGTCGCTGCTGCTGCGGCGGCGCTAGCGGAGCGTGGCATGCCGAGATGCCGTTAAGCGAAGCCGCGCGCCGCACGCCGCTGCTGGCCGAGACCGAGGTGCTGGTGCTGGGCGGCGGGCCGGCGGGCATCGCCGCGGCGGCCAGCGCGGCCGCGGCCGGGCGCGAGGTGCTGCTGGTCGAGCGTTATGGCTTCCTCGGCGGCATGGGCACGGCGGCGGGCGTCACCAACTTCTGCGGCCTGCATGCCAAGGTGCACGGCGAGATGCGCCGCGTGGTGCATGGCGTGGCCGACGAGCTGCTGCAGCGCATCGCCGCGCTCGGCGGGCTGAACGAGCCGCATGCGATCTTCGGCCGCACGCTGGCGCAGGCCTACGACGGCGCGGCCTACAAATGCGCGGCCGACGAGTTGCTGCTGGCGCGCGGCGTGCGACTGCTGTTCCATGCGCAAGCGGCGGGCGTGGCGATGCGCGACCCGGAGCACATCGACGCGCTGCTGGTCGAGACGCGCTCGGGCCGGCGCGCGCTGCGGGCCCGGATCTTCATCGACTGCTCCGGCGACGGCGAGCTGATGCACTGGGCCGGCGCACCCTGGCAGCAGGGCGACGAGCACGGCGAGCTGCTGTATCCGACGCTGATGTTCCGCGTCGCCGGTGTCGACGACGCGCGTGCCGGCGAGGCCTGGCGCGAGGTCGGCCCGCGCATGGCCGAAGCGCAGCGTGCCGGCCGCCACCGCTTCGCGCGCCAGGGCGCGATCCTGCGGCCGATGAAACATGCCGGCGAATGGCGCGTCAACGTCACGCAGATCGCCAATGCCCAGGGCCGCGCAATGGACGGCACCGACGCGCTGCAGTTGTCGGCCGGCGAGATCGAGGGCCGGCGCCAGGTGCGCGAGTTCTTCGCCTTCCTGCGCGCCGAGATGCCGGGCTTCGAGAACGCCTACCTGCTGGAGATCGCGCCGCAGGTCGGCATCCGCGAGACCCGGCGCCTGCTCGGCCGTTTGGTGCTGCAGGCCGAGCACGTGCTGGGCTGCGCCGACTTCGATGACGCCATCGGCGTCAACGCCTGGCCGCTGGAGCAGCACGTGGCCGGCGGCGTGAAGTGGAGCTGGCCGCCGGCCGCTTCGCGCGGCTGGAACCAGCTGCCGTGGCGCATGCTGCTGCCGCAGCGCGTGCACAACCTGCTGGTCGCCGGCCGCTGCGCGTCGATGAGCTCGGCGGCGCAATCGGCGGCGCGCGTCAGCGGCGCCTGTTTCGTGATGGGCGAGGCCGCGGGCCTGGGCGCGGCGCTGGCGCTGCGCGCCGGCGGCGCGGTCGGCGACATCGGCGCGGCCGCGCTGCAGCGCGGCTTGTTGGCCCAAGGGGCCTGGCTGGGATCGAATGAACACACCCGAAGCATGTGAATCGCTGGCGCAGCTGCGCGCCGAGATCGACCGGATCGACGCGCAGATCGTGCCGCTGCTGGCCGAGCGCGGCGCCTACGTGCTGGCCGCGGCGCGCTTCAAGAAGAGCGGCGAGGAGGTGCGCGCGCCGCAGCGCGTCGAGCAGGTCATCGCACGCGTGCGCGCTCTGGCCGAGGCGCACGGCGCGATGCCCGACGTGGTGGAGCGCATCTACCGCGAACTGATCGAGGCCTTCACCGAGGCCGAGCACCGGCGCTGGAGCCGGCCGTGATCGCGGTCGAGGCCGTCGAGACGCCGGCCGGCGCAGCCGACGAGGCGCGGGCGCTGGCGCGCATCGACGCCGGCGGCGGCATTTGGCTCGGCTGCGACGTGTCGGTGCCGGGTTTGTACCGGCGCGAGGCGAAGGCGGCGCTGGACCCGCTGCTCAGCGTCTACCTGGACGGCCGGCGGCTGCGCATCGTGCCGCACGGCGACAGCGGCCGCGCACTGGCCGCCGCATTGCCGCCACTGGCCGGATTCGAGGCCGTGCAGGGCCGGCTGGAGCAGGACTGCGCAGCTGAGGCCGGCGCGCCGCATCCGGCGCTGACGCTGTTGCGCGAGCTGCTGGCGGCCTTCGAGCTGCGCGCGCCCGAATTCGGCTTCTACGGCACGCTGGCTTTCGACTACTACCGCCTGGCGCATGCGGACGATGTGGCCGACGGCGTGCCGGACGACGGCCGGCGCCGCCTGGTGCTGATGCTGCCGCAGCGCGTGCTGTGCGCCGGCGACGGCGGCCACCGCTGGCTGGAATTCCGCTTCCCGGGCCTCGCGCCGCAGCCCGGCACGCAGGCCGGGATCGAGCCGGTGCAACTGCCGCGGCGCGGCGACGACCTGCCGCGCGGCGGCCACGCCGCGGCGGTGGCGCGCGGCGTCGAGCGCATGCGCCGCGGCGAGCTGTGCTCGCTGGTGCTGTCGCAGACCTTCAGGCGCGCCGCGCCGCAGGTCGATGCGGCGGCGGCCTTCGAGCGGCTGCGCCGCGACAACCCCTATCCGGCGATGTTCTTCGCGCAACTGGGCGGTGGCGAACGGGTCTTCGGCGCCTCGCCCGACGTGCAGGTGCGCGCCGATGGCCAGTGGGTCGAGACCGCGCCGGTGTGCGGCACCATCAGGCGCGGCGCCGATCCGGTCGACGACCACGAGCAGGCCAAGGCGCTGCTCGGCTCCGAGGTCGACGAAGCCTCGCTGGCGCTGTGCGCCGACTCCGACCGCAACGACAAGGCGCTGGTGTGCGTGCCGGGCAGCGTCGAGTTGCTGCAGCGGCGGCGCCTGCACTTCTTCAGCACCATCGTGCACACCATCGACCATACGCGCGGCCGGCGCCGCAGCGGCGTCGACGGCTTCGACATCGTGCTCGCGCATGCCACGCCGGCCACCGTCACCGGCATGCCGAAGGCCGATGCGCGCCGCGCCATCGCCGAGCTGGAGGCCGGCTGGCGCGGCTGGTACGCCGGCGCGGCGGTGCGCTTCGGCAGTGACGGCAGCTGCGAGGCGCTGACGATGCTGCGCTTCGCGCGCCTGGCCGACGGCTGCGCCGAGGTACGCACCGGCGGCAGCCTGCTCGCCGATTCCGAGCCCGGGCGCGAGGAGGCCGAGACGCAGCTGAAGGCCGAGTCGATGTTCCGCGTGCTCGCCGGGCAGTCGCCGCGTCCGCCGCTGGACGACGAGCCGGCGCCGCCGCCGCGGCGCGTGCGTTTCGTCGATACCGGCGATGCGCTGGCGGCGCTGGCGCGCGAGGCGCTGGTACAGGCCGGCTGCCGCTTCGACGACGCGGCGGCGCTGCGCGTGCTCGGCGACGCGCCGCTGCCGCGGCTGCGCGAACAGGCGCTGCCGGCCGACGGCCCGCTGCTGGCGCTGAACAACGCCGCGCTGCGGCTGCTGGAGCTGGACGGCGCCCGAGCCGAGGCGCTGGCGCTGCCGCAGTTCGGCCGCGGCCTGGCCTGCGAGGCGCTGCCCGGCCTGCTGCAGCCGCTGGGCCGCTTCCACGCCGGCGTGCATGCCACGCACAGCGTCGGCGCGCTGCAGCTGCCCGAAGGCTGGACGCTGCTGGCGCGCGGCGCCGACGGCCGCGTGGCCGCGGCGCTGCATCCGGCGCGGCGCATCGTCGCGCTGCTGTTCAGGCCCGATGCGCTGCGCTCGCTGCAGCGGCGCGCCGGGCAGCGCGCGCTGCTGGCCGCGCTGCAGTGGCTGCACGAAAGCGCTGCATAGAATTTCCGCTTCTTCCTTCTGGAGACCAGAGCATGACGACCCGTAGAACCCTGTTGCTGGCCGTGGCGCTGTGCGCTGCGGCGGCGCCGGTGGCCGCCCAATCCGCCTGGCCGAGCCGGCCGATCCGCTTCGTCGTGCCCTATGCGCCCGGCTCGTCGCCGGACGTGCTGGTGCGGCTGTTCAGCGACAAGCTCGGCAAGACGCTGGGCCAGCCGGTGGTGGTCGAGAACAAGCCCGGCGCCGGCGGCAACACCGGCACCGACTACGTCGCCAAGGCCGCGCCCGACGGCTACACCTTCTTAGTCAGCACCAACGGCCCGCTGGTGTACAGCACGGTGTTCAACCCCAAGCTGCCCTACGACCCCTTCAAGGATCTGGCGCCGGTGACGCTGGCCGGCGTGCAGCCCAACGTCTGTGCGGTGTCCAACGACCTGAAGGTCAACGACGTCAAGGGCTGGGTCGAGGCGATGAAGAAGGACCCGGGCAAGTACAACTACTCGTCCACCGGCGTCGGCTCGATGTCGCACCTGTCGGTGGAGATCGTCAAGCTGAAGAGCGACTCGTATGCGGTGCACCTGCCCTATGCGTCGTCGCCGCTGGCGGTGATGGCGATCATGCAGGGCGACGTGCAGTTCGCCTGCGTGCCGCCGGTGGCGGTGATGCCGCAGGCCAAGGCCGGCAAGCTGAAAGCCATCGCCGTGACCAGCGCCAAGCGCAGCAAGCTCGCGCCCGAGTTGCCGACGATGGCCGAAAGCGGCTTCCCGGACATCCAGGCGCTGGCCTGGATGGCGATCATGGCGCCGGCGAAGACGCCGCCCGAGATCGTCAACCGCATGAGCAAGGAGATCACCGCCATCCTCGCCGAGCCCGAATCACAGCAGAAGCTGGCCGTGGCCTACATGGAAAGCGTGGGCTCGACGCCGGAGGAACTGGCGAAGTGGATGGCCGAGGAGCGCGATCGCTGGGCGCCGGTGATCAAGCACGTCGGGCTGAAGATCGATTGATGCGGCTTCGCGCTCGGGCCACTGTCAAGGTGGGATGGCGGCTCACGACGCATAGCAGTCGCTCCTACTTCCGGCGGGCCGAGGACAGCGGGGAAGCGAATCCGCTCATGTCCCCCGCCCGCGCCATGAATGGCCCGGGCTCCTCCTTTACTTCCCGGATTCGCTTCCCCGCCATCCTCGGCTGGGCACCGTGGTGCCCTCTGGCGCATCCGAAAACAACCCGTGCCCGACGACTGCGCCGTGTGTTTTCTGCGGATGGCACTCAGCCGAAAGGGCCCGCCCGCGGCCCCACGCGCCAGCCTTTGGAGTGCGACTCGGGAGCGACCGCTATGCGCCGCAAGCTGCCGAAATTGGGCGAAGTGCCGGCTCAGCGTGCCAGTTCTGCCAGCATCGCCCGCCCCACGGCTTCCGCCACCTCGATGCCGTCGACGCCGGCGGACATGATGCCGCCGGCGTAGCCCGCACCTTCGCCGGCCGGGTACAGGCCGGCGACGTTCAGGCTCTGGTAGTCGCGGCCGCGCGGGATGCGCAGCGGCGACGAGGTGCGCGTCTCGACGCCGGTCAGCAGCGCGTCGTGCATCGCGAAGCCGGGGATCTGCCGGTCGAAGGCCGGCAGCGCCTCGCGGATCGCGTCCAGCACCTCGCGCGGCAGGCTCTCGCGGCCGGGCTCGGCCAGGTCGGTGGGACGCACGCCGGGCCGGTACGAGGGCAGCACCGCGCCGAAGGCCGTCGACGGCCGGCCGGCGAGGAAGTCGCCCACGCGCTGTCCCGGCGCCACGTAGCCGCCGCCGCCCAGCTCGTAGGCCCTGGACTCCCACAGGCGCTGGAAGCTGATGCCGTCCAGCGGGTTCACCGCGCTGCCGTCGTGCTTGCCGTCCTGGCGATAGTCCTGCGGCGCGAGGCCGACGACGATGCCGGCATTGGCGTTGCGCTCGTTGCGCGAATACTGGCTCATGCCGTTGGTGACCACGCGCCCCTCCTCCGACGTGGCGGCGACCACGGTGCCGCCCGGGCACATGCAGAAGCTGTAGACGCCGCGGCCTGCCTTGCCGTGGTGCACCAGCTTGTAGTCGGCCGCGCCCAGGATCGGGTGGCCGGCGTTCGGCCCGAAGCGCGCACGGTCGATCAGGCTCTGCGGATGCTCGATGCGCAAGCCCACCGCGAAGGGCTTGGCGATCATCGTCACGCCGCGCCGCTGCAGCATGGCGAAGGTGTCGCGCGCGCTGTGGCCCGGCGCCAGCACCGCGTGCTCGGCCTCGATCTGCTCGCCTCCGGCCAGCACCAGGCCGCGCAGGCGGCCGTGTTCGATCTGCAGATCGGCGAGCTGCTGTCCGAAGCGGACCTCGCCGCCCAGCGCCTCGATCTCGGTGCGCATCTTCTCCACCACGCCCACCAGGCGGAAGGTGCCGATGTGCGGCTTGGCGACGTAGAGGATCTCCTTGGGCGCGCCGGCCTTGACGAATTCGCTCAGCACCTTGCGCGTCAAGTGGCGCGGATCGCTGATCCGGCTCCACAGCTTGCCGTCGCTGAAGGTGCCGGCGCCGCCTTCGCCGAACTGCACGTTCGACTGCGGGTTCAGCTCGCCGCGGCGCCACAGGCCCCAGGTGTCCTGCGTGCGCTCGCGCACCGGCTTGCCGCGTTCCAGCACGATCGGCGCCAGCCCCATCTGCGCCAGCACCAGCGCGGCAAAGATGCCGCAAGGGCCGAAGCCGACGACCACCGGCCGCGGCCTGTGCGAGGCGCGGTAGTCCGCCGGCGCGTGGCCGACGAAGTGGTAGCGGGTGTCCGGCGCGGGCCGCACATGGCGGTCGCCGGCCAGCCGCGCCAGCAGCGCCGCTTCGTCGACGCCGTCGGCCAGCCGGCAGTCGACGGTGTAGCTCAGCACCACCGCCGACTTCTTGCGCGCGTCCCAGGCGCGGCGGAAGACCGTCAGCTCGCGCAGCTGGGCATCGGCCAGGCCCAGGCGCGCGAGCACGGCGGCGCGCAGCGCGCCCTCGGCATGCTCGAGCGGCAGGCGCAGTTCGGTGATGCGCAACATCGGTGTGGCGCGCGCCGCGGCGCGCGCGGCTTCAGCCGCCCTTCTTGGCGCGCTTGCCCGGGTTCTTCTTGCTGCGCGTGTGCACGCCGCGCTCCAGGCTGACCTTCTGGCCGCGCTGCGTGGTCAGCGTCGTGCCCTTGGGTGCCGGCGGGCGCGGCGTGGCACGGCGGTCGGCTTCGGTGATGATCTTGTTGCCCATGTCGATTGCTCCAACAGCTTTTGCGCAAAGGCGCGATTAGGCCACAGCGGCGCGGCAAGCCCCTGCTTCGCGGACAATCAGCAGATGCTCGCGCAACGCACCCTGAAGTCGATCACCCGTGCCGTGGGCCTGGGCGTGCACAGCGGCCAGAAGGTCGAGCTGACGCTGAAGCCCGCGCCGCCGGACAGCGGCATCGTCTTTCGCCGCGTCGACCTGCCGCAGCCGGTGGACATCCCGGTGTCGGTGACGGCGGTCAGCGACACGCGCATGGCCACCACGATCTCGCCCGGCGGGCAAGCGGGGCAGCCGACGGTGCAGACCATCGAACACCTGCTGTCGGCCTGCGCCGGCCTGGGGCTGGACAACCTGGTCATCGACATCAGCGGCGAGGAGGTGCCGGTGCTCGACGGCTCGGCCGCCAGCTTCGTCTACCTGCTGCAAAGCGCCGGCATCGTCGAGCAGGACGCGCCCAAGCGCTTCCTGCGCGTGAAGAAGGCGGTGGAGATCCGCGAAGGCGAAGGCGCGGCGCTGAAGTGGGCGCGGCTCGAGCCGTACCACGGCTACAAGCTCAGCTTCGAGATCGAGTTCAACCATCCGGCGGTGGACGAGACCGGCCAGCAGGTGGTGTTCGATTTCAGCCGGGGCCAGTACAAGCGCGACATCGCGCGCGCGCGCACCTTCGGCTTCACCAAGGATGTCGAGATGATGCGCGCGCGCGGCCTGGGCCTGGGCGGCAGCCTGGACAACGTGATCGTCATCGACGAAAGCCGCGTGCTCAATGCCGAAGGCCTGCGCTACGGCGACGAGTTCGCCAAGCACAAGATCCTGGATGCGATCGGCGACCTGCACGTGCTGGGCCAGCCGCTGCTGGCGGCCTACAGCGCCTACCGCAGCGGCCATGCGCTGAACAACCAGCTGCTGCGCAAGCTGCTGGCCGACCCTGCGGCCTACGAAACCGTGAGCTTCGACGACGCGTCGCAGGCGCCGCAGGGCTTCGCCGAGCTGGCGCCGGCATGGTGATCTTCCGCCTGGTGTTCGGCGCGCTGCTGCTGGCGGCGCTGCTGTGCTTCGCGATGTACATCGGCACGCAGCAGAAGATCTGGCTGCAGCGCGGGCTGGTCGTGCTGAAGTGGACCGTGCTCGCCGGGTTGGGCTTCTTCGCGGTGATTGCGCTGGAGCGGCTGACGCCGCTGCTCTGATCGGCCCGGCGGCGTTCAGTAGTACGGGATCACCCGCTGCGGATGCCCGGCCCGGGCGCAGGCGTCGAGCCAGATCCTTCGCACCAGGGCCTTCAGCCGGCGCAGCGCCGCCTGCGCCAAGCCTTCTTGCACGAACCGGGCGCAGCCCGGCTGCGGGGAGGTGATGCCTTGCATGATGGACTCCATGGAGCGGCGTGCTCGATGGGGTTCATTGCACCGCTTCGGCCGGCGTGCCGCGAGAGGCGCTTGTCCCGCACGGGACCGCGCGCGAGGCCGGTCATGCGCCGCGGCCGGGACAGGCGTCCCGGGTCTCAGCGGCCGGGCCCGCCCAGCCCGAAGCCGGCCTCGCGCGCCCGGACGATGGCCTGGGCCCGCGTCGCCGCCTCCAGCTTGTCGAAGACGGCCGAGACCTTGTTGCGCACGGTCTTCTCGCTCAGCCCGAGATGGGCCGCGATCTGCAGGTTGTCCAGCCCGCGCGCCAGCAGCTCCAGCAGTTCGAGCTCGCGCGGCGTGAGCCTCGCAACGGCTTCGGTGCGGCCCAGATGCGCGCGCAGGAAGGCATCCACTTCGCCGAAGCAGCGCGCGAAGGCCGGTTCGCCCTCCAGCAGGACGTGGTTGCGGCCGTCCAGCGGCACGAAGCTCGCGCCGGGGATCAGCCCGGCCAGCTGCCGGCCTTCGTCGAAGGGGACGCGCTCGTCGCCGCGGGCGTGCAGCACCAGGGTGGGGCAGCTGACGCGAGAGGCGAGCTCGCTCACGTCGATCTGGCCGAAGGCCGCGATCGAGCGCGCCGCGTGTGCCGGGCTGCAGGAGCGGCGCTGCAACTCGTTGAACCACGTCATCTGCTCGGGCGTGCCCTCGGGCAGGAAGAGCGAGGTGAAGAGCTGCCGGAACAGCGGGCTCTCGCGGCCCCAGCCGATCTCGATCGTTTCGAGCAGCAGGCGTGCCTCCTGCGCCTGCGCGGGCGACGGGTTCCGGCGCATCAGGCCGCGTGCATAGCCGCCCAGCAGCACCATGCAGGCCACGCGCTCGGGGTGGCGCACGGCATAGGCGATGGCCGTGGCCGCGCCCTGCGAGGCGCCGAAGAGGGCGAAGCGCGACGCTGCGGCGGCGTCGACCACGGTCTCCAGGTCCGAGACCCACAGCTCGAGCGACAGTGGCGAGCTGCCGGGCTCGGACAGGCCGCATCCGCGTGCGTCGTAGCGCAGCAGTTCGTGGCGCCGGCTCAGCTCGGCCAGCCACGGTCTCCACACCGGGCTGTCGAGGTCGAAGTCCAGATGGGTGAGGAAGTGCGCCGCGCGCACCACCACCGGCCCGCGCCCCGTCGATGCATAGGCCAGACGCGCACCGTCGGCCGCGGTGCCGAAGCGGATGACCTGGTGGAGCCGGCTCACGGCAGCGCTGCTGAAAAGGCCGGGGCCTCGGGCCGGCAGAAGCCGAACGCGGCTCTCAAGGAAATGTGGCTTTGCCACTTTTCTTGACCCCTGGGGGCGGGAATGACGAAGTCATTTCCTGGGGGTGCTCAGAACAACTGCTGCGCGAAGAACTGCAGCGTGCGCCCATGCGCCAGCGCGGCGCTGGCCGCGTGGTACGAGCCGCGCGCCCAGCAGTTGAAGCCGTGGTCGGCCGCGTCGTAGACGAAGATCTCGGCCGGCTTGCCGGCCATCGCCGCGCGCACCTGGTCCACCGCCGTCAACGGAATGTTGGTGTCGAGCGCGCCGTAGTGGAATTGCATCGGGCAGCGGATCTGCGGCGCCAGCTCCAGCATGTCCTGAATGCCGCCGCCGTAGTAGGCGACCGCGGCATCGACGCCGGCGCTGGCCGCGGCGGCGTAGGCCAGGCGCCCGCCCATGCAGTAGCCGACCGCGCCGGCGCCGCGGCCCTGCACCTCGGGCCGCGCGCGCAGCGCCTTGACGCTGTCGGCCAGGTCGCGCTGCAGAGCCGCCTTGTCGGCGGCCATCGCCAGCGCGCGGCCGCGCTGGATGTCGGCCGGCGTGTAGCCGATGTCCAGGCGCGTCTCCTGCTGCCAGAACACGTCGGGCGCGAGCACGACGAAGCCGTGCAGTGCGTACTGCTCGGCCACCGTGCGGATGTGCTCGTTGACGCCGAAGATCTCCTGCAGCAGCAGCAGCCCCGGGCCGCGTCCGGCCGGCGGCAGCGCCAGCCAGGCGTCGAAGCTGCCGGCGCTGCCGGCGATCGTGGTCCAGGAGGCGGTGACGGGCGTGCTCATCGATTTTCCTCGGGGTCGACATCAATAGGTCAATAGGTCCGGCCGCGACGGTACTGCGCATGCGCGCGCGGCGCCAGCGTGGTGGCTTTGGCCATCGCCGCCAGCGAGGCGCCGGCATGCGCATGGGTGATGGCCAGGCCCAGCGCGTCGGCGGCGTCCTTGCCGGGCAGGCCGGGCAGCCTGAGCAGCCGCATCACCATCTGCTGCACCTGGTGCTTCTTGGCATGGCCGTGGCCGACGACGGCCTTCTTCAGCTGCAGCGCGGTGTACTCGGCCACCGGCAGCCCGCCCGACACCAGCGAGGCCAGCGCGGCGCCGCGTGCCTGGCCCAGCAGCAGCGTGCTCTGCGGGTTGACGTTGACGAAGACGATCTCCACCGACGCGCACACCGGCGCGTAGGTGTCGACCACCTCGCGCACGCCGTCGAAGATGAGCTTCAGCCGGCCCGGCAGGTCGCTCAGGCCGGCCTCGGCAGTGCGGATGGTGCCGCTGGCCACGTAGGCCATGTCGCGGCCGTCGACCTCGACCACGCCGAAGCCGGTGCACTGCAGCCCGGGGTCGATGCCGAGGATGCGGCCCTTCATGGCGCCAGGCTCGAGTACCAGCGCACCGAGTGGAAGAACACCGGCGCGGCAAAACACAGCGGCGCGACGCGGTCGAGCAGGCCCACCGCGCCGGTGACCGACGCGTAGTTGCCCCAGGCGCGCACGCCGGCGTCCTTCTTCAGTGCGCGCATGACGAAGTCGCCGAGCGTGCCGCAGGCACCGGCCACCAGCCCCATGACCGCCGTCTCCCACACCCGCAGCGGCGTGATCCATACCAGCAGCGCGCCCACGCCCGCGGCCGCCAGCACGCCGGCGCCCCAGGCGCGGTAGGAGAAGGAACGGTCGATGCGGCGCGCCACCGGACGGCGGCGCAGCCGGCGGCTGGCCAGCTCCTGCGCGATGTGCGCGCTGGCCGTGGTGGCGACCAGGAAGAACAGCAGGAAGGCGCCGCGCCCGGCATAACCGTGCAGTTCCAGCAGCAGCAGTGCCGGCGCATGGCTCAGGCCGAAGACGCAGACCATGATGCCCCACTGGATCTTGGCGTTGCGTTCCAGGAAGCGCTGCGGGTCGCCGGCCAGCGCGCTGAGCACCGGGATGGCCAGGAACACGTACACCGGGATGAAGACGCTGAACAGGTCGAAGCTGCGCAGCCCGACCAGCAGGTACTGCAGCGGCAGCACGACGAAGAAGGCCAGGATCAGGCTGCGGTGGTCGCTGCGCCGCGTGTGCGCCAGCGTGATGAACTCGCGCAGCGCAATGAAGGAGATGACGCCGAACAGCAGCGTCGCGCCCAGCGCGCCCGAGATCCACGACAGCCAGAACACCACGGTGCCGAGCCACAGCGCGCGCAGGTCGCGCAGCTTCTGCGCGTGCTGGTCCTGCTGCGCCGCGTCCAGCGGCTTCAGGCTGCGCATCGCGGCGGCGATGCTGGCCAGCATGAGCAGCCCGAACAGGATCAGGAACAGCAGCGCCACCTGCTGCTCGACGCCGAGTGCGCGCAGCGTGTTCATGACGCAGGCGGCCGCAAGGCGAGCACTGACGCGCGCGCGCGTTCGAGGAAGTCGCGCTTGTCCTCGCCGGACTCGAGCCGCATCGGCGCGCCGAAGGTGGCGGTGCACAGGATCGGCACCGGCACCACCTCGCCCTTGGGCATCACGCGCTGCACGTTGTCGATCCACACCGGGATCAGCTGCACGCCCGGGAACTTCTGGGCCAGGTGGTACAGCCCGCTCTTGAAGGGCATCGGCTCGCCCTTGCTGCTGCGCGTGCCTTCGGGAAAGATGACCAGCGAGTCGCCCTGTTCCAGCGCCTCGGCCAGCGGCTCCAGCGGGTCCTGGTCATCGGTGCCGGAGCCGGAGGCTCCCGTGGATCGCGTGCGGCTGACGTACACCGCATGGAACACCTCGCGCGTCAGCCAGTGCTTGAACTTCGATGCCGTCCAGTAGTCGCGCGCGGCGATCGGCCGCGTGCGCACGCGCAGGTCGTCGGGCAGCGCCGCCCAGATCAGCACCCAGTCGAGGTGGCTCTGGTGGTTGGCAAAATAGATGCGCTGCAGCGCCTCGGGCGGGCAACCCTTCCAGTGTCCCTGCGCGCCGGTGACCAGGCGTGCCACGAAGGACACCAGCAGGCCCATGGCCTTGACCGCGATCGTCATGCGCAGGGATGGTAGCCGCGGCGGCCGGCGCCGCGGCGGGCTTCAGCGCCCGTAGGCGGCGGTGAACGCAGCCTTGCCGAGCACCGCCGTGCCGAGGCCGGAAGCCAGGTCCGGGCTGCCGCGCGTGAAGTCGGTCGGCAGCGCCGTGGTGCTGCAGCCGGCGGCGAGCAATGCCGGCAGCAGGCTGATCGAAGCAACGGTCTTCTTCATGCGCTTGTCTCCCGCGGGCTCAATGCCGGAAATGCCGCGTGCCGGTGAAGACCATCGCGATGCCGCGCTCGTCGGCGGCGGCGATGACCTCGTCGTCGCGCATCGAACCGCCGGGCTGGATGACGCAGGCCGCGCCTTCGTCGATGACCACGTCCAGGCCGTCGCGGAAGGGGAAGAAGGCATCGCTGGCCACCGCCGACGCCGCCAGCGACAGCCCGGCGTTGCCGGCCTTGATGCGCGCGATGCGCGCCGAATCGACGCGGCTCATCTGCCCGGCACCGACGCCCAGCGTCATGCCGTTGGCGCAGAAGACGATGGCGTTGCTCTTCACGAACTTGGCCACCTTCCAGGCGAACAGCAGGTCGTCCATCTGCTGCGGCGCCGGCGCCAGCTTCGTCACCACGCGCAGTTCGGCGCGCGCGACGTTCTTCAGGTCGGGCGTCTGCAGCAGCATGCCGCCGCCGACGCGCTTGAAGTCCAGCGCATTGGCCGCCTCGCCCAGCGGCACTTCGAGCACGCGCAGGTTCTGCTTGGCGGCAAACAGCGCGCGCGCGCCGGCGTCGAAGCCGGGCGCGATCAGCACCTCGACGAACTGCTTGTGCTCGCCGATGCGCCTGGCCGTGGCTTCGTCCACCGGCCGGTTGAAGGCCAGGATGCCGCCGTAGGCCGAGGTCGGGTCCGTGCTCCAGGCCTTGTCGTAGGCCTCGGCCAGCGTCGCGCCCACCGCCACGCCGCAGGGGTTGGCATGCTTGACGATCACGCAGGCCGCGACCCCGGCAGGGTCGCCTGCGGCGCCCGTGCCGAAGGTCTTCACGCATTCCCAGGCCGCGTCGGCGTCGGCGATGTTGTTGTAGCTGAGCTCCTTGCCTTGAATTTGCGTCCAGCGCGCCAGCAGCCCTGCGCCCGGGCGGCCTTCGCGGTAGAAGGCCGCCGCCTGGTGCGGGTTCTCGCCGTAGCGCATGTCCTGCGTCTTCGCCAGCTGCAGCGTGTAGACGGCGGGGAAGGGCTCGCGCGCCGGCACCGCCGCCGGCTGCGCTTCGGCGCCGCCGTGCAGCGCGCTCAGGTAGTTGGAGATCATGCCGTCGTAGGCGGCCGTGTGGGCGTAGACCTTCCGCGCCAGATGAAAGCGCGTGTCGCGGCCGATGCCGCCGTGCTGCAGCTCGGCGAGCACGCGCGCATAGTCGGCCGGGTCGATCAGCACCGCCACGTCGGCCCAGTTCTTGGCCGCGGCGCGCAGCATCGCCGGGCCGCCGATGTCGATGTTCTCGATCGCCTCTTCCAGCGTGCAGTCGGGCCGCGCGGTGGCCTGGGCGAACGGATACAGGTTCACCACCAGCAGGTCGATGGTGCCGATGCCGTGCTCGCGCAGCGCCGCCATGTGCGAGGGCAGGTCGCGCCGCGCCAGCAGGCCGGCGTGGATGCGCGGATGCAGCGTCTTGACGCGGCCGTCGAGCATCTCCGGCAGCCCGGTGACCTCGGCCACCTCGGTCACGGCCAGGCCGGCTTCGGCCAGCAGCCGCGCGGTGCCGCCGGTGGACAGCACGCGCACGCCGAGCGCGGCCAGCTGGCGTGCGAAGTCGACGACGCCGGTCTTGTCGGACACGGAAATCAATGCAGTCAGTTCGGCCATGGAAGGTCCAGCGTTCGCCGGGGAGTCACTTGATCAGCTTGTGATCGAGCAGCTTGCGGCGCAAGGTGTTGCGGTTGATGCCCAGCCATTCGGCGGCCTTGCTCTGGTTGCCCCCGGCATGCTGCATGACCACGTCGAGCAGCGGCTTTTCCACCGCGTGCATGACCATGTCGTGCAGCGAATGCGGCTCGGCGCCGCGCAGGTCCTTGAAGTACTGCGCCACGCTCGCGCGCACGCATTCCTCGATGTGCTTATGGCTCACTGGACTACCCTGCGCACTGCGTGCTCCGGGATTCGCACTTGGGAGCGGCCCGGCATGCTCATCAGGCAACCTGCGCGCTGATCGCGCTCCGGTGTGAGCGCTTTGGAGCGGCCATGCGCGCTCATGCGCTCAGCACCATCGAGGCGTCGTTGGCCGCCGGCTGCGGCAGCAGCGGGTGGGTCGCGGCGAGTTCGTCGAAGAAGGTGGCGACCGCGCGCAGCTGCGCGGCGGTGTCGTCCAGCGTGTTCATCACCGCCCGGAAGGCCTCGCCGCCGGGCAGCGCGCGCACGGCCCAGCCGATGTGCTTGCGCGCGGTGCGCACGCCCAGGTCCTCGCCGTACAGCGCGTAATGGTCCTGAAGGTGTTCGAGCAGCCACTGCCGCACCTCGTGCGTGGCCGGTGCCGGCGCCGGCCTGCCGTGTGCGAGGAAGTGCGCGATCTCGCCGAAGATCCACGGCCGGCCCATCGCGGCGCGGCCGATCATCAGCGCGTCGCAGCCGGTGTGGCGCAGCACCTGCAGCGCCTTGTGCGGCGAGTCGATGTCGCCGTTGGCCACCACCGGAATGCGCAGCGCCGCCTTGACCGCGGCCACGGTGTCGTATTCGGCCAACCCCTTGTAGCCCTGCTCGCGCGTGCGCCCGTGCACGACGAGCATGGCGATGCCGGCGTCCTGCGCGGCGCGCGCCAGACGCAGCGCGTTGCGCTCGGCCGCGCACCAGCCGGTGCGCATCTTCAGCGTCACCGGCACGCCGCGCGGCGCACACGCGGCGACCACCGCCTCGACGATGGCCAGCGCCAGCGGCTCGTCGCGCATCAGCGCCGAGCCGGCCCACTGGTTGCAGACCTTCTTCGCCGGGCAGCCCATGTTGATGTCGATGATCATCGCGCCGCGGTCGATGTTGCAGCGCGCGGCCTCGGCCATCATCGCCGCGTCGGTGCCGGCGATCTGCACGGTGATCGGCGCGCTCTCGCCGGCGTGGTCGGCGCGGCGCGAGGTCTTCGGCGAATCGCGCAGCTCGGGCCGCGCGCTGATCATCTCGCTGACCGCGTGTCCGGCGCCGAGGCGGCGGCACAGCTGGCGAAACGGCCGGTCGGTGACGCCCGCCATCGGGGCGACGAACAGGTTGTTCGCAAGCGCGAAGGCGCCGATGTGCATGACGGACGGGGAAGGCGCGGTTCGGGGAGGCGCGAGTATAGCGGCGCGTCCCCGCACGGCCGCTCGCGCCGGCCGCCGCGCGGCGCTGCCGATAATGCGCGGCGATGGACGCCTGGCTGCATTCGATGCTCGCTGCGCTGGCGCTGCCGCGCTACGGCCTGAGCACGGTGTTCGTGGTCTCGCTGCTGTCGGCCACGCTGCTGCCGCTGGGCTCGGAGCCGGCGGTGTTCGGGCTGGTCAAGCTGAATCCGGAGCTGTTCTGGCCGGCGGTGCTGGTGGCCACCGCCGGCAACACCGCCGGCGGCGCGATCAGCTGGTGGATGGGTTATGCCGCCGAGCGCACCTACGAGCACGTGAAGAAGCACCCGCCGGGCGAGGCGCGCGCGCTGCGCTGGCTGCAGCGCTTCGGCCCGAAGGCCTGCCTGCTGAGCTGGCTGCCGCTGGTCGGCGACCCGCTGTGCGCGGTGGCCGGCTGGCTGCGTATGGCCTTCTGGCCCTGCGTCGGCTACATGGCCATCGGCAAGCTGCTGCGTTATGTCGCGATGACGGCGGCGCTGATCTGGGTCTTTCCCGGGCGCTTCGCGCCCTGAAGAGCCTGTGAAGCGTTCCGCCACGCCCGCTCGAGCGTCCCAGAAGACGCCACTCGTCGTTGCAAATGCTCGCCGCAGCACGCGCTGCGACTGCGCTTTGCGCCTAGATTGCCGCCTCCTGGGCCACTCGCTCGGCCGCGCCGGAATACTTCACAGGCCCTGAGCCGCACCTACACTGGCACCAATGCTCCCGACCCCCGCCTACGACGCGCTGACGCGCACCTACGACCGGCTGTACCGGCTCGGCCATCTGCAGGCGCTGGCCGGCTGGGACCAGGCCGCGAAGATGCCGCCCAAGGCCAGCGACGCGCGCGCCGCGGCCTTGAGCGAGATGGCCGCGCTGCTGCACCGGCTGCGCACCGATCCGGCGCTGGCCGATGCGATCGCTCGCGCCGAGCAGGAGGCGCTGTCCGAGCTGCAGCGCGCCAACCTGCGCGAGATCCGGCGCGACTGGCAACGCGCCAACGCGCTGCCCGAGGCGCTGGTGCAGCGCCGCCAGCTCGCCGCGTCGCGCTGCGAACACGCCTGGCGCACGCAGCGGCCGGCCAACGACTGGGCCGGCTTCCTGCAGAACTTCCGCGAGGTGGTGCACGTCGCGCGCGAGGAGGCGGCGCGGCTGGCTGACGACAGCGGGCTCACGCGCTACGACGCGCTGATGGAGCGTTACGAGCCCGGCATGACCAGCGCCAGCGTCGACCGCCTCTTCGGCGAGCTGCGGCAATGGCTGCCGCCGCTGCTGGACCGCGTCTGCGCCCGCCAGGCGTCGCGGCCGCGGCTGCTGCAGCCGGTGGGGCCGTTTGCGGTCGAGGCGCAGCGCCGCCTGTGCGAGCAGGTGATGCAGCTGCTGGGCTTCGATTTCGGCGCCGGCCGGCTGGACGTGAGCGCGCATCCCTTCTGCGGCGGCGTGCCCGAGGACGTGCGCATGACCACGCGCTTCACCGAGGACGACTTCCTCGGCAGCCTGCTCGGCACGGTGCACGAGACCGGCCACGGCTGCTACGAGCAGAACCTGCCGCGCGAATGGCTGGGCCAGCCGGTGGCCGAGGCGCGTTCGATGGCGGTGCACGAGAGCCAGTCGCTGAGCTTCGAGATGCAGCTCGGCGGCCATCCGGGTTTCGTCGCGCTGCTCGCGCCGCTGCTGGGCGCGGCCTTCGGCGCGCAGCCGGCGTTCGAGGCAGACAACCTGCAGCGGCTGATGACGCGCGTCGAGCCGGGGCTGATCCGCGTCGATGCCGATGAGCTCAGCTACCCGGCGCACGTGATGCTGCGCTACGAGATCGAACGCCCGCTGATCGAAGGGCAAATCGAGGCCGAGGACATCCCGGCGCTGTGGGACGCCAAGATGTTGGAGCTGCTGGGCCTGGACACGCGCGGCAACTACCGCGACGGCCCGCTGCAGGACGTGCACTGGAGCGAAGGCGGCTTCGGCTACTTCCCGTGTTATTCGCTGGGCGCGATGTTCGCCGCGCAGTGGTTCGCCGCGATGCGCCGCGAGCTGCCGGAGCTGGACGCGCGCATCGGGGCGGGCGAGCTGGCGCCGGTGTTCGACTGGCTGCGCGAGCACATCTGGCGCCAGGGCTGCCGCTGGACCACCGACGAGCTGGCGCTGCGCGCCAGCGGCGAGACGCTGAACCCGGCGCACTTCAAGGCCCACCTCGAAGCGCGCTACCTCGGCTGAGTGCCGATGCGAGAGCCCCCAGCTCCAGATCTGCTCCAGATCTAGACCACCTCGTCCTCGTCCTTCTCGTCGCGCGCGACACGGCCCATCGCCGCCAGCGCGGCTTCGAGCAAGGCCATGCCGGGCGCGATGGCCAGTTGCGCCTCTTCGCACAGCAGCGCGAGGTCCTGCGGCGACACCTCGAGCCGCGGGTTCAGCAGCGCGCCCTTGACGAGGATCTCCCGGCCCAGCCGCGGCAGCAGCGCCATGACGCGGCCATCGGCGTGTTCGCGCAGTTCGATGCGCGGCCGGCCGTGCTGGTTGAAGGCCTCGATGGCTTCGACGAGATTCATGGTCCTGGCAGCTCCGGGGCCGCATTGTTGCGCATGGCGCGCGTCAATCGGTACGCATGGCCCGTGCCGGCTGCGCGGCGCCGGGGCGCCCCAGCCGCTCGTATTCGGCGATGACCTGCGCGCCCAGCAGCAGCAGCGTGGCCGCGACCTCCAGGCTCAGCAGCACCGCGATGGCGGTGGTCAGCGAGCCGTAGACGGTGCTGATCTGCGACAGCGTGCCGAAGTACCACAGCAGCAGGTGGCGCGACAGCTCCCACAGCAAGGACGCGGTGACCGCGCCGATCAGCGCATGCCGCCACGACAGCCGTCCCACCGGCATGACCATGTACACCGACGCGAGCAGGAAGATCTCGCCGGCCAGGCCCATCAGGTACAGCAGCACGCCCGAGGGGCCGTTCAGCGACCATTCGCGGCCCAGGAATTCGACCTCGCGCTCGCCCATCGCCTGCAGGCTGCCGGCGACCAGCGTCACCAGCAGCAGCCCGATGCCCGCGCACAGGATGTAGGCGTAGGGCAGCAGCGCCGAGATCATGAAGTGCCGCCGCCGGATGGCGACGCGGTGGTGGAAGATCACCGACATCGCGTTCTCGAGCACGGTGAAGGCCAGCGAGCTGAAGAACAGCATGCTCGCCAGCAGCACCCAGCCCATCACCTCGCGGTGCGCCATGAAGTTCTCGAGCTCGCCGACGATCGCGCCCGACTGCCCCGGCATCAGCCATTCCAGGTAGCGGCCCAGCGTTTGCAGCAGCGCGTCCTGCGGCACGTAATGCGACAGCGCGATGACGCTGAGGATCAGCAGCGGCACGATCGACAGCAGCGCGTAGTAGGCCACCGCGCCGGCCAGCAGCAGGCCCTGGTGGGCGCGGAAGGCGAGCAGCGTGCGCCAAACGAAACCCAGCGGGTCGCGCAGGAGCCGGGTCAGGCGCGTGGGCGGCAGGATGGGCGGCGGTGGCGTCATCGGCAAGGCCGGCTATTTCCCGGTGCTGGCCGCCAGCTGCGAAAGCGGCGTCGTGCCGGGCAGTTCGCCTTCTACGCGCGAGCCGAGCCGGAACCGAGCCGCGCACCACGGCAGGCGGCGCTCGAGGGCTTGGGCATCAGCCCGCCACCCGCAAGGCCAGCGCCTCAGTCTCTTGCGCAATGGTGTTGATGCTCTTGCCCTCGGCCCGAGCCGTGATGGCCAGTCTTTCATGGAGATCAGGGGGAATGCGCAGGTTGAACCTTCCCGGGTAGTTTCGGCGCGGCTCGATCCCCTTTTCGTTGCAGACCTCGAGGAAGACCGCAAGCAAAGCTTGAACTCCTGCCGCAGTTCCTCGCGATTCTTGCCGTAGAAGCCGGCGCACCATTGAGTCCGAGAATCTCGCCCCGGAACATGTCGGTCTCGGGGTCGTACTCGATACGGGCGTTGTATCCGTCCACAGTCATCACGTTCATGGCTTCACTCCATGCTGCTCGAGCCGCCGGCGCACTGACGCCACGGCTGCCTTGTCCGTCTTCGGCGGCGGGGGAGGGCGGTGGAATACGCGCACCTCGTTGAACAGGACCACCGCCACGCGGCTGCCCTCCGGCTCGCACACCCGTGCGCCAAGGGCAGCCGACAGCGTCTCGATGTCCTTCCACGCGAGGTTCGCGCTGGTCGGATGGGTGAAGATGGCCTCGAGCGTTCTCTGGGGGGTGCGCTTCACATGTTGGATGGCACCAAATTGCGGTACCTATCGGCGTGGAGCATCAACTTGCGGATGGCTTCTGCCTCGAGCTGCTTTTGCCGGGCAGCTTTGCCATAGGCGGAAAAGTGCTGATGGTGGAAGAAGTACTTCTCCCGCGCGTTGAGCAGCAACGGGAGGCCGAAGGCCTCGCCGGATGGGCGGCTGGGCAGGAACGAGAGCGGCGCCTGGCTCCTGAGGAGGCGAAGAACCTTCGAGGATAGAAAGACGCAGCCGGGCCCCGGGGCCAGCAGCACGCGAGCAAGCCACGCGATGTGAAGCGGATCGAGGTCGTGCGGTTCAAGATCGCTGCGCCCGGCAGTGGGCACCCCGACCGCTTCGACGAAAGAGACGTCGTCTGCGTGCCGAGGCGAGAACCCGATGCGCGCAAAGCTGCGGTGGTAGAAGCGGCCATCACCTTGGTAGTCAGGCAGCAGGAAGGGGTGATGGACGCCGTATGTGCGCCAGAACCGCGGCCCGTCCTCGTGGTACTCCCGAACGCGCGCGAAGAAGCGTGTGCGCTCGATGTCGGCGTCGTAGTTGGCGTCGAGGCCGACGAACAAGAACACGGCGTGCAACGGATCGGCGCCCTGAAACGGCCGCGAGGCGAAGAGCTTCTGCAGTTCAACGCTCGGATGCCGCAGGTACATGGGGGCGCGAGGACGAAAGTGTCTTCACCGTCCGGCCCAGCGCGCAATGATCGCGTGCAGCTGCTGCAGCCCGTCGGTCAGCGCCGCCGGGCCGGGCTGCAGGATCAGCGGCGACTTGATCTCATGCAGCTCGCCGTCGCGTACCGCGGGGATCGCCTGCCAGCCGGGCCGCGCCGCCACCTTCTCGGGGCGGAACTTCTTGCCGCACCACGAGCCGATGATGATGTCCGGCGCGGCGCGCACCACCTCCTGCGGGTCGGCGACGATGCGTTCGCGGCCCAGGCTGGCCGCGGCGCGCGCGGGAAAGATGTCGTCGCCGCCGGCAATGCCGATCAGCTCGCTGACCCAGCGGATCGCGCTGATCTGCGGCTCGTCCCATTCCTCGAAGTACACGCGCGGGCGCCGCGGCAGCCTGAGCGCGCGCTCGCGCACCGCATCCAGCTGCGCGCGCAGCTGCGCCGCGTAGGCTATCGCCCGGTCGGCGGCGCCCACCAGCGCGCCGAGCCGCTGCACGTAGCCGAGGATGCCCTCGACCGAACGGTGGTTGCTGATCCAGACCTCGATGCCGGCGCGGATCAGGGCGGCGGCGATGTCGGCCTGCATGTCGGAGAAGCCGATCGCCAGGTCGGGCTGCAACGCCAGGATGCGCTCCAGCTTGGCGCTGGTGAAGGCCGAGACGCGCGGCTTCTCGTGGCGCGCCTGCGGCGGGCGCACGGTGAAGCCGGAGATGCCGACGATGCGCCGCTCTTCGCCCAGCGCGTACAGCACCTCGGTCGGTTCCTCGGTCAGGCAGACGATGCGTACGGGCCAGGCGGACATGGCCCACTGTAGCCTGCGCGCACCCGGGCTTCGGCTCGACCGCCGCGCGGCAACGCGCGCAAGACCGCGATCGCTCAGGCCGGGAACAGCCCCGACTGCCGCGCCGCGTCGAGCAGCAGCGCGGCCAGCGTGCCCAGTTGCGCGCCTACGTCCGGCGACGGCGCGGCGCTGGCGCGCCCGCTCCACATCAGCTTGCCGCTGGCCACGTCGGTGAGGCCGGCGCTCGCCGCGTAGCCGGTGCTGGGCGGCGCGCCGGCGCCCACCGGCGCCGATACGCCGACGCCGATGCCCCCGCCGCTGCGGTAGCTGCCGCCGAAGCCGCCGATGCCGATGCCGATGGCCGGCGCGCTCGATATCTGCGTCGAATCGGGGCTGATCGTCGTGCTCAGCACGGCCGCGGCGCCGGCGCGGCGCGCAACCTGCAGCAGTTCGGCGCCGCCGGACGCGGTATCGCCAACTGGGCCCGCGTCGGCCAGCATCGGCACTGCGCCCAGCGCCGCCAGCTTGGCCGCCATGCGGTCGGCGCAGACGCGGCTCAGCGTCGGATCGGGCGCGCGGCAGGCCACCAGTACCTTGGCGCCGCGCGGCGGCTGGCCGCCGAACTGCGGGTCGCTCCACTGCGCGTTGACCGCGCTGCTGGCGCAGCCGGCCGCGGCCAGCAGCGCCGCCAGCGCCGTCAGCGCCGTCAGCGCCGCCGCCGCGCCGCACATCCATCGTGGCCGTGCCTGCGCCATCACGCTACTGCGCCACCCGCACCAGCCGCTTGCCGATCGCTTCGCCGCGCATCATGCCGATCAGCGCCGCCGGCGCGTTCTCGATGCCGTCGACGATGTCCTCGTGGAACTGCAGCGCGCCGCTGCGCAGCCACGGCGCCACGCGCTGCTGGTAGGCCGGCAGTTCGTGCATGTGGTCGTAGACGATGAAGCCGGTCATCGCGATGCGTTTGGCGAGCACCGCCTGCAGGCCGCGGATGCCGGCGTCGCCGGTCTCGTTGTAGCCCGAGATCATGCCGCACACGGCGAAGCGCGCGCCAACGTTGGCATGGCGCAGCGCGGCTTCGAGCGTGCTGCCGCCGACGTTGTCGAAATACAGGTCGATGCCCTGCGGGCAATGCTCGCGCAGCGCGTCGTCGAGCGCGGCGCGCTGGTAGTTGAAGGCCGCATCGAAGCCGCAGCGTTCGCGCACGTAGGCCACCTTGTCGTCGCTGCCGGCCGAGCCGACCACGCGCGCGCCGGCGCGCCTGGCGAACTGCCCGGCGAGCTGGCCCACCGCGCCAGCCGCCGACGAGACGTAGACGGTGTCGCCGGGCGCGGGCCGGCCGATGTCGATCGCGCCGACCCAGGCGGTCAGGCCGGGCATGCCCAGCGCCGAGATGAAGTGGCTGGGCCGGCCCAGCGCCGGGTCGATGCGCTGCAATCCTTCGCCGCGCGGCGCCACGCTGCGCTCGGCCCAGGGCAGGAAGCCCCACACCAGGTCGCCGGCGGCGAAGCCCGCGTGGCGGCTGGCGAGCACGCGCGCGACGACGCGCGAGACGATCGCCTGGCCGAGCTCGAAGCCGGGCGCGTAGGAGGCGCCGGCGTTCATGCGCCCGCGCAGGTACGGGTCGGTCGACAGGTACAGCGACTGCAGCAGCACGTCCTCGGCGCCGCACTCCGGCTCGGCGCCTGACTCGAGCGCGAAACACGAGGCGTCGACCCAGCCGGCGGGCCGCTTGATGAGCACGATGCGCGTGTTCATGCGCGGCACTGTAGCCGCTTCGAGGCCGTCCTCAGCGCACCAGCAGCACGCGCATGCCCAGCGGCTTGCCCTGTGCCTTGTCCAGCACCTGCACCGTGGTCTGCCGCGGCTTGAAGCCGTCGGGCAGCGGCAGGCTGCCGCGCAGCACCTCGTGGCCCAGCATCGACAGCGCGATCGGCTGCAGCGCCAGCGTCGACGGCGCGCCGCGCGCCGATTCGCCGCTGACGGTGAGCTGCACCACACCGGCCAGCGGCTTGCGCGGACTGCCGTCGCGCATCAGCACGACGTTGTATTCCAGCGCGCCCGGCTTGGCGCTGAACTGGCCGGCGCGCACCTCGACGCTGCCGCCGCGCGGGTCGGGCGGCAGCGACTGCACGGCGGCCGACAGGTCGTCGCGCAGCCGCTCGGCCAGCGCGCGGCTGGAGGCGAGCTGCTCGTCCAGCGTGCCCCGCTGGTCGTCGCTTTGCTGCAGCCGCTGGCGCGTCTGCGCCAGCTCGGCCTTCAGCTGCCGGCGCTCGGTATCGGCCAGCTCGAAATCGCGGCGCAGCGCCGACGATTCCTCGGCCGACAGGCGCGGCGGCAGATAACGCTGCTGCACCAGCAGCACGCCGCCGGCGCCGAGCAGCGTGCCGCACAGCAACAGCAGCAGCCAAGCCGGCACGCCGCGGCGCGGGCGGCGGCTGCCGAGGGAATCGAACATCGGGGCGCGGGAACGGGCAAACACTGAAAACCACTCGTTGTAGAACGCTGCAGGCAACAGCCTGAAAGCTACTACGCAAAGCGGTAGGAAATGCAACACGATGTACCGTTGCGCCGCGGCGCGTGCGCGCGACACGGTGCGCAGGCAGCCGCCTGCCGCGCTATCGCGGCGCCCCGCGCCGCAGCCGTTCTTTACGGTTCGTTGCATTCCGGAAACACGAGCCGGTGCGCCATGGCGCTAGGCTTGTTCCGCGGGTCGCCCACGGGCGCCCTGGTTCAGGAACGGGAGGACAGCATGTCGAGCGAATTCGACGAGATCACCGAAGCCGCGGCGCTGCCGCCGGCTGCCGTCCACGAAGCCGCGCCGCGCGGCAGCACACCGGTGTCGCGCCTGGTGGCGCGGCTGTTCGCCGCCGCCGGCAACCCGCTGCGCGTGCGCCTGCTGCGCTGCCTGATGCGCCCGCTGGGGCTGCTCGGCGTGGCCGGCGTGGCGTCGGGCGCCTTCGTCGCCTTCGTCGACCGGCACGGCGGCGAAGCGCAGATCGACCCCGAGGCCGTGGCGCAGGTGTCGAGCCGGCAGATGCTCGAACTGGCGCACTTCGTCGAGCAGGTCGATCCGCAGGCGCTGGAACACTTTGCCGGCTTGGCCGCCAGCAGCCCGCTGGCGATGGCGGCCTTCAGCGCGTCGGTGCTGCTGCTGCTGTACCGGCGGCTGCGGCTGACGCCCGCCTTCAAACCGCCTGCCTGAGCCGGCACACGGCAGCAGCTGCAGCGGCGCGGCGCCTTCCTGTGACGGGTGCCGGCCGCCCGCCGCGCGCCTGCCGGGCGTTCAGGGCCCGAGCAAGCCGATGCGCAACTGCACCGCCGGCACCTGCGTGACGGTGGGCGCGGTCAGCTGTCCGGACGATGCGCCGCGCGCCAGCAGGTGCTTGCGCACGCTGTTGGCGCGCCGCTGCGCGAGCTCGCTGCTGCGCGCCGCGTCGCCCGGCGCGGCGAGCAGCTGCAGGCGCAGCGCCGGCTTGCGCTGCAGGCTCTGCGCCACCTTGTCGAGCACCGCGGCCAGCGCCGGCTCGACCTCGCTGCGGCCGGCGTCGAAGCAGTACTGGCGCGGCACCTCGACGCTGAACGACGACTCGCTTTGCTGCTCGATGCGCACCGGCGTGCCCTCGAACCACGACTGCAGCCATTGCCGTTCGACGGCCAGCGTCGCAGGACGCGGTGCGGGCGGCGCCGGCGCGGCGGCGGGCGCAGGCGCGGCGGCGGGCGCAGGCGCGGCGGCGGGCGCAGGCGCCGACGGCTTCGAAGCCGGCAGGCTCGAGCAGCCCTGCAGCACCAGCAGCGCGCCCATGGCGGCGGCCCATGCGGCGCGCCTCGGCCGCCGCCACGGGCGGCGGCGGCCGAGGCGGGAAGGGGTTGCTGCAGGCATCACCACCGCATGCTACGGCCGCACACCGTGCGTGTGCGAGCAAACGTAACTGCCGCCGCGCGGTGCGCGCGGCGGCGGTCGCCATAATCTGCAAATGACCATCTTCTACTGGGTGATGGGCGGGCTGATCGTGGCCACCTTCGTGCCGTCGGTGCTGTACCTGGTGCTGTACGCGGTGACCGGCGAAGACGGCTGCATGCGGCGTGCCCGCGCGCTGTGGAACTTCACGCGCGTGCTGGCGCTGCTCGGCGGCAACATCCTCATCTGGGGCCACGTGCTGCATGGCCTGTGGGGCATCTGGTTTGGCTGACACGGCGCCCGAGCCCCGGCCCACGCCCACGGAGCCGCCCACGATGCACGAGCATTGCCATCACTCCCCGGAAGCGGCCGGCCTCGGCATCCCGCGCCGCAGCGGCTTCGACGCGGCGGCCTTCGAGCGCGCGGTGGCCGACCTGCTGCGCGCCTGCGGCATCGCCGCCGAGGGCGTGCACACCGGCGGCACGCCGCGGCGCGTGCGCGAGCTGTGGCAGCGCCGCCTGCTCGGCGGCTACGCGCTCGACCCGGCCGAGGTGCTGGGCGCGGGCTTCGACGACGCGCGCCAGGACATGGTGGTGGTGCGCGGCATCGCCGTGCACGGCGTGTGCCCGCATCACCTGCTGCCGTTTCGCGGCGTCGCGCACGTGGCCTACGTGCCCGGCGGCCGGCTGCACGGCTTCGGGCGCATCGCGCGGCTGGTCGACGCCATCGGCCACCGCCTGACCTACCAGGAATGGATGACGCGCGACATCGCCGACGCGCTGGTGCGCCACGGCCACGCGCGCGGCGCGGCCTGCGTCATCGAAGCCGAGCAGCTGTGCCTGCTGCTCGGCGAGGACCGCCGCGGCGACGAGCGCGTGCACACGCAGGCCTTCGCCGGCTGCTTCGACGGCGACGCGCAACTGCGCAGCGAGTTCATGCAGGCCGTCGGCGGCCACCTGCGCTGAAGCGGGATTCGGCGGCCGCCGAGGACGGCGCCGCGCATCGGCGTTAGGCTCGGGCCACGAGCCGCGGCATGCTGCCGCGGCAGTTCGAGCGCAACAGGACCATGAACAACAACGACAACGACGCGCCGCCCGAACGGCGCAACGGCGACGCCGCGGCCGCCTTCGACGGCGCCTTCCATGCGGCGATCGCGCCGCTCACCGGCGGGCTGTCGCCGATCGCGCTGCTGCTGGCCTGGGCCGACTGGTCGCTGCACCTGCTGACGCAGCCGGCGCAGTCGGCGCGGCTGGCGCTGCAGGCGCCGCAGGCGCTGCTCGACGGGTGGCCGCTGCCGCAGGCCGCGCCGCCGGCCTTGCCGCCCGCCACGCGGCCCGACGATCTGCGCTTCAGCCACCCCGGCTGGGCGCAATGGCCGTTCGCGCCGCTGGCGCAGGCCTACCGCAGCGCCGAAGCCTGGTGGACGCAGGCCGCGGCGCTGCGCGGCATGACGGCGCACCACCAGGAAATGGTGCGCGTGTTCGCGACTCAGTGGCTCGACACGCTGTCGCCGGCCAACTTCGCGCTCACCAACCCGGAGGTGCTGGAGCGCAGCGCCGAGCGCTTCGGCGCCAACTTCGCCGACGGCGCGGCGATCGCGCTCGACGACTGGCGGCAGCAGCACGGGCTGCCGCCGCGGCAGCCGCCCGAGCATCCGTACCAGCCCGGCGTCGACCTGGCGGTCACGCCCGGCAAGGTGGTGCACCGCAATGCCTTGGCCGAGCTGATCCAGTACGAGCCGCAGACGCCGCAGGTGCAGGCCGAGCCGGTGTTCATCGTGCCGTCGTGGATCATGAAGTACTACGTGCTCGACCTGTCTGCGCACAACTCGATGGTGCGCTGGCTGGTGTCGCAGGGCCACACGGTGTTCATCGTCTCGTGGCGCAACCCCGACGAGAGCGACGCGCTGCTGGACATGTCCGACTACCTCGAACTCGGCGTGTTCGACCCGCTGGCGGCGATCGCGCGCCTGCTGCCGCACACGCCGGTGCATGCCTGCGGCTATTGCCTGGGCGGCACGCTGCTGGCCATTGGCGCGGCGGCGCTGGCGCGGCCGCAGCGCGTGCAGCGCGCCGAACTGCTGCCGGCGCTGGCCAGCGTGTCGCTGCTCGCCGCCGAGACCGACTTCTCCGAGCCCGGCGAGATGGGCGTGCTGATCGACGAGCCCCAGGTGGCGATGCTCGAAGACCAGATGGCCGAGCGCGGCTTCCTGAGCGGGCGGCAGATGGCCGGCAGCTTCCAGTTCCTGCACTCGCGCGAGCTGATCTGGTCGGCGCTGACGCGCGAGCGGCTGCTCGGCGAGCGGCTGCGCCCCAACGACCTGATGGCCTGGAACGCCGACGTCACGCGCATGCCGGCCGCCATGCACAGCGAGTATCTGCGCCGCTGCTACCTGCGCAACGAACTCGCCGAGGGCCTCTATCCGGTGCAAGGCATGCCGGTGTCGCTGGCCGACATCCGGCAGCCGATCTTCGCCGTCGGCACCGAAAAGGACCACGTATCGCCGTGGCGCTCGGTCTACAAGCTGCACCGGCTGACGCACACCGAGCTCAGCTTCGTGCTCACCAACGGCGGCCACAACGCCGGCATCGTCAGCGAACCGGGCCACAAGGGCCGGCACTACGCGATGCTCATCAGTCGGCCCGACGACCCGGTGCGCGATGCCGACGCCTGGCAGGGGCAGGCGCAGCGCCACGAAGGTTCATGGTGGCTGGCCTGGCACGACTGGCTGCTGCGGCACGGCAGCGGACTGCAGGTGGCCGCGCGCCTTATCGGCGCCGACGCCGCGCTGTGCGATGCGCCGGGCGACTACGTGATGCGGCGGTATTACGACTGAAACGGCTGAAGACGGCGGGCGCGGCTTTCCAGACGCATGAGGACGCGGCGACAGGCTGACGCGGCGGCCGCAGCGGCAGCGCGCGACGCGGTTCAGCGCCACGTGGGTCGACACCGGAAGCTCTTGTGGTGGCGTCGCCGACCGGAACGCAAGCCGCAGGCCATCGTCATCCCGGCCCAGGCGCCTCGGGCGGCTCTTGCGCAGCGGTCGCGCGATGATGCCAGTAGCGTGCGCCCGCTTCGCGTTCGCAGCGCGTCGCGCCCCGCGCATCGCGGCTCCAGGCGCCGCAGACATCGCTGCGCAGCAGCTCGACGCCGAAGCCGAGGTAGCGCGCCTGCACCTCGGCGGCCGGGTGGCCGAAGCGGTTGCGGTAGCCGGCCTGCACCAGCGCCGTGCCGGGCGCGACGGCGGCGATGAAGGCTTCGCTCGACGAGGTGCGGCTGCCGTGGTGCGGCACCAGCAGCAGCCGGCTGCGCAGCCCGGCGCCCCAGCGCGCGACCAGCGCCGCTTCCTGCGCCGCCTCGATATCGCCGGTCAGCAGCACGCTGCTGCCGTCCGCGCCCTGCACGCGCAGCACGCAGCTCAGCGTGTTCGGCGCGGCGGCCGGGCGGTAGTCGCCGCTCTGCGGATGCAGCAGCTCGAAGTCGACGCCGTCCCATTGCCAGCGCTGGCCGGCCGCACAGCGGCGCTGCGGCACGCCGCCGGCGAGCAGCGGGTGGCCATCGGGCAGCGAGCTGAGCAGCGCCTGCACCGGCAGGCCCTGCAGCAGCGTGGCCGCACCGCCCACGTGGTCGAGGTCGCGGTGGCTCAGCAGCAGCAGGTCGATGTGCCGTTCACCGCGTGCGCGCAGCAGCGGCAGCAGCACGCGCTGCGCGGCGTCGGCATCGGGCGAATAACGCGGCCCGGCGTCGTAGACCAGCAGATGATGGCGCGTGCGCAGCAATACCGCCGTGCCCTGGCCGACGTCGGCAGCGACGATCTCGAAGCCGCCGTGCGCCGGCAGCCGCGGCGGCGGTGCCAGCAGCGGCAGCAACAGCGGCAGCCCGAGCAGCCGCAGCCGCCACGGCAGCGGCATGACCAGCAGCGCACCGCCCAGCAGACCGGCCGCGACGCCCCACCACGGTGCGGCGGCGCCCGTCCACAGTGCGTACGGCCCGAGCATCGAGGCCAGTACCGCGACCAGCGCCTGCACCAGCAGGCTGGCCGGGCCCCACAGCGGCGGCACGACGCTGCCCAGCAGCGCCAGCGGCACGATGGCCAGCGTGACCAGCGGAATCGCCAGCAGGTTGGCGATGAAGCCGACCAGCGACAGCTGCTGGAAGAACACCAGGCTCAGCGGCGCCAGCCCGACGCTGGCCACCGCCTGCGTACGCAGCCCGCGCCGCAGCGCCCGCCAGGCCTGCGCGAGCCGGCCCGCCGGCTTGGCGCCGCCTGCGGCGTCCGCCGGTTCGGACACCATCAGCAGGGCGACCGCGGCGAAGGACAACCAGAAGCCCGGCTGCATCAGCGCCCACGGATCGAGCAGCGTCACCACCACCGCCGTCGCCAGCAGCACCAGCAGCGGCGGCCAGCGCAGGCCCAGGCTGCGCAGCAGCGCCACCGTGGCCAGCATCCACAGCGTGCGCTGCGCCGGCACGCCCCAGCCGGCGAGCAGCGCATAGCTTGCCGCCGCCGCCACGCCGCCCCAGCGCGCGGCCAGCGGCGCGGGCCAGGCCAGCAGCAGCCGCGGCGACAGCCGCCACAGCGCGCCGATGCCCGCGGCGGCGAGCCAGGCGAACATCGTCACGTGCAGCCCGCTGATGCTCATCAGGTGCGCGACGCCGGTCTGGCGGAACAGCTCCCAGTCGTCGCGCTCGATCGCCGCCTGGTCGCCGACGGCCAGCGCCGCCAGCACGCCGGCCGCCTGCGCGTCGGCCACGCGCAGCAGGATCCGGTCGCGCAGCGCCTGGCGCAGGCGTTCCACGCGGTGGCCGGCGTGCTCGTCGAGCAGCCGGTTCACGCCATCCGCGCGCACCGTGCCGCTGGCGCCGATGCGCTGCTCGAACAGCCACAGCTCGAGGTCGAAGCCGTGCGGATTCAGCGTGCCGTGCGGCGCGCGCAGCCGCGCCGTCAGCTGCCAGCGCTGGCCGGCGCGCAGCTCGGGCGGCGGCGCGCCCGAGAGCGCATCGCCGTCGAAGCCGCGATACCAGCCCAGCGACAGCCGGCGCGGCACGCGTACCGGCGCGCCGTCGTGCCAGGCCTGCTCGGGCTCGAACACGAAGCGCGTGCCTTGCGGCCCCGGCTGCGGCAGTTGCGCGACCACGCCGGCGAGCTGCAGGTCGCGGCCTTCCAGCGCCGCCGGCAGCGCGTCGGCCAGACGTTCGCTGGCGCGCCAGCCGGGCACGGCAAAACCGGCCAGCAGCAGCGCCAGGCAAAGGCAGCCCAGCGTGCCGCGCCGGCCACGCCACCAGAACCACGGCAGCGACAGGAAGAGCGCCGCGAGCAGCGCCGCCTGGTAATGCCACAGCGGCCACAGCCGCGGCTGCTGCATCTGCAGCGCGGCGCCGAGCAGCCAGGCCAGCGCGGCTGCGGCAATGCTCACACCGGGGTCCAAGGTGCCTGCGGCGCCGGCCCCCCGAGGGCGCGCGAGCCATCTTGGGGCGGCCCGGCGATGTCTCATCCACGCCAGTGTAGGATGCCCACCCCGCGCCGACGCTGACTGTTCACGCCATGTCGATCCAAGCCCGACTCGATGCCCTGGGCATCACGCTGCCGCCGCTGGCCGTGCCGGCCGCCGCCTACGTGCCCTTCGTGCGCAGCGGCCCACTGGTGTTCCTGTCCGGCCACATCGCGCGCAAGGACGGCAAGTCCTGGGTCGGCCAGCTCGGGCTGACGATGAGCACCGACGAAGGCAAGGCCGCGGCGCGCGCCGTCGCCATTGACCTGCTGGCCACGCTGCAGGCCGGCGCCGGCGGCCTGGACCAGGTGGCGCGCATCGTCAAGGTGCTGAGCCTGGTCAACAGCACCGCCACCTTCACCGAGCACCACCTGGTGACCAACGGCTGCTCGGAACTGCTGGGCGAGGTCTTCGGGCCGGAGATCGGCGCGCACGCGCGCAGCGCCTTCGGCGTGGCGCAGCTGCCGCTGGGCGCCTGCGTCGAGATCGAACTGATCGCCGAGCTGAAGTGAGCGCCGCGCCGCAGCGCAAGGCGCTGCTGTGGATCATCGCTGCCCTGAGCCTGGGGGCGGTCGGCCTCGCGCTGGCGACGCAACACGGGCTGGGCATGGAGCCCTGCCCGTGGTGCGTGCTGCAGCGGCTGATCTTCGTCGTCATCGCGCTGGCCGCGCTGCTCGGGCTGCTGCTCGGCCGCGTGTTCGCCGGCGTGCTGGTGCTGGTCTTCAGCCTGGCCGGCATCGCCGCCGCGCTGTGGCAGCACTTCGTGGCCGCGGCCTCGGATTCGTGCAACCTGACGCTGGCCGAGAAGATCATCAGCGGCCTGGGCCTGGACGGCAGCCTGCCGGAGATCTTCCAGCCGCGCGCCAGCTGCGCCGACGCGGCGGTCAAGCTGCTCGGCGTGCCCTACGAGTTCTGGAGCCTCGGGCTGTTCGTGCTGCTCGGCCTGCTGGCGCTGCGGCTGCTGCGCGCCTGAGAGCGCCCCCAGGCCGGCCTTACCGGCCGCCCCCCGCGGGGGGTTGAGCAAAGTGGCGGAGCCACATTTGCTCATGCGCCCTGCTTCTTCGGCAACTGCCCGGCGCTCGGGCGGCGCGGCTGCTGTTCGGCCGCGACGGCGGCGGCAGCCTGCGCTGCCGCGGCTGGCCGGCGACATCGCCAGCACGATCTTCCACCCGGTGGGCACGATGCGCATCGGCGGCGACGACGATCCGATGGCGGTGCTCGATGCCCGCGGCTGCGTGCGTGGTCTGCGCGTGGTCGATGCCGGCGCGATGCCGCAGACCACCAGCGGCATCGCCAACTCGCCGATGCTGATGCTCGCCGAGCGCGCTGCCGAACGGATTGCCACCGATGCGCGCGGCCGTCGAGGGCGGAGCCGGCGCTACTGCAGCGGTCCGTCGCGGCCGGCGGCGGCGAAGCAGGTCGAGCCGGGCTGGTCCGGGCAGATGACCACGTAGGTGGCGCGCTTGCCGCAGCCGCTGGCGCCGATGGTGTATTCGGCGCGTTCGATGCCGAAGCGGAACGACACCGGCTGCAGCGTCTCGCGCGACAGCAGCTGCATGCTCACCGGCGGGCAGTTCAGCTCGAAGGCGGCGCGGCGCTGCGCGACCGCCATCGCCTCGGGCTGGGCCTGGTCGATGAACGGCGGGCCGGAAGCGCAACCGGCCAGCAGCGCGGCCGCGGCCAAGGGCAGGCAGAGGGGTCTTGCATTCATCGTGCAGCTTTCGCAGTACGGGGGCCGATCTTAGGAGATGCGCTGCGCTCGGCCAGCGCCGCGTCCAGGTCGTTCAGCACTTCGTCCAGCCGCTTCAGCGTGCGCGCGGCGCGCGTGCGCAGCTGCCGCTTGCGCCCGACCAGCGTGCGCTGCAGGTCGTCGAGCACGGCGTCGTCGAGCCGGATGCCATGGCGCGCCAGCGTCTGCGCCAGCGTGCTGCGCCGCGAGCGCAGGTCGGCGCGCGTGCGCTGGTAGGCATGCTCGGCCAGCGCGCGGCGCTGCGCGTAGCCGAAGGTGTTGGCCAGGAACATCTCCGGGTCGCGGTGGTCGGGCTCGAACAGCTCGATGTCGGTCTGCGGATGGCTGCCTTCGTAGCGCTTGATGCCGAGCTCGAGCCGCGAATGGATCAGGCTGCGGAAGGTCTGGCTCAGCACCACCGGCAGCCCGCCGGCCACCAGCTGCGGAATGCGCGGGTCGCCGCTGCCGAGCACGCGGTGGCGGTCGTGCCGGGCGTCGAAGGGCACCAGCGGGTTCAGGCAGAACAGCAGATCCAGCCCCATGTCGAGCAGCACGCTGGCGTGCAGCGTCTTCTTCAGCGCGCCGTCGACGTACCAGCGCCCGTCGATGGCCACCGGCGGAAACAGTCCCGGCAGCGCGGCGCTGGCGGCCGCGGCCTGCGAGATCGGCACGTGGTCCCATCCGGGCTGGCCGAAGGGCGCGGCCTCGCCGCTGTCCAGGTCGGTGGCCACCAGCACCAGCTTGCGCTTCAGCGTGCGGAAGTCGTTGCTGCGGCCCGGCGCGCTGAGCACGCGGCGGATCTGCGCTTCCAGCGGCGCAGGGCTGAACAAGCCCGTGGGCAGCGCGCGGCCGAGCATCTCGAAGGCCGACAGCAGCGCGCGCCGCTTGAACAGGAAGCGCAGGCTGGCCTGCACGAACAGCCCCGGCAGCGCCGCGCCGCGGCGCGCGAATTCGCCCCACGCCGGGCGGATGAACAGCTGCGGCCGGATCAGGTCCTGGCTGGGGCTGTCGTTTTCGATGAAGGCGCTGCACAGCTGGCGCGGCGTCATGCCGTTGGCCAGCCCCGCGGCGATGAAGCCGCCGGCCGACACGCCCACGTAGCCCGACAGATCGTTGAAGTCGACGCCGTCCAGCGATTCCTGCAGCGCGCACAGCGCGCCGATCTCGTAGATCGCACCCAACGGGCCGCCGCCGGCCAGCGCCAGGCCGATGCGAGGTGCCCGGTCCGAGGCGGCGGGCCGTTCCAGATTCCGCCCCTCGGGCGACGGCTTCGAAGCAGCCGCTCGACCGCCGCCGGCCAGCGGCAGGCCGATGCGAGGCGCGGCCTTGCCCGAGCCGGCGACCGTCATGCGCCGCCCTTGCGCGCTGCGGCGCGGCGCGTGCTCGGCGTACTCTTCTTGGCCGCTGCTGTCTTCGCGGGGGCTTTCGCTGCGGCCTTGGCCGCAGTCTTCACTGGCGCCTGCTTCGACAGCCGCGCCACCGCGGCAGCGAGTTGGTCGACGCGCTCGATCAGCGCGTCGACGTCCTTGGCGGTGGGCACGCCGAGCTTGTTCATCGCCTTGGCGGTGCGCTGCTCGAAGATCGATTCGAGCTTGTCCCAATGCTGGCCGGCCTTGCTGGTGACGTCGCCGGCCATCGCGCTCATGCGGTCGGTGACCTCGCCGATCTTCTCCTCGGCCGCCGATTGCGTCTTGCGCTGCAAACTGGTGCCTTCCTTGATCAGCGCCTCGAAGACCTTGTTGCGGCCTTCCTGCGCCTTGGCGAACGCGCCCATGCCGGCGAGCCAGATCTGCTGCGCCGACTCCTTCACCAACTGCGCCAGCTGGTTGTCGAGCAGGTTCGGCAGCTCGCGCCGCAGGCCGGAGCTCTTGTCCGTCTTCTTGACCATGTTGTCTCCTTGTCGCGCGGGTCGCGCCCGGGCTCCTACTGTAAGTGGGAGCATGCGCGAGCGGCACGGCATTCTCTAGGGCGGCGGCTCTACGCCGCCGGGCGGTCGGAGCTTGCCCGCACGTTGCCAGGACAATAGGCGCCCGAACCCTACGAGAGGATGACCATGAGCGAGGCTTCCGCCGCCGAGGCCGCGCCGGTGCTGGCGCCGCGCCGGCGACAGCGTGCGCTGCTCGGCGTGGGCGCGCTGGTGCTGCTGGCCGCCGCCGGCTTCGGCGCGTACTGGGCGCTGGTGCTGCGCCACCGCGAGAGCACCGACAACGCCTACGTGCAGGCGCCGCTGGTGCAGATCACGCCGCGCATCGACGGCACCGTGGTCGAAGTGCTGGTCGACGACACCGACCAGGTCGCCGCCGGTCAGCTGCTGGTGCGGCTGGACGCGACCGACGCCCGGCTCGCGCTGCAGCGTGCCGGCGCCGCGTTGGCGCAGGCGGTGCGCGAGGTGCGCGTGCTGCGCGCACAGGACGGCAGCTACGACGCGCAGGTGATGGCGCGGCGCGCCGACGTGCAGCGGCTGCGCGCTGAAGCAGCGCGCGCCGAGGATGATGCCGCGCGCCGTGCGTCGCTGCAGGACACCGGTGCGATCAGCGCCGAGGACATCGACCATGCCGAGGCGGCGCGCAACGCCGCGCGCAGCGCGCTGGCCGCGGCCGTATCGGCGCAGGCGGCGGCCGAGAAGCAGGCGGCGGCCAACCTGGCCTTGAGCGACGGCACGCGCGTCGACGACCATCCCACCGTGCGCCGCGCCGCGGCGGCGCTGCGCGAGGCTTTCCTGACGCTGCGCCGCACCGAACTGCACGCACCGCAGGACGGCCAGATCGCGCGGCGCACGGTGCAGCTCGGCCAGCGCGTGGCGGCCGGCTCGGCGCTGATGGCGCTGATCCCGCTCGACCAGGTCTGGGTCGAGGCCAACTTCAAGGAAGCGCAGCTGCGCCGCATGCACGTCGGCCAGCCGGTGCGGCTGAGCGCCGACGCCTACGGCAGCCAGGTCAAATACCAAGGGCGCATCGCCGGCATCGGTGCCGGCACCGGTGCGGCCTTCGCGCTGCTGCCGGCGCAGAACGCCACCGGCAACTGGATCAAGGTGGTGCAGCGCGTGCCGGTGCGCATCGCGCTCGACGGTCCGCTGCCCAAGGAATACCCGCTGCGCGTCGGCCTGTCGATGCTGGCCACGGTCGATCTGGACAAGGCAGCACCCGCCGCGCCAGCGCCGGCTGCGGCGGCTTCGGTGTCCGTGTCTGACGACGCCGAGGATCTGGCCGAGCAGCGCGAGGCCGACCAGATGGTGCGCCGCATCATCGAAGCCAACCTGAAGCCCACCGCCGCCAAATGAGCGCCGCGCCGAGCGCCGCGCCGCCGCTGCCCCCGCTGCAGGGCGCCGCGCGCTGGCTGGCGACGATCTCGATCTCGCTGGCCACGTTCATGAACGTGCTCGATTCGTCGGTGGCCAACGTCTCGATCCCGGCGATCTCGGGCGACCTGGGCGTCAGCCCGGCACAGGGCACCTGGGTCATCACCTCCTTCGCGGTGGCCAACGCCATCTCGATGCCGCTCACCGGCTGGCTGGCGATGCGCTTCGGCGCGGTGCGCGTGTTCATCGCCAGCACGCTGCTGTTCGTGCTCGCGTCGTGGCTGTGCGGCCTGTCGCCGACGATCGAGGCGCTGGTCGGCTTTCGCGTGCTGCAGGGTCTGGTGGCCGGGCCGATGATCCCGCTGTCGCAGACGCTGCTGCTGTCGGTCTACCCGCGTGCCATGGCGGGCATGGCGCTGGCGCTGTTCGGCATGACGGTGCTGGTGGCGCCGGTGGTCGGCCCGCTGCTGGGCGGCTGGATCACCGACCACATCTCCTGGCCGTGGATCTTCTACATCAACGTGCCGCTGGGCCTGCTGGCGGCGCTGCTCACCTGGCAGCTGATGCGCGAGCGGCTGACGCCGCCGCGGCGCATTCCGCTGGACCGCATCGGCCTGGGGCTGCTGGTGCTGTGGGTCGGCGCGATGCAGCTGATGCTCGACAAGGGCAAGGAGCTGGACTGGTTCAGCTCCAGCGAGATCGTCGCGCTGGCGCTGTTGGCCGTGGTCGGTTTCGCCTTCTTCCTGATCTGGGAGCTGGGCGCCGCACATCCGGTGGTGGACCTGCGCCTGTTCGCGCGGCGCAAGTTCCTCGTCGGCACGCTGTCGCTGTCGGTGGCCTACGGGCTGGTGTTCGGCAACATCGTGCTGCTGCCGCTGTGGCTGCAGCAGTACATGGGCTACACGGCGACCTGGGCCGGGCTGTCGATGGCGCCGGTCGGCCTGCTGGCGATCCTGCTGTCGCCCTGGGTCGGCCATCAGGTCGGACGCATGGACCCGCGCTGGCTGGCGAGCGTGGCCTTCGTCGGCTTCGCCGCGGTGTTCCTGATGCGCTCGCGCTTCGCCACCACGGCCGACTTCGAGACCATCCTGCTGCCCACGCTGCTGCAGGGCATTCCGATGGCCTTCTTCTTCATCCCCCTGCAGTCGATCGCCTATGCCGGCCTGCCGCCCGAGCGCATGGCCTCGGCTACCGGACTGAACAACTTCGTGCGCATCACCGCCGGCGCGGTCGGCACCTCGGTGTTCACCACGTTGTGGGACAGCCGCGCCAGCCTGCACCACGCGCAGCTGGCCGAGCAGATCTCGCCCGGCCACCCGGCCGCGCTGCAGGCGATCGCGCAGCTGCGCGCCGCCGGCTACACGCACGAGCAGGCGCTGGCGCAGATCAACCGGATGATCGACCAGCAGGCCTTCACGATGGCCGCCAACGACCTGTTCTGGCTGACGAGCATGTTCTTCGTTGCGCTGGTGGTCCTGGTCTGGACCAGCGGCCGGCGCGTGGGGCCGGCAGTCGCCGTCGAAGGCGGCGCGCATTGAGCGCCGCGCGGCAACACAGGGGCCGTCACTGACCCCCCCGACGATCGGCGAATTCCGCACGCCGCGGAGCGCTTCGGCCGCCGCCCGGTGGTGGCCGGTGGTGGCCGGTGTGTTGCTGTTGGCCAGTTGCGTCAGCGCACTGGCCTACGTGCTCAGCGCCCCGCGGCTGTTCGCGGCCTGTGCCGGCATGGCTTTCGGCTGGGCGGCGATCTCGGGCGCGGCAGATCGCCGGCGCGTGGTTCCACGCGCGGCCCGGCTTGGCGCTGAACCCGGCGCTGACCGGCGCCAGCGCCGCCGGCTTCCTGATCGTGCCGCTGCTGGCGGGCGGCATCGCGCGCTTCGGCCTCGGGCCGGGCGTGGCGCTGACCGCGGGCACGGTGGCGGTGCCGTTGCTGCTGCTGATTGCCTTCAATCTGGTCGAGCCCACGGCGCCGCCGCCCGCGGCGCCGGCCGGCACGCCGGCCTCGAGCCGGCTGCGGCTGGACCGGCCCCTGGCGCTGCTGTGCGCCCTGTTCGGCATCGGCTGGCTGGCGCAGGTGGCCTTGCTGGCGCAGCAACTGCCGCTGCTGGTGCCGAAGGTCGGCCCGGGCGTGGCCACGCTGGCGGTGGCCGTGACGACGGCCAGCTCGCTGCTCGGCCGGCTGGGGCTGGCCAGCTTCATCGACCGCGTCGACCACCGCCGCGCCACGGCGGCCGGTTTCGGCGTGCAGGCGCTGGGCAGCGGAATGATGGCCGGCTCCGACGAGGCGGTCGTGGTCATCGCCGGCTGCGCGCTGGTGGGCGTGTCGGTGGGCAACGTCATCACGCTGCCGGCGCTGTTCGCGCAGCGCGAGTTCGCGCCGCCGCACTACGGCGCGGTGATCACGCGCATCTGGTCGATCGGCCAGGTGATGTACGCCTTCGGGCCGATCGGCGCGGGGCTGCTGCTCGGCGCTTCGGGCGGCTCGACGCTGCCGCTGCTGGCCTGCATGGGCTGCCAAGGGCTGGCGGCGGCGCTGTGCTTCGTGCGGCCGCTGGCGCGGCGGCGCTGACGGTGGGCACTCACGCTCGCATGGCCCACTCGCGTTCCAGCAAGGATCGAGCCGCGGCTTTGGCGCCTTGCAGCCGCTTGGGGCGGCGTCCCGAACTCGCAGTTGCGACCCTGAGCCGTCGGTCGAGGTTCTCCAAAGCTGCCCGACGGCCAAGCATCGGCTGTTCGCGTTTCGCATCCACGAAGCAGCCGCTCGTGGCCTCCTTGACCCGGCCAGTTCCGGCCGTTCGCGACTGACGGCAGACCGGCAATCCGTTTGCTATGCCTTTGTCGGAGTCGGAACGGACAGCCGCACTGGACAGCCACACACTTGTGAGTGCATCACGTATGCATTACATTGCACGTATGAAGACCTCCACTCTCCCTGCTGTGCGTGTCGAGCCAGCGCTGCGCAGCGATGCCGAGGCTGTCCTCGACGACGGCGAATCGCTTTCCGATTTCGTGGCCGCGTGCGTTCGCGACGGCGTCACTTGGCGGCGAACGCAAGACGCCTTCCTTGCGCGCGCCCGAGACGCCGTCGAGCGATCCGAGCGGGAAAACAACGGGATCTCGCCGCAGGAGTTGCTGCGGCGGATGGATGACCGGCTGGATGCGGCCCACAAGCGGCTGGCGGCAGGCAAGCCGCGCGCTGGACCGTGACCCGCTACCGCGTCCTCCTGGCGGAGGAGGCCGCCGACGACTTGCTGCGCATCGAGGATTTCACCATCGAGCGCGAACTCGCCAGCGCGACACCTGACCTTGATGTCGTCAGGCGCCTCAGAGACGCCGTCGACCGCGCACTTCGACTACTGGAGTTCTCACCGTACTCATGCCGCAAAGCCGCTCGCGCCTTGAACGACAAGCAGCGTGAACTCATCGTTCCCTTCGGCAACGCTGGGCTCATTGCCGCATTTGAAGTGCGTGGCGACGTTGTCCGGATCGGCGCCATTCGCCATCAGCTCGAGCAAGATTTCCACTGATCCTGATCGGCTACGCCTCTGGTCTGTCGCCTGAACCGTTACCTGTTTCCGAGAGACCTCGGGGTGAACGACAGCTTCTCGGCGCCCAATCCCGCGCGGCGAATGGCAGCAACGGGTCGGGACATGACGGCCCCCTTCCCGGGTTCATCGCCGTAAAGCGGCCTTCAGGGTCGCACTCCTCGGAACCAGCCACTCGTCACCGAGCGCAGCCGACCCACAGGAGTCGCTCGACGGCGTGATCTCGTTGCCGCATAGCTGCCGCTTGAGCGGGGAAGCGTACGACACCGCGACGTCCACACCGTGGCTCCTGAGTTGAACCTCCGTGTCGGCCACCGACGAGCATCCATTGCGTCGTCGCAACCGGCATCCGAGGCGCCATCGACAGCATTCAAACTTCCGGGCGCCGCAGGCCTTCGCTTGGGCGTGTCCAAGCCCCTTTTCTTTGGCGCGTCGGCAGTCGGCCTTGAGCGGGAGCCTATCCACGGCGACCCAGTCCAACCGATCGTCTCGATGACATCGGCCAACCCATGGCCTGATGCGGTTGCTTCTGCGACGGCATGCGGCCGTCCACAAACTAGTAGATCGTTCCAGCAATCTAATGACATATCAAGCCACACCGAGGTCGAAC
>DAIMFR010000035.1:0-54650 GCA_036724445.1 Rubrivivax sp. | reverse complement strand
TCAAGATCAAGAGCCTGAACTTCATGCGCGGGCGCACCTTCCTGAACAAGTTCGTGCTCATCGACGAGGCGCAGAACCTGTCGCCCAAGCAGATGAAGACGCTGATCACGCGCGCCGGCCCGGGCACGAAGATCGTCTGCCTGGGCAACCTGGCGCAGATCGACACGCCGTACCTGACCGAGGGCAGCTCGGGCCTGACCTATGCGGTCGACCGCTTCAAGGGCTGGCCGCACGGCGGCCATGTGACGCTGGCCCGCGGCGAGCGTTCGCGGCTGGCGGATTTCGCGTCGGAAGTGCTCTGACGCTGCGCCGCCCGCGGCACCGTCAGAACTCGCGCATGCGCAGGTAACTGGCGAAGCGCGGCACGCCGTCTGCGGTGAAGCCGCGGTGCGTGAACGTGACCCAGCTGCCCGGCGGCGGCGGTGCCTCGCGTTCGGCGCCGCTGAAGCCGGTGCCGAGCTGGAACTCGACGCCAGATGCGCTGCGCACGCGCAGGGCGCCGAGACGGCCCGCGTGTTTGCCCCGGCCGGCGACGTGCGCGAGCACCTGCGCTTCGTCGTCCTGCTGCGGCTTCAGCTTCAGCAGCGCCGCGCTGCGACCGGTGAGATACGGCGCATCGGCGCGGTGCAGCATCAGGCCTTCGCCGCCGGCGCGCAGCACCTGCTCGAGTCGGCGCTGCAGCGCGGCGGCCGATTCCAGCGCCGACTGCTCCACCGCGAGCAGCTGCGTCCAGCCGGCGTGGCGAACGAGTTGCTGCAGGCGCTGCGCACGGTCTGCAAACGGGCCTGGCGCGCCGGGCAGCTCGAACAGCATGTAGCGCAGCTCGCGCCATGCCGCAGCGTGCGCCTGCTGCCGGCGCACGATGCCCGACAACGCCTCGAAACTCCCGCGTCCCAGCCACAGTTCGCCGTCCAGCGGCTGGCGCGGCAGCTGCTGCGTGAACCACGCCGGCGCGACGATCGGCGTGCCGCTGCGAAAACGCAGTACCTGGCCGTCCCAGACGGCGCGCACGCCGTCGTATTTTTCGCTGACCAGCCAGCCGCGCGGATCGAGAGTCCTCGGCGCATCACGCGCCAACAGCAGCGGCAGCCTGGCTTGCGCCCAGGCCGGCAGCGCGGCCAGGCAGGCAATGACGGTACGACGGGTGGGAAGCAGCATGGCGGGCCTCACGACGACGGAGCCCGCAGTCTGCAGCCGCAGCGCCGCACCGCCCATCCCTCCGGCGGCGGAATCGCCATCCCCCTCGCGGGGGAGGCGGCTACTTGCCCGCCACCAGGTCCTTGACCTGCTGCAGCGCGGTCGGATCCTCGATCGTCGTCAGGTCGCCGGGGTCGCGTCCTTCGGCCACCGCCTGCAGCGCGCGGCGCAGCAGCTTGCCCGAGCGCGTCTTGGGCAGCACGGTGACGAAGAGCACGCGCGATGGCCGCGCCACCGCGCCGAGCTGGCCGTCGACGAGCTTCATGATCTGGCCTTCGAGCTCGAGCCTCGCCGCCGCGTTTTCGAGCCCGCTGGCGTCCTTCGGGATGGCGAAGGCCATCGCCACCTGGCCCTTGAGGTTGTCGGCCACGCCGACCACCGCCACCTCGGCCACGTTCGGATGGCTGGAGATGCTTTCTTCGATCTCGCGCGTGCCGAGCCGGTGGCCCGCCACGTTGATCACGTCGTCGGTGCGGCCGAGAATGAAGTAGTAGCCGTCCGCGTCGCGCACGCCCCAGTCGAAGGTGCTGTACAGCCAGTGGCCTTTCGCTTCGGTCCAGTAGGTCTTGACGAAGCGCGCATCGTCCTGCCAGACGGTCTGCATGCAGCCCGGCGGCAGCGGCCCTTCGATCATGACCACGCCCTTCTGGTCCGCGCCTTCCACTGCGTCGCCGGTGGCTTCGTTCACCAGCTTGACGTTGTAGCCGTAGACCGCCTTGCCGGGCGATCCGAACTTGCTGGGCGTGGGCTCGACGCCGTTGCAGATGCCCAGGATGGGCCAGCCGGTTTCGGTCTGCCAGTAGTTGTCGATGATCGGCCGCTGCAGCGCATCGGCGATCCACTTCGCCGTGGGTTCGTCCAGCGGCTCGCCGGCCAGGAACAGCGCGCGCAACGAGGACAGGTCGTACTTCGTCAGATACGCCGGATCGTGCTTCTTCAGCACGCGCACCGCCGTCGGCGCGCTGAACATCGACGTCACCTTGTATTTTTCGACCAGGCTCCACCAGACGCCGGCATCGGGCCGCGTGGGCAGGCCTTCGTACATGATCGTCGCCATGCCGGCGATCAACGGTCCGTAGATGATGTAGCTGTGGCCCACCACCCAGCCGATGTCGCTGGTGGAAAAGTAGGTCTCGCCCGGCTTGCCGAGGAAGATGTGCTTCATGCTCGCCGCCAGCGCCACCGCGTAGCCGCCGGTGTCGCGCTGCACGCCCTTGGGCGTGCCGGTGGTGCCGCTGGTGTAGAGCGTGTAGCTCGGGTGCGTCGAGTCCACCCAGGTGCACGGCACCTGCGCGTGCATGTGCTTGCTGCGCAGCGCCGCATAGTCCTCGTCGCGGCCGGCCACCGGCGCGAACTTCGCCAGCCCGCGGTCGACCATCAGCACCTTGGCCGGCTTGTGTTCGGCGAGCTGGATCGCCTCATCGAGCAGGCCCTTGTAGGGCACGCTCTTGCCGCTGCGGCTGCCGGCGTCGGCGCTGACGATCACCTTCGGCGTCGCGTTGTCGATGCGGCTGGCCAGGCTGTGACTGGCGAAGCCGCCGAAGACCACGGAATGGATGGCGCCGATGCGCGCGCACGCCAGCATCGCAAAGCAGGCCTCGGCGATCATCGGCATGTAGATCAGCACGCGGTCGCCCTGCGTGACGCCCAACTCGAGCAGCGCCGCCGCCATGCGCTGCACTTCGGCGTGCAGCTCGCGGAAGCTGTAGACCACCTCCTTGTCGACCTCGGTCGACACCCAGATCAGCGCGTTGGCGTCGGCTTGGGTCTTCAGGTGCCGGTCCACCGCGTTGTGGCACAGGTTGGTCTGGCCGCCGGCGAACCAGTCGACGAAGGGCGGGCGGCTGTAGTCGCGCACCGTGTCGAAGGGCCGGTGCCAGTCGATCAACGCCGCCTGCTCGGCCCAGAAGGCCTCGGGTTCGTCGATGGAGCGGCGGTGGAATGCGTCGAAGTCCATGCGTTGTCTCCTGGATGCGCACGACTATTCTGAGCTTGGCCCTTGCGTCATGCTGACGTGCCGTGCGCGGCACAATAGTGCCATGGGCGAGCGCATCATTCCACTGCACGACCTGCGCCGCATGGCGTGGCTGCCGCAAACGGCGCCGCCCGCGCCGGCCCCCGGCGACAGGCTGGCCGACCAGCTCGGTCGGCCGTTGCGCGACCTGCGCATCTCGGTCACCGACCGCTGCAACTTCCGCTGCAGCTACTGCATGCCCAAGGAGGTGTTCGACAAGACCCACGCCTTCCTGCCGCACAGCGCGCTGCTCAGCTTCGAGGAGATCGCACGCACCGCGCGCGTGTTCGTCGATCTCGGCGTGCGCAAGCTGCGCCTGACCGGCGGCGAGCCGCTGCTGCGCCGAGGTCTCGAGTCGCTGGTGGCGATGCTGGCCGAACTGCGCACGCCCGAGGGCCAGCCGCTGGACATCACGCTGACCACCAACGGCTCGCTGCTGGCGCGCAAGGCGCGTGCGCTGAGGGACGCCGGGCTGCAGCGCGTCACCGTCAGCCTCGATGCCCTCGACGACGCGGTGTTCAGGCGCATGAACGACGTCGACTTTCCGGTCGCCGAGGTGCTGCGCGGCATCGAGCAGGCGCAGGCCGTGGGCCTGGCGCCGATCAAGGTCAACATGGTGGTCAAGCGCGGCACCAACGAGCATGAGGTGCTGGCCATGGCGCGGCACTTCCGCCACAGCGGCATCGTGCTGCGCTTCATCGAATACATGGACGTCGGCGCCACCAACGGCTGGCGCATGGACGAGGTGCTGCCGTCGGCGCAGTTGATCCGCATGCTGCAGCGTGAATACGAGCTGCAGCCGCTGGACGCGCAGGCCGAAGGCGAGACCGCCGAACGCTGGCGCTATGCCGACGGCGGCGGCGAGATCGGCGTGATCTCCAGCGTCACGCAGGCCTTTTGCCGCGACTGCAACCGCGCGCGGCTGTCCACCGAAGGGCGGCTGTTCATGTGCCTGTTCGCCAGCGCCGGACACGACCTGCGGGCGCTGCTCCGCGGCGGCGCCGGCGACGAGCAGCTGGCGGCCGCGGTCGCGGCCATCTGGCGCCAGCGCGCCGACCGCTATTCCGAGCTGCGTGGTTCGGCCAGCACCGATACCGCAGGCCACGGCGCGCGCCGCGTCGAGATGCACTACATCGGCGGCTGAGCGCCCGGCGGCAGCGAATGAGCGCGCGCGAACCTCGCACCCTGCCGATGTCGCTGCAGGCCATCGCCTCGTGCGTGGCCGGCTACGACCCGCAGGCCTTGCCGGTGGCGCAGGCGCAAGAGTTCATCGCGCGCCTGGTCGCGCCGGTGCAGGCGGTGGAGCTGCGGCCGGTCCGCGACGCGCTGGGCCGCGTGCTGGCGCGCAACGTGGTATCCGCCATCGACGTGCCGTCGCACGACAACGCGGCGATGGACGGCTATGCGCTGCGCGGCAGCGAACTGCGCGCCGATGCGGCCACGCGGCTGCGCCTTGTCGGCCGCGGCCTGGCCGGCCGCAACTTCGAAGGCACGGTGCCGGCCGGCGCCTGCGTCGGCATCACCACCGGCGCGGTGATGCCGCCCGGGCTCGACACGGTGGTGCCGCAGGAGTTCACGCAGCGCGAGGGCGACGACGTGCTCGTGCCGCCGGGGCTGCTGCAGCCCGGCGACAACCGCCGCCGGGCCGGCGAGGACCTGGCAAGCGGCGAAGCCGCGCTCAGCGCCGGCCGTGTGCTGCGTCCGGCCGATCTGGGGCTGCTGGCCTCGCTGGGCCTGGCCGAGGTGCCGGTGCACCGGTGGCTGCGCGTGGCCTTCTTTTCCACCGGCGACGAACTGCGTTCGATCGGCCAGCCGCTGGACGCCGGTTGCGTCTATGACAGCAACCGCTACACCGTGTGGGGCATGCTGCAGCGCCTGGGCGTCGAGGCCCTCGACCTGGGCGTGGTGCGGGACGATCCGGCGGCGCTGCGCGAGACCTTCACGCAGGCGGCGGCGTGCGCCGACGCGGTCATCACCTCGGGCGGCGTCAGCGTCGGCGAGGCCGACCACACCAAGGCGGTGATGGCCGAACTCGGCGAGGTGCTGTTCTGGCGCATCGCGATGCGCCCGGGCCGGCCGCTGGCGATCGGGCGCATCGGCAGCGCCGACCGCCAGGCGATCCTGTTCGGTCTGCCCGGCAACCCGGTGGCGGTGATGGTCACCTTCTACGCCTTCGTGCGCGACGCGCTGCTGCACATGGCCGGCGCCGCGCCGCAGCCGCTGCCGCTGCTGCGCGCGGCCAGCGTCGCGCCGCTGCGCAAGAAGCCCGGCCGCACCGAGTTCCAGCGCGGCATCGTCAGCCGCGCCGGCGACGGCCGTTGGCAGGTGGCGATCACCGGTGCGCAGGGCAGCGGCATCCTGCGCAGCATGAGCCAGGCCAACGGCATGGTGCTGCTGCACCACGAGCAGGGCAACGTGGCAGCCGGCGAAGAGGTCGACGTGCTGCCTTTCGACGGCTTGATATAGAGGCGTCCGCACCTGCCGCGTATCGCGCCGGGCGCAGCACCGAAAGCCACAGAAGCTTGGAGAAGCTGCAATGAAGACGCTGGAGACGACTTCGCCCGGCATGCCGCTGCACGAACACCTGCGCGAGCATGCCCGCACACAGCCCGAGGGCACGGCGATCGCAGCGGGACTGCGCCGGGGGTATGCTTGCCGCTGCTCCACGACAACCGGAACCGATCATGGCTGATGCTTGGCTGAGCTCGCTCATCACGAAGACACCGCAGGAGGGATTCGAACTGGCCATCACCCTGAGCCGGCGCGGCGTCAAGTACACGCAGCCCGACGTCGAGGTGCTGAAGAAGCTGCGCCCGGAGTACGCCGAGTCGGCGGACGGCCTGACGGCGGCGTCGCACGTCGTGGCCATCAACTTCCAGACCGTCGCTGCGGCCAACAACTACTGGCGCGGCTGAGCGTTTGGGGCTGTCGCCGCCTCAGCCCGGGGCGTGCGGCGCCATGTGCTCCGCCGACACGGCGTCGGCGGCCGGCGTGGTGATCTCGCCGGGCACGCCGCGGCGCGCGAAGAAGGTGTAGATCGTCGGCACGACGAACAGCGTCAGCAGCGTGCCCAGCGACATGCCGCCGACGATGACCCAGCCGATCTGATGCCGGCTCTCGGCGCCGGCGCCGCTGGCCGTGGCCAGCGGCAGCGCGCCCAGCACCATCGCGCCGGTGGTCATCAGGATCGGGCGCAAACGCAGACTGGCGGCCTGGACGACGGCGTCGCGCACGGCGAGCCCCTGCTGGCGCAGCTGGTTGCTGAACTCGACGATCAGGATGCCGTGCTTGCTGATCAGCCCGACCAGCGTGATCAGCCCGATCTGCGAATACACGTTCAGCGTGCCGCCGCTCCAGCGCAGCGCCAACAGCGCGCCGACCATCGACAGCGGCACCGCCAGCAGGATCACGAAGGGGTCGACGAAGCTCTCGAACTGCGCCGCGAGCACCAGGAAGATGAACATCAGCGACAGCACGAAAACCACGCCCAGCGCGCCGGACGACGAGCGGAACTCGCGACTCATGCCGTTGAGCTCGGTGGCGTAGCCGGCGGGCAGCACCTGAGCGGCGATCTGGTCCATCGCCTGCAGCGCCTCGCCCAGCGCGTAGCCGGGCGCGAGGTTGGCGCTGATGGTCACCGAGCGGCGCTGGTTGAAGTGGTTCAGCTCGCGCGGGCTGACCGCCTCGCGCACCCTGATCAGCGAGCTCAGCGGCACCATCGCCTCGCCGCGGCCGCGCACGAACAGCTTCTCGATGTCCTCGGGCGTGGTGCGGCCGCTGACCGCGGTCTGCACGATCACGTCGTACTGGTCGGCATCGCGCTTGTAGCGCGTGACCACACGGCCGCCGAGCATGGTTTCCACCGTGCGCGCCACGGCGTCGACGTTGACGCCCATGTCGGCGGCGCGCGCACGGTCGACCTCGACGAAGATCTCCGGCTTGTTCAGCCGCAGGTCGGTGTCGGGCTGCACGAAGCCGGGGTTCTTGGCCATCTCGGCCAGGAACTGCTGCGATACGCGCGCCAGGTTGTCGTAGCTGTCGCTGGTGACGACCACGTAGTTGACCGCGCGCTCGCGAAAGCCCTGCCCCAGGCTCGGCGGCGTGATCGGGAAGGCGCTCACCCCCGGCAGACCCTGGAGCTGCGGCTGCAGCTCGCGTGCCAGCTGCTGCGTCGTGCGCTTGCGCTCGTCCCAGTCGACGGTGCGCAGGAACGCGCTGCCCTGCGACACGGTCGGGTTGCCGGCAACGACGAAGATGCGGTCGAACTCCGGATAGCTGCGGCCCAGGTCTTCGATGGCCCGCAGGTAGCGTGCGGTGTAGTCCAGCGTGGCGCCGTCGGGCGCGTTGACGGTGGCCAGGACCACGCCGCGGTCTTCCAGCGGCGCGAGTTCGCTCTTCGCGGTCTTGAACAGCCACCCGCTGCCGCCGGCAGCCGCGGCCATGACGAGCAGCACGATCCAGCGCTGCGTCAGCACCCAGCCGAGCGTGCGGCCGTAGCCGTTGCCCAACGCCACCAGCACGCGCTCCATGCCGCGGTCGAAGCGGTTCGGCGACGGGTTGTGGCGCAGCAGCTTGCTGCACATCATCGGCGTCAGCGTCAGCGCGACGAAACCCGAGACCACCACCGCGCCGGCCAGCGTCAGCGCGAACTCGGTGAACAGCCGCCCGGTACGCCCCGGCGTGAAGGCCAGCGGCGCATACACGGCGGCCAGCGTCAGCGTCATCGCCACCACCGCGAAGCTGATCTCCTTGGCACCCTTGAGCGCGGCCTGGAAAGGCGACAGGCCTTCCTCGATGTGGCGGAAGATGTTCTCCAGCACGACGATCGCGTCGTCGACCACCAGGCCGATGGCCAGCACCAGCGCCAGCAGCGTCAGCGTGTTGATGGTGAAGCCGGCGGCGGCCATGATGCCGAAGGCGCCGATCAGGCTCACCGGAATGGTCACCAGCGGGATGATCGACGCGCGCAGCGTGCGCAGGAACACGAACACCACCAGCGCCACCAGCAGCACCGCCTCGGCGATGGTGGTGTAGACGGATTTGACCGAACGGTCGATGAACACCGCGTTGTCGTTGGCCACCTGCACCGTCACACCGGGCGGCAGCTCGGCCTGCACCTGCGGCAGGATCTTGCGCACCTCGGCCGAGATCTCCAGCGGATTGGCCGTGGCATTGCGGATGATGCCGGTGCTGATCGCTGGCATGCCGTTCAGCCGCACGCTGGTGCGCTCGCTGGCAGCCGCCTGCTCGATGCGCGCCACGTCGCGCAGCCGCACCGTGTAGCCGCTGGCTGACTTCAAGGCGATGTCGGCGAACTGCGGCACGGTGTTCAGGTCGGTGCGCGCCGTGACGCTGAACTCGCGCTGCCGGCTTTCGATGCGTCCGGCCGGCACCTCGAGGTTCTGCTTGCGGATCGCGTCCTCGACGTCCTGCACCGTCAGCCGGTAGGCCGCCAACTGGTCCGGGTCGAGCCAGATGCGCATGGCGAAGAGCCGGTCGCCATAGACGCGCACTTCCGACACGCCGGGCACCGTCTGCAGCCGCGGCTTGACGATGCGGTTGATGACGTCGGTGACCTCCAGCGGACTGAGCGTGTCGCTGGTGAAGGCCAGCCAGATGGTCGGGGAGGCATCGGCCTCGACCTTGGCGATGACCGGCTCGTCGATCGCGTCCGGCAGCTTGGCACGCACGCGCGCGACCCGGTCGCGCACGTCGGCGGCGGCGTCGTCTGGGTTCTTCTCGAGCTTGAAGCGCACCGTGATCTGGCTCTGCTCGGAGCGCGAGATCGAGGTGATGATGTCGACGCCGTCGATGCCGGCGATGGAGTCTTCCAGCGGCTTGGTGACCTGCGACTCGATGACCTCGGACGAGGCGCCGATCAGCCTGGTGCTGACGGTGACCACCGGCTCGTCGATGCGCGGGTATTCGCGCACCGACAGCCGGTCGAAGGACACCAGGCCGATGAGCACGATCATCAGCGACATCACGGTCGCGAACACCGGCCGGCGGATCGAGGTTTCGGAAATGCGCATCGCGGCGTTCCTCGGTTCAGGGCGACGGCGCGCGCGCCCCCGACGCCGCGCCGGCCGGCCGCACAACGCCGTCGCTGCCGTTGCGCGCCGCATGATCTGACTGGCCCGGCGAGCGCCCCACGTCGGCATGCGCGATGTCGACCAGCTTGACCGGCACCGCCTCGCCGCGGCCCAGCCGCCCCTGCCCGGCCGTGACCACCAGATCGCCGGCGGTCAGACCTTCGAGGATCTCGACCTTGCCCGGCAGGCGCGCTCCGATGCGCGCTTCGATGCGGTTGGCGACCTTGCCGCCGGCGCCGTCGACGACCTTGAACAGATATTGTTTGCCGCCCTGCGGCACCAGCGCCTCCTCGGGCACGAGCAGCGCGTTCTCGCGCGTCGAGAAGACGATGCGCGTGCGCGCGAACAGCCCCGACTTGAGCACGCCGCCCGGGTTGTCGAGCCGCGCGCGCACCAGCAGCGAGCGGCCGTTGGCGTCGATCACCGAATCCAGCGCGTCGATGCGGCCGCTGAAGCGCTGGCCCGGCAGCGCGTCCAGGCTGACCTCGACGACCTGCCCGGTGCGCGCGCGGGCGACGAAGCGCTCGGGCAGGCGGAAGTCGACCAGCACCTGCGACAGGTCCTCGATGTTCACCAAGTCGGCGCCGTCCTTGACGTAGTCGCCGAGGTTGATGCTGCGGATGCCGGCCACGCCATCGAAGGGCGCGACGATGCGCATGCGTTCGAGCTGCGCCTTCGACAGCGCCACCTGCGCCTCGGCCACTTCCAGCGCCGCAGCGCTCTGGTCGACCGCGCTCTGGCTGACGAAGTTCTCCGCCACCAGTTCCCGGTTGCGCTGCAGGTTGGTGCGCGCGATGCTGGCCTGCGCCTGCGCCTGCTTCAGCTGCGCCTGCTGCAGCGTATCGTCCAGCTGCACCAGCAACTGGCCGCGCCGCACGCGCTGGCCGTCGCCGAAGCCGATCGCCGCCACGCGGCCGCTGACTTCCGGCCGCAGCATCACGCCCTGGCGCGAGCGCAGCGAGCCCACCGCCTGCGCGTCGTCGGCCAGCGTCGCGGCCTCGACGCGGCCGACCTCGACCGCCGGCGGACCGTTCGCCTCCGCACCCGGCGGTGACGCAGCGGTTTCCGTGGCCGATGCGCCGGCAGCAGCCTTCGCATGCGGACGGTTCTGCCACCACCATGCGGCCACGGCCAGCGCGGCGATGCCGATGAAGGCCACCCAGGTCTGCAGTTTCTTCAAGCGTTGGCCCTTGTTCTCTCGAGGCACTGTAGCGGTTGCGAGGGCCCGGGGTCAGACCGGGGTCAGGGGGGCGGCACGCCGCGGTTGGCCAGCTGGTCGGCGCGCTCGTTGCCCGGGTCGCCGTCGTGCGCCTTGACCCAACGCCATTCGACGCGATGACGGCTGGCGAGTTCGTCCAGGCGCTGCCAGAGATCGATGTTCTTTACCGGCTTGTGGTCCGCGGTGCGCCAGCCGCGCGCCTTCCAGCCGTGGATCCAGGTGCTGATGCCGTTGCGCAGGTACTGGCTGTCGGTATAGATGGTGACGGTGCAGGCTTGGTTCAACGACGCCAGCGCCTGGATCGGCGCGGTCAGCTCCATGCGGTTGTTGGTGGTCAGCGGCTCGCCGCCGAACAGTTCTTTGCTGTGCTCGCCCGAGCGCAGCCACGCGCCCCAGCCGCCCGGTCCGGGGTTGCCCTTGCATGCGCCGTCGGTATAGATCACCACTTGCTTCATCTTCATTCATACATCTCCTCGGGCTGACGCTGGCGGTTGGCGGCCACCGCATTGGCGTTGCGCGCCTTGCGCGCCTCGCTTCGCGCCAGCCCGACCAAGCGCATGCCGCGCACGCGCTTGACGGCCACCAGAAAGTAGGCGGCGCCGAACACCGGCCACCAGCGCTCGCCGACGCCTTCCATCCAGGCCATGCGCTCGAGCCAGTGTGCGGTGGTGTACGGCGGCCGGAAGCAGCCGAAACGTCCGCCTTCGACCTCGAAGCTCAGCAGCCGCAGCCAGTCGCGCAGCCGCCAGTAGCCGAGGAACTCGCCGGTGCGCGGCAGGAACAGCGCGCGCCTGCCGGCCAGACCGATCGAGCCGCGCGCGCGGCCCAAGCGCTGGCGCAGGCCCCACATGCTCGCCGGATTGAAGCCGAGGATCATCACGCGGCCCTCGGGCACGAGCACGCGCTCGACTTCGCGCAGCGTCAGGTGCGGGTCGTGCGACATCTCCAGCGCATGCGGCAGCAGCACCAGGTCCAGGCTCTGGTTCGGAAAGGGCAAGGCGTCGAAGTCGCAATGCAGCGCCGCGGCGGCGAACGGCGGCGTCGCATCGTCCGCGCCGTCCTGTTCGTCCGGTGCCTGCGGCGCCTGCAGCACATCGCTCGCCACCCAGCGGTGCGGCATGCGGTTCGCGCGCAGCCCCTGCAGCTGCGGCATGCCCAGCTGCAGCGCGTGATAGCCGAAGACGTCGACCACCGCCTGGTCGACGCATTGTTGTTCCCAACGCAACAGACAGCGGCCGGGAGGGGTTCGCAGCCAGTCTGCCAACTCTATAATCGGCGCCTCGAGCACCATGACGACGACAGCTTCCTGTATCTACGGACGGATGGACTCGCGTAAGACACGCCGGTCCGCCGCGCATGCCCGGGGTGCCGGAGCGCCGCTCCAGGCCCTTTGCCTTTGGCGCGCGCAGCCCCGCAGGCTGCCGCAGCCGGCCATTCTAGTGGGCCGCCCGGCCATCGACTTGTCCCGCCACGTTGCCGTTGCCTGCCCGCGGCCGATGCCGCGATGAGCTGCGTCGGCCTGGGCCGGTGGCGCGGATCGGGCCGACTGCAACACCTTCTCCTCGCGCTGTTTGTCGCGCTCGGCGCCGCCGGCTGCGCCACCGCGCCGCCCGGCAGCGGCGCGGCGGCGAGCGCAGGCACCGACGCGGCCGTCGCTGCTCCCGAGCCGCAAGCTGCCACCGCGCCCGCACCCCAGGCGGCGCCCGACGTGGCGCAAGCCGAGGCCCCGCCGGTCGCCGGGGCCATCGACCCGGTGCGGCCCACCGTGGTCATCGATGCCGACGACACCAGCGTCAACACCGACCTGTGGGTGCGCGTGCGCAACGGCTTCGTGCTCGCCGATCTCGACAACGATCTGGTGCTGAAGTGGCAGCAGTGGTACGCCTCGCGTCCCGACTACGTGCAGCGCATGACCGAGCGCGGCGGCCGCTATCTGTTCTACGTGGTCGAGGAGATCGAAAAGCGCGGCATGCCCAGCGAACTCGCGCTGCTGCCCTTCATCGAGAGCGCCTTCAACCCGCAGGCCATGTCGGTGGCGCGCGCCTCGGGCATGTGGCAGTTCATGCCGGCCACCGGCCGCGATTTCGACCTGAAGCAGAACCTGTTTCGCGACGACCGCCGCGACGTGCTGGCCTCGACCCGCGCCGCGCTCGATTACCTGGAGATGCTGCAGCGCCAGTTCGGCGACTGGCAGCTGGCGCTGGCGGCCTACAACTGGGGCCAGGGCAACGTGCAGCGCGCCATCGACCGCAACCTGAAGGCTGGCCTGGTGCCGACCTACGAGAACCTGCGCATGCCCGACGAGACGCGCAACTACGTGCCCAAGCTGCAGGCGGTGAAGAACATCGTGCTGCGTCCGCAGGCCTTCGCGATCGAGCTGCCGGCACTGGAGAATCATCCGTACTTTCTGACGGTGCCGATCACCAGCGACATCGACGTCGAGGTGGCCGTGCGGCTGGCCGGCGTCACGCTCGAAGAGTTCCAGCACCTGAACCCGCAGATGAACAAGCCGGTGATCCTGGCCGCGGGCACGCCGCAGGTGCTGCTGCCGTACGACAACGCCACGCTGTTCGTGCGCAACCTGCGCAAGCACCGCGCGCCCTTGGCCACCTGGACGGCGTGGGTGTCGCCATCGACGATGAAGCCCACCGACGTGGCGCGCCACGTCGGCATCACCGAAGAACAGCTGCGGTCGGTCAACCGCATCCCGCCGCGCATGCTGGTCAAGGCCGGCTCGACGCTGCTGGTGCCGCGCAGTCCGCACCGCTCGGCCGACGTCCCGGAGCAGGTGGCCGACAACGCGATGATGCTGCTCGCGCCCGAGCCGCCGCCCGGGCGCCGTGTCAGCTACAAAGCCGGCAAGTCCGGCGATTCGGTGGCCGCCGTCGCGCGGCGCTACCGCGTCAGCGCCGCACAGGTCGCCGCATGGAACGGCATCGCTGCCAACGGCCGCTTCAAGCCGGGCCAGACGATCGTCATCGTGCAGGCCGTTCCGGCCAAGTCTGCCAAAGGCACCAAGGGCGCCAAGCGCACCGCCCGCACGGCCACGCCAGCGCCGCGGCCCACGGCGGCGGCTGCACCGGCGCGGCGCAGCGCCGCGGCCAAGCCGGCGCGGCCGGCCAAGGTGGCGGCGACCCAGGGCGACTCGAAGCTGTAGCCGGCTTCAGCGCCGGTCGACCAGCGCATGCGCCAGCGTGCCCAGGTCCACGTATTCCAGCTCGCTGCCCGCCGGCACGCCGCGCGCCAGCCGCGTGACTTTGCACCCGCGCGCGCGCAGCGCCTCGCCCAGCGCATGGGCAGTGGCTTCGCCCTCGGCACTGAAGCCGGTGGCCAGGATCACTTCGGTGACCACGCCGTCGCCGGCCCGTTCGACGAGTTGCCGCGCGCCGATGTCGTCGACGCCGATGCCGTCGAGCGGGCTGAGCCGGCCCATCAGTACGAAGTACAGGCCGCGGTAGCCGCCGCTGCGCTCCAGCGCCGCCTGGTCGGCGGGTGTCTCGACCACGCACAGCTGACGTGCGTCGCGCGACGCATCCTCGCAGGTGGCGCAGATGCGGTGTTCGGTAAAGGTGTGGCAGCGCTCGCAATGCTGCATGCGCGCCAGCGCCTGCTGCAGCGCCAGGGCCAGCCGGCCGGCGCCGCTGCGGTCGTTCTGCAGCAGGTGGTAGGCCATGCGCTGCGCCGACTTCTGGCCCACGCCGGGCAGCCGGCGCAAGGCATCGATCAACTCGGCCAGGCTGGCTTCGGCCATGCGCGCGTCAGAACGGCAGCTTCATGCCCGGCGGCAGCGGCATGCCGGCGGTGAGCGCGCCCATCTTCTGCTGCGTCACCTCTTCGGCGCGGCGCAGCCCGTCGTTGAAGGCCGCGGCGACCAGGTCTTCGAGCATGTCCTTGTCGTCGGCGAGCAGGCTGGGGTCGATGGCCACGCGGCGCACGTCGTGCTTGCAGCTCATCGTCACCTTCACCAGCCCGGCGCCGGACTGGCCTTCGACCTCGATCGAGGCCAGCTCCTCCTGCGCGCGCTTCATGTTTTCCTGCATCGCCTGCGCCTGCTTCATCAGGCCGGCCAGCTGGTTCTTCATCATCATCGGTTCCTCTATGGGTCAAAGCGGTTTGATCGAGCCGGGCACGATGCGCGCCGTCTTGAACTGCGACATCAGCTCCTGCACCAGCGGGTCGCTGCGGATCGCCTCCTCGGCGCGGCGCTGCCGGCGCTGGCGTTCGGCGGCGTCGCGGCGCGCCGGCGAATCCTGCGGCACCGCGGCGTGCAGCGCCAGCTGCAGCGCTTCGCCAAGTTCGGCGCCCAGCGCCTGGCACAGTTTGTCGCGCAGCGACTCGGTGCGCAGCGAATCGCGTTTCACCTGCAGATGCCAGGTCGGCGGCGCGGTGTCGCCGTCGATGCGCTCGAGCCCGGCCTGCTGCGCCAGCTCGCGCACCAGCGCCGCGACCGCGCCGCTGTGCACCAGGCGGGCGACGAGTTCGGCCCAGCGGTCGCCGAGCGGCGTGGTCACCAAGGCCGGTGCAGGCGGCGTCGCGGCGACCGCCAGCGTCGGCGGCGCGGGCGCGCGCAGCGCCGCGCTGCCGGCGGCCGGCGCGGGCGGCGCGGCGGATGCAGCCGAGGGGGCTTCGGGCGGCGGCACGTCGTCGAGCCACGGCGGCGGTTCCTCCGCAGCCATCGGCGGCCGGTGCACGGCGGGCGGCAGCGCGGCGGCGCCTACTGCGCTGGCGGCGCGGGGGGCGGGAGCGGCACCTGCGCTCGACGCCTGCGGACTCGGCACCGCTGCAGCCGGCGCCGCGGCCAACGCAGGCGCCTGGGCGCCGGGCGCGAAGGCCAGCATGCGCAGCAGCACCATCGTCAGCGCGCCGTATTCGTCGGACATCAGCTGCAGCTCGCCCCGGCCCTGCAGCACGATGCTGTACAGCAGCTGCGTCTCGTCGGCCGGCAGCGCCGCAGCCAGGCGCAAGGCGTCCGCATGTTCGGCGTCGGCGGCGTCCAGCGCGCCGGGAACCGCCTGCTGCACCGCCATCTGCTGCAGCAGCACGGCCATGGCTTCGAGCGTGCCGTCGGCCGACACGCCGAGCGAGCGCAGCCCGTCGAGCCGCGCCAGCAGCGCCGCGCCGTCGCGCTGCGCCAGCGCTTCCACCAGCGCCGCGGCCTGGCTCTGGTCGACGGCGCCGAGCATCGCGCGCACGCCGGCTTCGTCGATGCGGCCGGCGCCGTAGGCGATCGCCTGGTCGGTCAGCGACAGCGCATCGCGCATCGAGCCGCGCGCGGCGCGTGCCAACAGCCGCAGCGCCGCCTCGTCGTGCGCCACGCCCTCGGCCTGCAGCACCTGCTGCAGGTGCCGGCGCACGACCTCGGGCGGCATCGGCCGCAGGTTGAACTGCAGGCAGCGGCTCAGCACCGTCGGCAGCATCTTGTCCGGGTCGGTGGTCGCCAGCACGAACTTCAGGTACTCGGGCGGCTCTTCCAGCGTCTTCAGCAGGGCGCTGAAGGCGTCCTTGGTCAGCTGGTGCGCCTCGTCGATCATGAACACCTTGAAGCGGCCGACGCCGGGCTTGTAGGCCGCGCGTTCCAGCAGCTCGCGCGCTTCGTCGATGCCGCGGTTGGAGGCGGCGTCGAGCTCGACGTAGTCCATGTAGCGGTCCTCGTCGATCTCGACGCAGGCGCTGCACACGCCGCAGGGCACGGCGGTAATGCCGCCGCGGCCGTCGCGCCCGACGCAGTTCAGGCTCTTGGCCAGGATGCGCGAGACGGTGGTCTTGCCGATGCCGCGCGTGCCGGTGAACAGATAGGCATGGTGCAGCCGCTGCTGCTGCAACGCGCTGCTCAGCGCGCGCACCACGTGCTCCTGCCCGACCATCTGCTCGAAACTGCGGGGCCGGTACTTGCGTGCGAGCACGACGTAGGACATGCGCTTCATTCTACGGGGCGCCCCTGCACGGCGAGGCGTGCGCCCAGGTGCTCGCCGCGGCGTGCACCCGGGCAGGCGCCGCGGAGGCTGCCGGATAATGCGGGCGCATGAACCAGCCTGCCAGCGACCTCGGGGACACGGCGCTCAGCTACCGCCAGTCGGGCGTCGACTACGAGCTGATCGATCCGCTGAAGGTGGCGGCGCAGCGCGCCGCCGCGGCCACCGCGGCGCAGCTGCAAGCACACGGCTTCGGCGAGGTCGCCGCGTCGCGCGGCGAGTCGGCCTACGTGGTCGACGTCGGCCCCTTCTACCTGGCGAGCATCGTCGAATGCCTGGGCTCCAAGGCGCTGGTGGCCGACGAGATGGCGCGGCTGACCGGGCGCAGCTGGTACGACGCGATCGCGCAGGACACGATCGCCATGGCCATCAACGACCTGATCACCGTCGGCGCGACGCCGCTGGTGGTGCAGGCCTACTGGGCCGCCGGCGGCTCCGACTGGTTCGCCGACGCCGCGCGTGCGCACGCGCTGGTCGACGGCTGGAAACTGGCCTGCGAACGCTGCCAGGTGGCCTGGGGCGGCGGCGAAACGCCGGCGCTGGCCGGCATCGTCGAGGCCGGACGCATCGACCTGGCGGCGTCGTGCACCGGCCTGGTCAATCCAAAGTCGCGGTTGACGCTGGGTGACGCGCTCGGCCCGGGCGACGCCATCGTGCTGCTCGAATCGAGCGGCATCCATGCCAACGGGCTGAGCCTGGCGCGCAAGCTGGCCGAACGGCTGCCGCAGGGTTATCTGACGCCGGTGCAGCCGGGGTCGGGCTACGGCGAGGCGCTGCTCGCGCCGACGCTGCTGTACGCGCCGGTGACCGAGGCGCTGCACCGCGCCGGCATCACGCTGCACTACGCCGCCAACATCACCGGCCATGGCTGGCGCAAGCTGCTGCGCCATCCGAAGCCGCTGCGCTACCGCGTGCACACGCTGCCCGCGGTGCCGCCGGTGCTGCGCTTCATCCAGCAGCAGGCGCGGATGGACGACCGCGAAGCCTACGGCACGCTGAACATGGGCGCGGGCTTCGCGCTGTTCGTGCCCGCCGACCAAGCGCCGCGCGCCGTCGAAGTGGCCGCGTCCGCCGGCGTGGCGGCCACGCTGGCCGGTGTGGTCGAGGCCGGCAACAAGGAACTGCTGATTGAACCGCTGGGCCTGCGCTTCGCCGCCGGCGAGTTGCAGTTGCGCTGACCCGTGCCGATCTGCGGCACCACCCCGGCCGTGCTCCGGCTTCCAGGCGTCGCCTACAATCGGAAGTGACGGGCCTCCCCGCATGGAAGCGCGGCCAACCGGGTCAGGTCGGGAACGAAGCAGCCCCAACCGTTGCGACCAGTGCCGGGGCTAAGGCTCGTCACCCGTGCTGCGCCGCTCAGGCCGGCGTTCCATCCCCCGCGACCTTCGCCTCTGGCGCCTGAGGCGCCTCTACCGCCGCTACCGCCTCGTCCGCGGCGGCTCGCGGTCCGCCGCGGGCGTTGCCCGAAGCGTTCAGCGCCTCCTGCAGATCGCGGTGGCCGATGCGCAGCACGCGCGCATAACGTTGCGCCACGCGCCGCAGGGCGGCGGCGCGGCGCGGCAGCGGCAGCGGCAGCGCATCGACGGCCTCGTTGGCACAGCTGGCCAGCGCGCGCAGCAGCTCGTCGTCGCTGTCGGCGGGGCGCGGCGGCGTCGCCGACGGCAAACGCCGGATCAGCTGCAGCACGGCCTCGTCCAGGCCCCAGTGCCGGGCCACCGCCGCGCCGATGGCTTCGATGCCGGCACCGAGCACCGCATAGGACGCGGCCTGCTCGCTCATGCCCGCTTCTTCCGCGTCGCCCGGGTGTTCGGGCGGCGCCGGGCACATCAGGCGGCGGATCTGCTGCCACTCGTCCGGAAAGTGGTAGCCGGCGGTCAGCCGCCCCAGGTTCTGCAGCAGCGTGACCAGAGCCGCCACTTCGGCGTCGTAGCCCGCCGGCCGCAGCGCCTGCGCCACGCGCGCGGCGCGCTTGGCCGCGGCCATCTGGTCGTGCAGCGCCTGCGCCGCATCGGCGGACAACGGCCCCGGCCAGGGCCGCAGGCCCAGCGCCGCGCGGCGCACCCCATCGATGCCGAGCATCGCGATCGCGCGCCGCACTGTCAGCACCGAGCCGTTGCCGCTGGCCTGGAGCGCGCGCAGCTGCGCGCTGTTGGCCGCGCGCAGCAGCTCGAAGGCCCATCCCGGATCCTGCAGCACCACCTGCGCGAGTTCGTTGGTGCGCTCGCGGTCCATCGCCGCGAGCCGCGCCGTGCGCGCGGCGACGTCCGGCGCCGCGGGCAGCGTGCCGGCACTGTGCAGCCGGTCGAGCAGCATGGCCAGCGGCCCCCTGCCCGGCCCCTCGGTCTGCATCCAGCCTTCCAGCGCGCGCGCCAGCGCGCGAGCGCTGCGGTAGCGCTGGCGCGCCTGCCGGTCGGTGGCGCGATTGGCGATGGCGCGCAAGGCCTCCGGCACCGGCAGCGGCGTCTGCCACGGCAGCCGCACCAGGTCGCGGCCCGCGGGCGGCAGCCGTGCGGCCGCGGCCGCCAGGTCCGGCTCCGCCAGCGCGGCCTGGCCGCTGAGCAGCTGGTGCAGCAGCAGGCCGGCGCACAGCACGTCGACGACCGCCGCGGCGCGCTGCTCGTCCAGCTGCAGCGCCTCGAGGCTGGTGCGCGGCGCGGCAACCGGCGGCGCTTGCCGTGCTTGCAGCTCGCAACCGGCCTCGAAGCCGATCACGCGCACCGCGCCATGCTCGCCGACCAGCAGCATCCAGGCTTGCAGGTCGCGATGCGCGACGCCGCCTTCGTGCGCGAAGGCCAAGGCCTGCAAGGCGCGGCTCAGCACGGCCGCGGCTTCGATCGGCGCGAGCGGCTGGCGCTGCGTGCGCTCGGCCAGCGTCTGCCATCCGCCGGCGTCGTACAGCACGTAGGGCCAGCGTTGCCAGGCGCCGATCTCGAGCGGCCACGCGATCACCGGATGCTGCAGCCGCGAGGCGCGCCGCACCGCCTGCTCCCAGCGCAGCGACGCGGCGGCATCGGCCGGCTGCTGCCGCGGCAGCATGAGCAGGCACTCGCGCCCGGCATCGCCGTGGCGGCTGTCGCGCACGCGCCAGGCCATGCTGCGCCGGCTGCGGCCGAGCAGCGCGAGCAGGCGGAAGGGGCCGAAGTGCCGCGCCGCCGCGGCATCGGCCGCAGGGTCGGTCGCGGAAGGCGTGGACGGAATCACGGCGAGACTCGGCGGCCCTGCGATTGGAGCGCGCCGCAGCTCGTGCCGGTACCCGGAACTGGCCGGCAAAGCGCGCGTTGTTCGAGCGCCGCGGCCGGCGCGACACGCCGAGCGCCGCGCCGGGCCGAGCGCGCCCTTTATGCCAGAATCTTGCGCAACAGGCGGCTTGCCGCCGCGGGCAACGGAGGTGTCCCTCATGAGCAGCGAACTGATCAAGCATGTTTCCGATGCGTCCTTCGACAGCGACGTGCTCCAGGCCGACAAGCCGGTGCTCGTGGACTACTGGGCCGAATGGTGCGGCCCCTGCAAGATGATCGCGCCGATCCTCGACGAGGTGTCCAAGGACTACGACGGCCGGCTGCAGATCGCCAAGCTGAACGTCGACGAGAACCGCGACGTGCCGGCCAAGTTCGGCATCCGCGGCATCCCCACGCTGATGCTGTTCAAGGGCGGCGAGCTGGCTGCCACCAAGGTCGGCGCATTGTCGAAGGCGCAGTTGACGGCCTTCCTCGACGGTCATCTATAATCCGCGTCCATCGACGGGGTGTCGGCGGCGAGCCGCCCGCACCCCGGTCGACTGAATCGCCACCACGCCCCGATCACCGCAACCACAGGCGGAGCGCCGATCGGCTGGCTCGTGGATTCGGCCTGACTCTCCAGCGTATGGCTCCCCGATGGCCGCTCGGCGCGAGCGGCGCCTGACGGACGCCGCGCCGCAGCGCATGAAGCCGAATGACCGGCGCTGCCCTTGGCAGGGCGCGCCTCGTGTTGCCGGGAACCCACCGATGCACCTTTCCGAACTGAAGGCCCTGCACGTCTCGAAGCTGATCGCCATGGGCGAGCAACTCGAGATCGAGAACGTCAGCCGCCTGCGCAAGCAGGAGCTGATGTTCGCGATCATGAAGAAGCGCGCCAAGGGCGGCGAACAGGTGTTCGGCGACGGCGTGCTCGAGGTGCTGCCCGACGGCTTCGGCTTCCTGCGCTCGCCCGACACCAGCTACATGGCGAGCACCGACGACATCTACCTGTCGCCGAGCCAGATCCGCCGCTTCAACCTGCATACCGGCGACATGGTCGAAGGCGAGGTGCGCGTGCCCAAGGACGGCGAACGCTACTTCGCGCTGGTCAAGGTCGACCGCGTCAACGGCGTCACGCCCGAGGAGAGCAAGCACAAGATCATGTTCGAGAACTTGACGCCCTTGTTCCCCAAGGAGCACTTCAAGCTCGAACGCGACAACATCAAGGGCGACGAGAACATCACCAGCCGCATCATCGACCTGATCGCGCCGATCGGCAAAGGCCAGCGCGCGCTGCTGGTGAGCCAGCCCAAGAGCGGCAAGACGGTGATGATGCAGCACTTCGCGCATGCCATCGTCGCCAACTACCCCGACGTGCACCTGATGGTGCTGCTGGTCGACGAGCGGCCCGAGGAAGTCACCGAGATGCAGCGCACGGTGCGCGGCGAGGTCATCAGCTCGACCTTCGACGAGCCCGCGGCGCGCCATGTGCAGGTGGCCGAGATGGTGATCGAGCGCGCCAAGCGCCTGGTCGAGATGAAGAAGGACGTGGTCATCCTTTTGGATTCGATCACCCGTCTGGCGCGCGCCTACAACAACGTGCTGCCGTCCAGCGGCAAGGTGCTGACCGGCGGCGTCGACGCCAACGCGCTGCAGCGGCCCAAGCGCTTCTTCGGCGCGGCGCGCAACATCGAGGAAGGCGGCTCGCTGACCATCATCGGCACCGCACTGATCGACACCGGCAGCCGCATGGACGAGGTCATCTACGAGGAGTTCAAGGGCACCGGCAACTGCGAGATCTACCTCGACCGGCGCATGTCCGAGAAGCGCGTCTACCCGTCGATCCTGCTCAACAAGAGCGGCACGCGGCGCGAGGAGCTGCTGCTCAAGCCCGAGATCCTGCAGAAGACGTGGATCCTGCGCAAGCTGCTCTACCCGATGGACGAGATCGAGGCGATGGAGTTCATCCTCGAGAAGATGAAGGCCACGAAGAACAACCTCGACTTCTTCGACATGATGCGCCGCGGCGGGTAACGCAGCCGCGCCCGGCTACAATTCGCGGTTCTTCGCACAGGCAAGTGCGCCGAGTGGTCGGCGTGGCTGCCGCAACCCAGCGCAAAGGCTCTTCCGATGAAACAAGGCATCCACCCCGAGTACCGCGACGTTTGCTTCGTGGACCTGTCGAACGGCTTCAAGTTCGTCACCCGTTCCTGCGTGACCAGCAGGGAGACGACGAAGATGGACGACGGCCGCGAGCTGCCGCTGATCAAGCTGGAAAGCACCAGCGAGACGCATCCGTTCTACACCGGCACGCAGAAGAGCATCGACAGCCTCGGCGGCCGCGTCGAGAAGTTCCGCAACAAGTTCGCCCGGGTCGGCATCAACAAGTGACCGGCCTCCGACACGCGAGAAGGCAGCCGAGGCTGCCTTTTTTGTGCCCGATCGTCTGCCCGCGGATGCAGGGCAACGCTCGGGCATGATGCCGCCGTGAACACGCCCACTCCGGCCCTGGTGACCAAGAGCGGCGCGCGGCGCATGCCGCGCCTGGCGCTGCTGCTGCTGTGCGCGGCCTACGTGCTGCCGGGCGTGTTCGGACGCGACCCCTGGCGCAATGCCGACAGCGTCGCCTTCGGCTACATGCTCAGCGTCGCCGAAGGGCGCAGCAGCTGGCTCGCACCCTCCCTCGGCGGCATCCCGGCGCAGGCGGCGCTGCTGCCGCACTGGCTGGGCGCGTTGTTCATCCGCCTGCTGTCGCCGTGGGTCGATCCGGCGCTGGCCGCGCGCGTGCCCTTCGCCCTGCTGCTGGCGCTGGTGCTGATGCTCACCTGGTACAGCGCCTACCACCTGGCGCGCACCGAAGCCGCGCAGCCGGTGGCCTTCGCCTTCGGCGGCGAGGCCGCGCCCGTGGACTATGCGCGGGCCATCGCCGACGCCGCTGTGCTGGCGCTGATCGCCAGTCTCGGCCTGCTGCAGCTGGGCCACGAAACCACGCCGGAGATGGCGCAGCTGTTCGGCGTCAGCCTGCTGCTCTGGGCCATGGCCGCGGCACCGTACCGGCTGTGGCGGGCACGGCTGGCAGCCCCGCTGGCGCTGGTACTGCTGGCCGGCAGCGGCGCACCAACGATGGCGTTGGCCATGGGCCTGCTGGGCATGCTGGTCTGCGCCAGGTCGACCTATGCGCAGGTGCGCCGCCTCGTGCCCTGGCTGGCGCTGGGCATCGTCCTGGCGTCGCTGCTGGCGTGGCGCCTGGGCGCCTGGGCTTGGCGAGTGGCCCTGGACTCCGACCCGCGGGAACTGCTGCAGACCGGCCGCCTGTGGCTGTGGTTCATGTGGCCGGCCTGGCTGCTGGCGCTGTGGACGCTGTGGCGCTGGCGGCGCCACCTGCAGCATCGGCATGTCTCGGTGCCGCTGGTGGTCGCCGGCGTGGCGCTGGCCGGCAGCTTCGCGATGGGCGGCTCGGACCGCGCGCTGCTGCTCGGGCTGCCGGGGCTGGCGGTGCTCGCGGCCTTCGCGCTGCCCACCCTGAACCGCAGCACCAGCGCAGCCATCGACTGGTTTTCGATGATTCTGTTCACCCTGGCCGCCGGCACGCTGTGGGTCATCTACCTGTCGGTGCAGACCGGCGTTCCGGCCAAGCCGGCAGCCAACGTCGAGCGCCTGGCGCCGGGCTTCACGCCGCAGTTCAGCATGCTGGCACTGCTGCTGGCGCTGGCGGGCAGCGCCTGCTGGTTCTGGCTCGTGCGCTGGCGCACCGGGCGGCATCGGGAAGCGCTCTGGAAGAGCCTGGTGCTGCCGGCCGGCGGCGTGACGCTGTGCCTGCTGCTGCTGATGACGCTGGGGCTGCCGATCCTCGACTATGCGCGCAGCTACCGGCCGCTGATCGAGCGCATCGCCCCCCACGTGCCGCCGCGTGCATGCGTGGCTGCGCCGGAGCAGCCGCAGGCGCTGGTCGCGGCACTGGAGTTCTACGGCCCCTTCACCGTCGATGCCCGCAGCAGCGCGGCGCAGACGCGCTGCGACTACCTGGTGCGCGTCGAGCCTGACGTCAACGCGCGGCCCGCGCCTGAAGGCTGGGAGCGCATCGCGCGCGAGCGCCGCCCCACCGACCGCAACAACGCAACCTCGGTCTACCGGCGCGATGCGGCGCGCTGAAGTCAGCCGGCCGCAGCCGCGATGCCGGACGCTGCAGCCGGCGCGGCGGCAGCGGGACGAACCCGCGACGGCGGCAGCAGCAGCCTGAAGCTCGATCCCCTGCCCGGCTCGCTCTGGATGTCGATTTCGCCGCCGTGCCGCTGCACCACGTGTTTGACGATCGACAGCCCCAGTCCGGTGCCGCCGGTGTCGCGCGAGCGGCTGCCGTCGACGCGATAGAAGCGCTCGGTGACCCGCGCCAGGTGTTCGCGCGCGATGCCGATACCGGTGTCGCTGACGCACAGCACCCCCCAGCCGTCGTCCTGGACGCTCCAGCGCACGTCGATGCGGCCGCCCGCCGGCGTGTAGCGCACCGCGTTGGTCGCCAGGTTGCCCAGGGCGCTGTGCAACTCGGCCTCGCTGCCGGCGATTTGCGCCTCACCGGCACCGTCGAAATGCAGCTCGTGCCGCCCTTCTGACAGCGCGGCGGCATCGGCCTGCGCGCGCTTCATCAGTTCGCTCACCTTCAACCACCGGTCGGCCGGCGGACGCGGGCTGCCTTCCAGCTGCGCCAGCGTCAGCAAGTCGGCAACCAGCGTCTGCATGCGCTGCGCCTGCGCCGCCATCAATGCCAGGACGCGGCGGCGTTCGGCTTCGCTCAGCGGCAACTGGCTCATCGTCTCGACGAAGCCTGCCAGCACCGTCAGCGGCGTGCGGATCTCGTGCGACACGTTGGCCACGAAGTTGCGCCGCATCGTCTCGGCACGCTCGCCTTCGGTGATGTCCTGCGTGAGGATCAGCTTCAGGCCGTCGCCGTAGGGCTGCACCCACGCCGAGATGCGCATGCCGCCGGCGCCGGGAAAGACCACCGGCTGGGCAGCCGGCCCGGACATCATGTGCTCGACGAAAGCCGGCGCACGCACCAGATTGGTCACGGCCTGGGCGATGTCGCGCTGCGGGTCGAGGCCCAGGTGGTCGGCCGCGACGCGGCTGCACCACGTGATCTGATCGTTGGCGTCGAGCAGCAGCACGCCGTTTGGCGAGGCCTCCACCGCCGCCAGGAACTGCGTCAACCGCTGCTGCTCGTGCGCGATGCGCTGCTCACGACGGCGCAGCACCCGGCGCATCTGGTGGCCGATATCACCCCAGACGCCCGTCTGCCGCGGCGGCGCACCCTGCGCATCCGCACGCAGCCAAGCCAGCAGCCGCGCACCCATCATCGATTCGGCCATGACCATCGCGCCCAGGCCGAACGCGGCGCTGCACAACAAGCCCGCCAAGGCCGAACCGGACAGCCACGCCACCAGCAGCCCGGCCGCCATGCTGGCCAGCAGCACGGCCAGCACCACACCCAGGCGCAGCAGGCGTCCGCTCATTGAAGTGTCCTGCTCACTGCATGCCGCAGGGCTCGCACTCGGCAGCGGCCCGGCGCGCTCATGGCCGCGGGTCAGGCCGGCGCCGCATGCGCCTGTTCGCTGAGGCGGTAGCCGGCGCCGCGCACCGTCTCCACCAGATGGGCACACTGCACCGCCGACAGCGCGTCACGCAGCCGCTTGACGTGCACGTCGACCGTGCGTTCCTCGATGAACACATGGTCGCCCCAGACGCGGTCCAGCAGTTGCGCACGGCTGTGCACGCGTTCCGGGTGCGTCATCAGAAAGTGCAGCAGTTTGAACTCGGTCGGCCCGAGGCGCAGCTCCTGCGCTGCCGCACCGGACTGCCGCGTGACGCGGCGCGTGGACGGGTCCAGGCGCAGCCCGCCCGCTTCGACCACTGCATCCAGCGCCTGCGGCGCCTTGCGGCGCAGCACCGCGCGGATGCGCGCCATCAGCTCGTGCGTCGAGAACGGCTTGGCCAGGTAGTCGTCGGCGCCGGCATCCAGGCCGGCGATCTTGTCCGTCTCCTCGGCGCGGGCCGTGAGCATGATGATCGGCATGGACCGCGTGCGCGCAGCGTCGCGCCACTGCCGCGCCAGGCTCAGGCCCGTCATGCCCGGCAGCATCCAGTCGAGCACCACCAGGTCGGGCAGCACCGCGCCGACCTCGGCCTGCGCCTGCGCGGCATTGCCGGCCAGCGTCACCTCGTGCCCGGCGTGGCGCAGGTTGATGGCCACCAGTTCGGCGATGGCCGACTCGTCCTCGACGACCAGGATCCGCGCCATGCCGCTCAGCGCACCATCGACTCGACCGAGTCGACCGGGTTGTGGCGCACGTCGGTGCCCTTGACCACGTAGATCACCGCTTCGGCCAGGTTCTTCGCATGATCCCCGACGCGCTCGATGGCCTTGGCGACGAACACCAGGTCGATGCTCGTCGAGATGGTGCGCGGGTCTTCCATCATGAAGGTGATCAGCTTGCGGATCAGGCCTTCGAACTCCTGGTCGATCTGGTCGTCGGACTTCAGCACCTCCAGCGCCTTGGCTACATCGAGCCGGGCGAAGGCATCGAGTGCCTTGCGCAGCTGGTTCACCGCCAGGCTCGATTCGTAGTCCAGATCGCCGAGCAGCGAGCGCAGGCGGCTGGACACGCCGGCATCGATCAGCCGCTGCACCGTGCGCGCGATGCGCGCGGCTTCGTCGCCGCCGCGCTCCAGGTTGGCGATCGCCTTGGAGATGGCCACCAGCAGGCGCAGGTCGCGCGCCGTCGGCTGGCGCAGCGCGATGATGGTCCACAGATCGTTGTCGATCTCGACCTCCATCGCATTGACGCGCTCTTCCGCCGCCAGCACCTGCGCCGCGGTTTCGTGGCTGAGGTGGGTCAAGGCATACATGGCCTGGCCGACCTGCGATTCGACCAGCCCGCCCATTTCCAGCACGCGCGTGGAGATCGCGCTGAGCTCGGCATCGAATTGTGACGACAGATGTTTTTGGCTCATGGTCCGCCTTTCAGCCGAAACGGCCGCTGATGTAGTGGCTACGGCCGCTTCGCTCGAGTTCGCCGCGCGAAGTCAGCCTTGGCCGCTGCCTCACCACTCGGTTCATCCGAACCTCCCGGTGATGTAATCCTCGGTCTCCTTGCGCTTGGGGCTCATGAACAGCTCGGTCGTCGGGCCGAATTCGATGAGGTCGCCGAGGTACATGTAGGCCGTGTAGTCCGAGCTGCGCGCCGCCTGCTGCATGTTGTGCGTGACGATGGCCACCGTGTAGTCGGACTTCAACTCGTGGATCAGCTCCTCGATCTTGCCGGTGGAGATCGGATCCAGCGCCGAACAGGGCTCGTCCAGCAGCAGCACCTCGGGCTTGACGGCGATGCCGCGCGCGATGCACAGGCGTTGCTGCTGCCCGCCGGACAGGCCGAAGCCGCTCTGGTCGAGCTTGTCCTTGGTTTCGGTCCACAGCGCCGCCTTCTTCAGCGCCCATTCGACGCGCTCGTCCATCTCGTCGCGCGACAGCGTCTCGAACAGCTTCACGCCGAAGGCGATGTTGTCGTAGATCGACATCGGGAAGGGCGTGGGCTTCTGGAACACCATGCCGATCTTGGCGCGAATGAGCGTGACGTCGTCGCTGCTGGTCAGGATGTTCTCGCCGTCGAGGTGGATCTCGCCTTCGGCGCGCTGTTCGGGGTACAGCTCGAACATGCGGTTGAAGGTGCGCAGCAGCGTGCTCTTGCCGCAGCCCGAGGGCCCGATGAAGGCCGTCACCTTGCGGTCCGGTATGTCCAGGTTGATGTTCTTCAACGCCTTGAACCCCCCGTAGTAGAAGTTCAGATTGCGCACCGACATCTTCACCCTTTCGGTGGCAGGCAGGTCGACCTTGACGTCCATGGTAGAGGGAGCCTTCGCTCAATGCTTGTTCTTGAACAGGATGCGCGCCAGGATGTTGAGCAGCAGCACGCCCAGCGTGATGAGGAACACCCCCGCCCAGGCCAGCTTCTGCCAGTTCTCGTAGGGGCTCATCGCGAACTTGAAGATGGTCACCGGCAGGCTGGCCATCGGCTGTGTCATGTCGCTGGTCCAGAACTGGTTGGACAGCGCCGTGAACAGCAGCGGCGCGGTCTCGCCGGCGATGCGCGCCAGCGCCAGCAGGATGCCGGTGATGACCCCGGCGCGCGCCGCCTTCAGCGTCACCGACAGGATGACCTTCCACTTCGGCGTGCCCAGCGCATAGGCGGCCTCGCGCAGCGCGTTCGGAATCAGGCTGAGCATGTTCTCGGTGGTGCGGATGACCACCGGGATGACGATCAGCGTCAGCGCCAGCACGCCGGCGATGCCGGAAAAGCCGCGCGTCGGCACCACCACCACGGCGTAGATGAACAGGCCGATGACGATGGACGGTGCCGACAGCAGGATGTCGTTGATGAAGCGCACCGCGCCGCCCAGCCAGCTCTTCTGTCCATACTCGCCCAGGTAGATGCCGGCCAGCACGCCGATCGGCGTGCCCAGCGCGGTGGCCAGCGCGACCATCACGACCGAGCCGAAGATGGCGTTCGCCAGGCCGCCGCTGTCGCTCATCGGCGGCGGCGTCATCTCGGTGAACACCGACAGCGCCAGGCCGCCCAGCCCCAAGCGGATGGTCTCCAACAGGATCCAGGCCAGCCAGAACAGGCCGAAACCCATGGCCAGCAGCGACAGCGTCAGCGCGACCGCGTTGACGCGTTTGCGCGCGCGGTAGCGGGCCCGCTTGCCGGCGGCCAGCGCCGCGTGCGGCGCGCCGGTGACGGGTGAGACGGCGCTCATGTGCGGGCTCCCTCGTTCTTCTTCAGCCGCATCAGCAGCAGCTTCGACAGGCTCAGCACCACGAAGGTGATGAAGAACAGCACCAGCCCCAGGTAGATCAGCGAAGCCTGGTGCAGCCCGGCGCCGGCTTCGGCGAACTCGTTGGCCAGCGCCGAGGTGATGCTGTTGGCGGCCTGGAACAGCGACAGCGAATCCAGCTGGTTGAAGTTGCCGATGACGAAGGTCACGGCCATGGTCTCGCCGAGCGCGCGGCCGAGGCCGAGCATGATGCCGCCGACGACGCCGGTCTTGGTGTAGGGCAGCACCACCTTGGACACCACCTCCCAGGTGGTGGAGCCCAACGCATAGGCCGACTCCTTGAGCATCGGCGGCGTCACCTCGAACACGTCGCGCATCACCGAGGCGATGAACGGGATGATCATGATCGCCAGGATGATGCCGGCCGAGAGGATGCCGATGCCCACCGGCGGGCCCGAGAACAGCGCGCCGAGCACGGGCACGCTGCCGAACATGGCCTGCAGCGGCGCCTGCACGTAGGTGGCCAGAATCGGTCCGAAGACCAGCAGACCCCACATGCCGTAGACGATGGAAGGCACCGCCGCCAGCAGCTCGATGGCGATGCCCAGCGGGCGCTTGAGCCAGCCGGGGGACAGTTCGGTCAGGAACAGCGCGATGCCGAAGCTCACCGGCACCGCGACCAGCAGCGCGATGAACGAAGTCATCAGCGTGCCGTAGATCATCACCAGGCCGCCGAACTTCTGCTGCACCGGGTCCCACTCGGTGGACCAGAGGAAGCCCAGGCCGAACTCCTTGATGGCCGGCGCCGCACCGAAGAGCAGCGAGACGATGATGCCGGCCAGCAGCAGCAGCGTCAGCCAGGCCGCGCCATGCGTGAGCAGCGCGAACAGCCGGTCGGCCCAGGGGGCCACGCGCCGGCGCTGCGGCGGGCGCCCTTGGGGTGTCGAGCGCGCCATCGCGGCTTCGGGGTCGTAGGGAGTGGCGGGGAGTGTAGCGGCCACGAAGCCTCCGCTCAGGACTGCGGGATGCGAGCGCGTGACAGTCTTTCGTGCCTTCAGTTGACGGCCAGCGGCTTGCCGGCCGCATCCTTCAGGTTGTCGGCCCACAGCTTGCGCGCCAGATCCTTGACCTGCGCCGGCAGCGGCACGTAGTCCAGCTCAGCGGCGCTCTTGTCCCCCTGGGCATAGGCCCAGTCGAAGAACTTCAGCGTGGCCGCGGCGGCGGCCGGCTTGTCCTGCGTCTTGTGCATCAGGATGAAGGTGGCACCGGTGATCGGCCAGCTTTCCTTGCCCGTCTGGTCGGTCAGCACCTGGTAGAAGCTCTTCGACCAGTCGGCACCGGCCGCTGCGGCCTTGAAGCTGTCGTCGTCCGGAGCGACGAAGCCGCCGTCCTGGTTCTTCATGAGCACATGGCTCATCTTGTTCTGCTTGGCGTAGGCGTATTCGACGTAGCCGATCGAGTTCGGCAGGCGCTGCACGAAGGCCGACACGCCCTCGTTGCCCTTGCCGCCGACGCCGGTGGGCCACTTCACCGCCGTGCCTTCGCCGACCTTTTGCTTCCACTCGGGATTGGTCTTCGACAGGTAGTTGGTGAACAGGAAGCTGGTGCCCGAGCCGTCGGCTCGCGTCACCGGCGCGATTGCCGCATCCGGCAGCGCCAGGCCGGGGTTCAGCGCGGCGATGGCCGGGGCGTTCCACTTGCTGACCTTGCCCAGGTAGATGTCGCCGAGCACGGCACCGGTCAGCTTCAGCTGGCCGGGCGCCACGCCCTTGATGTTGACCACCGGCACGACGCCGCCGATGACGGTGGGGAACTGGATCAGGCCGTCCTTGGCCAGCTGTTCGTCGCTCAGCGGCGCGTCCGAGGCGCCGAAATCCACCGTCTTGGCGGTGATCTGCTTGATGCCGGCGCCGGAACCGACCGACTGGTAGTTGATGCGCGCGCCGGTGGCCTTGTGGTAGGCATCGGCCCATTTGGCGTAGATCGGCGCAGGGAAGGAGGCGCCCGCGCCTGTCACGTCTTGCGCCAATGCCGCGCCGCAAACCAGCAGGGCAGCCGAGCCGGCCACCGCGCCGCGAAGGAAGGTCTTCAACATGAATCCACCTGCAGTGAAGTGTTCGATGCCTTCACTGTAGGCAAGCCGTATGACGGCTTCGTGACAGCTCCGCGGCCTTGGCGGTGCCCCCTGCCGCCGTCATCGGTGCGTCATCAAGGCGTCACATCAGGTCACCCGATGGGTGGCGAAGCTGAAGCACGATCGCCGCTCTTCCCGGGAGGGGCGCCCATGCGCATGGCAGCGGCCGCCAGGCCGCTGAACTGCTTGGCCGATCAAGTCAGGTCATGGCGGCGGCAACCAGGCGCTCGGCCGCCATGCGGCCCGCGGCGGCGTCGCGCGCTTCGACCATGATGCGCAGCACCGGCTCGGTGCCGGAAGCGCGGATCAGCACCCGGCCGCCCTCGCCCAGTTCGGCGTCGACCGCCTGCTGCGCGCTGGCCAGCGCCGGGTTGGCGCGCCAGTCGCGGCCTTCGGGCAGGCGAACGTTGAGCAGCGTCTGCGGAAACAGCGCCACTTCACGCAGCATTTCGGCCAAGGTCAAGCGGCTGTGCTGCAGCGCCTGCATCACCTGCAGCGCGCTGATGATGCCGTCGCCGGTGGTATGGCGGTCCAGCACCAGCAGATGGCCCGAGCCTTCGCCGCCCAGCTGCCAGCCGCGCGCCGTCAGCTCTTCCAGCACGTAGCGGTCGCCGACCTTGGCGCGCACCAGCGGAATGTCGCGCTGTCGCAGCGCCAGCTCGACCGCCATGTTGGTCATCAGCGTGCCGACCACGCCCGGCACCGGCTGCCCCAGCGCCAGGCGGTCGGCAACCATCACGTAGAGCAGTTCGTCGCCGTTGTACAGCCGGCCCTGCGCATCGACCATCAGCAGCCGGTCGGCGTCGCCGTCCAGGGCGATGCCGCAGTCGGCGCCTTCGGCGCGCACGCGTTCGATCAACGCCGCCGGCGCGGTGGCGCCAACGTCCTGGTTGATATTGAGGCCGTCGGGGCTGCAGCCCAACGACACCACGTCGGCGCCGAGCTCGTGGAACACGTCCGGCGCCACGTGGTAGGCCGCACCGTGCGCGGCGTCGACCACCAGCTTCAGCCCCTTCAGCGACAGCGCGCTGCCGACCGTGCTCTTGCAGAACTCGATGTAGCGTCCGCGCGCGTCGTCGAGCCGGCGCGCACGGCCGAGGCCCGCGGCGTCGACCCAGCGCGCTGTCTCGTCGAGCGCCGCCTCGACCGCGGCCTCCCAGTCGTCGGGCAGCTTTTCGCCCTGCGCCGAGAAGAACTTGATGCCGTTGTCGGCGAAGGGGTTGTGCGAGGCGCTGATGACCACGCCCAGGTCGAGCCGCAGCGCGCGCGTCAGGTAGGCCACACCCGGTGTCGGCAGCGGCCCGCTGAGCAGCACGTCGACGCCTGCCGACGCGAAGCCGGCCTCGAGCGCCGATTCGATCATGTAGCCCGAGATGCGCGTGTCCTTGCCGATGATCACCGTCGGCCGCGCGGCCGTGCGGCGCAGCACGCTGCCCACCGCATGGCCCAGGCGCAGCATGAAGTCGGCGGTGATCGGCGTCATGCCGACCGTGCCACGGATGCCGTCGGTGCCGAAATAGCGTCTGCTCATGGGGTGTCTTCCGTTGTCGCTGACGCCGCGTCGACGGCGTCGATCTCCAGCGCGGCCCAGGTCTTCAGCGCCGCCGCCGTGGCCGCCACGTCGTGCACGCGCAGCAGTCTGGCGCCGCGCATCGCGGCGGCCAGCGCGGCGGCCACGCTGGCCGCCTGACGCTGGTGCACCGGCGCGCCGGTGATTGTGCCCAGCGCCGACTTGCGCGACCAGCCAACAAGCACCGGAAAGCCGAGCTCCAGCAGCGCGGGCATACCGCGGTGCAGCCGGATGTTGTGCGCCAGCGTCTTGCCGAAGCCGATGCCCGGGTCGAGCACAATGCGCGAGCGCGCCACGCCCAAGGCCTGCAGCCGCGCCGCGCGCTGCGCGAGGAACGCGCCGACCTCGCCGACCACGTCGTCGTAGTGCGGCGCCCGCTGCATCGTCGCCGGCTCGCCGCGCATGTGCATCAGGCAGATGCCGGCGCGCGGATGCGCGGCCAGCAGCGCTTCGGCGCCGGCGCCGCGCAGCGCGGTCACGTCGTTGATGATGTCGGCCCCGGCATCCAGCGCCTCGCGCATCAGCGCCGCATGGCGCGTGTCCACCGACACCGGCACGCCCAGGCGCAGCGCGTGGCGCAGCACCGGCATGACGCGTGCGCGTTCCTCGTCCACGCCGATCGCCCGTGCGCCGGGGCGTGTCGATTCGCCGCCGATATCGAGAATGTCCGCGCCCTCCCCGCACAGCCACTCGCAGTGCGCGATGGCCGCGACGGCCTCGGCATGCTGCCCGCCGTCGGAGAACGAATCGGGCGTGACGTTGACGATGCCCATCACGCGCGGGCGCGTCAGGTCGACGGCGAAGCGCGAGGTGAGCCAGGCCGCCATTCAGCGCGCCAAAACCCGACGCGGGGCCGAAGCCCCGCGTCCGTGTGCCCTGCCGGCGGCGGCCTCAGGCCGTGGCATGCGCCCCATCGGGGTTGACTGGCGGCGTCGGACCGGGCGTGCGCGACGCGGCGGGCGACCAGTCCTTCGGCGGACGCGGCGGGCGGCCGTCCATGATGTCGTCGATCTGGTCGCTGTCGATGGTTTCCCATTCGAGCAGGGCATTGGCCATCGCGTGCATCTTGTCCTGGTTCTCTTCGATCAGCTTGCGCGCCAGCGCGTACTGCTCGTCGATGATGCGCCGGATCACCGAATCGACCTTCTGCATCGTCTGCTCGGACACGTTGACGTGCTTGGTCACCGAGCGGCCGAGGAACACTTCGCCCTCGTTCTCGGCATAAACCATCGGGCCCAGCTCGTCGGTCATGCCGTAGCGCGTGACCATGTCGCGCGCGATCTGCGTGGCGCGCTCGAAGTCGTTGCTGGCGCCGGTGGTCATCTGGTTCATGAACACCTCTTCGGCGATGCGCCCGCCGAAAAGCACGCTGATGGTGCTGAGCATGCGCTCCTTGTCCAGGCTGTAGCGGTCGCCCTCGGGCAGCTGCATGGTCACGCCCAGCGCGCGCCCGCGCGGGATGATCGTCACCTTGTGCACCGGGTCCGTCTTGGGCAGCAGGCGCGCCACCAGCGCGTGGCCGGACTCGTGGTAGGCGGTGTTCTTCAGCTCCTCGGCGGGCATCGTCATCGACTTGCGCTCCGGGCCCATCATGATCTTGTCCTTGGCGCGCTCGAAGTCGCCCATCTCGACGACGCGGCCGTTGCGCCGCGCCGCGAACAGCGCCGCTTCGTTGACCAGGTTGGCCAGATCGGCGCCCGAAAAGCCCGGCGTGCCGCGCGCCAAAATGTCGGCGCGGATGTCCTGCCCGACCGGCACCTTGCGCATGTGCACGTTGAGGATCGCCTCGCGGCCGCGCACGTCGGGCAGCGACACGAAAACCTGGCGGTCGAAGCGGCCCGGCCGCAGCAGCGCCGGATCCAGGATGTCGGGCCGGTTGGTCGCGGCCATGACGATGACGCCGACGTTGGTGTCGAAGCCGTCCATCTCGACCAGCATCTGGTTCAGCGTCTGCTCGCGCTCGTCGTTGCCGCCGCCGAGACCCGCGCCGCGATGGCGGCCGACCGCGTCGATCTCGTCGATGAAGATGATGCAGGGCGCGCTCTTCTTCGCCTGCTCGAACATGTCGCGCACGCGCGCCGCGCCGACGCCGACGAACATTTCGACGAAGTCGGAGCCGCTGATGGTGAAGAACGGCACCTTGGCCTCGCCGGCGATGGCCTTGGCCAGCAGCGTCTTGCCGGTGCCGGGCGGGCCGACCAGCAGCACGCCGCGCGGAATGCGTCCGCCCAGCTTCTGGAACTTCTGCGGATCCTTCAGGAAGTCGACCAGTTCCTTGACCTCTTCCTTGGCCTCTTCGCAGCCGGCCACGTCGGCGAAGGTGGTGGAGTTGTTGGCCTCGTCGAGCATGCGCGCCTTGCTCTTGCCGAAGCTGAAGGCGCCGCCCTTGCCGCCGCCCTGCATCTGGCGCATGAAATAGACCCACACGCCGATCAGCAGCAGCATCGGCCCCCAGCTGACGAGGATGCTCATCAGCAGCGACGGCTCCTCGCGCGGCTTGACGTCGAACTTGACGCCGCTGTTGATCAGGTCGCCGACCAGGCCGCGGTCCAGGTAGGTGGCGGTGCTGCGCAGCCGCTTGTCGTCGTTGGTGATCGCCAGGATCTCCGTGCCGCCATTGCCTTCCTGCAGCGTCACCGACTTGATGCGCTTGGCGCGCACTTCTTCCAGGAAATCGGAGTAGCCGATCTGGTTGCCCTGCATCGCTCCCCGGTCGAACTGCTTGAATACAGTGAACAGCACCAGGGCGATCACCAGCCAGACTGCGACTTTAGAGAACCATTGATTGTTCACCGCGGCTCCTAATCCTGTTCCACTTCGGCATGCGCCGGCCAAGCACGCAAGCCTGCACCGGGTTCCACGGCATATGAGGCCGATTCTAGTGCAGACAAGACTCGCGCCGCCCCGGCTCCAGGGCGTCTACAGGCCAGCCAGCGTATGCAACCGTAGCCCGGCCATGCCCCCGCGACGGCCTCACGCCTTCTTCAGACCGATGCCGACCAGAAAGGTTTCGGCCGACTTGTCGCGCGAAGCCTTCGGCTTGATCGGCTTGACGACGCGGAAGCTGTCCTTGAACAGCTTGACCAGCTGGCTGTAGCCGCTGCCGTGGAACACCTTGCACACCAGCGCACCCTGCGGCTGCAGGTGCAGCAGGGCAAATTCCACCGCCAGCTCCACCAGATGCGCGATGCGCGCGGCGTCGGCCGCCTCGATGCCCGACAGGTTGGGCGCCATGTCCGAGACCACCAGGTCGACGCGCCGGCCTTGCAGGCTCTGCACCAGCCGCTCGAGCACGGCGTCGTCGCGGAAGTCGCCCTGGATGAAATGCACGCCCTCGATCGGCTCGGCATCGAGCAGGTCCAGCGCGATCAGCCGCCCGGGCAATTCGCCGCCGGCTGCGCCGCCGCTGCCGGCGGCCTTGGGCGCGAGGCGCCGCCGCAGGTACTGGCTCCAGGCGCCGGGCGCCGCGCCGAGATCGACGATCCACTGCCCCGGCCTGACCAGCCCCAGCGCCTCGTCGATCTCCTTCAGCTTGTACGCGGCACGCGCGCGGTAGCCCTCCTTCTGCGCCAGCCGCACGTAGGGATCGTTGACGTGGGCGTTGAGCCAGGCCTTGTTGACCTTGCGGCTCTTGCTGTGGATCTTCATCGCCAAAGGATAATGGCCGCATGGCTGCATTGACGCTGACCCCCGCCGAACGCAAGCACCTGCGCGGCCAGGCCCATCATCTGGATCCGGTGGTGCTGGTCGGCGCCGACGGTCTGAGCGATGCCGTGGTGAAGGAAGCCGACGCCGCGCTGAAGGCCCACGGGCTGATCAAGGTGCGCATGTTCTCCGACCAGCGCGACGAGCGCGCGGTGGCGCTGCAGCGGCTGGCCGACGCGCTCGGCGCGGCGGCGGTGCAGCACATCGGCAAGCTGCTGGTGCTGTGGCGTCCGCTGCCGGAGCCGGTCAAGGCGGTTGCCGAGCCGCGCGCGGCGGCGCCACGCGTCGTCAAGATCCTGAAGTTCGCCAAGAGCGGCACGCACCGGCCGCAGATCAAGAAGATCACCGTCTACGGCAACCAGCGCGTCACCGCCGGCGGCACGATCAAGCGCGCCAAGTCGCGCGCGACCAGCGTCAAGAAAAAGGCCGCGGATTGAACTGCGCGCCGGCCGCGCGCCAGGCCAGCCACAGCACGAGCACGGTCTTCAGCGCGTAGAACACGGTGCTGACCAGGTGCAGCTGGCCGAAGCTCAGCAGGCCCTGCCCGGCGCGCGCCGCAGGCATCAGCGCCTGCACCGCGAAGTAGCCGAGCAGCGTGCACGCCACCGTACTCCACAGCAACACGGCGTTGCCGATGCCGCCCGGCGGCAGGCGCCTGTGGCCGAAGAGCAGCAGCGCCGCCAGCAGCAGGCTGAGCCAGGCTTCCCGGATGAAGACATGGCCGACGACGCGCCCGGCGTCGGCCGCCGGCAGCACCGCGAAGGCGGCCGGCGCGGCCAGCGCGGCGATGCACAGCAGCACGCCGGCCCAGAGCCCGGGCAGCAGCCGCAGCGCGCGCGAGCGCATCAGACGTAGCGCACGCCGATGATCTCGTAGCTCTTCAGCCCGCCGGGGGCGCGCACCTCGGCCACGTCGCCGGCCGAGCGGCCGATCAGCGCGCGCGCGATCGGGCTGCTGATCGAGATCAGGCCGAGCTTCAGGTCGGCCTCGTCGTCGCCGACGATCTGGTAGGTGACGCGCGCGCCGTTGCCTTCGTCTTCCAGATCGACGGTCGAGCCGAACACCACGCGGCCGTCGGCGTCCAGCGTCGCCGGGTCGATGATCTGCGCGGTCGCCAGCTTGCCTTCGATCTCCAGGATGCGGCCTTCGATGAAGCCCTGCTTGTCCTTGGCGGCTTCGTATTCGGCGTTCTCCGACAGATCGCCCTGCGCGCGCGCCTCGGCGATGGCCTGGATCACCGCATGGCGCTCCACGCTCTTCAGGCGCTGGAGCTCTTCCTTCAGCTTTTCGCTGCCGCGTCGTGTCAGGGGAGTCGTGCTCATGGTCGGGATTTCGTTCAAAAAGTGAAACCGCCGCGGCGGCCCCGCTTGCTCGGGCAAGCGGTCGGCCGCAGCGGCGGACAGGGCGGATTTTAGCTTCAACATCACATCCCCGCGGGACGTGAGTCTGCGCTGAAGCTCGAGCCCTTCAGCTCAGATCGGCATGCAGTTCCTGCAGCGGGCGCACGCTCAGCCCATGCTGATGGTTCATGGCCTCGGTGGCGGCCTCGCAGCCGGCCATCGTCGTGTAGTAGGTGACGCGGTGCGCCAGCGCCGCGGTGCGGATGTGGCGCGAATCGGCGATCGCCGTGCGCGTTTCGTCCACCGTGCTGAACACCAGCTGGATCTCGCCGGCCTTGAGCATGTCGACGATGTGCGGACGCCCGTCCTTGAGCTTGTTGACGATGCGCACCGGCAGGCCGGCTTCGGCGATGGCTGCCGCCGTGCCCTTGGTCGCCACCACCTGGAAGCCCAGGCCGACCAGGTCGCCGGCCACCTTGACGGCACGCGCCTTGTCGGCGTTCTTCACGGTGATCACCGCCGTGCCCTTGTCGGGCAGGCGCGAGCCGGCGCCGAGTTGGCTCTTCAGCATGGCCTCGGCGAAGGTGGCACCCACGCCCATGACTTCGCCGGTGGAGCGCATCTCCGGCCCGAGGATCGGATCGACGCCGGGAAACTTGTTGAACGGGAACACCGCTTCCTTGACGCTGAAATACGGCGGCTGCAATTCGTGCGGCTCGCGCCCGTCGGCGCCGCGCTGGTCGCTCAAGCGCTGGCCGGCCATGCAGCGCGCGGCGATCTTCGCCAGCGGCTGGCCGGTGGCCTTGCTGACGAAGGGCACGGTGCGCGAGGCGCGCGGATTCACTTCCAGCACGTAGACGGTGGCGTCTGCCCCTTCGCCCTGGATCGCGAACTGCACGTTCATCAGCCCGACCACCTTCAGCGCCTGGGCCATCAGCACCGTCTGACGGCGCAGCTCGTCCTGCATCGCGGGGCTCAGCGAATACGGCGGCAGCGAGCAGGCCGAGTCGCCGGAATGCACGCCCGCCTGCTCGATGTGCTCCATGATGCCGCCGATCATCACGTGGCGGCCGTCGCTGATGCAGTCGACATCGACTTCGATGGCGTCGTCGAGGAAGCGGTCGAGCAGCACCGGCGACTTCTCCGACACCTTGACCGCCTCGCGCATGTAGCGCTGCAGGTCCTTGTCGCCATGCACGATCTCCATCGCGCGGCCGCCGAGCACGTAGCTCGGGCGCACCACCAGCGGGTAGCCGATCTGCTGCGCCAGCTCCAGCGCCGCCTCCTCGGTGCGCGCGGTGCGGTTCGGCGGCTGCTTCAGTCCGAGCTGGTGCAGCAGCTGCTGGAAGCGCTCGCGGTCCTCGGCGATGTCGATGCTGTCCGGCGTGGTGCCGATGATCGGCACGCCGTTGGCTTCCAGATCCAGCGCCAGCTTCAGCGGCGTCTGGCCGCCGTACTGCACGATCACGCCGGCCGGCTTCTCGACCGCGACGATCTCCAGCACGTCCTCCAGCGTCACCGGCTCGAAGTACAGGCGGTCGCTGGTGTCGTAGTCGGTGGACACCGTCTCCGGATTGCAGTTGACCATGATGGTCTCATAGCCGTCCTCGCGCATCGCCAGCGCGGCGTGCACGCAGCAGTAGTCGAACTCGATGCCCTGGCCGATGCGGTTCGGCCCGCCGCCCAGCACCATGATCTTCTTGCGCGCAGTCGGCTCGGCCTCGCACTCCTCTTCGTAGGTGGAATACATGTAGGCCGTGGGCGTGGAGAACTCGGCCGCGCAGGTATCCACCCGCTTGTAGACCGGGCGCACACCCAACGCGTGGCGGCGCTTGCGCAGCTCGTGCTGGTTGCTGCCCAGCAGCGCGGCCAGACGCCGGTCGGAGAAGCCGTTGTGCTTCAGGAAGCGCAACTCGGCCGCGGACAGCGATTCGAGAGCGCGCCCGGCGAGCTGCTGCTCGGCGGCGACGATCTCCCCGATCTGCGCCAGGAACCACGGATCGATCGCCGTCTCTTCGAAGATCTCGTCCAGGCTCATGCCGATGCGGAAGGCGTCGGCCACGTACAGGATGCGCTCGGGCCCGGCCTCGCCGATCTCCTCGATGATTTCGTCGCGGTCGGTGCTGCGTTCGTTCAGCCCGTCGATGCCGGTCTCCAGCCCGCGCAGCGCCTTCTGCAGGCTTTCCTGGAAAGTGCGGCCGATGGCCATCACCTCGCCCACCGACTTCATCTGCGTGCCCAGGTGCGGGTCGGCCTCGCGGAACTTCTCGAAAGCGAAGCGCGGCACCTTGGTGACCACGTAGTCGATGCTCGGCTCGAAGCTGGCCGGCGTGGCGCCGCCGGTGATGTCGTTGCGCAGCTCGTCCAGCGCGTAGCCCACCGCCAGCTTGGCCGCGACCTTGGCGATCGGGAAGCCGGTGGCCTTGGACGCCAGCGCCGAAGAGCGGCTGACGCGCGGGTTCATCTCGATGACCACCATGCGGCCGTCGCGCGGGTCGATCGCGAACTGCACGTTCGATCCGCCGGTGTCGACGCCGATCTCGCGCAGGATCGCGATCGACGCGTTGCGCATCAGCTGGTATTCCTTGTCGGTCAGCGTCAGCGCCGGCGCGACGGTGATCGAGTCGCCGGTGTGAATGCCCATCGGGTCGAGGTTCTCGATCGAGCAGACGATGATGCAGTTGTCCTTGCTGTCGCGCACCACCTCCATCTCGAACTCTTTCCAGCCGATCAGGCTCTCCTCGATCAGCAGTTCGTTGGTCGGCGACAGGTCCAGCCCGCGCTTGCAGATTTCCTCGAATTCTTCGGGGTTGTAGGCGATGCCGCCGCCGGTGCCGCCGAGCGTGAAGCTGGGGCGGATCACCACCGGAAAGCCGGTGCCGCAGGTCTGCTCGGCAATGCGCCGCTGCACCGCCAGCGCCTCGTCCAGCGAGTGCGCGATGCCGCTGCGCGCCGAACTCAGCCCGATCGAGGTCATGGCCTCCTTGAACTTGAGCCGATCCTCGGCCTTCTCGATGGCGTGCTGGTTGGCGCCGATCATCTCGACGCCGTACTTGGCCAGCACGCCGTGGCGGTGCAGGTCGAGCGCGCAGTTCAGCGCCGTCTGGCCGCCCATCGTCGGCAGCAGCGCCATCTTGCCCGAGCGCGGCTGCTCCCTGGCGATGATCTTCTCGACCACCGGCCAGGTGATCGGCTCGATGTAGGTGGCATCGGCCATGCCGGGGTCGGTCATGATCGTCGCCGGGTTGCTGTTGACCAGCACGACGCGATAGCCCTCCTCGCGCAGCGCCTTGCAGGCCTGCGCGCCCGAGTAGTCGAACTCGCAGGCCTGGCCGATGACGATCGGGCCCGCGCCGATGATGAGGATCGTCTTCAGGTCACTGCGCTTGGGCATGGTGTTTCTCGATCAGCGCAATGAAGCGGTCGAACAGATAGCCGATGTCGCTCGGACCCGGCAGGGCTTCGGGATGCCCCTGGAAGGAGAAGGCCGGCCGGTCGCTGCGCTGCAGACCCTGCAGCGTGCCGTCGAACAGCGACACATGGGTGGCACGCAGTGTGGCGGGCAGGGTCGCCTGGTCGACCGCGAAGCCGTGGTTCTGGCTGGTGATCGAGACGCGGCCGTCGTCCAGGTCCTTGACCGGATGGTTCGCTCCGTGATGGCCGAACTTCATCTTGAAGGTCCGCGCGCCGCTGGCCAGCGCCAGGATCTGGTGCCCGAGGCAGATGCCGAAGGTCGGGATGCCGGAGTCGACCAGGCTGCGCGCGGCCTCGATCGCGTAGCCGCAGGCCTGCGGATCGCCAGGGCCGTTGGACAGGAAGATGCCGTCGGGCCTGAGCGCCAGGGCGTCCGCTGCCGAGGTCTGCGCCGGCACCACGGTGACGCGACAGCCGTGGTTGGCCAGGATGCGCAGGATGTTGCGCTTGATGCCGAAGTCATAGGCGACCACGTGCCGGCGCGGCGAGCTCTGTTCGCCAAAGCCGCTGCCGAGCGTCCACTCGGTCTGCGTCCACTCGTGGGCTTGGTCCGTCGACACCACCCGCGCCAGGTCCAGGCCGTCCATCGGCGGCGCTGCCCGGGCCCGCTCGAGCGCACGCGCGATGTGCTCGGGCCCGATCGCGACACCAGGCTCGAAAGCCTCGATGCAGCCGTTCTGGACGCCGCCGGTGCGCAACGCGCGCGTCAGCCGGCGCGTATCGATGCCGGCGATGGCCACCAGCCCTGCGGACTGCAGATATGCGCCCAGGTCGCCGGTGCGCCGGAAGTTCGACGCGCGCTGCGGCAGGTCGCGGATCACCAGACCGGCGGCCTGCACTCTGCCGGACTCCACGTCCTCGTCGTTGACCCCGCAGATGCCGATGTGCGGAAAGGTCAGCGTGACGATCTGACGGCAATAGCTGGGGTCGGTGAGGATCTCCTGATAACCGGTCAGCGCGGTGTTGAACACCACCTCGCCGACGGTATGTCCAGGCGCGCCCACGGCATGGCCAAGAAAGGCAGTGCCGTCGGCCAGGACGAGCAACGCGGGAGGCAAGTCGGGAAGCAAGAGGTCGGCTCCGGTTTCGCAGGCTCAGCACGACCTCCTGCCGCCCTGAAAGGGCCTGCAGACGGCAGCGGTCAAGGGGGTCGAGCAGGCTGCTGGTTCAGCAGAATGACGCCTCGATTGTAGCCGCTGACCCTCACCCGACCGGCGTCCGACCGGCGCATACCGGCGTCGCACCCGGGCTCGGCGGGCTCGCATCCGGGGCGCAAGACCTCACCGAGGGCGAAATCGATCCGTTGGGGAACTAGAATGCCCGCCGCGGGTCCACCTGCTGTTTTCAACCCTTGTTCTGGAGATCGATCACATGAACCCCAGCCTGCAAACCGCTCCTGGTTACGTCGGCTCCGGCTCGCTGACCGAGCAGCGCAACCGCGTCCTGCGCAATACCTACTGGCTGCTGGCGCTGTCGATGGTGCCGACCGTGCTCGGCGCCTGGATCGGCGTGTCCACCGGCCTGGCCGCGGCGATGACGCCCGGCGTCAGCCTGGTCGTGTTCCTGGCCGGCGCCTTCGGCCTGATGTTCGCCGTCGAGAAGACCAAGAACTCCGCGGCCGGCGTGCCGGTGCTGCTGGGCTTCACCTTCTTCATGGGCCTGATGCTGTCGCGGCTGATCGGCGCGGTGCTCGGCCTGTCCAACGGCGCCAGCCTGATCATGGTCGCCTTCGCCGGCACCGGCGCGATCTTCCTCGGCATGGCCTCGGTGTCGACGATCATCAAGCGCGACCTGTCGTCGATGGGCAAGTTCCTGTTCATCGGCGCAGTGATGCTGCTGGTGGCGATGCTCGCCAACTTCTTCATCCAGTCGAGCGCGCTGATGATCACGCTGATGGTGCTGGCCATCGGCATCTTCTCGGCCTTCATCCTGGTCGACCTGAAGCGCGTGCGCGACGGCCATGAGACCAACTACATCACCGCCACGCTGGGCGTGTACCTGAGCCTGTATAACGTGTTCCAGAGCCTGCTGGCACTGCTCGGCATCTTCGGCGGCCAGAGCGACTGAGCGCGCGGCTGCGCCGCACTTCCAGACAGGGCCTTCGGGCCCTGTCGTGTTTTCAGGCCTGGTTGAAGACCGCCATGCTCTCCACGTGCGCCGTGTGCGGGAACATGTTGACCACGCCCGCGTGCGTGCAGCGGTAGCCGGCCTGGTGCACCAGCAGCCCGGCGTCGCGCGCCAGCGTGGCCGGATTGCAGCTGACGTAGACGATGCGCCGCGGCGGCGGGCAGCCCGCTTGCGGCTGCGCATGCAGCTCGGCCAGCGCCTTGGCCAGTGCAAACGCGCCCTCGCGCGGCGGATCGACCAGCCAGCACTGCGCCAGGCCCTGCGCCGCCAGGCCGGCCGCATCGATGCTGAACAGGTCGCGCGCCTCGAAGCGCACCTTGTGCGCCAGGCCGTTGCGCAGCGCGTTTTCGCCGGCACGCTGCACCAGCACAGCGCTGCCTTCGATGCCCAGCACCTGTGCGGCGCGCGTGGCCAGCGGCAGGCTGAAGTTGCCCAGGCCGCAGAACCAGTCGATCACCCGCTCGTCGGGCCGCACCTGCAGCAGCTGCAGCGCGCGCTCCACCAGCACGCGGTTGATCGCGCCGTTGACCTGGGTGAAATCGGTGGGCTTGAACGGCAGCCGGATGCCGAACTCCGGCAGCGCATACGCCAGCTCGCCCGGCAGCTCGTCGAGCCGGTGCACGCTGTCCGGGCCCTTGGGCTGCAGCCACCACTGCACGCCGTGGCGCTGGCCGAAGTCGCGCAGCCGCTGCAGGTCGGGCTCGCCCAGCGGCTCCAGGTGGCGCAGCACCAGCGCCGTGACCTCGTCACCTGCCGCCAGCTCGATCTGCGGCAGCCGGTCGCGCTGGTCCATCGCGCCGATCAGCTCGCGCAACGCCGGCAGCAGCGCACTGACCGCGGGCGGCAGCACCGGGCAGACCACCATGTCGGCCACGTAGCGCGACTTGCGCTCGTGGAAGCCCACCAGCACCGTACCCTTCTTCGCGACGTGGCGCACCGACAGCCGCGCGCGCTGCCGGTAGCCCCAGGCCGGGCCTTCGATCGGCCGCAGCAGCTGCTCGGCCTTCACCTTGCCCAGGTGCCACAGGCTGTCCTCGAGCACGCGCTGCTTGACTGCCACCTGCGCCGCCGGGTGCAGGTGCTGCATCTTGCAGCCGCCGCAGGCGCCGGCATGCAGGCCGAAGTGCGGGCAGGCCGGGCGCACGCGCTGCGCGCTCTCGCGCCGCAACGCCGTCATCGTGCCCTGCTCCCAGTTGTTCTTGCTGCGGCCGGTGCTGCAGGTGACCACTTCACCAGGCAGCGCGCCGTCGATGAACACCACCTTGCCGTCGGCGCGGCGCGCCACGCCCCGCGCCTCGAGATCCAACGATTCGACCTCCAGCCATTCGTCCTGTGCCATGGGCGGGATTATCCGAGGCACCATGAAAAAGGCCGCCCGCAGGCGGCCGGGTCGAGCCCGCAGGGCCGGTCAGGGGTGCACGTAGTCCGCCACCACCTTCCACTTGCCGTCGGTGATCTGCGACAGCCGCGACGCATCGCTGCCCAGGCGCTTGGTGGCGCTGAAGCTCATCGGCGGGTTGCCGAAAATGTCGGTCGGGGAGTTCATCGTGTCCATCGCCTTGATGAAACTGTCGGTGTTCAGGTTCGGCCCCGCCTTGGTCGCCGCCTGCGCGAAGGCGTCGATGATCGCGTAGCCGTAGGCCGAGAACACCGTCGGATCCTCGTTGAACTTGGTCTTGAACTTGGTGGCCCAGAAGCGCAGCGGCTGCGAGGCCTCGTCCAGGTAGGGCACCTGCGGGCCCATCGCCGCATACAGGCCGTTCATCGCCGGACCGCCCAGCTTGTGGATCAGCTCGGTATAGGCGGCGCTGCTGCCGACGAAGGTCGGGTTGAAGCCCGTCTTGCGCGATTCGCCGATCGTGCCGATGGTCTCGCGGATGATCGTGCCCAGCACCACCATGTCGCAGCCCGCGCCCTTCATGCGCGCCACCTGCGACGAAAAGTCGGTGGCGCCGCGCTTGAACGAGGTCTTCTCGGCCAGTTCCATGTTGAGGGTCTTCAGGCCGGCCTCGGCGCCGCGCATCACCTCGAGGCCGAATTCGTCGTCCTGGTAGATGGTGCAGACCTTCTTCGCGCCCTTGTCCTTGACCATCTTCGGCAGCCAGGTGCGTATCTGGTCGTAGTAGGTCACGGCAAACGAGTACTTCAGCCGGTTCAGCGGCTCGTACATCTCGCGCGCCGCGGTCACCGGGAAGAAGTTGATGATGTTCTTTTCGAACTGGACCGGCATCGCCGCGTTGTTCTGCGCGGTGCCGATGTGGCCGGCCATGATGAAGATCTTGTCCTGGTTGACCAGCTTCTGCGCGGCCAGCACCGCGCGCTTCGGGTCGTAGCCGCTGTCCTCGGACACCAGCTTGAGCTTGCGGCCGTGGATGCCGCCCTGCTCGTTGATCTCGTCGATGCGCAGCAGCATGCCCTGGCGCACCGACTTGCCGAAGGGGGCCAGCGGCCCCGACAGGTCCTGGATGGTGCCGATCAGGATCTCGTCCTTGCTGACGCCCTGCTGCTGGGCCTGGGCGCCGCCGGCCAGCATCGCGAACGCCGCGGCGGCGGCGGTGAACAGTGGTTTCATCATCGGTCTCCTTCGATGGGTGGGATCAACGGTACATGGCCTCGATGGCCTGGGCGTACTTCTTCTCGACCAGCTTGCGTTTGAGCTTCATCGTCGGCGTCAGTTCATCGTCCTCGGCCGTCAGCTGGTTCTGCAGCAGGTAGAACTTCTTGATCTGCTCGACGCGCGCGAACTTCTTGTTGACGCGCTCGACCTCGCTCCAGATCAGCTCCTGCACTTCCCTGGCCTGCGTCAGGCTGGCGTAGTTGCTGAAAGGGATGTCGCGGTCCTGCGCGAATTTCTCGACGTTCTCCTGGTCGATCATCACGATCACCACCAGGTACGGCCGCTTGTCGCCGATGACCACCGCGTCGGTGATGTAGGGCGAGAACTTCAGGTCGTTTTCCAGCTCGCTGGGCGTGATGTTCTTGCCGCCGGCCGTGATGATGATGTCCTTCATCCGGTCGGTGATCTTGAAGTAGCCCTCGTCGTCGATCGCGCCGACGTCTCCGGTGTGCACCCAGCCGCCCGGGTCGATCGTCTCGGCCGTCTTATCGGGCAGGTTCAGGTAGCCCATGAAGACGTTCTTGCCGCGCACCAGGAGTTCGCCGGTGTCGGCGTCGATCTTCACCTCGTTGTAGGGGCAGGCCGGGCCGATCATGCCTGGCTTGATCCTTCCCGGCGGCGTGTAGGTCGAGGCGCCGCAGGTCTCCGTCAGGCCCCAAACTTCGCCCATCGGCACGCCCAGCGCCAGATACCACTTGACCAGGTCGGCCGAGATCGGTGCCGCGCCGGTGACCAGGAAACGCGCGCGGTGGATGCCGATCATCTTGCGTACGTTGTTCAGCGTCAGCCAGCGCGCCAGCGTGAACTCGAGTTTCAGCAGCGCGCTGACCGGCTTGTGTTCGAGCACGAGTGCGGCGACGCGGCTGCCCACGCCGATGCTCCATGCATAGGCCCACTGCTGCAGCTTGCCGGACTCGCGGATCGCGATCGTCACCGCCGAATAGAACTTCTCCCACACCCGCGGCACCGCGGTGAACACCGTCGGAGCGATCTCGCGCACGTTCTCCGGCACCGTGTCCGGGTTCTCGACGAAGTTCAGCACGGTGCCGGTGTACAGCGCGAAGTACTCGCCGCCCATGCGCTCGGCGATGTGGCACAGCGGCAGGAAGCACATGCGCTCGTCGGTCTCGTCCTGCGAGACAAGGCGGTTCAGCCCCTGCATCGTGTAGATCAAGCCGCCATGAGAGTGCATCGCGCCCTTTGGCCGGCCCGTGGTTCCCGAGGTGTAGACCAGGATCGCCAGATCCTGCGGCCGGCAACCGGCAACGCGCTCGTCGAGCTGCCTCGGATGCGCCTTGGCATGGATGCGTCCGAGCTCGCGCAGCGCCGCCAGGTCGATCACGTCCGGGTCGCGGAAGTCACGCAGGCCCTCGGGGTCGAAGACGATGACCTTCTTCAGCAGCGGCAGCTGCGCGCGCACTTCGAGCGCCTTGTCGAGCTGCTCGTCGTCCTCGACAAAGAGGCAGCGCGTGCGCGAGTCCGCGCACAGGTACTGCACCTGCGGCGCCGAGTCGGTCGGGTAGATACCGTTGCACACGCCGCCGGCGCTGAGGATGGCCAGGTCCGCAAACACCCACTCCACCATCGTGTTCGCCTGGATCGACGCGCAGTCGCCCGGCTCGAAGCCGAGGCTGAGCAGACCATTGCCGATCTCGCGCACCGCTTCGGCCACCTGAGCCCAGGTCCACTCGCGCCAGATGCCGAGTTCCTTCTGGCGCATCAGGATCCTGCCGGCGCGCAGCGCCGCGGCGTGCCAGAACATCGCCGACACGGTCTCGCCCGGCACCACGATATCAAGGCGCGGCTTCAGGTGGTCGAGATCCCACAGGTTGCTCATCGCCAGGTCTTCTTCTTCTTCCAGCGGCGCTCGCCGCGCACGCCGGATTCCTTCTTGCCCAGATAGAACTCCTTGATGTCCTCCTTCTCGCGCAGCACCGCGCAGCTGTCGTCCATGACGATGCGGCCGGTCTCGAGCACGTAGCCGTGGTCGGCGGCGTTGAGCGCCATGTTGGCGTTCTGCTCGACCAGCAGCATGGTCGTGCCGCGTTCGCGGTTGATGCGCACGACGATCTCGAAGATCTCGCGCGTCAGCTTCGGCGACAGGCCGAGGCTGGGTTCGTCGAGCAGCATCAGCTCGGGCGCGGCCATCAGCGCGCGCGAGATGGCCAGCATCTGCTGCTGGCCGCCGGACAGCAGGCCGGCGTCCTGCGCCGCGCGCTCCTTCAGGATCGGGAAGTAGGCGTAGGCCATCTCGATGTCGCGCGCCACCGCGTCGCGGTCCATGCGCGTGTACGCGCCCATCAGCAGGTTGTCGCGCACCGACAGCAGCGGAAACACCTCGCGCCCCTCGGGCACGTGGCTCAGGCCCATGCGCACGATCAGCGACGGGTCGAGCGCGGTGATGTTCTGCCCCTTGAACGTGACGCTGCCGCGGCTGGGATCGATGATGCCGGAGATGGTCTTCAGGATCGTGCTCTTGCCGGCGCCGTTGCTGCCGAGCACGGTGACGATCTCGCCGCGCCGCACCTTCAGGCTGACGCCGCGGATGGCCTTGATCGGCCCGTACGCGCTCTCGACGTTGGCCAGCGTCAGGATGACGCCGTCGTCGCGCACGGCGGCGGCCGTCATGGTGCCCCCCAGGCGCCTGCGGCGCCGGCCCATCGGCTTGCAGGCCGCTGGGCGTTCGCCAGCCGCTCGCGAGCGCGCAGGCGCTCGCTCGGCGCGGGCTCACCCCCCCAAGGGGGTGCGATCCATCTCGGGGCGGCCCAGCGATGGATCATGCAGCGCTCCTGCGCAACGAGCTCAAGTCGTCGGTGCTGCCCAGGTAGGCTTCGATCACGCCCGGGTGCGCCTGCACTTCTGCAGGCGCGCCCAGCGCCAGCACCTCGCCCTGGTTCATCGCCAGCACGCGGTCGGACACCTTGGACACCAGGCTCATGTCGTGCTCGACCATCAGCACGGTGACGCCGAGCTCACGCTGGATGTCCTGGATCCACCAGGCCATGTCGTCGGTCTCCTCGACGTTCAGCCCCGACGACGGCTCGTCCAGCAGCAGCAGCCTGGGCTCGGCGCACAGCGCACGCGCCAGTTCCACCACCTTGCGCACGCCGTAGGGCAGCCCCGCGACCATCAGGTCGCGGTAGCGCTGCAGGTTCAGGAAGTCGATCACCTCCTCGGCCTTGCGCCGCGCGTGCACCTCGGCGCGGCGCGTCGCGCCGCTGAACAGCAGGTCCTGCCACAGGTTGGTGCGGCGGTGAGTGTGCGTGCCGATCAGCAGGTTCTGCAGCACGCTGGCGAACTCGAACAGCTCGATGTTCTGGAAGGTGCGCGCGATGCCCAGCGCCGCCACCGCGTGGGCAGGCAGCGCCACCAGGTCCTCGCCGTCGTAGCGGATGCTGCCCGCGGTGGGCTGGTAGATGCGGCTGATCAGGTTGAACACCGTGGTCTTGCCGGCGCCATTGGGCCCGATGATGGTGAAGACCTCGCCGCGCTGCACGTCGAAGCTGACCTGATTGACGGCCACCAGTCCGCCGAACTCGACGGTCAGGTTCTTGGCGCTGAGCAGGGGCCCGCTCATTTGAGCCGGTCCGACTTCTGGAACGATTTCTGCCGCCGGAACATGCCCGCGCGGTAGAACGGGAACATCTGCAGGTAGGTGCGCATCTTCAGCCAGCGGCCGTACAGACCGTGCGGCTCGAACATCACGAAGGCCACCAGCACGACGCCGTAGATCACCGCCTGCAGCCCCGGCGACTGCCCGACCGACTCGGGCAGGTAGTCCTTGCCCATGGCGATCAGCTGCGGCATCGTGATCAGGAAGATCGCGCCGAGGAACACGCCATGCACCGAACCGAGGCCGCCGACGACGATCATCAGCAGCAGGTCGATCGACTGCACGATGCTGAACTGCTCGGGCGACAGGAACTTGATCTTGTGCGCATACAGCGCGCCGCCCAGCCCGGCCAGCGCGGCGGACAGCGCGAAGGACATGGTCTTGTAGCGCGCCAGATGGATGCCCATGCTCTGCGCCGAGATCTCCGAATCGCGGATTGCGACGAAGGCGCGGCCGGTGGGCGAGCGCAGCAGGTTCAGGATCGCCAGCGTCGACAGCACCACCACCGCCAGGCACAGGAAGTAGAACTCGATGCTGCTGTCCAGCGTCCAGCCGAACAGCGACGGCGACTTGACGTGCATGCCGGCGTTGCCGCCGGTGACCGACTCCCAGCGCGCCAGGCCTTCCTCGACGATGAAGCCGAAGGCCAGCGTGGCGATGCCCAGATAGATGCCCTTGACGCGCAGCGCCGGCACGCCGACGGCCACGCCGACGATCGCCGACAACCCCGCCGAGCAGGCCAGCGCCAGCGGGAACGGCCAGCCGGCGTTGCTCAGCACCGCCTGCGTGTAGGCACCGACGCCGAGGAAAGCCGCATGGCCGATCGAGAACTGGCCGGTGAAGCCGGCCAGCAGCATCAGCCCGAGGCCGACGGTGGCGGAGATCAGCACGAACTCCAGCTGCGCCAGCATGTACTCGGACAGCAGCCACGGCGCCGCCAGCAGGAACAGGCCGAGCAGGCCGTACCAGAAGGCCTGGCCGCCGTGCTTGACGACCTCGATGTCCTGCTCGTAGCGGGTCTTGAAGATGAAGCGCATGTCAGACTTTTTTGCGCAGCTTCTCGCCGAACAGTCCGTTCGGCTTGATCATCAGCATCAGCAGCACGACGATGTACGGCGCGATGTCCTTGAAGCCCTCGGGCAGATAGAAGCCCGACAGGCTCTCGACGATGCCGATGACCAGGCCGCCGACGATCGCGCCGGGCAGGCTGCTGAAGCCGCCGACCACGGCTGCCGGAAAGGCCTTCAGGCCGATGTAGCCCATGTTGGCATGTACGAAGGTGATCGGCGCGAGCAGCAGCCCGGCGATCGCCGCCACCGCCGCGGCCAGGCCCCACACCAGGCCGTTGAGCCGCTGCACCGGGATGCCCATGTAGTAGGCCGCGATCTGGTTCTGCGACGAGGCCTGCATCGCGACGCCGATCTTGCTGTAGCGGAACAGCGCGTACAGCGCGAGGCACAGCACCGCCGTGGCGCCGATGACCACCAGCTGCTCGTAGGCCAGCACCAGTTCGCCCAGGCGCAGCGTCAGGTCCTTGTAGGGCACCGGCAGCGTGTGCGTCTCGGTGCCGATCACCGGCACCATCGTGACCAGGCCGCGCAGGATGTAGCTGATGCCGATGGTCAGCATGACGATCGAGAACACCGGCTGCCCGAGCACCGGGCGGATGACGATGCGCTCGGCCAGCACGCCGAAGGCGGCCATCGCGGCGATCGCGCTCGGCACCGCGAGCCAGAACGGAAAACCGAGCATCGTCATCAGCACCAGCCCGGCGAAGGCGCCGAGCATCATCAGGTCGCCCTGCGCGAAGGTGATGGTTTCGGTGGCCTTGTAGATGAGCACGAAGCCCAGTGCGATCAAGCCATAGATGCAGCCCTGCGCGGCACCACTGATGATCAGCTGTACGAACTGCACTTCACTGGAATCCTGAGGGCGAAGATCGGGCGGCGAAAACGACGCGCGATGCTAGCGGCCAAAGAACGCCCTCGCACCTGAGGAAAACGCGCAGCGTTTCGGCAAAGCCCGCAGGGATTCAACAAGAACGCGCAGGATGCAGACGCCGCCGGCGCCTGCGCGGCGCCGCCTCAGCGCGGCGGCAGCAGCTTCGCCGGATCGACCGGCTTGCCCTGGCGCCGGATCTCGAAGTGCAGTTGCACGCGCTCGGCGTCGGTCGAGCCCATCTCGGCGATCTTCTGGCCGCGGCGCACGACCTGGTCGTCCTTGACCAGCAGCACCTGGTTGTGCGCGTAGGCGGTCAGGTACAGGTCGTTGTGCTTGACGATGACCAGGTTGCCGTAGCCGCGCAACGACGATCCGGCGTAGACCACGCGTCCGTCGCCCGCGGCGTACACCGGATCGCCGGCCTTGCCGGTGATGGTCAGCCCCTTGTTGCGGCCTTCGTCGAAACCGGCGACCACCGCGCCTGCGGCCGGCCATGCCCAGACCACGTCTTCGCCGGGATCGCGCGGCGCCGCCGCGGCGGCAGCCGGCGGCGCCGCATTGCCGGGCACCGCCGTCGTGACGGCCGGCGGCGCGGCTGCGGCCGGTGCAGGCGTGCCCACCGGCGCCGGGGCCGCAACCGAAGGCGCCGTGCCGCTGCCCGCCGCTGCCGCGCCGGAGGCCGCGGTGCGCGCATCGAGCGGCCGGCTTTCGACGCGCGTGCCGGGCACGGCGCGTGCGGTTGCCGCGGTGCCATCGATGCCGGGCGGCACGACGCGCAGCACCTGCCCGACTTCGAGCAGGTTCGGGTTCTCGAGGTTGTTCCAGCGCACCAGGTCGCGCCAGTTCAGGCCCTGGTCCAGCGAGATGCGCAACACCGTGTCGCCCGGCTTGACCGTGTAGTAGCCGGGCTTGCCCGCGTTCTCGATGCCCGGCGGCGGCTTCGCCGCGGCGTCGGTGCTTGCGTCCGGCGCCGCCGGAGCAGTCGGCTCGACTGCCGGCTTGACCGCCGGGCGGCGGTCTTCGACCGGCGCCTTGCGCACCGGGCCCGAGCAGCCGGCCAGCGCCACCAGCATCATCGCCGCCACGACGCGCCAAGCCCTGCCTTCAGGTCGCAGATGCATGCCTGAACGTTCCCCCTTATTCGATGCCGGATTTTAAAGGCACGAAGTGCACGGCCTCGTGCGCCGAGCGGCGCAGCTCGCCGCCGTGCCGGTCGACCACCAGCAACAGCTGGCCGCCTCGCGGCTGCCCCTGCATCGGCGCGACCAGCCGGCCGCCGTCGGCCAGCTGCTCGAGCCAGGCGGCGGGCAGCTCGTCGCCGCCGGCCGCGGCGATGATGCTGTCGTAAGGCGCGTTCGGCGCGTGGCCGGCGCGGCCGTCGCCGTACACCAGCCGCACCTGCGCCGCGCGCGCCTCGCCGAGGTTGGCGCGCGCCTTGTCGTACAGCGGCTTCAGCCGTTCGACCGAGATCACGCGCGTGGCCATCTGCGCCAGCAGCGCCGTCTGGTAGCCGCAGCCGGTGCCGATCTCGAGCACGCGGCCCAGCTGCCCGCTGCGCCGCGCCTGCGAGCCCTCGTGCAGCAGGCTCAGCATGCGCGCCACCACCGAAGGCTTGGAGATGGTCTGGCCGAGCCCGATCGGCAGGCTGGTGTCCTCGTAGGCCTGCGTGGCCAGCGCGCTGTCTACGAAATGGTGCCGCGGCACGGCAAGCATGGCGCGGCACACCGCGTCGTGACAGTGCTGTTCGCGCTTCAAGCGCTGCACCAGCGCGTGGCGCACCGCCGCCGAGTCCATGCCCAGCCCGCTGGGCCGGTGCTGCTGCGTGGCGTCGCGCGCTGCCTGGTGCAGCGGCGCCTGCGGGCGCAGCGTCTGCCTGGCCGCGGGCTTCGCGCCGGGTGCACCGTGTTCCAGCGGCACCGGGAAACGCGCGCCGCGCGCCGCGGGCTTGGGGCTCAGGGCCATCGCTGCGCCCGGCCGCGCCGGCGGATCATGCCAGCCCCAACCAACGGCTCGAGCCCGCGTGGTCGGTCAGGTCCACCTGCAGCGGCGTGATCGAGATGCAGCCGTTGGCCGTGGCGTGGAAGTCGGTGCCTTCGCCGGCATCGCGCGCATCGCCGGCCGGGCCGATCCAGTAGATCGGATCGCCGCGCGGGCTGGTCTGGCGGATCACCGCCTGGCTCGCATGGCGGCGCCCGAGCCGCGTGATGCGCAGCGGCAGCTGCGCGGCCTCGGCGGCGTTGGGAATGTTGACGTTCAGCAGCCAAGGTCCCGCAGGGGGGCTGCCGGCGAGCACGCGCTCGATGATGCGCCGCGCCGCCGCGGCCGCGGCCGGCAGCTCGCCCCAGCCCTTGAGCACCTGCGAGAAGGCGATCGCCGGCACGCCGAACAGGTAGCCTTCCATCGCCGCGGCGACCGTGCCCGAATAGAGCGTGTCGTCGCCCATGTTGGCGCCGTTGTTGATGCCCGACACCACCAGGTCGGGGCGCTGCGGCAGCAGGCCGGTGAGCGCGACGTGCACGCAGTCCGACGGCGTGCCGTTGATGACCTTGACGCGGTGCGGGCCATCGCCGGCGGCCTCGAACACCGACAGCGGGCGGTTCAGCGTCAGGGAATTCGAGGTGCCGCTGGCGTTCTGCTCCGGCGCGACCACGTCGATCTCGCCGAGCCCGGTGCAGGCACGCACCAGTGCGGCGAGTCCGGGTGCAAGATAGCCGTCGTCGTTGGCGATGAGGATGCGCATCGATCCATTGTAGGAGCCGGATGCGCGGCGCCTGCCGCGCGTGGCGCGCGCCTATCATTGCCGCCTCCTTCCTCCACCGATGAGCGACGCCATGCAAGCCTGGTTCTGCGAAACACTGTCCGGCCCCGAAGGCCTGGTCTGGAAGGAGGTGCCGACGCCAACCCCCGGGCCGGGCGAGGTGCGCATCGCCATCCGCGCGGCGAGCCTGAACTTCCCCGACACGCTGACCGTGCAGGGCAAGTACCAGTTCAAGCCGCCGCTGCCTTTCGTGCCCGGTTCCGAATACGCCGGCATCGTCGAAGCCGCCGGCGACGGCGTCACGCAAGTCCAGGTCGGCGACGCCGTCGCCGCGATGGGTTCGACCGGCGGCTTCGCCACGCACGGCATCGCGCCGGCGAAGTCGGTGCTGAAGCTGCCGCCGGGCTTCGCGCTCGAAGATGCGGCGGCCTTCGCGCTGACCTACGGCACCACGCACCATGCGCTGGTCGACCGCGCGGCGCTGAAGGCCGGCGAGACGGTGCTCGTGCTCGGCGCGGCCGGCGGCGTCGGCAGCTCCGCCATCCAGGTGGCCAAGGCGGTGGGCGCCAAGGTCATCGCCGCCGCCTCCAGCGACGAGAAGTGCGCGTTCTGCCGCACGCTCGGCGCCGACGCGACGATCAACTACGCGACGCCCAAGGAAGCGCTGGGCCGCTCCCAAGCTTTCTTGGCCCCCGCGGGGGGCGGGTCGCCGCAAGGCGGCCCTGGGGGCGCACAACACCTGCGCGACGCGCTGAAGGAGCTGACCGGCGGCAAGGGCCCGGACGTGGTCTACGACCCGGTCGGCGGCGACCTGGCCGAGCCGGTATTCCGCTCGA